>NZ_BAAAGX010000034.1:0-44758 GCF_039524755.1 Cryptosporangium japonicum
CACGCCAGCGGCGTGCTGGTGGGCCCGGACCACGGTCGAGTCCACCGACACATCCCAGGTGATCAGCCCACGCGCCTGCGCCCGGGACTGCAGATCAGCGACGATCTGCGCCCACGTGCCGTCGCGCTGCCAGTCCCGGAAGAGCCCATACGCGGTCTCCCACGGCCCATACCGTTCGGGCAGATCCCGCCACGGCGCGCCGGTCCGGATCCGCCACCGGATCGCGTCGATGACCTGCCGCCGCGGACGCGGCGGCCGGCCACCCGGCTTCGCCGGCGGCAACAGCGCCGACAGGACTTCCCACTCGGCGTTCGTCAGATCACCACGAGCCACGCATCACCCAACGAACGAGACGCTTCTCAAACACGCTCTAGGCCAATCGGGCAGCGGCAAGACGCATCTCGCTCGTCATACCGCACTCGAACTAAGCCGGTCAGGGGCACTCGTGGTGTGGCTGCGATGCGACGAGTACGAAAAAGGCCAATTCGGTCAGCTACTCGCCCGCGCCATGGCTCCGCACACCAGCGAAGAAGCTTGGCCTCTCTTACGCAAGGCCAACGAACTCGGCACGCTCGTGGTCGTCGTCCTCGATGCCTTCGAGCTTTGCGCCGATGCGCACCGCGCTCAGTTGCTGGAGCAACTTGCCGCGCTGCGACTCCGGGTCTCGACGAGTGTGCTCATCACTTCCACGGTCGTCCCGCCACTCGCATCGAGCGCAGTTCCCGTGACCATTAGCCTGGAGTTGCCCGACGCCGACGAACGGAATGCCCTTCTGCGTTCATACGGACTACCGGATGGCGTTTCCGTCCCAGATGCAATCCAGACACCGTTCGAGCTGTCGCTCGCCGCGCAGTGCGCGGCTGCGCTCCCTCACGATGCGAGCACTACGGATCTGCTCGACGCCTATGTCGGTAAGCGCACCGGCAGCGAAGCTATCCGCAGCGGCTTGCGGGCGCTTGCCCACCTGATGGACACGCAGATTCGTACCGCGCTTCTTGCCGGCGAAGCGTCCACCGCGCTCCGACGCACACCTCAGTTGACGTCCTCGGACATCGATGCCGTACTTGACAGCCCGCTGGTGCTCGCGCAACAGGGTCGCGTTCGGTTCATCCACGAGCTGTTCGGACGCTTTCTGGCAGCGGAGCATCTTGCGCTCGCGAGTCCCGACGGCACCGCACTTGGGGAAGCCCTCCAGGAGCCCTCGCAACGGGATCTGCGTCTGCACGCGCTCTTGCTCGAGCCCGATGCTCAACGGCGTCACGATGCCCTGCTGGCGATCGGCAATGACGCGCTCTTGTCCGACGCCGCCCGTGGGCGATTTGGCGCAGCTACCGCTCAGCACGTCATCGACACCGCGCGACGGCTCCTCATAGAGGCGATGCGCTTGACCGCGACCGCGGATCTAGTCGTGCCTGATCCGAATGATCCGCTATCCGCACACTGGCGTATGGACAGGTCATGGACTGACGGCGAAGTCGCACTACTGGGCGCTGTCGGACTCGGGCTTCAGGATGGCCTCCTCGTTGACGAGGTCGGCAGTCTGCTCGACCGCACTGATGACGCGTTCCGCCGGCAGTACGGGGTACTTGGCGAACACGGTCATCCCGCGGCGATAACGCTGCTCGTCGCTACTACTTACAACTCGGCGATGGTCTCTCGGCCGAGGGACCTCGCGGCCACGATCATCGCCGGGGTCCTCCGGACTGGCCGCTGGCAGCGATGGGGCGTCCGTTACTCATCGCCGTTCGCAACGCACTTGTGGCGCGTGGACGGCTCTGGCTGGAGCAGGCTCTTTGTGGCCGGACTCTTAAGCGACCCCCTTGGGCATAGCGACGACGCGCGGCACCTGCCCGATCTTTTCCGGCGGGGGTGGACGGCCGGCGGCTATCACTTGCGCCTGCAAATGCTCGCCGCAGCTGAAAGTGCCGCCAGCGAGCTGGAGCCCGCCGTTCGTGACCGGATGATCGAGGAGCTTGAAGGCTGCGAGACAGAGAACATTTTCCTCTCGACGCAGCTGATCGAGGCCCTTGCCGCGTATGGCCAGATTGAGCCGATCTTCAGCCTGGAGCAAATCCAGGAGGCCATCGCCACCGTGCTCGCGGCCGAGAGCTCGCCCGAGACAGCGAAAAGGGCTGTCGGGATCGTCGGCCAGTTGTTCGAGCGCGAGCGGATCGTTGGACCCTACAGTGAGGCAATCGGCGCTCTCCCCGAGAGCCGACGCCTGCGGCTGTTCGCGCTAGCTGCTCTCGCGGAGGGGCCCAATTTCGCCGATGACTGGGTGGTCGCGCAGGTCGCTGACGCTGCCGACCAGGCCGACCCGCGAATCATTGAGGCGCTGGCTCGCCATGCGCGAGTCGCACCAGTGGACACGTTCATGCCGCAGATCGCCGTCGGAGCACATCTTCACGCTCTCCGCGGCTGGGCCGGGCTGTTCGACGAGTTGCCTCCAGCAGCGGACGCCGAGACCCCCGGACCGCTGGAGCGAGCATGGCGTTGTATCGACGGGATCATCCTCGCGCTCTACCGCAACCCCGTCGACCTCAGCCGCGCGGAAGCGCTGTGGGATCTCCTGCGGCAGGAGCTGCCGGCTGCAGCAGTAACCGTGCTGTACGAGCTACAGCAAGCGGACTTCGGGAGCGACGACCGCCATATGGTCGGCCATCGCGAGCTGTGCGAAGCGTTCCCACGCCAACTTCTGGCGCTGCTGGATTGGGCCCTGGAGCATCGCGACGAGGTCAGCACGATGCACCATCGTGCAGACCAGGAGCGTATGGACCGGTACGTGATCGGTGGACTAGCGCAGCTCGGCGACACGGCTACAGTTACGCGACTCCAGGCGTATGCCTCCCACCCCGATCTCGTGGATGGCGTCATCGAGGCAATTCGCGCGATCAATCGCCGTACCCCATGACGAAGGGCGCCATTCGGCTACCGGTTTGACGCGCTACAACCTGGTCCGTGCGCACCTCTCTCATCCGGTCAGATTCGCCTGGGCGGTCACGTTCCTGAGACTGCGACGGAAGGCGATCAGTGGGGCAAGCTCATACCACGAGCAACCGTCGGCGGCGGTACTGCTACGGCTGATAGCTTGGTTCCTGGATGCGCGAGTCCAGCGTCAAGGGTGGTAGGCCGCCGTGAATGCGACGCGTTCGGCGCCAGGAAGGACCGCGCCTGATTGCTCACCTAATGCCGTCGACCACCGCGGACCAGCTTCGCAGTCCCAGCAGTTGCCGCGTGCGTCGTGACGCCCCAGCCTGACGGCCATTGCCTGGGGCTGGCGGTGTGCGCGGTATCGAGTGTGGCGTCGTCGAAACGGGCGCGGACGTAGCTTGGGTCGTCGAACCAGGCTCCGCGTGAGAAGTGGCTGTTGATAAACCATGCCGCTCGGGCGATGGTGCTCGCGTCGAACCAGGCATTGCCGTCGAATCGACTACCCGGGAACCACGCGCTGCCGCCGAAGACAGCGGCGCGGAAGCCAACGGTGTGGCTGAAGCAGACACGTCTGAAGCCAGCATCTTGGTTGAAACAGACGCCGTCGAACCAGGCGTCGCCGCCAAACCGTGCGGTGTCAAAGCCAGCGATCTCCTGGAAAGTCGCTCCGTGGAACCCCGCAACTTGCCTGAACGTCACACCATCAAAAGCAGTTGTACCTAGAAACTTGGCGCTGTGGAAGCCGGCCGCGCTGCTGAATACAGCGTCGTCGAATCCGGTGTCGCTCGCGAAGGTGACGCCGCCGAACCAGGCGTCACCGGCGAACGCGGACCTGTCGAAGGCGGCCTGCCCGCCGAAGGTCGTCGTGCCGAAATCTGCATCCCCGGCGAACGCGGCGCCGCGGAAGTCCGCGGCGGCTTGGAAGGTGGCTGCTCGAAAGGTCGCCGCGTCGCCGACGCGTACGTTCCGGAAAGTTGCATCGTCCACGAAGATGACGAGGCTCATGCGGAGACTGCGCAGCTGGCATTGCTCGAGGTCGAAGGCGATAAGTACGGCGCCGGTGAGGTCAAGATCGACGTCGGTCCACGGTGAGTCGGAGGTATCGGTGGTTTGCCCGGGAGTAGCCAGACGGAGGTGCCGAGCAAGGATGCGTTGGGCGGTCAGCCGGACCTCGCGTTCCTCTTGCGCGCTTCGCGCCTGTGAGCGAGAGTCAGCCGAGTCGATTTCAGTGACTGCCGCAGCATCGTCTGCTCCGAGCGCTTCGGTGAGCTCGTACGGCATACGCAGGTAGGCACACAGCACGTCGACGACGATCTGACGGTGCGCTGGATTCTGTTGGGCGAGCCGCTCTAGGGCGTACATGCCGCCGAGTCGGACTGCGGCACGATCACTGCCGAGCTGCTCAACCCCATGGCGGTAGGCGTCGGTGATCCGCCGTTCGAGTGCATCATGGGCTTTGTCGGCTTCGACTGTTTGTGTGTGTCGATGTGCATCTTCGACGACGCGCTGCCTGCGGTAGGCCACGACCAGCGCGACCATGCCGCCGACGCCCGCGACGACGCTCAACGCGATCTTCACGATGTCTAGTCGGTCGCGTCGTACGTCGGCAGCGGCCGCCTGTCCAACGGTGAGCAGCAGGATCGCCATCGTCAGTACGAAGAAACCGGTGCCAATCGCACCGATGATGGCTAAGTGCCGCCCCATAGGTCGCAAGTCTGTTGGAATGTCGACCCGACGCGACCCCCTCTTCATCCTTACAAGGTGCCATGACTCGACCACGGAAAGTCGCCGTAGGACCTCATTCGTCGTCGATGCGCAGGACCGCCGTGCACGACGTAACCCTCCTTGGTCGCAGCGCTGGCTGACCAGCACGAGCTCGCCTGCGACTGCCCCAGCGACCCCGAGCCTTTGATGCGGCCGCGCACAGGCCAGGAAGCGAAGTGCAACGCACCATGTCCGATGGAAGCACGCGACCGCTGGACGCTCCCAGAAACACCGGCGCTGGCGCAGCCGGCCGGGTTATCGAAAAGCGCTGACAGTCACGCCCGTCCGGCTACAAGCCCTCAACGTACGCGTGGCGCGAATAGATCGAGATCCGGGCAGTTCACCGGCGGTCCGGCTGCGATATCGAGCCCGACGGCGTCAAGGATGTCCTCGGCCTCCCGAAAACTCCGGGTCGTCGGAACGTGGAGTACCCGGCTGCGCTGGGCAACTCCGGCATCGCGCGCCACTGCGGTGGGCGAGATCAAGCTGGTCAAGCGGTGATGACCCCAGTGCAGCCGCTCGCCGCGCGGTTCGACGTGGATGAGGTCGTCGCGGCGACGAGCCGCCGCCGCCCACCGATCTCGGTCATTCGTGGCCCAGACGGCAAAACTTTCGGTTGCCGGGAGCGCTTCCAGTAGTTCGGCGGCGCCTCGGAATGGGCTCGTGAAATCACCATGGACGTGGAAGATCCGCGCACTGTGGCGGTGGGCTCGCCAGGACGGGTGGTCGCGTTCCAGCTGCTCGAGTGCGTCGGCGGCGGCGTCGCCCTGCACCAGCAGGGCGACGACCCGCATGACGTCGTCCGGGTCGAGGGGGAAGCCGCGGCCGTTTGTGTAGGGCAGGGCGTGCTGCGCGACGATCGCCGGCTCAGCTGCGGCACACAGGTGAGCAATGTCCGCGGAGACTGCCTCGTACATCAGCCCCTCGGACGTCCGGCCCGCCGGACGATGCTCCCGCAGGAGGTAGAGGCCCACCGCCGACACGCTGCCGAAGTTCGCCGTGGCTTCGCGCGGGATGTCGCCGCGATCGAGATGCTGTAGCGCTGCGCCCAGTACCCGCATCCATCCGTCCTGGCCGAACGGCGACTCCCAGAGATCGCTCCGGATGCCGACCAGCACGAGGCTAACGACGGCGAGGCGCGGGATCGCGGGAAGGTGGACAAGGTCGTCGGCGACGATGCGTCCGAGGTCTCGAGCTCGCCGCCGCTTCTCCGCAGTCAGGCGGACAGCGATCAACGCGTCGGCCTGGGCCTCCGTGTCGTCGCTCTCTGCGTCGGTCGACTCCGCAGCGTACGGATCGGTGTCCTCGTTGACCGCCTCAGCGTCGTCTTCGTCCAGGCCGGCCGCGCGCTCGTCGACGAGCCGGTCGGTCTGTTCTGCGAGCTTGGCCGGGGGCGCGGCTGCGTTCGCGCGCAAGGCGGGGAGACCGCCGAGCGCGAAGTGGAACATTGCCGAGCCGACCTGCTCTTTGGCCTCGTCGGTGTAGGTTAGCCAGTCTTCGACTTCGTCATCCAGACGGAGGCCGACGCCGGACGCGGTGTCGTCGTCGGCCTCGCTGCCGGGACCCGCAGAACCGCCTACCCGTGGCACCGCAACTGCTGCTCGTGCTGCCGAGAGCTCGCCGATTGCCCGCTGCCAGATGGCCCAGAGCCGAGAATCGGTGATCAGCTCGGCCGGGCCTCGCGCCGTCCGGGAGGGCGCCGAGGTCTCGCCGACGCGCTCTCGGACTCGCTGGCCGTCGGTGACGAAGAGCAACGTGCCGTACCGGCGTACCCCAGCGTCGAGCCAGGTCGCACGGGCTCGGGTGCCGCCGGGCCGGTCGATGCCGGGAAGCTTCGCGTCGATCGCACCGGACGGGAGAACACCTACCGTCTCCCAGTCATCGAAGTGCGTACTCGCCGAGACATCGATCTCCACGGCGGTGGTGGTCGGGGCGGCGAAGGTCACGGCCAAGCCGTCTTCGGTGCGCTCGCAGGCGAGCAGGAGATTGGTGCGGCCGGCTCGACCGGCGTCGTCGCTCGGAATGGCCACGGGCCGTAGGGAGCTCAGCGGAATCGGGGCTCCGGCGGGAAACAATGTGCCACTTCGCTCGCGGATAACGCCCACCTCGACGTTGCCGCCCTCGCCGACTGACCGAAGCAGTGCGGATCGGGAGAGGTTCGGACTTCCGGTCAGCGTCCACAGCGTGCCGTCCGGCCGAACCGCTTCGACAAGCTTGCCGTGCCGGTAGCGGACCCCTTGGTCCTCTAGCACCGTCAGTGCAACGCCTAGGTCTTGGGTCACTCTGCGCACCGAGTCCGGCTGCATGACGGTTTCGCCCGGCCGTACCAGCAACTGCACCGCGTCCGGCCGAAATCGCCTGATCAGCGCATCGATCGCGGAGGCATCGCGGTCGAGGAACGGCGCGTGGAGCCGCAACTCCGACACCGGACCCGTAGGCAGCTGGTCGAGGATCGCCGCGGCCGAGGTGTGCAGGAGCCGGTGACCGGTCTCGACGGACGCGCCGTTCTTCGTTAGCGCCTCAAGCCCGCGCACCGTCCGATTGATACTCGCGGACGCCTCCGGACTGATCGCACACACGCCGCTGAGGGACTGCAGCCAGCGCACTACGTCACCGACGAGCGCCGGGTAGTGCTCCCGATCCGCCGACGCGACGGTCCACGTCTCCGCGTTGAGGTGCCAGCCGCCCAGCGATAGATTGCCGGAACCCACGGCCACCAGAGCCCGCTCCGGACCCACCAGCACGGTGACCTTCGGATGGAACGCGGATCCGGACGGCGTCGCCGCGAGGCCGTGAACGTAGCGGGTGCCCGCATTCCTGGCTGCCCTCGGGTCGGGCGCCGAGATACCGGCGTCGCCGACAACGGTGACGCGCGCGCCGGTCGATTGGGTCACGCCGAGGACCGTGCGCTCGAAGAATCCGAGATCCGCGTTGAACGTACAGAACAGGGCCTCGCGGGCCTGCCGATCGGCGCGCTTGTCTTCAGCGAACAGGAACGGAAGGGGCGACGATGCCGACGCGACCTCGCCCCCACGTAGTTCGCGGATGCTCTGCTCAGGCAATGAGGTCCCCGCGCGGGCCGAGTGTCCAACGGTCGCCGCTACGTGCGAATAGGCCGACGCCTGCGAGGATGCCGACGAGTTGGTCGCAACGCAGCGAGGCCGGCCCCCCGCTTTCCGCCGAATCCCTGAACACGAAGTCATCGCGTAGGTGCACCCGCGTCGGCACCTTGAGGACGCCCCGCTTGGTGTCGAGGCGGGCTTTCCGCAACGCGAGCCGTTGCGAACGGCTCAGTAGCACTTCGGTCAACCAGCAGGCGAAGTCGCGGAGCGGACGATCAGCCCATTCGTCGAGGCGATCGGCGAGCCAGGCCGGTGCGAGTTCCTCGTAAACATCCTCGGGGTCATGTCCCTGGAAGCCGTGCAGCTCGGCGCCCGACAACTCGCGGGCGCGGAGCGCGCCGAGGAACAGCACGCCGAGATACCGGGCCGGCGCCTCGTCTCCGAGCTGCGGTTCAGCGGGCACGGGCCGTCCTGCCGCCGACGTCGCCGGCAGTCGAGCTCGGAAGTCGCCGACTGTTCCGGTCGGCAGCCGGTCGGCGAACTTCGCGGCGAGCATCGATCGGTGCGTTAGACCATCGATTTCGCCGACCAGCCAGGCCCACAGCGAACGCCAGGCCGTGACCGAGAAGTTGCGCAGTACCAGCCCACGCCACTCCGCCGCCACCGTCATCTCGCGACCGTCCCGACCGTCGACGAGCGCGTCGCTGTAGGCGATGAATGACGAGAGATCCGCGGTGACCCGATCGACCTGCTGGTATTCCAGCGCACGCGCGATCAGGCGGAGCGTCTGCCGGCGAGTCCCGGCGCGGGTGTTCGGGGCGGTACCCTGCGCCGCGAAGAGCTCAGCGAGCCACTGGCCATCAGCGCTCGACACCGACCTGCACAGACACAGGTGCTCCACGTCGACAAGGTCAGCCCGGGTGAGCATCGGTTCCTCAGCGAGCTGGAGAACGTCCTCCAGGCCGGTTCGGACTGCGCGGCCGTCCAGATGCTCACCGGGTGCGATTTCGCTGCCGCTGGTCACGATCCGTAGCACCATTTCCGAACCCCGGTACGCGGCCCAGAAGCCCCAGTGCGGCTGCGCGTACACCTTCGGCGCGGCGAGTGCAGCGACGTCCACGAGGCCCTCGTCACGGACATGCGGCCAAATCAGGTCGTAGCCGTGCGCGCGGGACAGCCCGCCGTGGGCGCCGGGGTCGGCGTTGGCGTGATGGGCTGAGACGGCTCCGAGCACGACCTCGGATCGCCGCAAGAGCACTTGAGCCGCAGCACGCCCCAGACCGCGACGCTCGGCCTCGGCCGCCGCTAGTCCGTGCAGGGCGTAATACCGCGCATTGAGGGTGACGGTAGTGACCCCGGGGACGAGCCGATCCACCGTATTCATCGTGTGCCGCTCGACCGACAGGGGAAATCGGCCGGGGAACGTCGTGGAGTTCGACGTCGACCAGTCAGGGCCGAGAACCGCCGACGCAGTGCTCATATCTTCGATCCTCGCCCCTGGCGTCAGGGCTTGCAGGTTACCGCGCCGTAGGCCCCGATGGTCGCGGGCTCTGGATGATGCCGCAGATCCCCGCGCCACTGCCGACCGCCCCTACATGCAGGCACGTGGTCAACCGGGACGCTGGCCGCCTTCGTGTTACCACGCGTCTCGTTCGCGACCCATCGGATGCGCCAACTCGGCTACCAAGCCGCATGTTTCGCAACTAATGAATGGCGCGTTCGCCAGTAATCGCGGCACGTTCGACATCTACGACATAACGGTTTGGGCCGTCGGTCCCCTCGCCGTAGGCGAGGGCAACCTTCTCAACGAACGGACGATAGCTCTCATCCTCGCGCAATAGAACGGCGGCCTCGTTGACAGCTCCAGCTGGATTGCCGTGCCAAAGCTCGCAGATTTCCCGGATCTTGTCGGTGCGGTCGATGAGGCCAGAGCTCAACGAAAATGAGCTGCCTAGCACTTCAGAGACGATGATCGTTGCAGCGGATGAGCCAGCTCCGACGAGAGCGACAAGAGCGAGGGTCAGCCACAGGGGCACGGTGCGCACGTGCGGACAGTAGCGCTTTATATCCCATGTGGAGTGAAGAAGGTCGCCCTATGGCCGAACAGCACACCAGCGGCGCTTCGCCGAATCGCTCTGGCCAGAAGTAGGCAACGCCGGCCACCTCCTCTTCATCCTCAAGCCGGCCACCGACAAATTCATGCCCTGCCCGACCAGCTAGGCAACGGTCGCCGACCCGATCCGCGCCCGCGCGCCGTAGCGATCGGATTCCGCGACAGCGCCGATTGACACCGGCAACGAGACCCCCACGGACGCCTCCACCCCGAAATAGAGGAGTAACCAGGCCGAGACGCCAGCCAAGGTGCACGCCCGCGGTCGCTCGCGTAATCCCGGCAGCACAACCGCGTCGCGGCGTAGCGGCGCGAACGCCCGCTCTCGACCCAACGATTAACTGATCACCATCGGCCAGGCTGCGTGGGCAGTGTGACTGTCCACCTCTACTCGCAACTTGCTCATGTCGTCTCAAGCGAACCGGGCGCCGTTTCATCAGAGGAGTTGGTGCAGTGCGAGCAGATGGCGAGCCCATCCACGACCAGGCTCTCCTGGCCAACCTGACGACGTCCCACCGTAGCGGCTTCGCGTTCACAAAACCGCTCCAAGCTGGGAAGACGAGTTGGCAGAAGCCACATCGCGTGATCTACTTGACGCGTTACTGGGGCGTTAGTGAGGGATTCAGGTGGCACCGACGACACAACCAAGCACCGCCGAAATCGGCGCAGCGATCCGAGCCCGTCGGCTCGAGCTCGGGCTCACGATCGAGCAGGCAGCCGCCTCGGCCGGGGTGGGCAGTGAATCGTGGCGCCGGTACGAGCAGGGGAAGGCGATCCGGCGGGACAAGGTGCGCGGTTTGTGCCGAGTCCTCCGATGGGCGAATCTACCCGCCTCCGATGGTGAGGCCGCAGCGCGCACCCCGCGCGCCGATCCGAACTGGGACGCGGCGACTGAGTGGGCCGGGTTCTCGACGGCCGTCGCCGCACGCCACGGCGAGGCACGGGCGAGGGCATTCGAACTCGGGTTCCAGCTGGTGGTCGCGGAACAGCTCGAGCACGACTTGGAGGCCCTGCGCGAGCGGCCGCGAGGTAGTCACCTCGGTGAGCTGAGCGAAAGCTGGCTCGCTAACTGGTTGCCCGAGCGGTTCGTGACGCACTACGAGTACGAGCTGCTCTACCGGCTCCGCGCCGCGTCGTTGCGCATCGCGGACCGGCTGGCAAGCCGGACCTCCCAGTTGACGCGGTGCCCCGCGGAAGCCCTGATGCTCTACGTCATCGTCGAGGACGGCGCCGGCGAAGTGAACCGAGAGGTGGACTACCTCGACTGGATGCGCGAGCTGATCGACGAGGATCTCGACGCCGTTCGTACGCTGTTCGATCGCACAGTCGACATTCCTGTCGACCACCCATGGCACTACAAAAACTGGTTCGAAATCAAGGAGTAAATTCTTATGTCCGTCGAACGCCGTAATTACCTCTTCCGTGAGGCATTGCTTTTCCTTCAGGAATCTGCGCGGCCGTTGACTCGTAGACAGATCTACGCCGGGCTCGCTAGTCGCGTCGAGCTAACCGAGGCCGAGAAGAGGATCTCGCGGAAGGACAGAAACCTGGCCCTATACGAAATGAACTGCGGTTACGACCTGTCGAACGTCGGCAAGAGGCTGGGCTGGGTGCTACACGACCCCGCAGAGCGCACCTCCGCATTGACGGCGGCGGGAGTCGAGGCCTTGCAGTGGCCAGCCGAGAAGATGTACGCGGCGATGAACGAAGCCCGCAAGAACGGCCGCGCCGTGTAACGGCGCTCCTCACCACAGGTGGAGAGGCCGCTTCCCGCTGATCATCGAGGCTGGTCGCCGGTCTCCCACTGTGGGTCGTGGGCGTCATCGTCGGCTGGATGGCGGCCCGTTACATGAGACCAAGTGTCTCGGACGTGAACAGAACCGCCGGCCCGGCGCATAGCGCCATGCGCCTACGCACTTTCGCCCCGTAACGCTTCTGACAGTTGCCACCGCGGTCACGGCTCCCGGTGCCGCAACTGCCGCAGCGCCGCCGGGCGTGCCGTCGAACGCCGCCGACTCGCGGTGCAGCCGAATCCGCCGACGATCACGTTCGGTGCCGACGGTGGGGTGATTCTTCAGCAGGTCCGGCGGACCCGGATCACGCCAATTTACGCCAACGCGACAGCGGCTCTGAATACCTCACGGGAGTTGCGCCGTACGACCGCGCCGGCCCGGACCGTTTCGGCGCGCTGCGTGAACTCGAGCGGGCGGGATCGTTCAAGGCGCGATTGCCCCAATGCGGCGTGGACATGATCCCCGGCGTCTTCGGTGAGCGGTTGCAATCCCCTTGAGAGAGAACTCAGTAAGGGCTTGTTATTTCAAATGCATTCCCTTCTAGGTCGATGCTTCGCCGACCCGCCACGCGCTAGACCGGTCGTCGATCCCAATTTGCCGCTCGCCGGAACCTGACTTCACGTCAGTGAACTTCAGGGGGTGACGTCTGCCGGTCGGGCGTATCACGCGCGCACGGACGTCGAGCCGCGCCTCCTCGGCTCATCACCACGGCCCTTGCGCCGACGCAAGCCCACGATGACCTCTTTACATCGCCTGGGACTGTTATATACGTTTTTGGGCGTTATGGATGATAGGTCACATCGACCTACGTCGTGTCCGTTCACGCGGGGGTGGGGATGGATGTCTTCCGGGTCCACGAAGAGGTCATCAACGACTACCGCGCCTTCACCTCGGGCTTCGTAGAGGTACGCGATCCGCGGATCCGATCATTCGTCGATGGCCAGTTCGCGGAGGGCATCCAGTGGCCCGACCCGTGGCTGAGCCTCAACCCGTCCTTCGCCTCCGGCGGCGCGGTCCCCGACCTGGTGGACGAGGGCCTGCTTCACCCCGAGTGCGCGCGTATCTTCCGACGTAAACGCGATCTCAGCGACGCCGGCCGCGACCCGATCCGCCTGCACCAACACCAGCGTGAAGCAGTCGAAGTCGCCCGGACCGGCCACAGTTACGTCCTGACGACCGGCACGGGTTCCGGAAAGTCGCTGGCCTACATCGTGCCGATCGTCGACGCGGTCCTCCGTGCTCGCGACGCGAACGACGCACGTCGCCAGCCCGGCGTGAAGGCGATCGTCGTCTACCCGATGAATGCCCTGGCCAACTCCCAGGTCGGTGAGCTGGAGAAGTTCCTGCGGTTCGGCTACGGCGAAGGAAACGAGCCGGTCACCTTCGCCCGCTACACCGGGCAAGAGTCGCCCGACGAACGCACGCGCATCCTCGCGGCACCGCCGGACATCCTGCTGACGAACTACGTGATGCTCGAGCTGGTGCTCACCCGTCCCGACGAACGCAAAAAGCTCGTCCGGGCGGCGCAGAACCTCCGCTTTCTCGCTCTCGACGAGTTGCACACCTACCGCGGCCGGCAGGGCGCCGATGTCGCGCTCCTGATCCGACGGCTACGCGACCAATGCTCCTCCGACGCCCTGCAGGTGATCGGAACGAGCGCCACCATGTCCAGCCAGGGGACGCTCGCCGAACGACGAGCAGTTGTCGCCGCCGTCGCCACCAGGCTGTTCGGTGCGTCGGTGACACCGGAACGGGTGATCGGCGAGACCTTGGTGCGCGCCACCCCGGACAGCCAACCCGGGATCGACGCACTGCGCCAAGCCGTGATCAACGCTGCCGCCGACCAGGTGCCAACCGCCTACGACGCCTTTGTCCACGATCCGCTGGCAACCTGGGCTGAGACCACGTTCGGGCTGGACACCGAGGCCGAAAGCGGCCGGCTGATTCGCCGCGCACCCACCACCGTGCCGACCGCAGCAACTCAGCTCGCCGAACTCGTCGGCGTCACGGAGCCGGAGTGCCAACAGGCACTTCGAACAGTGCTAAAAGCGGGCTCGTCCGTCGTCGACCCCGCCACCAACCGGCCGGTCTTCGCCTTTCGGCTCCACCAATTCCTGTCGAAGGGCGACACCGTCTACGTGTCGCTCGCGCCCGAGAACGAGCGCTACATCACCGGCACGTACCAAGTCAGCGTGCCCGGCAAGCCGGACGAGGCGCTGCTGCCGCTCGGGTTTTGCCGTGAGTGCGGCCAGGAGTACCTGGTCATCGCTCAGGTTCGCAAGAACGGACAGACCGTTTTCGTGCCCCGTCGCGAGGCAGACGCGAGCGGCGGCGACAGCGTCACCGGCTACCTCTATGTCTCCAGCGATCACCCTTGGCCGGACGATCCGCTCGCGGCCGGCCGGGTGCCCGACTCGTGGCTGGTCACCGATCCCACGACCGGTAAGTCCGAGCTGGCGGACAGCAAACGCAAGTACCTACCAAGCCGAATCTTCGTCCGCCCCGACGGCGTGCTCGACGAGACGCGCACCGGCATGCCCGCCTGGTTCATCCACACTCCATTTGCGTTCTGCCTGCGCTGCGGCGTCACCTACGAGCAGGTCCGCGGCAGCGACTACGGCAAACTCGCCACACTGGACGTCGAAGGCCGATCCAGCGCGGTCAGCCTGCTCAGCGCCGCGGTCGTCCGAAGCCTGCGGCAGCTCCCTGACGACGTCCTACCGGCCGAAGCACGCAAGCTGTTGACGTTCGTCGACAACCGGCAGGACGCCAGCCTACAGGCCGGCCACTTCAACGACTTCGTCCAGGTCGCGCAGCTTCGCGCCGCGCTCTACAGCGCCCTCGACAAAGCCGGGCCGGACGGCCTCTCCCACGAAGACCTCGCCAGCGCGGTGACCTCCGCGCTCGGCCTCCACATGCGGGACTTCGCCCTGCACCCAGAGGCCAAGTTCAGTGCGAAGAGCGACACCGAACGTGCCTTCCGCACCCTCATCGAGTACCGGCTCTACGTCGACATCCAGCGCGGCTGGCGTGTGACGATGCCCAACCTCGAACAGACCGGCCTGCTGACCGTCGACTACCGCGATCTCCCCGAACTGGCCGCGGACGCCGAAAGCTGGGCCGGCACCTACCTCCTCGGACAGCTCACATCCGCCCAGCGCGAAGACATCATGCGGATCCTGCTCGACGAGTTCCGCCGGGTCCGCGCGATCGACGTCGACGTGTTGACCGAGGAGGGCTTCGAGCGCATCAAAAAGCTCTCCCGCACTCATCTCGTCGATCCGTGGGCGATGAGCGACGACGAGCAACTCATCGACGTCGGTACCGCCGTCCCCCGAACCGCAGGCAAGAACAATCGTCGCAGCCTGCTTCCGGTCACCAGCGGAACCCGCTTCGGGAAGTACCTCCGCCGCGAGTCCACCGGCTTCCCCGGGAAAGTCGCCGCCGACGACGCGACAAAAATCATCGAGAGCCTCTTCGAGGTTCTCCAGAACGCCGGCCTCCTGAGCTCCGCGCAGGGGCCCGACGGGCCGACCTACCAACTCAACGCCGGCGCCCTGCGGTGGCGTGCCGGTGACGGAAGCCGCGGTGCAACCACACCTCTCCAAAAGGCCTACCAGGGCGACGAGAGTCCTCGCGTCAACCCGTTCTTCCGCGACCTCTACCGCAACCTGGCCTCCGCCTACGCCGGTCTCCGCGCGCAGGAACACACCGCCCAGGTGCCCTCCCGCGACCGGCTGCAGCGCGAAAATGACTTTCGAGCCGGGCGGCTCCCGCTGCTCTACTGCTCCCCCACGATGGAACTCGGCGTCGACATCAGCGACCTCAACGCCGTCGGCCTGCGCAACGTCCCGCCCACGCCTGCCAACTACGCCCAACGTTCCGGCCGTGCGGGCCGCAGTGGCCAGCAGGCGCTCGTCCTCACTTACTGCTCCACCGGCAATGCGCACGACAGCTACTGGTTCCGCCGCTCCCGCGACATGGTCGCCGGCTCCGTCATCGCTCCACGCATCGACCTGGCCAACGAAGACCTGGTGCGGTCCCACGTGCACGCCGTCTGGCTCGCCGAGACCGAGCAGTCGATGCTCGCGTCGATCGCTGATCTCGTCGACACCGATGGCGACGCCCCAACGCTCGCCCTCCGCGCGGCCCTGCAGGAGGCCGTCAACGACCCCGAGGTCACCCGACGTGCCGAGGTCACGGCGAACCGGGTCATGCAGCAACTCCGCCGGACCTGGTCGGACGACACCGGCACTCCCGCGTGGTGGCACGAGGGATGGGTGCACGACCAGATCACGCGTGCCGCCGCCACGTTCGACGACGCGTTCCACCGGTGGCGCGAGCTGTATCGCACCGCGCTCACCGAAGCCGACGAGCAACACAAATTGGCGCTCAGCAGCAACGCCACCAAATGGGACCGCCAGCAAGCCGAACGACGTCGCAGCGACGCGCGCAACCAGCTGATCCTCCTCCGCAACGAGGACAAGGAATCCGGGGCCACCGACTTCTACTCCTACCGATACCTGGCCAGCGAGGGCTTCCTGCCCGGCTACTCCTTCCCCCGCCTACCGCTCGCGGCGTACGTCCCGGCGCGACGCGGCGCGAAGCTCGACGGCGACTACCTCCAGCGACCGCGATTCGTCGCCATCGGCGAGTTCGGCCCCGGCGCGCTGATCTACCACGAAGGCGCCCGATACGAGGTCAACCGCATCCAGCTCCCGCGTGACCCGTCGGAAACGACCAGCACCGGCGCCATCACCGACAGCTGCAAACGGTGCGAGAGCTGCGGCTACCACCATCCGGTCCGGCCCGGACTCGACGTCTGCGAGCACTGCGGCGATCAACTCGGCGCGGCCCAGGGACACCTGCTGCGCCTGCAGACCGTCTTCACCCGGCGCCGTGAACGCATCAGCAGCGACGAAGAAGAACGTCGCCGCAGCGGCTACGAACTCGAGATCTCCTTCCGGTTCCCCGACCGCGGCACCCGTGCCGGCCACACCACCGCGACCGCGCTGGTCGCCGGGAGGCCCGCCGTCGAAATCATCCATGCCGACGCCGCCCAACTGCGCGTCACCAACGTCGGACGCCGACGACGCAAGAACCCGCACGACCGCGGCTACTGGCTGGACCTACGCAACGGCACATGGCTGAGCGACGCCCAAGCCTCCGACGCGCCCGTCGACGCGAACGGCCTCGCCAACGCCCAAGACGTCACCTGCAAAGAAAAAGTCACCCCGTACGTCGAAGACCGACGCAACGCCCTCGTGCTCCGCCTAACCGACCCTGTCTCCGACGCCGAAGCCGTGACGCTCCGCGCCGCGATCGAACGCGCCACCGAGGCCCTCTTCCAGCTGGAGGACTCCGAGCTGGAGAGCAAACAACTCCCGGATCCGCAGCAACGCAGCCGGATGCTGCTCACCGAAGCAGCCGAAGGCGGCGCCGGCGTCCTCACCCGCTTCGTCGAACAACCCGACACCCTCGCCCGGATCAGCCGCAAAGCCCTGGAGATCATCCACTACGACCCGGACACCGGAGCCGACCTCGATCGCGCCGACGGCGCTCGCGAACGCTGCGAAAAGGGCTGCTATGACTGCCTGCTGTCCTACGGCAACCAGTACGAACACAGCAGCATCAACCGGCACGTGATCGTCGAACTGCTCCAAGACCTGATGACCGCCGAGGTCGTCGTCGGTGCCGGTGGACGCACCCACGACGGCCAGCGGGAGTGGCTCGACGCCCTCGGTGACTCCCGGCTGGAGAAGAAGTTCGTCGACTGGCTCAGCGCCAACGGTCATCACCTGCCCGACGACGCCCAGATCACCGTCACCGACGCGCGCGCCCGTCCGGACTTCGTCTACCGCCTCCCGGGCGGTTCGGTCGCGGTGTTCATCGACGGCCCGCATCACGACGACGCCGACCAAGCCCAGCGCGACGCCGAAGCCGGCGAGCGACTCGAGGACCTCGGCTGGAACGTCATCCGCCTTCGCTACGACGACGACTGGACTGATATCGCCCAGCGCTACACCTGGGTGTTCGGCGCAGGAAGGACCACCTCGTGACGGCTCTCGCCGACGCCGACATCGCTGTCGGCAGCCTCGTCCGTGCCCGCGGCCGGGAATGGGTCGTGCTCCCGGGAACCACCCGCGAGTTCCTCCTCCTCCAGCCGCTGGGCGGTGGGCAGGACGACAGCGCCGGCGTCTTCCCCGACGAAGGCGTCACCCCCGCGACATTTCCTCCCCCCAGCGCTGACGATCTCGGCGATGCCGCCGCGACCGACCTGCTGCGCACCGCGCTGCGTGTCGGCTTCGCCTCATCGGCCGGGCCGTTCCGCTCGCTGGCGGGGTTGAGCGTCAGCCCCCGTAGCTACCAGTACGTTCCGCTGCTGATGGCGCTACGCCAGGACACCGTCCGGCTCCTCATCGCCGACGACGTCGGCATCGGAAAAACCGTCGAAGCCGGACTCATCGCTGCCGAATTGCTCGCGCAGGGAACCGTCCAGCGTCTCGCCGTGCTCTGCGCGCCGTCGCTCGCCGAACAATGGCAACGCGAGCTGCGGGACAAATTCAACATCGACGCGACGCTCGTGCTGTCCAGCACGGTCAAGAGCCTCGAACGTCCGCTCATGATGGACCAGTCGCTGTTCGACCGGTACCCGCACGTCATCATCTCCATCGACTTCATCAAGTCCGACCGACGACGCCACGACTTCCTCCTGCGCTGCCCCGAACTCGTCATCGTCGACGAAGCACACAACTCCGTGGCCAGCACCGCCGCCGGGCAACGGTCACAGCAACAGCGCTACGAACTGCTCTGCGACCTCGCGGACGATCCGAACCGGCATCTCATCCTCGCCACGGCAACACCGCACTCCGGCAACGAAGACGCCTTCACGAACCTGATCCAGCTCTGCAACCCCGAACTCGCCACCGCCGACCTCAGCACGGAACAAGGCCGCGCACTGCTCGCGAAACACTTCGTCCAACGGCGACGCCGCGACATCCGTGAACTCGACGGCGGCGCCTCCTTCCCCCGCGACCGCGAGACCGCCGACATCGCCTACACCTTGAGCCCCGCCTACCGAGACCTCTTCGACGACGTCCTCGCCTACGCCCGCGAGCAGGTCAGCGACGGCGTCACCGGAGTACGCGGACGAGTGCGCTGGTGGTCCGCGTTGGCACTGCTGCGGGCACTGGCGTCCAGCCCCACGGCAGCCGCGGCCACGCTCAAAACCCGCGCCGCCAACGCCGCCACCGAGGACGAAGCCGAGGCCGACGCACTCGGCCGCGCCGGCGTCCTCGACCGCCCCGGAGACGAGGCGCTCGAAGGGTTGGACACGGCACCGGGCGCGCTCTTCTCCCTGCCCGGGACGGCCAACGCAGAACAGAAGCGTCTCCTCGAGTTCGCCGGTCGGGCCGCCGGCCTCACCGGGCCCGAGCAGGACCGCAAACTCGCCGCGCTCACCAAGCAGATCACCACGCTGCTCGCCGACGGCTTCGCGCCGATCGTGTTCTGCCGCTTCATCGACACCGCCCACTACGTCGCCGACCACCTCACCGGCGCGCTCGGCACGAAACGCAAACCGGTCCACGTCACCGCCGTCACCGGCGCCCTACCGCCGTCCGAACGCGAGCGGCGCATCGACGAACTCACGCAACTCGACGGCCAACACGTCCTGGTCGCCACCGACTGCCTGTCCGAAGGCGTCAACCTCCAAGACGCCTTCTCCGCCGTCGTCCACTACGACCTCGCATGGAACCCGACCCGGCACGAGCAACGCGAAGGCCGCGTCGACCGATTCGGGCAGCGCAGCGACATCGTGCGCGCCCTCACCCTGTACGGGCAGGACAACAGCATCGACGGCATCGTCCTCGAAGTCCTCATCCGCAAGCACCGCGCCATCGCCAAAGCCACCGGCGTCGCCGTTCCCGTCCCCGGCGGCGAGGACACGCTCATCGACACCCTCGCCGAACGGCTCCTCCTCCGTCAGCAGAACCCGAAGGCGCTCACCCTCGACCTGGACCTCGACGAAACCGTCCAGGAATTCGACCTCGCCTGGCGATCCGCTGCCGAGAACGAGACTCGCTCGCGCACCCGCTACGCCCAGCACACGATCAAAGCCGAGGAAATCACCGTCGAAGTCGACGAAATCCGCGCGGCCCTCGGCGCCCACGGAGACCTCGAGCAGTTCCTCGTCCGCACCCTGCGATCGCTTGGCTCGACCATCACACCCGCGGACGACGGCTTCACCGCGGTCCTGGCAACCCTGCCACTCGGCCTGCGAAGCAGCCTCCCAGTCGGGCTACGAGAACCGTTGCTTTTCCGCACTGACCCGCCGGCCGGACGCGGCGAAGCCGTGATCAGCCGCACCGATCCGGTGGTGCAGGCGATCGCCCGCTACGTCCTGGAGAGCGCACTCGACAAGGCCGCGCCCGCACGGGAACGCCCCGCACGACGAGCCGGCGTCATGCGAACCAGCGCGGTCTCCACCCGGACGACCCTGCTGCTCGTCCGCTTCCGGTTCCACCTCAACCTGCCGACCACGGACAACATGCGTCAGCTGGTCGCCGAAGATGCACGCGTCCTGGCCTTCGAAGGCGCACCCGCACGCGCCATATGGCTTCCCGATGAACGTGCCGAAGAACTGCTCTCCGCGACGCCGTCCGGCAACGTCGTGGAAGGCGCCGCCCGCGACGCCCTCGACAAGGTCCTCGACGGTCTACCCGGACTGATGCAGACCTTGGAACGCGTCGCCGACGAACACGGCGAACGCCTCGAGAGCGCCCACCGCCGCGTCCGGGCTGGCTCCGGCGCGATCCGCCGAGGGCTCAGCGTCTCCGCCCAACGCCCCGTCGACGTGTTGAGCGTCCAAGTCCTGCTACCGAACGCGGGAGGTAACGCATGACCGCCACCCTGACATCGGTCAAAGTCGCCGGCGGACTCCTGCCCGGCGACGTTCTCTCCTCGGTCCTCGCCGGAGACATGCCCGGCCTGTCCGGCGCCGACTATCACCTGGCCGGCGAAGGCCCCCGCGAGGCCGCATCACGCACGTGGTCCAACCTCCTCGGCGTCTACCGCCGCTTCCAGGACGACCTGGCCGACGTATCCAAAGACGATCCAGCGATCGGCTTCACCCGCGACCGGTGGCTCAGCCACCTGCTCGCCGAACTCGGCTACGGACGCGTACCGACCACGTCCGCAGGCGGAATCTCGGTGGGTGATCGGCAGTACCCCGTCAGCCATCTCTGGGGTTCGACCCCCATGCATCTACTCGGCTGGAACACCCCCCTCGACAAACGCACCCCCGGTGTCGCCGGCGCCGCCCAGCGGGCCCCCCACGCGATGCTGCAGGAAATGCTCAACCGCGCCGATGGCTACCTGTGGGCAATCCTGTCGAACGGCCACCTACTGCGCCTGCTGCGCGACTCGACCACGATGACCGGCCAGTCCTACGTCGAGTTCGACCTCGAGTCGATGTTCGAGAACGAACTGTTCTCCGAGTTCGCCATGATGTACCTCCTCGCACACGAGTCCCGCGTCGAAGCGCCCGAAGACGGGCATCCCGGCGAGTGCTGGCTGGAAAAGTGGCGCACCACCGCCGTAAGCCAGGGCGTACGAGCGCTGACTTTGCTTCGCGATGGCGTGCAGGAGGCGCTAGAGACTCTCGGGACCGGCTTCCTCCAAAACCCGGCGAACACCGGCCTGCGGGAAGGACTCGACTCGGGCGAGCTGCGCATGGAGGACTTCCACCAGGCGCTCCTCCGCACCGTTTACCGACTGCTGTTCTGGGCGGTCGCCGAAGACCGCGAAGCCCTTCTCGACCCGGACGCCGACCCGGACGCCGCTTCCTGCTACCGGAAACACTTCTCGTCTGCGCGGCTCCGACACCTGGCGCTGTGCCGGCACGGCAGCTCCCACTACGACCTCTGGGAAGGCGTCGCAGTCGTCATGTCCGCCCTCGGCCATGTCTACGGCGAGCCACGGCTCGGCCTACCCGGGCTCGGCGGTCTCTTCGCGATCAGCGAAGCTGACGTGCTGCACGGCGCCAAGCTCAGCAACCAGGCGCTGCTCTCCGCAGTTCGGTCGCTCTCCGTCGTACAGCCCAAAGGGCAGCCGCGGCGCACTGTCGACTTCCGCAACCTCGGAGCCGAAGAACTCGGATCGGTCTACGAGTCGCTGCTGGAACTCATCCCTCGACGCGATCCGCAGGCCGAGGCTTTCAGCCTCGACACCGCGGCCGGCAACGACCGTAAGAAGAGCGGCAGCTACTACACCCCGACCGAGCTGGTCGAACTCGTCCTCGACACCGCGCTTGATCCCGTGCTCGACGACGCCGAGAAGCAGGACGATCCAGAAGCCGCGCTGCTCGCGCTGACCGTCTGCGATCCGGCAATCGGCAGCGGGCACTTCGTCGTCGCCGCCGCCCGACGCATCGCCAGTCGCGTCGCGGCGATCCGCACCGGCGAGGTTGACCCGACGCCGACCATGCTGCAAGACGCGATGCACGACGTGGTCGCCCGCTGCATCTACGGGGTCGACGTCAACCCCATGGCCGCCGACCTCGCCAAAGTCAGCCTGTGGCTCGAAGCCATGCGATCGGGCAGGCCGCTCTCGTTCCTCGACCATCACATCAAAGTGGGCAACGCGCTGCTGGGCACCACCCCAGCGCTACTCCGCGACGGCATCCCCGACGACGCTTACGTCGCGCTGACGGGTGACGACAAACCGACCGTGCGAGCATGGAAGACCGCGAACGCGAGAGAGCGTGCTGGCCAAGGCTCACTGATCAGTTACAGCAACGAAGCGCTCCGGGCCACCACACTCGAGATCGCCGGGGAGGCGGCCTCGGCCCGAAACCTCGCCGACATAGCGTGGGCCGCTCGCCGGTACGCCGAGTCGCAAGAGGGTCCGGAGTTGACCCAGGCGCGCCACATCGCCGACGCGTGGTGTGCGGCATTCCTCTCACCGAAGACTCACGATGATGTCCCGATCACGCAAGAACTCTTGGAGAGCTTGCGCGAGGGCTCCGCGCTCGAGACTGCGGTGCGGGCCGTCAACGACGTCGCACAGCGCCATCGCCTATTTCATTGGCACTTGGAGTTTCCAGAGATATTTCCGGTCGGACGTTCCCAGGCTGGCGGCTTCTCGGCGATGCTCGGGAACCCACCGTGGGAGCGCATCAAACTCCAGGAGCAAGAGTTCTTCGCCGCGAGAGAGCCAGCCATCGCTGGCGCTAAGAACGCCGCAGCCCGAAAGAAGGCCATCGCCGAACTGAAGACCGAGAACCCCGCCCTACTCGCCGAGTTCAATAACGCAAAGCGCGCCGCTGAAGCTGAGAGCCACTTCCTGCGGATGAGCGGGAGATATCCGCTGTGCGGCGTCGGTGACGTCAACACCTACAGCATCTTCGCCGAGCACTTCCGCAGCAGCGTCGCTCACGCCGGCAGGGCCGGGATCATCACCCCGACCGGCTTGGCAACCGACGCTACGACCGCGAAATTCTTCGCCGATACGCTCCGAACTGAGCGTCTGGCTGCATTCTTCGACTTCGAGAACGGCGACATCTTCGAGGGCGTACACAACAGCTTTCGCTTCGCTGCAACCACGATCACGGGAGGCGAGATCGCCCAGAATGTGCGGCTCGCATTCTTCCTCAAAGACTTCGTCGACGTAGACGCTCGGGCGTTCGCACTGACACCGGACGAGATCCTGCTCCTAAATCCAAACACGGGAACGCTACCGGTGTTCCGAACAAGGCGTGACGCCGACATTACGCTCGCCTGCTACCGCCGCCATCCCGTCCTGATCCGCGATGGCGACCCGGACGGGAATCCATGGGACCTTCGGTTCATGCGCATGTTCGATATGGCCAACGACTCCGGAGACTTTCGCACCGCAGCGGAACTTGAGGAACTCGGCGCCGAATTCGACGGGTGGCTATGGGAAAGGGGGAGCAAGCGCTGGCTCCCCTTGTATGAATCCAAGATGGTCAGCGCCTGGAATCACAGACTCTCCACATACGAGGGCGTTGCCGAAGATTCAAACGCCAACGTTCTTCCACGACTGACCCCCCAACAGTTGAACAACCCCAACGTCGAACCTTGCGCTCGCTACTGGGTCGCCGAGTCTTCAGTAATTGGCCGGCTTGCCGAGAAGTGGGATCGGCCGTGGCTTATTGGTTGGAGAAATATCGCACGCGCCAGCGATGCTCGGACTTTTATAGCTTCCAGCATACCTATGGCTGCGACAGGTAATTCTTTCCTCCTTGCGCTATTCGGCAGGCCCGAAGAAGCGTTCCTTATTTATACAGTCTGGTCGTCGCTCGTATTCGACTACATAGCTCGACAGAAATTGAGCGGCACCAACATGGTCTATTTTATTGTCAAACAGCTCCCCTGTCCCCGCCCAGCAGATTTCCTTGAGACTCCGAAGTGGCTCAACGAGTCGCTCCTCAATTTCATCCGACCTCGCGCGCTTGAGCTAAGCTATACATCGCGCCGAATTTATGGGTTCGCATCTGATATTAGCCCACAAGATCTAGGAATGCCGTTCGAGTGGGCTCTGGAACGACGCGCGCAAATCCTCGCCGAGTTGAATGCCGCAATTTTTCATATTTACGGGATTGACCGGAGATCCGCCGAACATATTTTGGATTCTTTCGTAACCCTCAAAGGGAATGAGGAGCGCGAGTTCGGTGCGTTCCGAACGAAAGAGCTAACACTTACAGAGTATGACAGAATAACTGATTCCGTAGAATCTAACACATCGTATTACAGCCGCCTCAATCCATCGCCGGGGACTTCGCCTAACTCCATTTACTAGACAATTTCCGCACGGAAGGGCGACACCTCGTACCAGATTGAACGAGCTTCAAGCTCAAGAGTTTTCCAACTTCTTCGAGCTGGAATTATGCGAATGCCTGAGATCAAGATGATTGCCGAGCAAGACACAAATCTGACCACCATTTATCGCGATATCGCGGTCAATACGTTTGCGAACCTCATCGCTGCCGCAATCCTCTGGCTAGCGGGACAAGCGCTCGGACTCTTCCGTGTCAACCCGGCCGCCACTCAGACTGCGGTCGCCTTCCTATTGCTAATAGCCTTTACGCCACTAATTTTCGGAGCTGTTGCGGAAATATCGGCAACCGTCGAGGATCGCATCAAAGTACGAGCTCAACGAGAAGCAACCGTACGGAGTGGCCAAGAGAAATTCAAGAAGCGATCTATAGTCTCCATACTCATGGCTGCAGTCGTCGCATTGACCATAATTCTCATACACCTCTAGTAGCGGATTTCCGCATACGCGTCGGAGTCACTTGACGCTGAGCGAGAAGCAGGTCGGATCGGACAGCCGACCTTGCTGATGCGGGACGATAAATGTTTCGACAGGCTACGATCTCGCCTTTTGTGGTGGCAGAAGAGCACCCTTGCGTAGGGCGCCAGTTCAGTCCTCCACGCCGACCCAGGCGGCCAATTACCGCAAAGAACCTGATACATGCCGTTCGGAATGCGCGAGTGCATGCATAATCTCGCGGACCATCGGATGGTTCCGGGTCTGCTGCGGCGGCGCCCTCCGCGCGAGCATCAACTCCTCCAATGCACGAGCGCGGTCCCCGTGATACACAGCAGCACGTGCCGCATCGATGTGCAGAGCCCCACACGCTCCGGCGCCACATAGTCGGCCGGCGGCCGCACCTGGTCGCCAGCCGCAAGCGCCGCGGCACCGTCTTGAAGCTCAACAGCCAGGCCAACGTTCCAGATCGCCACGCTCGTCTGCCCAAACACAAGGCGATAGTCGTCCCGTTCAGGAACGTCCAGCCGACTCACCGCATCGACGGCTTCGCGATGAAGAGCCTGACGATCGTCGAAGCCTCCACAGAGATGAAAGAAGGCGTCGGGATCTTCGAGTACACCGACCACGACATGATGTTCCACTACGACCGAATGCCCGACCCGACTCCCGGCAAAGGCGAGGCAACCTCCCGCATGGCCGTCTTCAACTTCGCCATGCTGGAAGCAGCAGGCGTGCGCACCCACTTCCGGCGCTACCTCGAGCCCAACCGGATCGAATTCGACCTCGCACGCGTTCAATCGCCCGGAAGGCGCGCAGCTATCTCTGGAAGCCGCCTGATTCCGCTGCGCGTGCTCGTCCGCAACACACCTCCGCAGGGAAGCTTCGTTCATCGCCGGCTCGCGACCGGCGCACTGCCCCTGGCCGACACCAGGCTTCAGAGCCTCCCCGAAATCGGCGAGCGACTGGAGCAGCCGATCATCGAGTACGCGACGATGCTCGACGACATCAACCAGATCATCGCCGCATCCGAGGCCCAACGCCTCGCCGACGTGACCGACGACCAGCTTCAGGACGACGCGTCGCGGCGCTTCTGCTTGATCATCTCGCTCGGCTCGAGCTCAGCCACAAGCCACTGCGGGTGCCGAACAGTGCCAGCGACGCGCGCGAGAAGCCCGTCACTACCAGTCTCATCCAGCCATCGGGTGCGGCTGGCCGGTCATCGCCGTCAGCGCAGTAGCCACCGCCTGCAGATCGGCTTTGATGTACGTCGTGGTCGCGGCACCATGAGAGTCCGTGTGACCGGCGTACGCGCGGGCGATGCCGTAGCCGAAGTGCCGTTCGACCCAGGTCAGCGTCGTATGACGCAGCCAGTGCGTCGAGATGCCCTGGATCGCCACCCACGGCAACTGCTCACCGATGCGGTGCCACAGATGGTCGTAGCGGCGGCTGGTCAACGCCCGCCCATTCCGGTACCGCAGCAACGCATCCCCGGGGAGAACGGTCCCGCGGATATCGGCGTGCTCGGACAGACGGCCGGCGAGATCGAGCGTGATCGGCTGCCACCGGACTGTGCCGCCCTTCTCTCGCAACCGCAACAAACCCCGCGTCACGTCCAAGTCCATCAGGCGGAGGCTGAGCGCTCCACCGCGGCGGCATGCCGTCTCCGTGTGCAGCCGGAGTATCAGCGCATCGAGCACGGCGTCGCTGCCGGTGGTCCGCGCGACCAGGTTGATCTGCTCCAGTTCCTCGGCCACCAACGCCCGGCGCGGGGACGGCAACCGGCGCGGCTTACCCACCTGGTGTGCCGGGCTCGACCCCGCAGCCAGCAAGCCGTCGGCGATGGCTCGATTGAAGAGCGCCCGAGCCGCGGCGATCACGTGCTCACCTGCGTGCCGACCATCGCCACCGTTGCGTCGAGGCCGGGCGGTCGCGATCGCCTCGCGCTGCATGGCCTCCACGTCGCTGGCCCTGATCTCGTCCAGCGGCCGGTCACCCCACTCGGCCGCCATCCGCCGCCAATAGCTGCCGTACGTGCGCCGGCCACCCGGCCCCGCAGCGGCCAACACACATGGCAGATACTCACCTACGGTCGGCAGGCACTGCGGCTCCTCATCGCCGGACTCCAGATCAGCGAGACTCACCCCGAGCTGAGCGAGCACCTGACGCGCGGCCGCGATCCGCGCCGGGTCAGCACCCATCACCAACCCCCCAGCAGCCGAACATGATGCTCGGACAGCAACCGCGCCACAATGGCGGCCGGGTGCACCACCAGAACCTGCAAGACAGCCGATGCCGCCAGGACGACCTCGCCGGCCGGCGCGATGCCACACAGATCACGCACGGCGACCGGCAAAGGAATCGAACCGCGGCCATCTACCGCACGCCGCCCACTCGCTGCCCGGCGAATCACCACCGCGCCGTGCACGGCATCCACCTCGATCCGCCAGCCGAACTCCCAGCCCAGGACCGACAGCACCCCACACGCCGGGAACCGACCTGAGCGATCCACCCGGGCCACATCCAGCACGAACTCACCCGTCGGCAGCGCCGCGGACGGCAGCACGGTCAGCGGCGCCGGCACCGTCTCCGGATCCACCCGCAGGTCCGGGACCACCGCGCCGATCAGCTGCTCCGTGCATCCGAACCGGCCCACGACACCCATCGTCGCCACCCACCGGCGACACGCACAAAAAAGCCGCCCGAGCGAACGGACGGCGTGTCACTGCACAGCATCAACCAACTTCGCATCCCGCAATCAAGCGGGACAGATAGTGAGATCTCACCACAAATGGTGTCCGAGGGGGGACTTGAACTCCAGTTTCCAGCACATCTGCTTTAGGCAGGTGCGCATGCCCCCTTTATTCCACGACCGGCCACCAATTGCAACCGATTTTGAGAACCGTTCAACACGAATCACTTACCTCGACCCGCGCATTCCGGGGCGAATTTCGTCGACCATGAATTCAGCCCAGCGGCCGATCCGACAGCTCTGATTGGTGCACCCTCCCGACCGCTGCGGGCGGCGGATTCATCGCTCAGAATGTCTAATGCGATTCCTTCTCATCGTTCCGTGCCGTGCGAGGTCGGGGCTCAGGTAGGCCTCATGCCCTGGATGTGTCCTGTACGCGTGGCGGTAGGGCCGGCAGCCGGTGGGGTTTGGTCTATCGTTGGGAACATGCCTGCAGCCGCTCCAGCCCTTGACGAGCAGGAAGTCCCCACCGCCAGCCCGAAGGCGATTCGGGCCGCGTTGCTGCCTGAGGAAGCCGGCGACTTCGACCGGGAGTACCGCCAGGCGATGAATGAGGCCGTCGAGACCCTGGAGCTCACCGGTGTCTTGGCGCTGCTTCGGCGCTGGCAGCGGGTCGCCTGGTCGTCACGCGACGAGCGCGCCCACCGGCGGATGCTCGAGCGCGCCGATCAACTGTCGGCCGGCGAGACAGTGGCGGCCGAGCCATGGTCGGTGACCCACGCGAGGCTCGGCCTGTAGCTGCACGCCGTCGAAACCGACACCGAGGTCGTAGAGCAGATCACCGCGTTGCCGGCCTACGCGGGACTCATGGCGCTGCTGGAGGTCGCGCCATGGAGCGGAGAAAGCTACAACCGCCAGCACCCGGACGCGAACATGCGCAGCCACCCCTTCGGGACTGACGCCAAAGGCCTGGCGATCTACCTCATCCTCGAAGACCAACGCCGCGTCATCGTGCTCCGAGTGCTCTGGGCAGCTTGAATTGATTGTCCGGCCGCTGCTGATTCCCCCCATCCGACAAGAACGCGGGCAACCGCCCGCGTCGAGGTCACCGAAGTACAGCAGCGGCACCTCTGGGCGCTCGCCCATGTCGTCCAACGCAGCGATACGGGTGCCGACCACGCCGCTGAGGACCCAATCACGGCAAGCGGTCTGTGCGCTGCAGGTTCCGCCTCCGGTCGATCGAGCGCGACGCGTTCACCGAAGCCACCGGCTACCCGCCCGGAATCACGCCCGACGGCATCGCACTCCGCGACCATGTCTGGCCGGACTTGACTCTCGACCGGTGAGGTCAAGCCCCGAAACGGCGACATCTGCGGATTCTCCCACGAAATCCTCGGCCTCGACTCACGCCTCGAACGCCGACAACGCCCGGCCACCGTGTGGTCCTGGTGCGCTAGACCGGGAATCGAATCGAACGCTTGGGATCACTTATGAGTACGCGCAGCGGCGCCGTCGACGTCGACGGTGCCGGGACGGTCAACGGGCTCACGAGGCCTGCGACCTTCTGCGCGGCGTTCCAGCGCACCGCGAGCGCCGACCGGACGCGGTTGCCGTGCGCACGGTTGGGGTACGGCGGCCCTGACCTGGCGCGAGTACGCGGACCAGGTTCGCGGTGGCCGCCGGCCTCAGCGTGCTCGGCGTCGGCCGGGGTGACACGGTCGCGTTGGTGATGGCCAACCGGCTGGAGTTCTGCCCGCTGGAGGTCGGTCGATCCCGATCGAGCAGCTGCACGCGCTCGGCGCCCCGGGCTTCGACTTCGACACGGCTGCGCGTGCCGGCGTCGCACGCCAGCGAGCTGGCCGCGCTGATCCCGCACGGCCGGCTCGTGTTCCTGGACAGCAGCAACCACCTGCTGACCGAGGCCGAGCCCGCCTGGAACGAGTTCCTTCACTACATCGACGAGTTCTTAGCCTTGTGAAGGCTGACCACCATCGCGGGCACCGGGCGGGGTGGCTGCCAGAAGCTCACTGGGCACCGACCGATGAGTTCGGACTCAATCAGGGATCAGACGGGATGGGTGGGCCGCTCGGCTCGCTCACCGTCGAGATTCAGGGAGCAGCAACGATGGCAGCACCGTTCGTGTGGTTCGACCTGGCCGTCACCGACAACGACGCCGGCGCCACGGCCGCGTTCTACTCCGAGCTGTTCGGCTGGTCCAGCGGCCCGGGCGTGGGTGACTATCACAGCTGGGTCAACGACGGCGACCAGCCGTGGGCCGGAGTGCTGCCGGTGGAACCGCGGCAGGCCGGACGGTGGGTGCCGTTCGTTCCGGTCGCGGATCTGGACGCCGCGGTGGCCCGGGCGACCGCGCTCGGCGGGACAGCGCAGGGTGAGAAGGTCACCGGGCCGGCGGGCACGACGATCCTGGTCGCCGACCCGTCGGGCGCGCAGATCGCGTTGTTCACCCCGGCCGAGTGACATTGCGGGGAGCCTCCCGGGGTGGGCGGCTCCCCGCCTGCGCAGGAGAGGCGAGAGGGTGACCGGCGAGGAATTGGCCGAGCCGCTGTATGCCGAGGCCGGTGTGGAGAGGTCCGCCATGATGGGCCTGCCGTGCCTGCGCCGCGACGGCCGGTTCTTCGCGTCGCTGGAGCACCGCAGCGGGGCGCTGCTGGTCAAGCTGTCCCGCGAGCGGGTCGACCGGCTCATCGGTGAGGGCGTCGGCGAGCCGTTCGCCCCGGCCGGTCGGACCTTCCGCGAATGGGTCGCGATCCCGGCCCAGGGCGAGGCGCTGTGGAGGTCACTTCTGGACGAGGCTCTCCGGCACGCGGGCGCCCCGGCCGGGGCCGGCTTCACCGGGTTCCCGGCCGCCGGGTGCGAGTTCCTCGCCGGGCTGGAGAAGGACAACACGAAGGCGTATTTCGACGGGCACCGCGCGACCTACGAACGGACGCTGCTCGAGCCGGCGAAGGCGTTCGTCGTGGCCGCCGCGGCCGAGCTGCGTGAGCGTGGGGCGCCGCGAATCCAGGCCGGGCCGCGGCGGGCCCCGGCGCTGCTGCTGCGGATCACCGCCACCGACGTGCACATCGGCGCAGGCGTACCGGCCCTGGGCGGGGACCCGCGAGACGCCTACCGCGCCGCGTTGGCCGACCCGGGCCGGGTGACGGAGCTCGACTCGGTCGTCGCCGCGCTGATGGCCGACGGGGCGGAACTCAACGAACCGAGCAGCGCACGCATCCCCCGCGGGATCGACCCGGAAGGCCCGGCGGCGCGCTTCGCGGTCCGTGACAGCCTGTCCCTCGTCCGCCGCCAGGAACACACGTCCTCGCTGGCCACGGCCGGATTCGCCGCCTGGTACGCCGCGCAGGCCGAACCGTTCCTGCCGCTGCACCGCTGGCTGGTCCGGCACACGCGAGCCTCCGGTTGACCTACGGTGACCTGGTGAGCAGTTCGGGCGAGGTTCTGGCTGCGGCCCGGTCCGGTGACGGCACGGCGTTCGACGCCCTTCTCGCGCCGCACCTGCGAGCGTTGCACGTGCACTGTTACCGGATGCTCGGTTCCTACGCCGACGCGGAGGAAGCCGTACAGGAAGCGACCCTGCGGGCCTGGCGCGGGCTCCCCGGCTATCGGGAAGCCGCGCCGCTGCGGCACTGGCTCTACCGGATCGCTACCACCACCTGCCTGAAGATGATCAACCGGCGCGGCCGCGATCCCCTCACCGCGGCTGCCGAGGTGTCCTGGCTGCAGCCTTACCCCGACGCCCTCCTCGACCAGCTCACCGACCACGACGCCGACCCAGCCGCCGTCGTCGCACGGCGGGAAAGCATCGCGCTGGCTTTCATCACCGCCCTGCAGATGCTCCCCGCCACCCAGCGCGCGGTGCTGATCCTGCGCGAGGTGCTGGGCTGGTCCGCCCGTGAGGTCGCCGACCTGCTCGGCACCACCGTCGCCGGGGTCAACAGCGCCCTCCAGCGCGCCCGCGCCACCCTCACCGACGCACCGGACGCCGCGCCACGCGCCCTGACCGGCCGCGAACAGGACGTCCTCGACCGGTTCCTGCACGCGTGGCACGCCTGCGACATCCCCGCCCTGGCCGTAGTACTGCGCGACGACGTGACGATGACCATGCCACCGCAGGCAATCCGACTGGTCGGCCGGGACGCCGTCGTCGGCTTCCTCGCCACCGTCCCGGCCGACGGTCGGCTCGACCGCATCCGGCTGGTCGTCACCCGCGCCAACGGACACCCGGCGCTGGCGGCCTACCTGCCCGATGACGCCGAGCAGTGGGACTGCCGCGGCTACGGGATCATGGTCCTCACGATCCACGACGACCGGGTCGCCACCATCACCGGCTTCCCCGACCCGAGCCTCTTCCCGCTCTTCGACCTCCCCGCCACCGTGCCATGAAGTCCCCTGGCACGGATGTCGGGTTCCGGCCCGGCTGCTCCGACCTCACGCCGACGCCCACGGTGGGCGGCCCGGAAGGACAACCACGATGAAATACATGATCATGATGTTCGGTGGACTCGGCGCGTCGCTGGCCGGCCGGAGCCCGGAATGGATCACCGAGATGCAGACCACGATGATGAAGATGGACCGGGCCCTGCGCGAGTCCGGCGAAATCATCGAGAGCCGCCACCTGGTCGATCCCACGCAAGCGATCACGGTCCGGCCGACCGGCGGATCGCCCGCGCCCACCGACGGGCCCTTCGCCGAGATCAAGGAATCCCTGGCCGGCTACTGGATCGTCGACACCAGCCAGGAACGCGCCGTCGAGATCGCCTCCCAGGTCGTCGCGGTCACCGAATACCCGATGGAGATCCGCCGGATCATGGACGACTCCACGCCACCGGAGCAGTGACCGAGGCGCCCCCGGTCGAGGACCTGCTGCGCCGGCACGCGCCGCAGGTCCTCGGCACGCTCATCCGCCGGCACGGACAGTTCGACGCCTGCGAAGACGCCGTCCAGGAAGCACTCCTCGCCGCCACCGTGCAGTGGCCCGACCAGGGAATCCCGGCACGCCCCGACGCGTGGCTGCTCACCGTCGCCCACCGCGCGCTGGTCGACTCGTGGCGCGCCGAGGGCGCCCGCCGCCGACGGGAGGAGCGGACCGCTCTCGACCCGACGACCTCCACGACCACCAGTGACGACAGCCTGATGCTGCTGTTCCTCTGCTGCCACCCGGCGCTGTCGCCGCCCTCCCAGCTCGCCCTGACCCTCCGCGCGGTCGGCGGGCTCACCACCGCCGAGATCGCCGCAGCGTTCCTCGTGCCGGAAGACACGATGTCCCAGCGGATCCGCCGGGCCAAACACCGCATCCGCGACGCCGGAGCACGCTTCGCGATGCCGCCACCGGACCAACAGGCACAGCGGATGACTGTCGTGCTGCACGTGCTCTACCTGATGTTCAACGAGGGCTACACCACCAGCAGCGGCCCCCACCTGCACCGCACCGACCTCACGACCGAAGCGGTCCGCCTCACCCGGACACTTCACCGGCTCCGGCCGGCCGAGACCGAAGCCGCCGGGCTCCTCGCACTCATGCTGCTCACCGACGCCCGCCGCGCCGCCCGAACCGACCCCGACGGATCCCTCGTCCCGCTGGCCGAACAGGACCGCACCCGCTGGGACCAGACCCTCATCACCGAGGGCCAGACGCTGCTCACCCGAACCCTGGGCACCGGCCCGATCGGCCCCTACCAGATCCAAGCCGCCATCGCCGCGCTCCACGACGAGGCCCCCACCGACCAGGACACCGACTGGCCCCAGATCCTCGCCCTCTACACCCTGCTCGCCGACGTCGACCCGGGACCCGTCGTCACCCTGAGCCGAGCCGTAGCCCTCGCGATGGTCCACGGTCCCGCCGCCGGGCTCGCGCTGCTCGGCACCCTCGACGCCGACGACCGCATGGCCCACAGCCATCGCCTAGAGGCCGTCCGCGCGCACCTGCTCGAACGGGCCGGTGAGACCGCGGCCGCCCGCGACGCGTTCCTAGCCGCCGCGAGGGCGACCGCCAGCCGACCCGAACAGCATTACCTCACCCGCCGCGCCGCCCGGCTCCGCTGACGCCAATCGATTACGTCCCGAACCGCGGTCGCATTCAACGCGTCCCGGCCGCGGCGCCGGGCTCGTCGGTCACAGCGGTCTCTTCAGGTGGACCGCACCGTCAGTAAGGACAGATCCGCCGGAGCCGCCGAACTCATCGGTCCGGCCCGTGCGCGCCGGCGACCAGCTGGGTGAGGGCGTGACGACCGACGGCGGCGAGAGCCGCGTCGTCGGTGAGTGGCCAGCGCAGTCCCGAGGTTGAGCGCCCAGCCTTCGGCGCGCCGCCAGGTGTTCTGGTCGACGCGCGCGCCGAACCGGTCGATGAAGGCGGCTGGTTCAAACGCCAGCCAGGCAGTGGCCGGGTCGCCGCCGGTGACGTCGCCGAAGTCGATCACGGCCACCAATCGTGGCGACAGTCAGGTTGCCCGGGTGGAGATCGCCGTGCAGCCAGACCGGTGGCCCGGGCCAGGGTGGCGTCGTGACCAGGTCCTGCCAGCGGGCGCGCAGAACCGCGGCGTCGGGAAGGTCGCCACGGCCGAGACAGTCGATGACCGCGGCACCGACCTCGCGGCGGACAGCGTCCGTGGCTGACGAGGGCCCGTACGGGCGGTTCATGCCGACGACTCACGGCCGACCGCTCGATGTGCGGACCGACGCGCGACACGCGCATCCACGCCCGACAGAACGCTTCATCCAGCAAAATCATATTTCATGCTGTTATATCAGTTTATGAACCGAATTCTCAGTCGATCTCAACTGGCGACCTAGAAGTGGCACCCATCCCGGCCGCGACGGATTCCGAATACCTGACGTGACACGGATAAGAACGCTGGGATTCGGAGCTCTGACGGGGATGGCCGCCGCCAGCGCTTCCCTCGGGGTCGCTGAGCCGGTGGCCGCGGCGGTCGGACGCGGTTCGTCGCCCGTGGTCGCGGTCGGTCTGGCGTTCATCGATCTGGTGCCGCGGCCGGTCAAGGACTTCGGCATCGAGACGTTCGGGCAGAACGACAAGGTCGCGCTGCTCACCGGGGTGTTCGTCGTCCTCGCGATGTTCGCGGTGGCGTGCGGCGTGGTATCGCTGCGGCACCGGTTGCTGGGCACGGCCGGGGTCGCCCTGTTCGGAGTGGTGGGAGTCGTCGCGGCGGTCACCCGGCCCGGCGCCGGCCCGCTGACGGCACTGCCCGCGCTGGTGGGAGCCGCGGTCGGCGTCGGAGTGGTGCTGTTCCTCGCCCCCCGCGCGGCCGCAGTGGTGTCCGCCCACCCGTCCGCCGGGTCGCCGCAACCCGAGATCCCGGCCGAGCCGACGCCGGACGACGAGGGCCCGAGCGCCGACGCCATGCGCACCGACGAGGGCGCGAGCGGCGCCGCCGACGCCATGCGCACCAAAACCCCCGACGGCGTGACGGCGACCTCACGGCGCCGGTTCCTGCTGCTGTCGGGTTCGGTGCTGGTGGTCTCGGCCGGGCTCGGTGCGGCCGGACGGTACCTGAGCAGTCTGCGCGACGTCGCCGCTGAGCGGCTCAAACTGACCCTGCCGGCCGCCGCCGACCCCGCTCCGCCATTGCCCGCCGGCGTCGACCTGAAGCTGCCCGACCTCACCCCGTTCCTGACCCCGGAGAAAGACTTCTACCGGGTCGACACCGCCCTGGCCGTGCCGCAACTGTCCACCGACGACTACCGCCTGACCATCCACGGCCGGGTGCGCAACCCGATGACGCTGACCTATCAGGACCTTCTCGACCGCGACCTCGTCGAACGGGTGATCACACTCTCGTGCGTCTCCAACGAAGTCGGCGGCACGCTGGCCGGCACCGCCCGCTGGCTCGGCGTCCCGCTGAAAGCGCTCCTGGACGAGGTGCAGCCCGAAAGCGGCGCGGACCAGATCGTCACCAAGTCGGTCGACGGCTGGACCTGTGGCACCCCGACCTCCGTGGTCCGCGACGGTCGCGACGCGCTGATCGTCGTCGGCATGAACGGCAAACCGCTGCCGATCGAACGCGGTTACCCCGTCCGCATGCTCGTCCCCGGGATCTACGGGTACGTGTCGGCCACCAAATGGCTGGTCGACATGGAGCTCACGTCCTTCGCCGACTTCGACCCCTACTGGGTCAAACGCGGCTGGAAAGCCCAGGCTCCCATCAAGACCTTCTCTCGCATCGACACCCCGCGCCCGCTGGCCTCCTCGAAACCCGGACCGATCACGGTCGCCGGGGTCGCCTGGGCGCAGCACCGAGGCATCGAGCGGGTGGAAGTCCGCGTCGACAGCGGCGACTGGAACGGCGCGACGCTCGCCGCGGTGCCGTCCGAGGACACCTGGCGGCAATGGCGCTGGGACTGGGACGCCACGAAAGCCACTTCCGGTCAGCACACCCTCGAGGTCCGCGCGACCGACCGCACCGGAGCCACCCAACCCGAACGACGCGCCAAACCCTTTCCTGACGGCGCCACCGGCTGGCACTCCGTGGTCGTCACCGTCGAGTGACGACCACTGGTGTCCGTAGTTCGTACACCACCGTTTATCCAACGAAAAGGACCTTCGTCATGACTCGCGTTCGCACTCGCCTGTTCGGTGTCACCACCGCGGCCCTACTCGCCCTTTCGATGGCGGCCTGCAGCAGCGACGACTCCTCCGACACCGCCACCACCTCCAGTTCCAGCACCGACGCCAGCACCGCGATGGCCTCCCCCTCGGAGTCGGCGATGTCCGCGGACACGCCGTTCGGCTCCGCGTGTTCGGCCGTTCCCGCCTCCGGATCCGGATCCTTCTCCGGCATGGCCCAGGACCCGGTCGCCACCGCCGCGAGCAACAACCCGGTGCTCTCCACCCTGGTCACCGCGGTCAAGACCGCCGGGCTGGTCGACACGCTCAACAGCGCCAAGGACGTCACCGTCTTCGCACCCACCAACGACGCGTTCGCCAAGATCCCCGAGGCCGACCTGAAGAAGGTGCTGGCCGACAAGGCCACGCTGACCAAGATTCTGACCTACCACGTGGTCGGCCAGAAGATCACCCCCGACCAACTCGGCACCGCCGGCCCGTTCAAGTCGCTCCAGGGCCAGGAAGTCACGGCCACCGGCAGCGGCGAAGAATTCACCGTCAACGACAGCGCCAAGGTGGTCTGCGGCAACGTCCAGACCGCCAACGCCACCGTCTACCTCATCGACACGGTGCTGATGCCGAAATAGCTCAATTCCAATTCGACGGTGGTGACCTCTCGGGGTCACCACCGTCGCGTATCCGGAGAGGTTGACGACGACGGCAGCGAGCCCATCAACCCACTAACCAGCGCGTGCCCTCGTCGCTGTCCTCCAGCCGTACGCCGCCGGCCCCCAGCGCGGCTCGGATGGTGTCCGCTGCGGAGTAGGCGCGCGTGGAGCGTAACTGCCCACGCAGAACGACGAGTGGCTCGACGATCGGCGCGAGCCGTTCCCGCGGATCGTCAACGGCCACCGCGGCAACCTCGCCGAGGCGCACGATCAGTGTCCGCAGCACCGCCCGGGACTTCTCGGTGCCCTCGTCCTCCTCCGTGTCCTCCGCCCAGTCGCGGATGGCCTGCTCGAGGTCCAGTACGGCCCGCACCATGCCCGGGGCGTCACGGGTTCCGACGGCCTCGTCGAACCGGCGTTCGCAGGCGGCGGTGAGCTCCACGAGGTCGAGTTCGACGCGCGGGGGCGGAGGAGCCGTCGCGACCGCGGTCGACGGCACTCCGCACGTCAGCGCCCGCAGGTCCTCGATCGTCAGCGTCGTGCCCGAGGGAAGCACCGTGCCGCTGCCGGACCGCCGGATCGTCAGGCCGCCACGTCCGACGATCTCGACCACCGCTGTGCTCTGATTGATGAACACGGCCGTGTGCTCATCGATGCCGAGGACCGCGGCGTCATCAGGAAGCTGCTGTTCCAGGGCTCGTAGGCGGCGTTCTCCGAGGTAGCAGAAGCGGGTGTCGTGAGTGCCACCCTCGGTGTTGTCGAAGTGCGGGATCACCGCGACGCGCAACCCGAGCCCGCTCGTCAGGTCCAGGCCTTCCGCCCAGTGCGGCGTCGCCCCGGCCTTGTAGAGCTCGTACACCGGGACCGTCACGCGCCCGGCGGTCGCGGCCGCCGCCGAGGCCAGCAAGGTCACACCACGCCCCGCCCGGACCCGGTCCCGCAACGCCGACCCGATCGAGCCCGGTAACCAGGTCTTCAGCGCATAGGTCGGGCTGCCGGGACCGGAGAACACCCAGTCCGCCGACCGCACCAGCGCGAGCCCCTCGTCCGCGCCCGTGTTCGCGGCGGGGTCGACCGGTGACCCGCCACGCAGCCCCGGCGCCACCGTGACCTCGAGACCGACGCTCTGCGCGAAGTACCGCTGGGCCTTCCGGGAGATCTCCGCGACGTTCTCCTGGAACCCGTACGGCGTCTCCACCAGCACCGCACGGGGCCCCCGCACACCGAGCCGGGCCACGAGGTCCCGATGCACGGTCACCATCGTCGGGCTCGTCTCACCGGAGCCCATCAGCGCCAGAATGCCGTCGATCACGCACCTCCGGAACGCGGGCGACCCCCCTCGACGGTAACTAGCGCCTTCGTCTCGCGCAGCGTTGTTGCAAATGGGTTGCAAGAGCAAGATAGTGGTTGATGTGACGGATCGTGGCGAGCTCGCCGTGGCAGTGACCGTAGAACTGCTTCTCCTCCGACGGGACGGCGCCGGGCTGGCGTACCGGCGGGTGAGCGGCCCGCTGACCGGTTCGCGGCACCCGGACGACGTGGCTCTCGAAGTGGTCGGGCAGCAGGCTCCCGGCCTGTTGCATTCGACGTCGTGGCGGCACACCGGCGACGGCCTGGTCCTCACCTACGCTGCGCTCCCCGATCCCGAGCCGCAGCGCACCGCACAACTCATCGGCTCACGCGTGCTGGCTGCCAGCGACGATCCCCGCCGACCGAGTCCGGCGGCGATCGAGATCGAGCAGGTGGCGGTACACGCCTGCCGCCACCTGGCCTGGCTCGCCCGGACCGACAACGTCGCCCAGCGCGTCCTGGACGGCGAACCCGCTCTGCGCGACGCGATCCTCCACTGGGCGCCGGCCCCGGCCGGTCTCCTGGAGGCTGCGTTCGCGGCACGGTGATCGTTGCCACTGTGAGTCACTGGACGGAAACCGGGTACCCCGCCGCCGTCTAAAAGAGTTGTGGTGCCGCCAGAAGAGTCATGCCGAGGCCGACGAGCACGATGAGGGTTGCGGTGGCGATGGGTAGCCGGCGGGTCAGCAGGGTCCGCCAGCGGCCGGCGCTGGCCCGGTGCAGGCGTTCCCGCCAGTGGGCGAGGGCGAAGCCGATGCCGGTGAGAGTGGCCGCCAGGCCGATGCCGTAGGCGAGTACCAGCAGCACGCCGTACCAGACCCGGCCGAGCGCGGCGGCGCCGAGCAGCACCACTACTGCGGACGGGCTGGGCGACAGGCCGCCGGCGAAGCCCATGGCCAGCAGGCTCCGCACGTTCGGCGACTCACCTGGCCCAGGCAGGTGATGGGTGTGCGGACGCCCGCCGTGGCTGTGCGCATGGGACGTGTGCGGAGCATGCGAGTGCGCGGCGAGGTGACCTGCCGGCACGAGTTCGTCGGCGTGGTGGTGGTGCGTGACTGTGACGACGCGCTTCCGGCGGACGGCTTGATAGAGCAGGTGCGCGCCGACCAGCGTGACAAGGATGCCGCTGATCAGCCGCAGCCACCCGTACATGGTGTCGGGTGCGAGCTGCAGCGAGGTGGCAAAGAGGACGCCGAGGGCGAGCACTCCGAGAGTGTGGGTGGCGGCCACCGTGCCGGCCACGGTCAGGGCCTGTCTCGCACGCCCCCGGGAACCGAGAAGATACGCCGCCATGATCGTTTTGCCGTGTCCGGGGGCGACGGCGTGCGCTCCGCCGAGCACCAGGGCGATCAGGAAGGCGAGTAGGCCGACGCCCAGCGTGAGCTGTGGGTGCCCGATCAGGCGGGTGAACCATGCGGTGAACCGGTCCACGCCGCGGTTCTGCGTCACGCCGGTGGTGGTGGCGAGCGGATCGGCGGCCGGGCCGCCGGGGCGGACTCGGAGCGTGGCCGACCGCACGTCGGAGACCACGCCGGCGGGGTAGGCGGTGAGCCGCTTGCTGACGCTGCCGGTGGGCACGTCGGAGTGGGTGAGGGTGTAGCGGTCCCCGAGGGCGGTGATCTCGCGCCAGCCGATCCGGTCGGCGTAGAGCGTCGTGCGGTAGCCGATCGTCGTCGTGGTGGTGATCCTCGCGTCGGCGTGCAGGGTGCATTGCAGCCGTAGGGTGGCGAGCCCGCCGGCACCGGCGGGGAACGTGAGCCCGACCGGCTCGGCGGTGAGGCGCGGATGCCGGCCGCCGACGTCCACCCTGACGCCCGCGGCTGCGGCCGCACAGGTGCGGGTGGCGTAGGTGTCGTTCTCGGCCGGGGATCCGGTTCCGTCCCGGTCGGTGTCGATTTCCGTGGTGCGCGCCTGGTAGGCGGGCAACTCGGCGAGGTCGAGCACGAAGTCGACGTCCACCCCGGTGCTGGTGACCCGCAGCCCGGCGTACTGGTTGGTGGTGAAGTTGCCGAGGGGGTGGGCAAGGGCCGGGGTGCCGAGCATCAGCGGGCTCAGCAGGACGAATACCAGGACGGCGAGGCTCCGGCCGATCATGCGGGGCCACCGAGTTCGGCGAGGGTGGTACGGGCACCGGGGCCGTACCGGAGGGAGAAGTGCGGGTTGATGCTCAGCGCCTGGGTCAGGTCGGCGCGCGCCCCGGCGCGGTCGTGCCGGGCCAGGCGGATCATGGCCCGGTAGTAGTGCGCCTGCGCGTCTCTGGTGCCCAGTCGCAGGCCACGGTCGGCGTGGTGGAGGGCGGCCCGGCCGTCCCCAGCGGCGTGCAGCGCCCAGGCGTACGCGGTCTCGACTTTGACGCTCGGCCGGGCTGCGAGCAGCGCTTTGCCCTGGGTGACCGCGTGCTGTGCGTCGCCGTGGTCGGCGGCGAACAGGATCAAGTCGATGTCGGTGGTCGCCGGTGTGGCGGCGGGTAGTCGGGCGCTGAGCCGGATGAGGTCGCCGGTCTGGCCGGCCGCGTCGGTCTGACCGGCCGCAGTGAGGGTGTCTGCGAGCGTCATCAGGTGATCCACCGTCGGCAGCATCGCGGTGGCGGCCCGCAGGTCGCGGATCGCCGCGGTCAGGTCGCCGCGCGCGGCGGCCACCTTGGCCCGGTCGGCGAGCAGGGCGGGCTGCCCGGGTACGCGGGCCAGCCCCTCGTCGAAGTGGGCCGAGGCGGTCTTCAGATCCCCGGCCCCGAAGGCCAGTTCGCCCAGGTGGGTCAGCGCGAACGTGGTCTCGTCGACCGTGGTGGCGACCGCGCGGGCCCTGGTCATCAGCTCGACCGCCCGGCGTTGGTCGCCGCGCAGCTCGAACAGGTAGGAGGCGCGGGCGAACGACCCGGTGTCCGGGCGGAGGTCGAGCATCCGCTGGACCGCCGCGGTGGCCTCGGGGTAGCGGCCGAGTTCCACGTACGCGTCGGTGAGCACCCCGTACGCGTCGGCGGAGTAGTTGTCGGCGGCGACGGCCAGCCGCGCGTAGCGCAGCGCCTCGCGGAAGTCGTGCCGGGCCGCCGCGAGCGCGCCGAGCCCGGTCAGCGCGGCCGCGTTGTCGTGCGGGTGCACCTCCCGGGAGCGGCGCAACGCGATCTCGGCAGCCTGGTAGTGCGCCGGGTCGTAGGTGATGCGGCCGAGCTGGACGCGCGCCAGGCCGAGCGCGGCCCAGCCCTGCCAATCGCCGGGCACCTCGGCGAGGTGCACCTGCGTACGGGCAACGTAAGCGTCGAGCTCCCGCGTCGGCGATCGCACGGTAGCGGCCGGCGCGGCGCGCTCAGGCGCGAGGCCGTTCCACGGCCCCAGGGCGACGCCGGCACCGAGCAGAGCCACCGCGGCCAGGGCGGTGACCAGCAGCGGTCGCGTCCATCGTCGTCGCATGGCTCCGATCGTGCGCCAACCAGCGATTCAGATAAAGACGACACGGAGGGTTAAAGCGGTTTAATCAGCAAAATACCGAAAATAGGGCTACGAACTAGGGGACGAGCGGTGACACCGTCGCTGTCGTCATCTGCCTACGGGGGAAGAATGAGATCCGTACTGTCCGATCCGAGCCGAAGGCTGCTCTCCGCCGCCGCGCTCGGCGCCTCGGTCGTCTGCCTGGCCGCGCTCGCACCAGCTACGAGCAACGCCTCCTCGCACCGGGAGGCGCCCCTGATCGCGAGCACACCCAGCCTCGACAACACCGACTTGTACGCCTTTGTCAGCCCGGACGCGTCGGACACCGTGACCGTGGTGGCCAACTGGCAGCCGTTCGAGGAGCCGAACGGCGGGCCGAACTTCTACCCGTTCGCCGAGAACACCGCGCACGACATCAACATCGACAACAACGGTGACGCCAAGCCGGACGTCATCTACCGCTGGATGTTCCGAACGATCTACCGGAATCCCAACACATTCCTCTACAACACCGGCCAGGTCACCTCGCTGAGTGACCCCGACCTGAACATCCGCCAGTTCTACACGTTGCAGCGGATCACTCCTTCGGGCACAAAGTCGATCCTGCGGACCGCGCAGGTCGCACCGTCGTTCACCGGCGAAGCGTCGATGCCGAATTACGGGTGGCTGTCCAACCAGGCGGTCACGTCGGCCGGTGCGGACACCCGCTCGTTCGCGGGCCAGTCCGACGACGCGTTCTTCGCCGACCTGCGGGTCTTCGACCTGCTCTACGGCGGTGACCTCAGCGAGGTCGGGCACGACACGCTCAAGGGCTACAACGTCAACACCATCGCCCTGCAGGTCCCCAAGTCCGACCTGGCGCTCAAGGGCAACGCCACCCGCAACCCGGTCGTCGGCATCTGGACGACCACGTCACGCGTCGGCGCGAGCATGCACGGCAAGCCAGGGGCGATGCAGCAGGTGTCGCGCCTGGGCATGCCACTGGTGAACGAGGTCGTCATCCCGCTGGGGAAGAAGAACGAGTTCAACGCCACCAAGCCCACTGACGACGGAAAGTTCGCCCCGTACGTCACCAACCCCGAGGTGCCGAAGCTGATCCAGGCCATCTACAAGATCCCGGCACCGGCTACACCGCGTACCGACCTGGTCGAGGTGTTCCTGACCGGCGTCTGCGAGGCCTGCGGACCGGTGAAGGCGAATCTCAACTCGCAACAGCTCAATAAGGACGTCGCCAAGAAGTCGTTCGTCCCGAGCGAGCAGCTGCGACTGAACATGGCCGTACCGCCGGCCGACAACCCGAACCGGCTCGGCGTGGTCGGCGGTGACCTCGCCGGGTTCCCCAACGGACGCCGGCTCACCGACGACGTCATCGACGTGACGCTGCAGGCCGCGGAGGGCATCCTGCTGCCGAACCCGCCAGACGCGGTCAAGACCCTCGGGGACGGCGTCGATGCCAACAACGTCGGCTTCCGCCACAGCTTCCCCTACGTCGCCCTGCCGAACCAAGCCAGCGTCAACCAGAACTAGCCCGGTGCGGCGGGGCCGGATCCACTCCGTGGGTCCGGCCCTGCCGCCTTATTGTCCGAACACCACCACCATCGGCGTCACCTCGGCATGAGGGCGGTGTCGACCAGGTCGCAGATAGACGGTGGCGTTGGCGGTCCGCACGGTGCCGCAGACGACCTTCGAGTCGCCGTTCGCGGTGAAGTTGCTACTCGCGGCCCTGCCAGGTGGTCAGGCACGCCCGGTTGCCCTGCGGGTCGGCGAGCACCCAGAACGCCGGCGCGGCAGTGTCGTCGACCAGCCTCCCGCCGGCCCCGATCGCGGCGGCGATGCGGCCCTCGACCACCTCGGGCGGGATGCGCAAGTCCACATGCCAGCGCTGCCGCGGAACCTCGTGAGCCTCGGTCGGTTGGAACCAGATCGCCGCCCGACGGCCCGTGGCATCGCGCAGCTGGACCTCCCCCCAGGCCTCCACCGTCTCGTAGTCGAGAAGCGCCGCCCAGAACGGCCTGACCTCAGCCTCATCAGCAGTATCAAGCCCAAGTTCGAGCACATTGACGCGCTCCGGGTGCGACGTGACTCCGGCGGCCGAGGCCAGCTCGCTGATGGCACGGGCCAGCACCACGTCGCGCGAGGTCACCCCACCGACATCGGAACTGATCAGCCGGACGTCGAGCCGCCCGTAGGTCAGGTCGAGGTCGGGATGATGGTCCATCTCCTCGGCGGCCAGCGCGATCGCGTTCACGAGCCCGACCGCAGTGATGAAGTCGCCGGTGTCAAAACTGGCATGCAGCCGGTCGATCAGCATCCGCCAATCCGGCACTTTTCGCCGACCAACTCCCCCTCGGTCAGCGTGCGCCTCGGGTCAGCCGGGATCTCCGCCATGGAACTCACTCGGGTTACCTCCGCTCCGGTCGGCTGGGGTCGCAGGCGACTTCCCGGCCCAAGCCATCGGGTCGCCGATCCGGCACCGGTCGATGACTCCGAGATCAGCTGGGACCGACCACACCAGCCCAACCGCATCCGACGTCGCCCAGCCTACGGCGCACACGGACGCACACTGCCGTCACGACCGTCTCGATCCCGACCGCGCCAACGGCCCGCCGTGACGAGACGCCTCACTCACTGGGGGCTTCCTCCGGATCCAGGACGCGGCCAGCTCCATCGGGTGGACGGGAGCGCCGGGGACGGAAGTCGAAGGTGACGTGGCCCCCTTCCGGTACCTGCTCCGTAGACCCGTTCGCCAGCCGCTGATGTCGCGGCCGGGCTTCCAGCCGACGGGGTCGAACGCTGCGACGAACCTTCCCCCGGTGGCGCTACTCCTTCCGCTTCGGTGTTCCACCGGCTTCCCGAGTACAACGGCGCCACCGCACGGAGCAAGGGCTGACCTCGTCACACCCCGGACCCGGTGGGCGACGCTACGATGGCCGGCAGTGCTGGTTCGTCCCGTCCGCCAGGCGGGACGTCGCAAGAGGGAACCCGGTGGGAATCCGGGACTGCCCCGCAGCGGTAAGTGGGAACGACCGCCGTCATACGCACTAGGCCCTGTCCTGTGAATCGGTGACCGGCCTGGTTGGATGCTCGGGTGG
>NZ_BAAAGX010000035.1:0-19787 GCF_039524755.1 Cryptosporangium japonicum
GCGGGCGCCGTTGCGGACGGGGCCGCGGGCGCCGTTGCGGACGGGGCCGCGGGCGCCGTTGCGGACGGGGCCGCGGGCGCCGTTGCGGACGGGGCCGCGGCGGCCGGGCGGGAGACCGCGGGTGCATGGTTCGCGCGGGCCGCGGTGGGGGGCGGTGAGCCGGGTCTGCTGGCGGCCGTGTCGGGGCTCGAGCATCCGGCGAGCATGTTCGCGGCGGCGTGGCTGGGTGGGGGTGTCGCGTCCGACCGGCCGGGGTGGATGGCCGCGGCCGCGGCCCGGTTCGCGCAGCACCCCGATCCGTGGTGCCGGGCGGCGAGCCGGGTGCTGGCCGGGCACGCGGCCTGGGACGCCGGCGACGCCGCCCGGGCGCACGCCGCGTTCGCCGCCGCCCGGGCGTTGTTCAGCCCGCTCGGGGAACGGTGGGGGTTGCTGCTGGCCGCGTCCAGCATCGCGATGGTGACCGCGGCCGAGGACCCGGCGGCCGCGCTGGCCGCGCTGCGGGAGGCCGAGGGGTTGGCCGAGGAGCTCGACGGGCTGAGCGAGGTGCCGGAACTGCTCGTGCAGATCGGGACGCTCGCCGGCCGCCTCGGCGACCGGGAGGGCGCGGCGGAGGCGCTCGGGCGGGCCGAGGAGATCGCGGCACGCGGTGACGACCCGCTGCTGCGGGCCCGCATCGCCCACGCGCGCGGCGAGGTGGCGCGGTGGGGTGGCGACCTCGAGGCGGCGTCCGCGCTGCACCGTGTCGCGCTGGAGTTGCTGGCGTCGTCGGACTCCGTGGCCGGTGGGGGTGACCGGCCGGCGGCGGCGCGGTTCGCGGCGCAGTTGCATTCGTGTCTGGGGCGGGTCGAGGCGGAGCGGGGGTCGCCCGAGGCCGGGGGGTGGCACGGGCGGGCACTGGTGCTGTCGGCGCGGACGGGTGATGCTCCGCTGCGCGCCGACGTTCTGGAGCGGTTCGCCGCCTGGTGTGCTTCTCCGGCGGTCGGCGTCCGGGAGGCGGCCGCTGCTCGGGTGGATGCCGGGGGTGTCGCGGCGGGCGTCGCGGCGGGCGTCGCGGCGGGCGTCGCGGCGGGCGAGGAAGGGCGCGAGGTCGACGCTCGGGCCCGGCGGGGAGCGCGGGCGCTGGGGGCCGCGTGGGCGTTGCGTCATGGCGGCGCGGTGGGGCGCGGCCTGCCGGTGACGCTCGGGGCGCAGGACGGGCAGGTGACGCGGGTGGAGGAGCCCGTGCGGGGCGAAAAGGTGCCGGGCGAAAAGGTGCCGGGCGAAAACGCGCCGCGGGTAGGAGCACCGCGGGAAGGCGGGCGAGTAGCGCGGGAGGGCGCGCGGTTGGTGCGGGAGGGCGCGCGAGCGGCGGTCGCATCTCGGGAGGACGTGCCGGGGGAAGACCGGCGATGGGAGGGGGCGCCGTGGGATCGGGTGCCGCGGGGTGGGGTGCCGGAGACCGCGCACGCGTGGGAGGTGCTGCGGAGCGCCCTCGGGGTGGAGGCGTTCGCCACGGAATGGCGCGCCGGGTCGACGATGGCGGATCCGGAACGGACGCTGGGACAGTGACCACACCCCCGGCGACCACACCCCCGGCCGCGCTCCGCCCCGACTGCGCGAACTGCGCGGCGCTCTGCTGCGTGGCCCTGCCGTTCGCCCGGTCCGCGGACTTCGCCGTCGACAAGCCCGGCGGCCGGCCCTGCGCGAACCTCACCAGCGACGACCGCTGCGGCATCCACGCACGTCTGCGCACCTCGGGGTACACCGGCTGCACGGTGTTCGACTGCCTCGGAGCCGGGCAGCACGTCACCCAGCACACGTTCGGCGGGAGCTCGTGGCGGGACTCCCCCGACCTCGCCGTACGCATGTTCGAAACCTTCCCGGTGGTGCGGCGGCTGCACGAGCTGCGCTGGTACGTGGAGGAGGCGCTGGGGTTGCCCGCGGCGGCGGAGCTGCACGCCGAGCTGACGGGCGCCGCCGAGCGGCTCCGGGTGCTGGCGGACGGCTCGCCCGACGAGCTCCGCGCCTGCGACACCGACGCCCTCCGGGCCGAGCTCACTCCCCTGCTGCGCGCCGCGAGCACCCTCGCCCGCTCCGCCGCCCTCCGCTTCGCCGCCCTCGACGCCACCGCCCTCCGCCCCAGCGCACCGGTCCCGGCGCCGCGCCAGGGCACCGCCCCGACCGGGAGAAGGCGTGGCAAGGAGAAGCGGCGCGCGGGAGCCGGGCGGCGGAACGGTGGCGGCGGTGCCGAACGGGGGCCCGTCGAATGGGCCGGAGCGGATCGGATCGGGGCCCGGCTCGGCGGGGCCACACTGCGGGCAGCCAACCTCCGCGGCACCTACCTCATCGCCGCGGATCTGCGAGACGCGGACCTGCGCGACGCCGATCTCACCGGCGCCGACCTGCGCGACGCCGACCTGCGCGGAGCGGATCTCACCACCGCGCTGTTCCTCACCCCGTCCCAGCTGGCCGCCGCCCGCGGTAACCACACCACCCGGATCCCGGCCCACCTCCCACGCCCCGACCACTGGCGCCCCTGAGCCCTCGCGCGCCACTACCGCAGCCCCGCCCAGCGCCCGGCCAAGACCCCGGCCAAGACCCGCACCGCGTGCTGCTACCGCGCCCGGAACCTCCGCCGCGCGAGCACATCCCCAGATGCAGACACCGCGCCGCAGAAAGGGCCCCGCGCCGCACGGTCCGCCCTAGAGCGTCTCCTTGATCGGCGTCACGCGGAGAGGCTCCACGACCCCCACGTACGTCTTGAAGTTCTGCAACCGCACCCGCACCGTGTCGGTGACCCGGTCACCCTTGCGCACCAGGATGGCGCCGTTCGTGGCCTTCACGTCACGGACGAAACGCATGCCGACCTTCAGCTGGTTGATCGACACCGACACCGCGTCGGGAGCGGCGTCGCGTTCGAGGGCGGTCTTCAGCACCGCCTGGATCGCGTCGGTGCGGTACCGGCCGCCGCCGGTGAGGCGGGCCGCGCACTCGGGGGGCCACTCCCCGATGTCCTTGGCCGCCAGGAACTCGCAGGCGACCAGGAAGATCTGGCGCTGCAGTTCGGCCCGGTCGTCGGGGTCCGGGTTGCCGCGCGGCGGCGGCGCGGTCGCGTCGGCGGTCTGCTGGCCGATCCACTCCGCCACCCGTTCCAGCCGCGGGATACCCGCGAGCAGGCCGCACGCCACCGACGGGTGGGCCCGGTACATCGCCTTCTCCCCGGCGCTGCCCTCGATGCCGCCCTCGACCCGCTGCAGCACCTCGGCCGGGATCGACACCAACCCCAGCTGGGACAGGCGCGCGGCCATCCGCAGCTCCCAGCTGTGCGACTGCCCCAGCTGCCGGGCGGCACCGCCGACGAGTTCGCTGATCGTCGTGATCCGGCTGCCGGTCTCCGGGCTGGCCATGGCGAGGGCCTGCGCCAGCACCTTCACCGACTCCGACAGCGTCTTCTCCAGCAGGTCGGTGCCGGCCTTGCCCGCCTGGTACTGGCGCAGCGCGTCGTCGATGGCGGCCTGCAGGTCGCGGGGGCTGCACGGTTTGGCGATGAAGCGGAACAGCCGGCCGGTGTTGATCGCCGGGATCGTCGAGCGGACGTCGGCCTTGCCGGAGAGCAGGATCAGCACGGCCTCGGGCGCGATCTCCGACGCCGCGCGCAGGAAGTCCGCCCCGGTCATCTCGGGCATCATCATGTCCGACACGACCACCGCGAACGGATTCGAGCCGCCGCGGCCGTGTTCGAGCTTCTTGAGCGCGTCCGCGGGCTTGAGCACCGCCTCGACCTGGTATTTCGCGGACAGGGTGCGGCGGAGCCCGTCGAGCACACCCGGCTCGTCGTCCACCAAGAGGATCCGCTGCGCCACTGCGCCCCCAGTACGCCGTTTTGTCCCGGATAGCCTATTTTACCCAGTAACGCGGTCCACGGATAGGCGAGGTGGGAGTGACCGGCGTCCGGGTGCTGTTCGCCGACGACGAGCCGAACGCCCTGGCCGCACTCCGCCGCGTCCTGCGTACCGTCGCACCCGGCTGGGAACCGCGGTTCGCGCACACCACGCCCGACGCCCTCGCCCAGTTCCCCGTCGACGTGCTCGTCTGCGACCCCGGCCAGCCCCCGCTCGCCGGGCTGCTCGCCGCGCCCGGCCCGCACGCCCGCCTCGCGCTCTCCGCACGCACCGACCGCGACACCCTGCTGAGCGTGCTCGCCGACGCCCACCGCTTCCTCGTCAAGCCCTGCCCGGTCGAGGACCTGCTGGCCGCCGTCGACCAGGTCACCGCCGCCCGGGGCACCACGTCGTTCCTCGCCGACGCCCGCCTCCCCCGGCCCCCCACCGTCTACACCGACCTCGTCGCCGCCGGCCCCGACAGCGGCGCCGCCGACCTGGCCCGCATCGTCGAACGGGACGTCGCCACCGCCACCGACGTGCTCAAACTCGTCAACTCCGGCCTCTTCTGCCCGCCCAGCCACGTCGAGAGCCTCGAGGAGGCGGTCGTCCTGCTCGGCGTCGACACGCTCCAGGCCCTCGCGCTGGCCAGCGGCGCCTACCGCACCGACACGCCACTGCCCGCGGGCTTCGACCTCGCCGCGCTCGCCGCGCGCAGCATGCGTGTCGCCGCGCGGGCCCGGCGTCTCGCGTCGGCCGAACGCCTGGACCGCAGCGCGGGCAGCGCGGTCTTCCTCGCCGGCGTGCTCGCCGACATCGGGCTGCTCGCCCAGGTCAGCGCCCGCCCCGCCGGCTGGGCGGCGCTCCGGGCCGCGCCCGGCGACCCACACGCGCGCGCCGAGGCCGAACTCGCCGCGTTCGGGTGCACGTCCGCGCAGGCCAGCGCCTACCTGCTCGGGCTGTGGGGCTTCCCCGACGCGGTACTCGAACCCGTCGTCGCGCAGCCCGCGCACCCGCTCGCGTCCCCGGCCGCACAGCTGCTCGCGTACGCCCGCGGCGCACCGCCGGCCGAGAGCGAGTACCTCACCCCGGAACGCCGGGCCCGCTGGGACCGGGCGTGCGCGGACCTGGTCAGCGGTTGAGGTCCGTCGGCGGCGGCACGTCGGTGTATGGGCTTGTTATTTTCTTTACGCCGAGCGGCGGGCCACCGTGGGCGGGTGACCCCCGTGGTCAGGGTGAGCGGTCGAGCGGAACGTCGGGGCCGCTGGCCTCCAGGCCCGCGACGATCGGCGCGACCAGGCGGTCGAGGGCACGGGCGAGCACCACCACCGCCCGGTCGGCGTCCTGCTCGAAGCCCTCCACGGGGCCCTCCGGTGCCTCCGGCAGCCCGGTCAGCGGCAGCGGAGCCTCCACCAGCACGCTGGCCCGCAGGAACGGGCCGCGGGCGAGGTCCCGGTCGGTGGGCGTGACGAACTGCCCGAACGTGTTGGGCCAGCCGCGCCAGGCGCCCTCGCCCTCCTCGCGGGTGCGATCATCGCCGAACGGGCTGGTGGGAGGCGTCGCCGACGGCACCGGCGGGAGCGCACCCAGGTTCACCGGCGACGGCGCGACCAGCTGCACCCGGGCGATCAGCGTGCCGTCCCAGGAGTTGCGCGTCACCTCGGCCGAGAGCACCCGGCGGTGCCAGCGCACGTACGCCCGGGGGGCGGCCAGCGGTGGGGTGGCGATCCGCCAGGCCACCGCGGCGAACTCGACCGGCGCGATGTCCCCCCACGCGTCGGCGAACAGATCGTGGTGGAAGCGCACGAGCTGTGCGTAGCGGTCACGCGTTCCGCGGTCCAACCGGAACACGGTGGTCATAGGGGCGACCTCCACGCCGTAGTCACTCCGGAGGCATCCGGTCGGCTCCACAGTAGGCCGCCGCGGCCGCGACTGACGCCCGCCGCTACGCCCGGGCGCGCAGCCGGCGGAGCATCCGCGCGTCGGTGAAGCCGACCGTGCGGGCCGCGGCGTCGGCGGTACTCCCCTGCCCGATCAGGTGTTCGGCCCGTTCGACGCGCAGCAACTGCTGGTAGCGCAGCGGCGTGAGACCGGTCGCGCGGCCGAAGAGACGGGTGAGCGTACGGTCGCTCACACCGCCGGCGTCGGCGAGGGCGCGCAGCGGGAGCGGTTCGGCGAAACGGGCGTCGATCACGTCCTGGACGCGGTGCACGACGTCGGAGAGGTGGGCGCGGTGACGCAGCGACGCGCTCTCCTGGGGTTCCTCGCCGTTGCGCCGGGCGTAGACCACCATCTCGCGGGCCACCCGGGCCGCCGTCGCGGGGCCGTGCCAGCCGGCGACGAACCCGAGCGCCAGGTCGATGCCGCTGGCGATGCCGGCCGAGGTGGCGACGCGGTCGTCGAGGACGTAGAGCACGTCGGGCACGACGGTGGCCCGCGGGTGCCGTCGCGCGAGGTCACGCTGGATCTCGTGGTGGGTGGTGCAGCGCCGCCCGTCGAGCAGGCCGGCCCGCCCGAGCGCGTCGGCCCCCGAGCAGACGCTGGCGACCGTGCCGCCGGACGCGTGGTGCGTCCGCAGCCGGCCGAGCGCTCCCGGGCCGATCGCCGGGGTGATCCATCCCGCCGCGCCCGGCCGGTCGCCGTGGACGCGCCAGCCCGGCACGAGCACGAGGTCGTCGCGGGTGAGCGACGGCCAGTCGAGCTGCGCGCCCAGCGGCACGCCCTGGGCGCTCACGACGAGCGGCTGTTCGGCGACGTAGTGGAGCGTGACCGGGTGGCCGTGGCCGGACAGCGCCGAGAAGACCTGCGCCGGGCCCGCGAGGTCGAGCAGGTGCAGGCCCGGCACGAGGAAGAACACGATCCGGCGCACGATCCGGTCAGTTTGCCACGAGCTCGGCGGTGGACGCGATCCGCGCGAACCGTCCGGCCAGCGCGTACTCGGTGCGCTCGACGATCGCGTCGACGCCGAGCGTGCGCGGGTCCCCCAGCACCGTGGCGAGGTCACCGGGCGGGGCGTCGCGGTGCGCGATCGGGAACGTCGCGGTGGCGTCGGTGACGAACGTGACGTCGTAGCCGTAGTCGGCGGCCAGCCGGGCCGTCGTCTCGCAGCATTGTTCGGTCTGGATGCCGGTGACCACGAGGTGCCGCACGCCGGCCGCGGTGAGCAGTTGCTGCAGGTTGGTGGTGGTGAACGCGTTCCGTGACGTCTTGGTGAGGACCGGTTCGCCGGGCTCGGCGGCCAGCGGGCCGATCAGCCGCACGTGGCCGGACCCGGGGTCGAACGGTGTGCCGGTGCCCGGCTCGGCGTGCAGCACCCACACGACCAGGTCGCCGCGGGAGCGGGCCGCGGCGACGAGCGCGGCCACCCGCTCGACGATCGCCGGGTTGCTCACCGCGGCCCACAGGGGGCGCTGCCGGAACGATTCCTGGACGTCGAGGACGATCAGTGCACTGGTCATAGACTCATCCTGGGGGTGGGCCACGGCGTCCGAGAAGGCCCGATGATGCCCGGAAGCGGAACGATCCGGTCACCGCCGCGGGCGTCCGGGAGGAATTTCCGGGAACAACGAGACTGTTCTTCGACGTTGGAGCCGCGCACGATCCAGCGCACCACCGCATTGACCGGCGACACACGAGGGTGGACTTTTGTCTCTCGCGGACACTGGCACGACAGATCTCGACACCGAGCAGGACCGCCTGACCCGGCTCTACACCCGCCTGGACGAGCTGCGCGGCGCGACGCGCTCCCGGCTGGCCGAGGTGGCCGCACAGACCGGCGGCACCGCCCAGGCCCGCTCGGAGCGCGACTCGGCGTTCACCGAGTACGCCTCCCGGCTCTCCCGGTTCGACGCCGCCGAGCACGGGCTGTGCTTCGGGCGGCTGGACCTGAGCGACGGCGGGCGGCACTACATCGGCCGGGTGGGGCTGCCGTCCGAGGACGCCGACGCGGACCCGATGCTGCTGGACTGGCGCGCGCCGGCCGCCCGCCCGTTCTACGTGGCGACCAGCGCCGCGCCCGAAGGCGTCCACCGCCGCCGGCACATCGTCACCCGCGACCGGCGGGTCGTGTCGCTCGACGACGAGGTGCTCGACGGGGCGCCCGACGCCGGGCGCGAGCAGCTGTCCGGGGCGGCCGCGCTGCTGGCGGCGGTGAACAGCAGCCGCACCGGCCGTATGCACGACATCGTCGCGACGCTGCAGGCCGAACAGGACGCGATCATCCGCAGCGACCAGACCGGGGTGCTCGTCGTGCAGGGCGGGCCGGGCACCGGCAAGACCGCGGTGGCGTTGCACCGCGCCGCGTACCTGCTGTACCACTCCGGGCGCATCGCCAGCCGGGGCGTGCTCGTCGTCGGGCCGAACACGACGTTCCTGCGCTACATCGGGCAGGTGCTGCCGGGGCTCGGGGAGACCAGCGTGCTGCTCTCCACCGTCGGTGAGTTGTTCCCGGGGGTGGTGGCGAGCCGCTCCGAGCCGGCCGCGGCCGCGGCGGTGAAGGGACGGCCGGTGATGGCGCAGGTCGTCGCGCAGGCCGTGCGTAACCGCCAGGGGCCGCCCGGTGCGCCGTTCGACGTCCGCGTCGGCGACGACGTGGTGACGCTCGAGCCGGAGTTCTGGACGGCCGCCGCCGACCAGGCCCGCGAGACCCGGCGTCCGCACAACCGCGCCCGGTCGACGTTCGTGCGGCTGGTCGTCGACGAGGTCGCCCGGCAGCTGGCCGCGCAGGCCCAGGGGCTGGCCGACCGGCTCGAGGCGGAGTCGGCCGAGCTGCTCGGGGGCCTGGACCTCGACGGTGCGGCGCGCGGCGACCTGGAGCGGCTCGGCTTCTCCGACTCCGGCTCCGGCGCGGGCGAGGATCCGTACTCCGAGACCGCGTTGGATCTGCGGGCGATCGCGGCGAGCGACCCGCGGGTCGCGGCGGCCTGCGAGGCGCTGTGGCCGCGGCTGACCCCGCAGCGGCTGCTCTCCCAGCTCTTCCACGACCCGGAGCGCCTCGCGTCGGCCGCCGAGGGGCTGCTCACCGCCGAGGAGCAGGCGCTGCTGGTGCGCCCGGCCGGCATCGGGTCGCCCAGCGGGTGGACGGTCGCCGACGTGCCGCTGCTCGACGAGGCCGCCCAGCTGCTCGGCGAGGACGACCGGGCGGTGAAGGCCCGCGCGTCGCAGGCCCGCGACGAGGAGATCGCGTACGCGCAGGGTGTGCTCGACGTCGCCGCCGGGTCGCGCACCGAGGACAAGGAAGTGCTCACCGCGACCGACCTGATCGACGCCAGGCGGCTGGCCGAACGCAGCCGGGTGGCCGACCGGCGCACGGTCGCCGAACGCGCCGCGGTCGACCGCACCTGGACCTTCGGGCACGTGATCGTCGACGAGGCGCAGGAGCTCTCCCCAATGGCGTGGCGGGTGCTGATGCGCCGCTGCCCGACCCGCTCGATGACGCTGGTCGGGGACGTCGCGCAGACGTCCAGCCCCGGCGGCCTCGACTCGTGGGGCGAGGCGCTCGACCCGTTCGTCGGCGACCGCTGGCGGCTGACCCGGCTGTCGGTGAACTACCGCACCCCGGCCGAGATCATGGCGGTCACGGTGCCGCTGCTCGAGACGCTGGACGCGGACTCCGAGCCGCCCTCGGCCGTGCGCGAGGTGGGGGTCCCGCCGTGGGAGTGCGTCGCGGCGTCACCCGCCGAGGTGGCCGCGGTGGCCCGCGCGGAACGGGCCGGTCTGGACGCGGGGCGGGTGGCCGTGATCACCCCCGACGCCGAGGCCGCGGCGGTCGCGGCGGCGCTGCCGGAGGCGTCGTCCGGCGCGGATCCGGATCTGACCGCGCCGATGGTGGTGCTGGGGGCGACCCAGGCCAAGGGCCTGGAGTTCGACGTCGTGCTGGTGGTGGACCCGGTGGGGATGATCGAGGCGTCGCCACGGGGGCGCAATGATCTGTACGTGGCGTTGACGCGGGCGACGCAGCGTCTGGGGGTGTTGCACCGGGGCCGGTTGCCGGTGGAGTTGGAGGGTGGGTTGGTGGCTCGGTCGGAGCTCTGAGGGTTCGTTCGGGCATGGGTTCGGTGGCGCTCCCGGGCGGTCGGTGGCGCTCCCGGGCGATCGGTGGCGCTCCCGGGCGGGCTGAGGTGGTCCCTGGTGGCCAGAGGCGGCCCGGTGGAGCCCGGGCGAGCCGGAGGCGGGCCTGGGCAGCCCAAGTGATCCCGGGTAGCGCGTTGGTCGTGGGTGGGCCTGGGCTGCCAGGTGTGGCCGGAGACGGGCGTGTGGCCCCGAAGGATCCCGCGCCGAGCGCCGCGGGCGAGGGGCCCGCAAATGGGTGGGGAGGGTCCCACCGATGCAAGCGAATGAGGCGCCGCGGGCGGTGCGGTGCCCCGGGCGGCGGGGCACCGCAGCGGGCCGTGAAGGGGCACCGCCGCACGCTGAAGTGGCGCGCCGTCGCAGGCTGATGGGGTGGCGCAAGGGTGGGGCTTCGTATTCGGGCTGGGGGCGGGTGGGCTCGGGTCGGCCGCCGCGCGGCTGTCCAGCCCTCCGCCGGGCGCCTATCTCCCGGCCGCACGTTCGAAGCCGCCCCGCCACCTGCCCCGCAGAACCGCCCCGCAGAGCCGCCCGCGCCAGGCGCCCGGCTGCGCCCTCCGACAACGCCGCGCCGCAACGCCGCGCCGCGCCGCAACGCCGCGCCACGGGCCGCAACGGGACCGCTCCCCCGAGCCGCGCGGTCCCCCTCCGGCACGCCCCGGCACGGTCCGATCCTCGATCAAGCGGAGGACCCCTATCAGCGAAGCTGAGAAGCGGACCCGCTCCGGCCTGCCCGCGGCACCCCGAAAGGGACCACTTCCCGGCGGAACGAAGCGGACCCGCTCCGGCGCACCGGAGCGCGCCGGAAAGGGACCGCCTCCCAGCGGAACGAAGCGGACCCGCTTCGGCCTGCCCGCGGCACCCCGAAAGGGACCGCCTCCCAGCGAAACGAAGCGGACCCGCTCCGGCGCACCGGAGCGCACCGGATAGGGACCGCTGAGGAGAGCGTCAGGCGGCGGCCAGGAGGTGGTTGGTCCAGCGGAGGGCGTTGAACTGGGCGCGGACCAGGTCGGGTGGGGCCAGCACACCGGGGAGGCGATCGACGACGCCCTCGGCGTAGTGGACGGCGGTGCGCAGGACGGTGCCCAACGCGCCCTCTCCCCCCACCAACGCCGCGACCAACGACTCCGTCAGGGGCAACGCGGCCACCAGGGACGACACCGGGAGCCGGAGGATCTCGGCCAGGCCGGAGAGCAACCCGACGGTGAACGCGCTGTCCGGTGGGGCGTCGAAGGCGCCGGCGAGGTCGCGGCAGAACCTCGCCCGGCCGAGCACCACCGAGGCGGCGTGTTTGTCCAGGGCGGAGCCGCCGTCGGAGAGCAGCATGAGCGTCACCCAGCTCTGGATCCGGTCCAGGCCGAGCAGCATCACCGCCTCGCGCAGGGAGATGACGCGGGTGGTCTGGCCCGACGCGGCCGCGCCGGCGGCGTGCAGGAGGCGGTAGCTGACCGCCGGGTCCTGTTCGACCGCCGCGGTGACGTCGTCGATGTCGACGTCCTCCCGGCTCAGGGACGCGATCAACCGCAGCCGCCCGGTCGCGGTGGACGACAACCGGGGCCGCGACACGACGTCCGCCCGCGGGGAGGCCGACCCGGCCGGGAACAGTTCGAAGCCGAGCTCGGCGGCGCGCGCGGGGTCGGAGCCGGGCGCGGCGATCAGGTGGATCCCGGGGAACCGGGCCCACCGCGCCCGGAAACCCGCGCCGTCGTCCGGCACCGGCAGCGTCACGTACGAGACCAGGCCGAACAGGGGTTCGAGCAGCGGCCCCCACTCGCCGCCGCCCACGTCCACCGCGAGGGAGAAGCCCCGCCGGGCCAGCGTCGCCGCGCCGGCCAGCGCCGCGTCGTCGAGGACGAAGGGGTCGGCGAGCAGCAGCGCGGCCCGGCCGGGGGCGAACGGCACCGGTACGGCGCCGGTGAGGAAGTCGCGGTTGACGGTGACGAGGCAGCCCGCCGGTCCGACCAGGTCGTCGAGGCCGAACTCGGTGAACGCGGTGACGATCAGCTGGCTGAGCGCGGCCGTGCGGGCGGCGGTCGTCTCGGCGCCGTCGGCGGTGTCGCGGAACCGCAGCCGGTAGGCGACGACCTCGCCGTTCCGGTCGGACAGCGGCTCGCGGCCGACGTGGATGAGCGGCGGCGCCGAGGCGTCGGGGAACGGCTTCAGCATGCCCCCTCCACCCTTTACGCGACGATTGTCGGGATAATACTGAATCACCGGGCCCGTGCTCGGCAGCCGCCGAAATCCGCTCCGAGCCTCCAATGCGTCGCTGCCGCCCCAGCGGTCACAGAGACCGCAGGAGGCACGCGGCGACCCGGAAGTCCCGCGTCCGGGGATCGACCCGGCGTTACGGTAGGTAGCGGACAGGCCAACGAGACGGTTCCGGTGCATTCCGGGTGCCGGACCAGAACCGCCACCCTGCGGCATACACACCTTCCGCCCCGGTACGCCCGGGGGAAATCGGGAACCCACCCATCCGGGAATACCAGAAGTGACCCTCGAATGACCCCCTGCAACGGGTGCGCCCGGTCCCCACACACGCCAGGGTTGACTCCGGCGCCCCGCAACGACGGCGCGGTCACCGAGGACGCTCGAACCCCTGGCAGCAACTTCGTCGTCGATCCGGCACGCACCACGGTGCTTCCCGGGCGGCGACTCGCGACGGAGGCTGTGTATGGACGGCTATTTCGCCACCGACTCCCATGACCGGATCCGGCACGAGGTCCGGGCCTTCGCCGAGACCGAGGTCCGCCCCCGCGTCCCGACCATGGAAGCAGACCGCGGCGTCGCCCACGAGCTCTCCAGACTGATCGCCCGGCAGGGCTGGATCGGCGCGGCGATCGACTCCCGGTACGGCGGCATGGGCGCCGGCCACGTCGCGAAGACGATCATCATCGAGGAGCTCTCGCGGGTCAGCGGCGCGATGGGCGCGATGGCGCAGGCCTCCCAGCTCGGCGTCGCGAAGATCATCCACTTCGGCACGCCCGCGCAGAAGGACCGGTGGCTGCCCGCGGTGGCCGCCGGCGACTGCCTGCCGACGATCGCGGTCACCGAGACCACGTCCGGCAGCCACGTGCTCGGCATGGCCACGACCGCGCGCCGCGACGGCGACCACTACGTCCTCACCGGACGCAAGGCGTTCGTCGGCAACAGCCACGTCGGTGACCTGCACGGGGTCGTCGCGCGCACCGGTGACCGGGGTGGACGCAGCCTCAGCGCGTTCCTGGTGGAGGCCGACCGGCCCGGGTTCTCGCTCGCGCCGTACCGCCCGGCCGTCGGCCTGCCCGGGTTCAGCTTCGGCGAGCTGATCTTCGACGAGTGCCGCGTCCCGGTGACCAACCTGCTCGGTGCCGAGGGCGACGGGCTGGACGTGGCCTACTCGTCCAGCATCCTGGTGGGGCGGCCGAACCTCACCGCGGTGTCGCTGGGCATCCACGAGGCGCTGGTCGCCGAGACCGTCCGGTTCGCGCACCGGCAACGACGCTACGGCGCGCCGCTCGCCGACCTGCCGACCGTCCGCGACCAGATCGGACGCATGCAGTCGCAGCTGATGACCGCGCGCCTGGCCGCGTACCACGCCGCGCACCTGCTCGACCAGGGCATCGCCTGCGACGCGGAGCTGCAGAACGCGAAGCTGATCAACGCCGAGTACGCGCTGGACTCGGCGCGGCTCGCGGTGGAGATCCACGGCGCGCACGGGCTGTTCGGCGAGGACTCCCCGATCGCGCGCTACCAGCGCGACGCGTTCCACATCCTGCCGCCGGCGGGCACGTCGGCCGTGCAGCGGCTGCGGCTGGCCGAGTACGCGCTCGGCACGGTGAAGGGCGCGCCCTGGTCCACGCGGTTCGCCCCGGAGCCGGGTGAGGTCGTGCCGCTGCACGCCGAGCCCCTCATCGAAGCCGTCTGACCGGGGTATCGACGGGTTTCCGGGCCTACGGAGCCGGCGGAAGGCCCGGGAACCCGTCGATACCCCGGGAACCCGTCAGCGGCCGATCTCCCAGATGCGGGCCTCGATCTGCGCCACCGCGTCCTTGATCAGCTTCAACCCGGCCCGGCCCCAGGCCCGCCGGTCGGTGTCCACGATGCACGCCGTGCCGAGCACGATCCCGGTCCGCGGGTCGTGCACCACGTCCCCCAGGTAGGACCGGATGCCGATCAGGTCCACCACCTCGTTCGACTCGAACCGCGGGTGCGCGCACACGTCGTCGAGGACCAGGGCTTTTCCGCGGCCGACCACCTCCGGGCAGTAGCCGTGCTGCAGGTCCATCACCCGCGACACGCCGTCGCCGTCGGAGGCCGGCACCAGCTCCGCGGGTACGTGCAGCCCGGCGAAGAACTGGTGCCGGTCGGTGCGGAAGTTCACCATCGCGTACGGCGCGTAGTCGATGCCGGCCAGGCTCGCCCCGTCCTGCGCGAGCTTCGCCGCGAGCTCGTCGAACCCGTCGTCCGGGGTGTCGTAGAGCCCCAGCTCACGCAGCCGGGCGACGCGCTGGGGCGCGTTGGCGTCCTCGCGGGGCAGGTCGAGCCCGGTCTCGTCGTCGAAAGGCATGTTCAGCTCCCGTTCGTAGCGGCGGCCGTGGCCAGCGAGTGGCGCACGACCGCGATCAGCACATCGGTCACCGAGCGGGCCAGGCGCGCGTCGCAGTGCACGACCGGCACCCCCGGCCGCAGCGCCAGTGCCTCGGTGATCTCGTCCGGCGTGTAGCGGTACGCGCCGTCGAATTCGTTGACCGCGACGACGAAGGGCAGGTCGCGGTCGAGGAAGTACTCCACGGCCGGGAAACTGTCGGCCAGCCGCCGGGTGTCGATCAGGACGATCGCGCCGACCGCGCCCAGCGCCAGCTCGTCCCACATGAACCAGAACCGGTCCTGGCCCGGTGTCCCCCACAGGTACAGCTTCAGCTGCTGGGCGGGGAACGAGATCCGGCCGAAGTCCATCGCCACGGTCGTGGTGCTCTTGCCCTCGATGCCCTCGAGCCGGTCGAGGGCGGCGCTGGCCGTGGTGATCAGCGCCTCGGTGGTGACCGGCGTGATCTCGCTGACCGACTTGATCAGCGTCGTCTTGCCGACGCCGAAACCACCGGCCACCAGAACCTTGAGGGGGACGAAGGGAAACGACTCGTCGTCAGAGATTTTCGAGTCCATCGAGCAGTTTCTCCAGGAGGCGTTCGTGGGTGTGTCCACCGATGGCGGCCACGGGCGTCCGCAGCCGTACGGCACCCAGCCCGATGAGGTCAGAGATGAGGATCTTGGTCACCTGGACCGGCCGGCGCAGCGCCGCCGCGAGCTCGGCGACCGTCCGCGGCTCCCGCGCGCAGGCGTGCACGGCGTGCAGCTGGTCGGGGTCCAGATGGTGCTCCGGCACCGACCCGGTGGCCCGGACCAGGGCCATCAGGTCGACCGGCACGCTCGGGGTGGTGCGCCCGCCGGTGACGGCGTAGGGGCGCACCGCTTCGGTGTCGTCGTCCTCGACCCACGGCCGAGGACGACCCTCACCCGGCGAAGTCATCGATTCGATGGCTGCCCACCCGCTGCGCGGTGGCGAAGTAGTCGCCGACGCGCCGCGCGAGCAGCGTCATCTCGTAGCCGACGATGCCCGCGTCGGCGTGCGGCGCCGCCAGCACCGCGAGCAGCGTGTTGCGCCCGGCCGCGGCGACGAAGAACAGCAGGTCGTCCAGTTCGGCCACCACCTGCCGCACCACGCCGCCGTCGAAGTGGGCGCCGATGCCCAGCGCGAGGCTGTGGAAGCCCGACGTGATCGCGGCCAGCCGCTCGTTGTCCGCGACCGACATCCCGGTGTTGGCGTAGGTGGAGATCCCGTCGACGCTCACGGCGATCGCCGTCCGCACGTCCGGGGTGTCGCGGGTGAACTCGTCCAGGAGCCAGGTCAGGTTCGCAGGGGCGGGGGTGGAGTACATCTCGGTCATCGCGGAGCACTTTCTCGAAGGGTGACGAACGCGCCGGCGGTACTCAGTTGCCGTTCGGCGGTTCCTCGACGTCGGCCCGCTCGCGTCCGCGCTGGTAGGACGCGAACAGGCCCGGGTTGTGCGCGCCGGGCTCCGGCCCCTCGGCGCGCTCGGGGGTGCCCCGTAGTTCCGGTGCCATGTGCTGGCCGTCGCGGCGCGGCAGCGGGGGCCGCGTCGGGTCGGGGCCGCGGTCGCCCGGCGGGGTCACCGACGCGGTGCCGCGGGACGCTCCCGGCCGGCCGCGGTCGACGTCGCCGAACGCGGCTCTCCCCAGCTCGGCCAGGCGCTGCCGGTCGGCCTCGGTGAGGCCGATCCCCCCGGTGTTCTCCCGTTCCGGGCGCGGCGCGGGAGCCTCCACCGGGTTCGGCCCGGTGGGAACGAACGGACTCAACCACGACCCGGACGACGCCGAGCCGCCCGCCGGCGCGGTGGGCGAGGTCGCCGGGGCCGGCGAGTAGTCGCCGGGCACCGCCACCGGGGCCACCGGGGCGTCGACGGGCGTGGCCGCCGCGGCCACCGGCACCGGCGCGGCGGGCAGGGCCGACGGGCCGAGGTCCGTCCGGCGCAGCGGCTCCTCGGCCAGCAGCTTCGCGGGCAGCACCACCAGGGCCCGGTTGCCGCCGCGCTCGTTGCGCTCGAGCCGCACCCGGATCTGGTAGCGGCGCGCGATCGCGGCCACCACGATCAGGCCGATCCGCCCGTCCTTGAGCTGCTCACCGACGTCCAGTCGTTCGGGCGAGGTGAGCAGCTGGTTCATCCGCTGGCGCACGTCCGCCGGCATGACCAGCCCGAGGTCGTCAATCTCGATCGACAGCCCGTCGGGCACCAGGTCGACCTGGACCTGCACCCGCGAGTCCGGCGGGGAGAACACGGTGGCGTTCTCGATCAGCTCGGCGATCAGGTGGATGACCTCGGTGACCGCGTGCCCGGTCACCATGCCCTGCACCGGGCGCAGCACCTTGACCCGGCCGTAGTGCTCGATCTCGGCGATCGCCTGGCGCAGCACCGTGTAGACCGGCACCGGCTTGCGGATCTGACGCGCGGTCGCGCCGCCGAGCACCGCGATGCTCTCGGCCTGCCGCCGCGCCCGGGTCACCAGGTGGTCGAGCTGGAACAGCGCGTTGAGCATGTCCGGGTCCTCGACCTGGTTCTCCAGCGCGTCGAGTTCCTTGATCGCGCGGTGGATCAGCGGCTGCAGCCGCCGCGCGAGCGTGATCAGCACGCCGACCGGCTGGTGCGACGCGGTGAGCGTCGCGACCCCGAACGACGCGGTGAGCACGTCCTGCACGCCGGTGCGCAGCTCGGCCAGCGAGGCCGGCCAGCCCTCGGACGACACCGTGGGAGGCTCGGCGTCGGGCGCCTGGCCGTCGCGGATCGCGTCGGCGACCCGGACCAGCTCCCGCACCGACTCCGCGAGCGCGGCGTTGAGCTGGGCGACCGCGGCCGCGGTACCGCGCTGGTGTTCCTCCATCGCGGTGCGGTTGGTGGTGTCGCGCCACTGGGCCTCCCACGCCGCCCGCTCGGCGGTGGCGCGGGCGGCGCGCTCGGCGCTGAGCTGCGCGCCGATCGGGCGCACCGCCGCGTTGACGCCGAGCAGCGCGGCCAGGAGCACCAGGAGCCAGCCGGCGGCGGCACCCACCGCGACCCAGATCGACGGCTCCAGCGCGGCCGAGACGACCGCGGCACCGGCCCCGATCAGCGCGACGACGACGAGCGCGAGCACGACCGTCCACCAGAGCCGGGCCCGCAGCCCGCCCGGACTGCTCGTGGCCTCGTGCACACCGCCCGGCGGGTGCGGCGTGGTGTCCCGGGCGGGCGGGGTGTCCGGCCGGCGGGCTTCGGAGAACGTCGGCGCGTCCCCGGCGCCCACATCGGCCGGGGTGTCGCGATGGGCGGAGGAGGGGTCATACATCGGGGTCCAGCTTTCCGAGGAAGGCCAGGACACGGTCGGCCTGGCTCAGCGTCAGGAGGCGGCTGCGGGGCCGCAGCATGTCGGCGAGCCCGTACTCGCTCAGTTCACGGGCCCGCCGGATGGCCCAGGGCCAGTCCAGGTCCAGGTAGTCCACCAGCGCGCGCAGCCGGGCCACCGGGGTGGTGCCGGTGGCGACGGTGTGCGCGCGGGCGTGATCGACGGCGTCCGCGTAGGTACGCAGCGCCGCTTTGCGGTCGGTGACGTCGACCTGGCAGACGTCGGGGGTGCGCAGCCAGTTGCCGACGACCGCGCGCCGGCCCGGAACCAGCGTGAACTCGTCGACCTGGCTGTACTCCGGCTCGGTGCAGACCCACGTCGGAACGCCGTGGGACTCGGTGAGCGCGATCGAGGCGAACAGCAGGAGCCGTTCGAAGCCGGGGCTGTCCTTCACCGCGGCCTCGGGCAGGCAGTGCGCCGCGACCGCCCGGCCCCCGGTGCGCCGCAGCCCTTCGGCGAGGACGCCGTGCCGGAAGAACAGCCGCGCGGCCGACTCCTCGCCGCGGCACTCCCGGTGCCAGAACGCCAGCGTGTCCGGGTCCGCGGGCAGCCGGCGCGCGGTGTGGCGCGCGCAGTGCCGCGACCCCAGCCAGGTCGCGCCCACCGACGACAGGCCCGGCAACGCCGCCCTGGCCACCGCGGTGAGCGGCCGGGCGAGCTGGGCGTCCAGGTCGGCGGCACCGGCACGCAGCGCCGCGTCGTCGGCGCAGAGCCCCTCGTCCAGGTTGGTCAGGGCCCAGGTGAGGCCGTAGGTGAGGTCGTCGAGGCGGTACGCGGCCGGGATCGGCAGCGCGTCGCCGGGCCGGTCGAGCGTCAGCTGGCGCCGGACGTGCGCGGCGTCGGTCGCGTACAGCCCGGTGCCGGCCGGGGCGTGCAACGCGGCCAGCACCAGCGCCGGGCGTAACGGGCGGGTGAACGAGCGCAGGTGCGCGTGGTCCTCGCCGCCGATGCCGACCAGGTCGTCGGTGAGCGCGATCCCCTGGTAGGCCTGCACGGCGATCGCGGTGCCGTCGAAGAGGCCCAGCCCGTCCATCCGCCAGGACCCGTCCACCCCGGCCGCCGGCGACGTCGGGAACAGCAGCGAGTTGCCCCAGCGGGCGTCCAGGGCGAGTGCGGCGGCCCGCTCGCTGAGCCCCAGCGGGCGCGGGAGCACGACGTCGTGGCTGGGCGCCGGGCGGAACAGCAGTTCGGTCTCGACGCCGAGCATCTCCTCGAGCACCACCCCGGCGAGGCTGCGCGGGTCCCGTTCGCCGGAGAGCCACCGCTTGAACGTCGCCTGGGAGATGCTCATCGGCGCGGCGGCCGTGCGCTCGGCGACGCGGCGCGCGGCGTCGCCGAAATGCATCTCGAACACCGGCCAGCTCGCCCAGCCGCGCTGGTCGAGCACCGCGCGGAGCAAGGTGCGCTCAGCCATCGCCGGGTGGCTTTCCGGCACGCGTCGCTGCACGTCGTCGACTCATGAGCCCCTTCGAGGTCACGACGGTTCGTCAGTGCGGAGCAGGGGACGGTCGAGACACCCGGCGTGCCATCCACCACAGTGGAATATACGGAAACCACAGGGGTGTGCGTACGCCCTGTTCAGTAGCTCAAGTCACATCATGAAGATTTGGTCACTCACCGCGACCGACCCACTCCGGAACGCGAAACAGCCCCCACGCGGCGGTGCGTGGGGGCTGTAGCCTGCGGGATCGGAGGTCTAGCGGCGCGGGGCCTCGCGCCAGGCCGCGGCGTCGGGGTCGGTGCGCTGGGGCCACGCGCCCGGCGGCGGCGCCTGGCCGTAGCTCTGGAAGTGCCCCTGCGCCGGGCGACCGTCGGGCTGGTACCGGCCGGCGGGCGCGCCCGGGGCGGGCACCCGGTTCGGCGAGCCGGACGCGGCCGGGCCGGACGCCGCCGGGCCGCCCGCGCGCGGGTTCGGCGCCGGGGCCGGGC
>NZ_BAAAGX010000035.1:19799-61614 GCF_039524755.1 Cryptosporangium japonicum
CGGGCCGTCGTCGGTGCCGCTCAGCGCCACCGACATGCACGCGACGATCAGGCCGATGATCGCGATCGCCGCCGGAACGGCGATGTTGTCCAACATGACGTAGCTCGCCACGGCGAGCGCCGCGCTGACCGCTAACAGGAGTGCCGCCTTCACCCATCGCATGCCCCGAAGAGTGCCCGTGACCAGCGGGAACGGAAACCTTCCTAGTAAGACGCAGAGCGAGTTCCGACCGTCCGTTTAACCTGCTCACAGCTTGGCGCACCGAGCGCGACCGACCCGCCGCGCACGGTGACCGGGCGGGTCGTCGACGAGCAGTCCCGGATGCTCGTCCGGCCTCCGCGAGCGGGATCGACACCCGCACCCGTCGCGGGCCCGCCCGGGCGGTGCGACGGGTCGAGCTCCCCCGTCCCCGCAGCACGTGCGCGAGCAGCCACTCCGCGGCGCGCCCGGCGTCGGCGTGCCGGAGTCGTTCCGCGCGGTCTCCCTGGCCTACTGCGCCGGGCTGGGCGACTATCCGCGCGCCTAACCATTGAATTCTCCCCCGCGCTGCCGATCTGGCGGGCGAGGAGTCGGCGCACCGAGCGCGGGGACCAGCGAGTTGTCCAACAGAGCGGCGATCGGCAACGGGGCGGGGCACGGTGTACGCGTGCTCCGGACGCTGCACGCCGTCCTCGTGCTCGGCTACGGCTCCCTGGCCTGCCTGCCGCACGTGCGGGCCCAGCTCCCGCCGGCGCTCACCGCCGGGCTCACGGTCAGCGTGTACCTGGCCACGACGGTGCTGCTGATCCAGCGCGCGTCGCGGACGCCGGAGGCGCGGCGGTCCTGGGGTTTCATCGCGTTCGGGTTCGCGTCCTACACCGCCGGGTCGGCGTACTCCTCGGCCGCCGCCTGGAACGGCTCGGCGCTCGGCTTCCCGTCCCTGGCCGACGTCTGCTGGCTGACCGCCTACCCGTTCGTCTACCTGGGCATCATCCGGTTCATCCGGATCAGCACCGCGTCCGGGTTGACGCTGCTGGACGGCGCGATCGCCGGGGTGGGCGGGGCGGCGATCCTCTCGACCGTCGTCGTCGATCTGCTCGCCGGCGGCGTCCACGCCGACGGTGTGGCCGGTGTGGTCTCGCTGACCTACCCGTTCGCCGACGCGCTGATGGCCGGCACGCTGTGCTGCCAGATCGCGATCGGCACCTGGAAGGGCCGGCGCGACCTGCTCGGGTTCACCGCCGGCATCGTCGCCCTGACCGTCGCCGACACCAGTTACGTCCTGCAGGGCAGCTACCAGCCGGGCTCGTACGTCGACCTGGGGTACGCGATCGCGGTCGGCGTCATCGGCGCCTCGACCTGGCTGGGCGGCACCGGAGAGCACCACGCGCCCCGGCCGACCCGCGTGCGCGCCGGGCTGGCCGCGTGCGCGGCCGCCGGGGCGCTGGTGGTGCTGCTGGTGGCCAGCCGGGTCGAGCTCTCGCTGCCGACCGTCGGGCTCGCCGGCGCCACGCTCGTGCTCGTCCTGGCCCGGTTCCGCTGGTCGTTCCGGGAGCTGACCGCGGTCGGCGAGGCCCGGCAGCGGGAGGCGCGCCGGGACCCGCTCACCGGCCTGGCCAACCGGCGCGGCTTCGCCGAGTACTTCGACGACCTGCGTGCCGCACCGGACGAGCGGACCGTCGTCGGGCTGCTCCTCGACCTGGACCGGTTCAAGCAGGTCAACGACTCGTTCGGGCACCAGGCCGGGGACGAGCTGCTCCGGCAGGCCGCCGACCGCCTGCGCGAGGTCACCCGGGACGGCGACCTGCTGGCCCGGCTCGGCGGCGACGAGTTCGTTCTCGTCTGCGCGTTCCGCGGTTCCGCCGACGACGCGCTCGTCGGGCTGGCCGAGCGGGTGCGTGCCTCGCTGCGGCGGCCGTTCGACATCGCCGGGGTCCCGATCGAGATCGACGTCAGCATCGGCATCGCCGGCACCGACGGCGACGACTTGTCCGCCGACACGCTGCTGCGCCACGCCGACATCGCGATGTACTGCGCCAAACGCGCGGGCGGCGGGCACGCGTTCTACCGCACGAACGACGACGAGGCCGCCCGCCGGCACCTGCAGCTGGCCCAGGACCTGCGCCGCGACGTGGCCGGGGCGGCCATGGTGCTGCACTACCAGCCCAAGCTCGACCTGCAGACCGACGCGGTGAGCGCGGTGGAGGCGCTGGTGCGCTGGCAGCACCCGGTCCACGGCCTGCTCTACCCGGACGCGTTCCTGCCGATCGTCGAGGAGATCGGGGCGATGCCCGAGCTGACGCGCAACGTGCTCGTGCAGGCGATGGACCAGTGCGTGGCGTGGCGCCGGGAGCACCTCAAGCTGTCGGTGGCGGTCAACGTGTCGGCCGCCGATCTGGAGGCGCCGGGGTTCGCCGACCTCGTCGTCGGCATCCTGCGCGAACGCGGCCTCCCGGCGAACGCGCTGACGCTGGAGATCACCGAGACGACCGCGATGGAGAACTCCGAGCCGGCCCACCACACCGTCCGCGAGCTGCACACGCTCGGCATCAAGGTGTCGATCGACGACTACGGCACCGACCACTCGACGCTCGCGCACCTGCACCGGCTGCTGGTCGCCGGTGAGCTGAAACTGGACCGGCGGTTCGTCACCCACCTGGAGACCGAGGAGCGGGCCTCGGCGATCGTGCGCTCGAGCATCCAGCTCGCGCACGCGCTGGGCATGGCGGTGGTCGCCGAGGGCGTGGAGAACGCCGAGTCGCTGGCCATGCTGCGCCAGTGGGGCTGCGACACCGCCCAGGGCTACTTCATCAGCCGCCCCCAGACCGCCGACGACGTCGCCGCCTGGCTCACCCGACCGGCGGCGTCCCGTGCGTATGGAACGATTCGATCGTCTTGAGGCCCCAGGCCTGGCCTTTCGCGCGTTCGGCCGGGGTCCACGAGATCAGCTCCCAGTCGGGCGCGAGCACCAGCCGCGCCCCGGCGTTGCACAGCTCGACGCGGTTGCCGCCGGGCTCGTAGACGTAGAGGAAGAACGTCTGCTGGATCGCGTGTTTGTGCGGCCCGGTCTCGATGTGGACGCCGTTGTCCAGGCAGACGTCGGCGGCCCGCAGGATGTCGTCGCGGGTGTCGGTGGCCAGCGCGATGTGGTGCAGGCGGCCGTTCGACCCGGTCCGGTCGTCGGTGTAGACGAGGTCGTAGGACTTGTCGGACACCGTGTACCAGATCGCGGTCGCCACCCCGTCGTCGCCCACGATCTGCTCGGTGGGGCGGGCCTTCAGCCCGTCGGCGAGGAAGCGGCCGCAGGCCGGGGTGTCGGCCGCCAGGTAGTTGACGTGGTCGAGCCGGCGGACGTTGGCGCCGCGCCCGGGGAACCGGTCGGCCTGGTTCTTCAACGCGGGCGGCGTCGCCGGCGTGAACCGCTCGGTCTCCCAGTACAGGCCGAGGTCGTGGCCGTCCGGGTCCTGGGTGAGGTAGACCGGGCCGAGGCCCAGCTCGTCGGAGACCCAGCGGCCCGGGAGCTCGGCGGCCCGGCGCCGGAGCGCCTCCGGACCGGCCGCGCGCAGGTACGTGCGGCCGATCCCGGCCCGGTCGCGGGCCGTGAGCTTGATCGTGAACCGCTCGTAGTCGTCCCAGGCGTGCAGGTAGACGGAGTCGCCGCGGCGCCCGGTCTCGCTCATGCCCATCAGGTCGACGAAGAACGCCCGGCTCTCGTCCGGGAGCGGGGTGAACAGCTCGACCGAACCGACGTGGGCCACGTCGCGGATCCGCTCGGTGAACATCTATGCCTCCCTGGGCCAGGCGATACCGTCGGCGATCCGGCGGGCACTGCTGACCACCGCGAGCCCGTCGGGTGTACTCACGACCTCGAACGTGCCGGTGGGGTGCTCCAGGCGCAGGCGTCCGTCCGGCGCCGGTCCCGCGGCGTCGGCCGCCACCGACCCGGGCATCCGCACCGCGGCGGCCACGCTCAGGCCCATCAGGACGCCGATCGCGGGGTGGACACGGTGCGGGATGAACGTGCGTGTCGTGAGCGTGCCCCCGGCGCGGGGCGGGGACACCAGCACCAGCTTCGGCACCGTGGCCGCGCCGACGTCGCCGAGGCCCATCCGCGGCCCGGCCGCCGCCCGCAGCCGCTCGAGGCGTTTCCGGAGCACGCCGTGGCGTTCCAGGTCGGACGGGGACTCGTCGCCCCGCAGGCCGAGGGCCTCCGCCGGGAGCACCACGACCGGCATGCCGTTGTCCACCAGCGTCACCGGTACGTCGTCGAGGGTGTCGCGCTCGTGGCCGGTGGGCAGCAGCGGGCCGGGGGCGTCGGCGAACCGCAGCGTCACGCCCGCGGCGGGGAACGGCACCCCGGCGACCTCGACGTCGCCCGCGTACCGCACCCGCCCGCCCGGTGTGGGCACGGTGGCGACGGCCAGCCCGCCGGTGTTCACCATCCGGATCCGCACCGTCGTCGTCTCCGGCCCGGCCGCCACCAGTCCCCGCTCGACCGCGAACGGCGCGACGCCGGCCAGGACGTTCCCGCACGGCTGGCGCGCCGACACCGCCGCCCGGTCCGGAACGACCTGCAGGAACAGGTAGTCGACGTCGGCGGCGCCGTCGGTGCTGGGGCTCACCACGGCGGCCTTGCTGGTGAGCGGATGCCCGCCGCCGAGGCCGTCGACCTGGCGCTCGTCCGGCGATCCGAACAGCCGCAGCAGCAGGTCGTCCCGGACGCCCGGGTCGGTGGGCAGGTCGCCGGCGAGGAAGTAGACGCCCTTGGACGTGCCGCCGCGCATCAGCAGGAACGGGATCCCGTCAGTAGCGCTCATAGACGACGCCCAGCTTCTCCAGGAGCGGGCGGAGCCGGTAGCGGTCGAGCCCCAGCTCGCCGGCCCGTAACGCGGCGCGGGTGGCGTCCTCCCGGGCTTCGCGCTGTTCCGACGCCGCGACGACCGCGTCGACCGCGTCGCGGGGCACCACGACGACCCCGTCGTCGTCGGCGACCAGCGCGTCCCCGGGGTGGATCAGCGTCCCCGCGATGCCGACCGGGACGTTGACCGCGCCCGCGGTCGCCTTCACCGTGCCCTGGGCGCTGACCGCCGCCGACCAGACCGGGAACGGCAACTCCCGGAGCGCGGCGACGTCCCGGACGCCGGTGGTGAGCACCGCGCCACGCACTCCCCGCCGGAGCAGCGAGGTGGCCAGGAGCTCGCCGAACAGCCCGTCGCGGCAGGGCGAGGTGGTGGTGACGACCAGGACGTCGCCCTCCCCGCACTGCTCGACCGCCGCGTGGATCATCAGGTTGTCCCCGGGCCAGCAGACTGCGGTGACGACCGAGCCCGCGATGTGCGCGCCGGGGAGGCGGGCCACGAGGTCGGGGCCGAGGTAGCCGGTGCGGCCCTGGGCCTCGTGCACGGTGGCGACGCCGACGGTGCCGAGCGCGGCGAGGGCACGCGCGGGGGGCCGCGGGACGTCGGTGACGACGACGGTCCTCACGAGAGGCCCGCGGTGGTCGGTTCGGTGGCACGCGACACGGTGTCTCCCCGGGTTGTGCACGATAATGTTAACAATCTGGAGGAGCAGTGGACTTGTCAAGGGGGTGTTGGGCGGTTGCCTAAAGTGATTGGCACCGTTGCCGAGACCCCGGAGAGCCCCGTGACGTCGCCCGCCGAGGAACCGCCCGCGACGACCGGGGCGGACGGGGCCCGGGCGGACGCCGACCGGGTCGCCGCGTCCGTCCGGGGGGCGATTCTCGCCGGGGAGCTCGTCGGGGAGCAGCGGCTCGTCGAAGCCGAGATCGCCGAGCGGTACTCGGCCAGCCGGGGGGCCGTGCGCACCGCGCTCCTGATGCTGGCGCACGAGGGGCTCGTCGAGCGGATCGCCAACCGGGGGGCCCGGGTGCGTGCGGTGAGCACCGCGGAGGCGATCGAGATCACCGAGGTGCGGATGGTCGTGGAGGGCCTGTGCGCCGCCAAGGCCGCGGAGCGGGTCACCGACGCCGGCATCGACGAGTTGCGCGGGATCGGCGACGCGATGCGCACGGCCGTCGCGGCCGGGGACGTCGGAACGTACTCGCAGCTCAATCAGCGGCTGCACGACCGGATCCGGGAGATCGCGGACCAGCCGGTGGCGGCGGAGGTGCTCTCGCGGCTGCGGGCGCAGAACGTCCGCCACCAGTTCCGGCTCGCGTTGCGTCCCGGCCGGCCGCAGGTCTCGCTGCCCGAGCACCTCGCGATCATCGACGAGATCTGCGCGCGCAGCCCGGGTGGGGCCGAGCGGGCGATCCGCCGTCACATCGAGAGCGTGATCGAGGCCCTGCGGACCAGCGGCCCCGGCCGGGAGACGATGAGCTAGTCGGCGGCGACCCGGTCGCTGGTGCGCGCCCCCCGCACCGACTGCGCGGCCGCGGCCGAGACCCCGGTGTCCGTGGGCTCGGAGGCGGCCCCGGGCTCGGACCCCGTCATCGCCGGGTCGCCCTGCGAGCGTTCGACGTGCGACTCGCCGCTCTTCGTCCGCTCCGGATGGGTGTGGGTCTCGTGCAGCGCGCTGTCGTGCTCGGCGGCGCCCACCGCCGCGGCGACGTCCTCGCCGCTGCGGGAGTGATCAGCGGGTTCGTTCGCGGTCCCGGTCATGGCACGCTCCTCTCCGGACGCTCCCCTCCGTGGGAGCACCACCCGAGCCACCTACCCACCGCGGCGCGGACCTACCCGTACAGTGCAGCGATGACGGGTCGCTTCGTGTACTGGATGAACGTCTCGCTCGACCTGCGCATCGAGCGGGCTCCCGGCGAGGACGGCGGCGGGGACTGGATGCGCATCACCGACGAGCTGCACCGCGAGTTCAACGCGCGGGCGCGGGCGCTCGCCGCGATGGTGCAGGGCCGGGTGATCTACGAGACGATGGAGCGGTTCTGGCCGGCGGCCCGCCACGACGAGTCGCTTCCGGACGTGATGCGTGAGTACGGCGAGATCTGGACCACCACGCCCAAGGTGCTGGTCTCACGCACCCGCCGCGCCGCCGACCACGACACCCGGATCGTCGGCGGGGACGACACGGTCGCGCAGCTCGCGGCGTTCCGCGCCGGCACCGACGGGGTGATCGGCGTCGGCGGCGCGACGATCGCCACCCAGTTGCTGCGCGCCGGGCTGCTCGACGAGTTGCTGCTCTTCGTCCACCCGGTGATCCTCGGCACCGGGCGGCCGCTGTTCGACGCGCACGACGTGCCGATCGAGCTCGACCTGCTCGAGCAGGGCACGTTCGCGCAGGGCGTCACGCTGCACCGGTACGCGGTCCGCGCCGGTCAGGACGGGTCGGGCGCGCCGTCGCCGTAGGCCACGACCGACAGGAACCGGATCGGGAGCTCGAGCAGCTCCTGCGGTCCGTGCGCGCCTTCGCCGTCGAGCTGCAACGCGTCGCCGGGGCGCATCCGGTAGCTGGACTCGCCGTGCCCGTAGACCATCGCGCCTTCGAGCATGAACAGCAGCTCGGTGCCGGGGTGCTGGAACAGCGGGAACCGCTCGCTGCGCTCGGTGAGCGTCACCAGGTGCGCTTCCATGCGTTTGTGCGGGCCGCGGAGCGCGCCGAGCAGCGTGTAGTCGTGCCCGACGCGGGTGCCGCGGGCGACGATCCGCGCGCCCGCGCCGGCCGGGGTGTAGACCGCCTCGCGTTCGGCGTCGGCGCCGCGGAACAGCGAGGTGACCGGGGTGTCGAGCGCGTCGGCCAGGCGGGCCAGCGTCGTGAGCGAGCACGACGTCTGGGCGTTCTCGATCTTGGACAGCATCGCCTTGGAGATGCCGGTGCGTACCGCCATCTCGGCCAGCGTCTGCCCGGAGGCCAGCCGGATGCGCCGGACCTGCGCGCCGATCGCCCGCTCGAGCCGCCCGTCGGCGGGCGCCGGTTCGTCGACCTCGCGGGCCGCCGGGCCGTGCGCCGCGTCGGACGGCGGCCGGGCGGCACCCTCGTCAGTCACCCGGACCACGATACTCAGCGGCCCGGGACCCACGAGGTCCCGGCCAGGGGCACCCGGGCCATCGCCGCGGCCTCGATCGTGAGCGCCACCAGGTCCTCCGGCTCCAGGTTGCGCACGTGGGACTTCCCGCAGGCCCGGGCGAGCGTCTGCGCCTCCATCGTCAGCACCCGCAGGTAGTTGGCCAACCGCCGGCCACCCTCCACCGGGTCCAGCCGGGCCGCCAGCTCCGGGTCCTGCGTGGTGATCCCGGCCGGGTCCCGGCCGTCCTGGTAGTCGTCGTAGAACCCGGCCGCCGAGCCCAGCGCCGCGTACCCGTCGGCGTGACGCGGTGCGTTGTCGCCGAGCGCGATCAGCGCCGCGGTGCCGATCGCCACCGCGTCGGCGCCCAGCGCGAGCGCCTTGGCCACGTCGGCGCCGGTGCGGATGCCCCCGGAGACGATCAGCTGCACCCGCCGGTGCACGCCGAGCTCCTGCAGCGCCTGCACGGCCTCGGGCAGCGCGGCCAGCGTGGGGATGCCGACGTGCTCGAGGAACACCTCCTGCGTCGCGGCGGTGCCGCCCTGCATCCCGTCGACCACGACGACGTCGGCGCCGGCGGCCACCGCGAGCTTCACGTCGTAGTAGGTGCGTGACGCGCCGACCTTCACGTAGACCGGTTTCTCCCAGTCGGTGACCTCGCGCAGCTCGAGGATCTTGATCGCCAGGTCGTCGGGGCCGGTCCAGTCGGGGTGCCGGCACGCCGAGCGCTGGTCGATGCCCGGCGGCAACGTGCGCATCGCGGCCACCCGGGGAGAGATCTTCTGCCCCAGCAGCATGCCGCCGCCGCCGGGTTTGGCGCCCTGTCCGAGCACGATCTCGATCGCGTCGGCTTTCCGGAGATCGTCGGGGTTCATTCCGTAGCGCGACGGCAGGTACTGATAGACGAGATGTTTCGACTGGCCCCGCTCCTCCGGGGTCATGCCGCCGTCGCCGGTGGTCGTCGACGTGCCCACCGCCGACGCCCCCCGGCCGAGCGCCTCCTTGGCCGGCGCGGAGAGCGCCCCGAAACTCATCCCGGCGATCGTGATCGGAATGTCGAGGTGCAGCGGGTACTTCGCGTTGCGGTCGCCGAGCACGACGTCGGTGTCGCAGCGCTCGCGGTAGCCCTCGAGCGGGTACCGCGACATCGAGGCCCCGAGGAACACCAGGTCGTCGAAGTGCGGGAGCGGACGTTTCGCGCCCCAGCCGCGGATGTCGTACACCCCGGTCTCGGCGGCCCGCTGGATCGCCGCGATCGTCGCGCGGTCGTAGGTGGCGCTCTCGCGGAGCGACGGGTCGATCATGCGGGCGCTCCTAGTAGGTGTTGGCGGCGGCGAAGTGGTAGAGCGCGCGGGCCGAGCCGTAGCGCCGGAACTCGCCCGGGTCGTGGTCGAGCCCGGCGGCGGTCAACAGGCCCGCGAGCTCGGCCCGGTGCTCGTCGCGCAGCTCCTTCTCCACGCAGTCCGCGCCCAGCGAACCGACCGCTCCGCGCACGTAGAGCCGCGCCTCGTAGATCGAGTCGCCGAGCGCGTCGCCGGCGTCGCCGCACACCACCAGCGCGCCGGCCTGGGCCATGAACGCCGACATCGGGCCGACGTTCCCGCCGACCACGATGTTGATGCCCTTCATCGAGATCCCGCAGCGCATCGACGCCGACCCGTCGATCACCAGCAGCCCGCCGTGCCCGCTCGCGCCGGCCGACTGGGACGCGTCGCCGTGCACCCGCACGGTGCCCGACATCATGTTCTCGGCGACGCCGGTGCCGGCCGAGCCGTGCACGGTGATCGTGCCGCCGTCGTTCATGCCCGCCGCGTAGTAGCCGGCGTGCCCGCGGACGTCGACCGCGATCCGGTGGTGCACCCCCGCCGCCACGGCGTGCGCCCCCTGCGGGTGCAGCACCTCGTAGGCGGCGGCCCGCGGGCGGTGCAACTCCGCGTTCAGCTCCCGGACGCTCGTCGCGCGCAGGTCGATCGTGGTGGGAACCGACGTCAGCGTGTCCATGCGTACACGACCTCCGGTTCGGGCTCGTAGATCCGGGCCGAGGAGATGCCGGGCAGCGTCTCCAGCGCGCGGAACTCCGACGCCATCGCCACCCAGGCGTCGGTCTCGGCGATGATCGCGGGCTTGCAGGCGATCGCGTCGCGCACCACCGCGAACCCGTCCGCGCTGGTCACCAGCAACGTGTAGAACCCGTCGAAGCGCTCGCACAGCAGCCGCAGCGCCTTCTCGAGATCCGCGCCCCTTTCGAGGTGGTGTGCGACGAACCGCGCCCCGACCTCCGAGTCGTTCTCGGAGTCGAACACCACCCCGGACGCGCGCAGCTCCCGCCGGATCGTCGCGTGGTTGGCGAACGAGCCGTTGTGCACCAGGCACTGGTCCGGCCCCACCGAGAACGGATGGCACCCCTCCGGCGTCACCGCCGACTCGGTCGCCATCCGGGTGTGCGCCAGCCCCTGCCAGCCCTGGGCGGCGGCCAGGTCGTAGGTCGTCGCGAGCGCGCGCGGGGCCCCGACGCCCTTGTAGACGGTGAGGTCCGTGCCCGCTCCCACGATCCGCGCACCCGGGAGGGTCCGCCGGACGGCGTCGATCAGCGCCGTGGTGGGAAGGGGGGCCGCGACGACGGTCGTGTCACCGGCGGGCGTCACCACCGCCGACGGGTGGACCGACCCGACGTCGGGTCCGGCGCCGAGGAGCGACACCGCCGCGTAGCCGGACGGGCAGCGGCGGCGGTCGCCGTAGACCGCGACCCCGGCCGAGTCGGGTCCCCGGTCGGCGACCTGGGCGAGCATGTCGGTGAGCAGCGCACCGAGCCGGGGGTGCAGCCCCGGGTCACGCAGGTGCAGCCCGACGATTCCGCACATGGGGTCCTCCCTAGAACGCCGTGAGGTACCGGTCGTGCTCCCAGGAGCCGACGGTGCTGTGCCAGTCGAAGAACTCGGCCCGCTTGAGCTCGGCGAAGTACGACGCGACGCCCGGCCCGGCCGCGTCGAGCGCGCCCGACACCACCGGGTCGGCGGCCAGGGCCTCGACCGCGTGCAGCAGCGTCGGGGGGAGCTCGGGACGGGTGCGGGCGCCGGTCTCGCCGGGATGCCCGGAGCGGGCGATGCCGTCGAGGCCGGCCGCGAGCGTGGCGGCGAGCGCGAGGTACGGGTTGGCCGACCCGTCGGCGCCGCGCAGTTCGATCCGGTCGCCCTCCGGGATGCGGACGTAGTGCGTGCGGTCGTTGCCGCCGAAGCTGGGCCGCCGCGGCGACCAGGTGGCGCCCGAGCGCGTCGACGTGGCGCCGGTGCGCTTGTACGAGTTGACGGTCGGGGCCAGCACGGCCTGTAACGCGTGGGCGTGGTCGAGCACGCCGGCCAGGAACTGGTGGGCCATCGTCGACAGCCCGTGCTCGGCGTCGCCAGGGAAGAGCGCGTCGCCGCCGCGCCAGAGCGACAGGTGCAGGTGCAGACCCGACCCGGTGCGGTCGCCGAACGGCTTCGGCATGAACGTGGCGGTCATCCCCCGCCGCTCGGCCAGCACCGAGATCAGGTAGCGCGCGGTGATGACCCGGTCGGCGGTGGTGAGCGCGTCGGCGTAGGCGAAGTTCTGCTCGAACTGCCCGTTGCCGTCCTCGTGGTCGTTGGCGTAGTTGCCCCAGCCGAGCGCGTTCATCGCGGTGGACACCTCGGTGAGGTGGTCGTACATGCGGGTCAGGCCGCGGGCGCCGTAACACGGTCGCGCGTCGGTGTCCTTGTCGTCGGCCGGGGTGACCGTCCCGTCCGGGCCGCGGTTGACCAGGAAGTACTCGACCTCCGCGCCGGCGAAGAGGTCCGCGTCGGTGCGCTCCAGCATCGTCTTCAGGATGACGCGGGGCGCGAACGGCCACGGCTTGCCCTCGACGTGGGGGTCGCAGTGGACGAGCGCGAGGCCCTCGCGCACCCACGGCACCGGCGTGTAGCTGGCGAGGTCGGGGATGGCCATGATGTCGGGATCGGACGGCTCCTGCCCCATCGCGCCGACCGCGTACCCGGCGAACCCGACGCCCTCGTGCTGCAGGGTGTCGGCCGACTCGACCGGCACGAGCTTGGCACAGGGCTTTCCGGTCAGGTCCACGAACAACGCCAGCAGGAAGCGGACGCCGTCCTGGCGGGCGCGGCTCGTGAGGTCGGCACTCCGGTCTACGGGCGCGTCGAGCGTCATGAGATCTCCTGATTCATGGCGGGAGACTCAGTCTCCTGACATGAGACTAGCCGTGGGTTTCGGCGGTGTGAACTCTTCCGCCGACCCCGGGCCGGCCGGACCGAGGGCGCGGGCCTCACTCCATTCACAATTGTCACTCGACCCCTTCACGGCCGGTGAATGGTCTAAATTGCAAACACCGTCTACTCGCCCGTCGGACGGCATTTCTCACCGCTCGGGGGGTAGCGATGAGTTTCTTTCCCATGCCATTTTCCCTTCCTCGGAACACCGCGTACGACCGGCTCGGAATAGCGCCGGACGCCACCGCCGAAGACGTGCGCGAGGCCGCGGCCGGCTTGGCCGCGCGCCTGGCCGCCGACGGCGCCCCAGCGTCCGAGATCGCCAGCGCCAACGGTCTCGACCTCGAAAGACCGGACTCCCGGGCCGCTCACGACCGCCTTCATCCGCCGCTGGGCCTGTTGCGGATACAACCGACCTGGTCGCCGATCTTCGACGACCGGGCGCGCGCGATCAACGCACTCCGCCGTGATCTCGAGCGTTTCCTGACGGACCACGGAATGCCCGCCTGTCACATCTCGGATCTGACCAGGACGGATTTCAGCGACGAATTCACCTACTCCCGTCTGCTCGACGGACCGCCGGACACAGACAAGGAATTCCGCCGTGGATGAACCGCTGCACCGCGTCATCGGTATCGACCTCGGAACCACCTATTCGGCCGTCGCCGCGTACAACGACGACGACGTGACCCCCGAGCTGATTCCGGACCGCTCGGTCGCCGGCGGCGCCGGAGCCGCCACCCCGTCGGTCGTGCTCCGCAACGGCCGCGACGGCATCGTGACCGTCGGTCACGCGGCGAAGGACGCGATGGCGGCCGCCGACCCCGACCTTGAGATCCTGATCGAGATCAAGCGCGAGATGGGCGTCGAGTTCTCCGCCGAGACCCTCGACCGGTTCGACGCCGCCCCGGCCTTCCGGCCCGGCGATCCCCTGCAGGTCCGTCTCGGCGAGGAATGGCTGCGACCGCAGGAAGTCAGCGCGCTGGTCCTGATGCGCATGAAGGACATCGCCGAACGACGCATCGGGGCGCCGGTGCACGACGCGGTGGTCACCGTGCCCGCGTACTTCTCCGAGCGGCAGAAGCAGGCGACGGCCGAGGCGGCGCTGCTGGCCGGTCTGTATCCGCGCCGGCTGATCGCCGAGCCCACCGCGGCGGCGATCTGTTACGGCGTCGATCGGGCGGACGCCGGACGGCAGGTGTACCTGGTGTACGACCTCGGCGGCGGCACCTTCGACGTCTCGATCATCGAGACCCGGAGCGACTCGATCGAGGTCATCGCGACCGCGGGCGACCGTCGGCTCGGCGGCGGTGACGTCGACGCGGCGATCGCGGAGTGGCTGGGGAAACGCTGGGGGCTCGATCCCGGCGGTCCCGACCGGCTGCCGTTGCGGGCGGCGGCGGAACGCGCCAAGCGGGACCTGTCCTACGGGCCGGCCACGACCGTGGCGCTCCCCGGTCACGCGCCGGTCGTGCTCGACCGGTCGACGCTGGAGCGACTGATCGCTCCGATCCTGGAACGGACGCTGGTCGAGGTCGAGAAAGCACTGGAGTACGCCGCCGCGAAGGGAGTTCGGCGGGACGAACTCGACGCGGTGCTCCTGGTCGGCGGCTCGACCAAGGTACCGAGGGTTCGTCCGTTGCTGCTGGAGCACTTCGGCAAGGACGACGCGTTCGTACGGGCCGACGGAAACCCCGACACGCTCGTCGCCCGCGGCGCCGCCCAGGTGGCGCGCGAGTACGACCCGTCCGCGTCGTTCGACCTCGAATGGCTCCCGGAGTCCGCGGAGCCGGTGGGATCACCGCTCGGCGGGCCCCGGCTCACGCTCATCACCGAACACACGTTGGGCATCGCGGCCGCGGACGACGAGGAGTCGAACAAGTTCAGCAAGTTGATCCACATCAGCTCGAAGATCCCGGCGAGCCAGACCCGGCGGTACACCAACCCGGACCTGGCCGACCGGGTGACGGTGCAGGTCTTCCAAGGCGAGGCACCGTACGTGTGGGACAACGAGCGGATCGGCGTAGTGACAATTCCGGAGGTCGATCCGCAGCCGAAGGGGTTCCACGACTTCGACGTCACGTTCGCGCTCACGGTCGACGGCCTGCTCGACGTGTCGGTCGTGCACGTGAACACCGGCGAGAGCTACCGCGCCTCGTTCGACCGCAGCACCGCGATCGGTCAGAAGAACGAACTCGCAGCCCGTCAGGACCTGCTGCTCCGCTGGTACCGGACCGGCGCGGAGGGCGCGACCCGGCCGTGCCACCCACGCCGCCCGTCGAGCCGCCGGTGCCGGCCGGCGACGACCAGGAAGACCGGGAGCTGGAGATGCCGCCGCCGATCTTCTCGCCACCGGTGCACCGGCCACCCACCCCACCGGCGCCGCCGGGCGCGGACTCCCGGACCGGAATACCGGACCGGTACGCACGCACGACGAGACGGGCCGAGCGGCTCCTCGAGCGCGACCCGCAGCCCGGATCGCGGCTGCACATCGCGTACGTGGTCTTCCTCGCCGCCGTCGACGCCGGTGCCGGTCCCGAGCGGCTCGAGCCGCTCGCGGACGAACTCGAGGACGCGTATGACGAAGCTCGCGGCTGAGCAGCGCCCCGGCACGGTGGCGGCCGTCGAGACCGACCTCGGGGCGACGTACGCCGGCCCGGGCATGTGGGGCACGGTCTATCTCGCGCCGGCCAAACAGCGGTGCTACCGGTTGATCCCCGCTGACTAACTCCCCGGCGCGCCGCGGAGCCGGCTGGCGGCCCTCGCGGCGGCGTTCCGCGCCCTCCCCGGTTGGTGGGGACAGCACGACGCCCGGTTGCTGCCGACCGGCGCCGACGTCGTCGTGTCCACCGACGGTCGCCCGTACCTGCTGGCGGTGCCCGAGTTCGGCCCACCGCCGGTCGAGGCACTCCTCGATGACCCGGTCCGCGTGCGCCACCTGTCCCCGCAGCTGATCCGCGGCCACAGTGCCACCCGCGCGGACGACGTCTACGCGCTCGCCGTCCTGGTCCTGGACAGCTTCGTCGACGACCCCGGCGTCGACGCCTCGACCGTGCTGCGCCGGGCGGCCGCCGGGCAGATCGGCGACCCGGAGGCGGGTGCCCGACGCGGACCGGTCTGGGCGGACGCCACCGAGCCGGTCGGCCGTACGCTCACGACGGTGCGCGACCTGCTGGCGGCGCACCCACGCGCCCGCGAGGAGGTCGACCCGCGGACGTTGGCCGGCCAGTTGACCGCGTGCATCCCGCTGTTCGACTCCTGGGTGGCGGTGCAGCACACCCTGCGGTCCCAGGGGCCGCGCGCCGCCTGGAGCCAGGCTCAGCTCGCGCTGGTGGACGACACCTCGCCGCTCCTGCTCGTGCTCGCCGCGCGGATCGCCCACCGCCACCTGGGGCGGCCCGAGCAGGCCCTGTTCCTGGTGCGGTCGCGCACGGCCACCGACACCGGGCCGCTCACCTCGGCCGCGCCGCTCCATCTACTGTTCGAGATGGACCGCGACCTCGCGGCGTCGCCGACGGATCACGCCGGCGTCCGGACCGACATCGCCGACGCGGCGCGGGCCCTGTACGCCCGGCTCGCCCCGGGTCCCCGGTTGGAGACGACCGAACCGATGGCGGCCTACCTCTACCGCGCAGGTCACCCCGGCCGGGCCAACCGGTTGCTGAACGAAACGCTGAAGCAGCCGCACTTACCGACCGCCGCGCGGGCCGGGCTCCGCCTGTTCGTGGCGGAGCGGTACCTGACCGAGGCGCGCCGCGCCGCCGCCCGCGCGGTGCTCGACCAGGTACACCTGCTGCTCGACCGGGCCGCACCCGACCTCACCGCGGCCGACCGGGCCGACCTCGCGGCGCGGCTGCGCGGTGTCGAGTACCGCCTGCGCACCCTTCCGGATACGCCATGACGCCCTTCCTGCTCGTCCTCGTCGCGGCGCTGGCCCTCACCACCGGGGTGCTCGCGCGCCGCTACCTCGTGCTGGCGCCGCGCCGGTGGCGCGAGCCGTTGGGGCAGGCCCTGCGGCTGCTGGAGAGCCCGCACCGGGACAACCTGGAGCAGGCCGAGCGCCTGCTCGGCCAGGCGTTGACCGGCGGACCCGACCGGCGGGGCCTCGCGCGGGCCCGCTACGCCCGCGCGTACGTCCGGGCGATGCTCGGACGGTTCGACGCCAACCGGTACAGCGCCGCGGCCGCCGACATCAGCGAGCTGGCCGCCGACGAGGGCCACGACGAGGCGACCGCCGCGCTGGAGATCTGGATCCGGGCACGGCTCGGCGAGCACGAGACCGTCTGCGCGCTGTACGAGCGCAACGAGCACCTGGTCCGGGGCTCGGAGCCGACGAGGCGGACGGCTGCGCTCTCCCACCTCGTCCGGGCCCGCCACAGCTGGCGGCGCCGGGAAGCCGACACGGCGGTCCGCCACCTCGACCTGGTCCGGTCCCTGGACGCGCCGGCCGGTGACGATCCCCCGATCGAGGTTCCGGCGGCGTTGGACCGGGTGCTGCTGGCCGCCGGCGTCCAGGCGGTCCGGGACGGCCGCGACGCCGACGCCCGGCGGTGGTTCACCGCCGCCCGTGACCGCGCCGCCCACGACGGCGCCTCACCCGTCGAGGCCGAGCTGGCCCTGGTGGCCTGCGATTGGACCCGGATCGACCGGATCCCGCCGGCTCAGCGGCGCGGCGCGGTGCTCGCCGTCGACCGCGACCTCGAACTGCTGCTCGCGCACCTCGGAACACCCGGGACCGCCACCCTGACCGCGCAGGCCGCGCTCCTGCACCTCAATTCGCTGCTCCGCCGATGGCGGTACGAACGACCGCGGGGACACGGCCTCACCGCCGCCGACTGGGCGGAGCTCCGGCGCCGGGTCGAACGCGTGCACGCCGCCGACCCGGAGCTCGGCGACGCCGACATGATCGAGGGAATCCTGCGCTACGAGCTCGATCCGTCCGATGCCGACGGGGCGACCGAGCCGCTCCGGCGAGCAGCCGGAAAAGCACGCGGCGTCCTGCTGCCCGAGATTCTCGACGTGCTGACCGAACCGCCACCCGACCTGCCGCCCGACGCGGTCGACGTCCGCTCCTTCCAGACCAGGCCGATGTCCGGCGCCCGGGTGACGGGCCTCCCACCCGACCTCGATCCCCCCGCTACCGAACCGACCGGACCGGACCCGACCGGACCGGAACCCGACGGGGCCGACGCCGAGCCGGTGCCGACCCGGCCGGAGAGCATCGACCGCCACCTGCACCGCGTGCGGCTCCTGCTCGACCACGTCCACCGCATCGACGAGCCCGAACTGACCGCTCTAGCGAGGAGTCTGGATGGCGCGGCCCGAGCCTTCATCGACAGCGTCCGACGACTCGACACGGCCGCCGACGCCGTGGCGGTCCACCTCCGACGCCGTTCGTTCCCGGACCGGTGATCTGGTCGGCCGAGCGCGGCGCCGGCTCTCCCGGCGGGACGACCGCGAACAGTCGCTCGACCGGGCCCGGCTGCTGGAGCACCTGGCGCCGCTCCCCTACGACCCGGACCGCCACGACGACGACTTCGGCGCGGACGTGTCGCTGGACCGCATCCTGCTCCTGCTGGTGGGCGTCGACCACGAGAGCGAGTACCGCCTCTGTCTCGAGGCGGTATCCCACCTGCGGGGCCCGCGGTGACCGGCACCGTACCCGTCTGGGACGTCTTCCTCAGCTACGCGTCGGAAGACGAGGGACGGGCCTGGCAGGTCTACCACGCGCTGATGCAGCGCCGGACCGCCGACGGCGTCACCCCGGCCGTGTTCTTCGGCCCGGCCGGATCCGGCGAGGCCGGTCGGCACTGGGCGTTCACGCTGAACCAGGCGATCGAGGAGAGCCGCCACGTGGTGGCGCTCTTCTCCGACTCCTACTACGCGAGCAAGCTGTGCGTCATGGAGTCCGAGTGGGCCCTGTTCGGACCGGATCGCGAGTGGGTGGACACCACGCGCCTGGTGCCGGTCGTGCTCGACCGGGGAGCCGTGCCGACGATGCCGTCGGCGTTCCGGACGATCCAGGCGCTGGACGGCGGGGCACCGGACTGGATGGAGCGGCTGGTCCGGCGTCTCGGCCTGGTCGACGCCGCCGACGACGCACGCTGGCTGCGGTTCCCCGAAGCGGTCGCCGACGTCCTGGTCAACCACACGCTCCCGGCGACGGACGTCGAGATCGTGGATCGCGGCGGGCGACGTCTCGAGACGTCGGACGTCGTCGTGACCATCGCGGCCGGTCCGGACGAGCCCACACCGGTCGGCGCGGTGACCGGCCGGTCGTCGGGCGGCGTCGCCCGGTTCCCCGGCCTGTCGTTCGGCCGGCCCGGCAAGGTCACGCTGACGGCCTACGCGCCCGGATGTGTCCCCGGTCAGGTCGGGCCGTTTCTGGTCCGGTCCGGCGCCAGCGAACCACCATCGGTGGCACGGACCTCCGGTCGCACGTCGATCGCCGCGACCGGCCGACCGGTCTTCCTCGCCGGCGGACGCCACCTCGCGGTGATCGGAGACGGCGCGATCCGCACGTTCGACGACACCGGCGCGGAACGTGCCCGGCGGAGTCTCGGCTCCGCGCCGGCCCGGTGGGCTCGCGGCGCCGGTCTCACGGCGTTCGTCGACCACTTCCGCCATCTCCTCGTCGCCGACCAGCGCGGTGAGCTGCGCCTCGTCGAGTTACCGCTGGACGGTGACGCGCCCCGCCTGACGCTCGCGGGCGCGCTCGCGGTGACCGGAGACCACGTCGACGTCGGGCTCTACACCGGCGACGTGTGGACCGTCGAGGAAGGCCGGGACGTCGCCGCGCATACCCGGTACGCGGGCGGGGTGCAGGCGATCAACCGCCGGGATGAGCACCTGCTGGTGGCCACGGTGGACGGGCGGATCAGGCGGGCGAGCACGGACGCCGCTCCACTGCCGGTCGAGCCGGTCGTACTCGCCATCCACCGGCACGGCGACGTCACGCTCGTCGTCGGGGAGCGGGCTGTGCACTGGGTCTCGCCGCGGGTGGACAAGGTGCAGCGACATCGCTTGTGGACCGGCCGGGCGGTGGACACCCACCAGGCCGGCGATCACTCGGTCGTGCTGGAGGAGAACGGGCACGGGCTCGTGTTCGACCGGCGCCTGGCCATCCGGGCGGAGTTCTCCACCCGGCCCGGTGCGCGGCTCGTCGACGCCGACGACGCGGCCGACGTCTTCGTGTTCGCGTATCCCGACGACACGTTCGCACTGATGGTGCGGGGGGTGGTCGCGTTCACCACCGACTCCGGCACGATCGCCGTCAGCCCCGACGGCACCCGCGTCGCGCTGGCCGGCCCCGAGCACACGTCCGTACTCGCCCGTTCGGAGTTGCGATGAGCACCGTCCGGCTGACCGACCCGGTGCGGCTGCGCGCGTACGCGGACCCGCTGTGGACCGCGTTCGAGGCGGGCACGGTCCTGCGGGGCGAGCAACTGCATGCGCTCGCCGAGGCGAGCTTCCGGCTGGGCGTCCATCCGGACACCGACCCCGCCGACTCGCTGACCTGGCTACGCCGGGCCCACACGGCCGACCCGGACAACCCCCGGTATCCGTATCACCTGGGCTTGCAGTACCTGCGCACGCAGCGGCCGGACCGGGCCGACGTGTGGCTCGCCCACGCCGCCGAGCTGGCGCCGGACAGCCACCGGATCGCCGCCCACCGGACGATCGTGGAACGCACGCTGGACGCCGAGGAGGCCGGCCGACCCGGCTACAGCGGCAGCCGGCGGCGGCGGGCCGCCGAGATCAGCGACACGATCCGCGACGAGGGTTGCCGCTGGCCGGGCCTGCCCAGCCTCGAGTTCGAGGCCCGGGTCGCGGGACCGACCACCGTCCGGGCCCGGGACCTGCTGGAGCGCGACCTGGTCGCGGTCGCGGACGACGCCGGCCGTCGACCGGGTGGCACCACCGAGTTCGCCGTCCTCGCCGTGCAGTGGCTGACCGTCGGCTATCCGGTGGCCACGATCCGACGGGTGCGCGGGCGGATCCCGCACTCCGACGTCGCGACGGCGGTGGTCGAACGCGTCTGCGAGCTCGCGGAGACACCGGTGGAGAAGGCCGGCGAGCTGCTCGCCCGGCACCAGGCGGCCGGGACGATCCCCGAGGTGGTTCTCGCGCTGCTGCACCGGCAGCTGCTGCTCACCAGGCCCCTGCGTTTCGCCGGCGTGGGCGCCTACCGCGCGGCGGCCCGCTTCACCGAGGAGGACGCGAGCGGCGTGCTGGCCGCGCTGATCGCGGCGATCGAGCCGCTGCGTGCCAAGGAGCGGCTCGCGACGGAGGATGTGGCCCCGGCCCGGGAGACGCTCACGGTGGACGAACTGACGCGGATCGCGGACGACCTCGCCGCGCTCCAGGCCGATGTGAAGAAACACGCCAAGGCCATCGCCGCGGAGAGCGGAGCCGTTCCCGACGGTAGTACCCCGGACGTCGCCGCCCGGCTGGCCGGCGACGAGAGTGTCCTCAACGACACGATCGCGGCGGTCGACCGCCTCTCGGAGGAGTTCCTCGCCCAGTTGGACGGGGTCCGGCCGACACCGGATGCGTCCGGCGGCTGGTCGCACCTCGAAGCCTGCCGGGTGCGGCTGCGGGACGTCCGGTCGGCCCGGGGAAGCCTTCGCCGGATCGTCCGGGCCACGCTCGGGTCCCGGGTCACCCGGCTCCGCGCCGACCAGCCGGACCTCACGGTCCGGCCGTCGGACGAGGCGCTCGCCCTCGCCGAGCGCCTGCGGCCCTACGGCCGGACGCCGGTACCCGCCGACGGTGTGCCCACCGATCTGGCGTCGGCGCTGCGGGCCGCGGACACGATCGTGGACGACAACGTGGCCACCGCCATCTCCTCGCTCGAGCGGTACCCGGCCGGTTCCCTGGTCACCCGGTTGCTCCGCGGCTACGTGCTGGGCGTCGCCGCTGAGACGTACTACCGGATGGGCCGCACCGACGAGGCGCGCACGCGGTGGAATCGCCTCCGCGTGGCCGAGCCGCTCAACCTGCCGGTACTGCAGAACCTGGCCGTTGCGCACACGTGTGCCGGCGACCTGGTGCCCGCGCGCGGCGCCTGGACCGCGTTGCTCGAGGCGCTCTACGTCACCGACCTCGCCGCCGGTGATCCCCGTCGGCGCGCCGCGCGCCGCGCCGAGGTGCACCGGACGCTGGCCGACGCGCTGAGCACCCCGTCGCTCGTCGCCGCGGGCACCTCCGTCCCGGACGATCTGAGCGACCTGCCGCCGCTGTTGGCAAGCACGGTGCGGCTCGGGACGATGCTCGCCCACCGGCGGCTCCAGCTGATCAACCACTCTCTCTCGTGCCGCCATCCGGCGCTGCGCCTCGGGCTGGCCCGGTCGGCCACCGACGACGCCCGCCAGGCCGTGCTCGACCGCGCCGACGCCGACATCCGCACCGCCGCCGTCGCTCTCCCGCCCCGCCTCCAACCGCCGTTGCTGGACGGCTATCCGCGCTGGACGGCGGCCGCGGTCCGCGCGGCGGCGCTCGTCACCGACCGGCCCCGGGATCCCCGGCCGGCGCGCGAGGAGGACGAGCGTGTCCACCTGCTCGTCGAGGTGCTGGTCCTCAAACGCCGGATCCGCGACGCGATCCGCGAGGACCGCGCGTGGGCGCTCGCCACGGACTCCGGCACGGTGCTCGGCAACCTGCGCGGCGTCGACGAACTCGTGCTCGACCCGAACGACGAGCTCGTCCGGCGGGCGGCGCTGGAGCTCGCGCCGGAGACACCGCCGGAGGACTTCCTGGAGCAGTTCGCCGACCTCGCCACCGTCGGCGCCCACGTCGCGCTGCACGAGGTTCTCGACCGGTACCGGGAACCGGACTACGCCGAGAACTACGACCGCTACCGGCGTATCGGCCGGTCCTGGTCACGCAACCGCGTCGACGAGGAGCACCTGCGCGTCCTCGACGCGCCCGCCTCGCTCTACGCCGCGCCGCTCCTGCGCGTCGCGGCGATCACCAAGCGCGGGCGTCAGCTCGGCGCGCGGCACCGCGCGGAGCTCGAGACGGCGATCACCGCGATGCGGTACTGGTGCGAACGGCTGCCCGGCGCGACCGGACCCGCACGGGCCCGGGCCGGTCTGCACGCCCAGCTGCAGCAGTACCGGAGCGCGGAGGAGCTGCTCCGATACGCCCGGGAACAGGCCTTCGCCGACTGCGGCCGGTACGAGGTCGACCTGGATCTCGTCGAGCTGCTGATCGAGCGGCGCCGCCAGGAGCAGGCCATCGAAGCCGCGCTCGGGATGCTGCACGAGCACCCGGACGACGTGCGGGTGCTGTACGTCAAGTTCCGGGCGGAGTTCAGCCTGTTCATCCGCCGCTACAACGATCACCGCTTCTCGGTGGAGGTGGGCCGGGCGACCCGGGAAGCCGCGCGCCAGGCGGAGGAGACCGGGCGGCGGTACCTGGAGCTGACGGCCGACGAGAAATACCGGGCCCGCCGGGCGCACGTGCGTGAGCAGCTGAACCGCATCCCCGAGATCTTGAGCAAGGGGCGCACGTGAGTTCCGGTGAGGTGAACACGGAGGTTCACGGCGCGGTCGGGATAATGCGGGGGTGCCGAATGAACTCGACATCGACGAATGGGCGGCCGAGGTCGGTCTGCCCGAGGGCCGGCCGCGCCGGGTGACCGTGCACGGCAGCCCGGTGCTGCACCGGCCGTGCCAGGAGGTCACGGAGTTCGGCGACGAGCTGAAACAGCTGGTCGCCGACATGCTGGAGAGCATGGACGCCGCGGAGGGCGTGGGCCTGGCCGCGAACCAGATCGGCGAGGACGCGCGGGTGTTCGTCTACGACTGTCCCGACGAGACCGGTTTCTACCACGTCGGGGCGATCGTCAACCCGGTGCTGCTGGCGCCGGAGCCGGGCGTCGAGGAGGACAAGGACGACGAGGGCTGCCTCTCGGTGCCGCTGGAGTTCTCCCCGCTCGCCCGCCCGGCGAAGGCCTCGGTGACCGGCCAGGACATCGAGGGCCGGCCGATCCGGGTGGACGGCACGGGGCTCTTCGCCCGCTGCCTGCAGCACGAGACCGACCACCTCAACGGCATCCTCTACGTCGACCGGCTCGAACCCGACGCCCGCGAGGCGGTACTGGCCGCGAACGCCCAGCGCATCGAGGCCCACGAGATGCCCCCCTGGTCGGAGGGCACCCCGCGCGACTAGGCGAGCGAGCGGTCGGCGGAGTTCCAGGAGAACGCGGCGGTGGCCGAGCCGGGGGCCACCTCGGTGAAGCCGGCGTCGTGCACCACCGGGCCGTCGGCCGCGGCCCACTGGGGCACAGTGGCGACGCGCACCGCGAGCGGGAAGCCGGCCGCGGCCCAGGACGCGGCCACCGGCGGCGCGAGCGACCACAGGCCGAGCTGGGCGGCGTGGCCGGCCTGCGCCATCGCCTTACCGGCCGTCATCTCGACGTCGGGCGCGAGCAGCACCAGCGGGGTGCCGTCCGGCGGGGCCGGCGGGGGCGCCGGGTCGTCGAGCTCGGTGCCGCTGACCTGCAACCGGGCCAGGTCACGGGGCCACTCGTCGAGCGGGATCGGCGGGTAGACGCGCACCTCGGCGGAGCCGGACGTCACCGTGACGCCGGGCAGGGCGAGAGCGCGGCGCCACTCCGCGCCGCGGGCCCGGCGGACCACCTTGCGGATGCGGTTGCCGGCCCAGGCGTCGACGGCGTCGCGCCACTCCGGGTCGTCGGTCGTCACCATCAGCAGCACGGCGCGGGCCGCGGCCTCCAGCGCGTCGGTGCGTGCCGGTGGCGCCGTCTTCTCGACGCGGACGACCAGCGGCAGTACTCGTTCGGGCTCCACGGGACGACAGCCTATTTCGCCCCCAGCACCCGCAGCACGGCGGTTTCCACCGCGGGTTGCGCGGCCAGCACGTCGGGCTCGTCGGAGCCGAGGCGGTCCAGCGTCGACCGGATCGAGCGGCCCTGCTCGTAGGCGGTGATGATCCGCGGGTCGACGTAGGACGCGCGGGCGACCGTCGGGGTGTTGCCGAGGTAGTCCGACACCTCCTCGACCGCGGCGCGCACGACCTTGTTCCGGGCCCGCTCGGCGTCCGGCGGGTCCCCGGCCAGCGCGAGCTCCACCGCCATCAGCACGGTCGCGTGCCAGGTCCGGAAGTCCTTCGCGGTGAGCGTGACCCCGGCGTTCTCACGCAGGTAGTCGTTGACGTCCTCGCTCTTGACGTCGTACCAGCGCCCGCCGCTGCGGTAGGCCAGCAGATCGTCCTCGTCGTCCTGGTGGCGCCGCAACGCCGACACCACCCGGCGCACCGCGTCGTCACGCACCTCGATCGTGCGCTCGATGCCGCTCTTGGCCGGGTAGCGGAACTGGATCGCGCCCCGGCGCAGCGCGACGTGCTTCTTGCGGATCGTGGTCAGGCCGAAGCTGCCGTTCTCGGCCGCGTACACCTCGCCGCCGATGCGGAACAGGCCGAGTTCGAGCAGCCGCACCCCGGCCGCGAGGACACGCTGCCGGTCGAGCTCGCGGTGATCCAGGTGCCGGGCCACGGTGCGGCGCAGCTTCGGCAGCCGGCGGGCCACCTCGAGCACGCGGTCGTGCTTCGCCTCGTCGCGCTTCTCGCGCCAGACCTCGTGGTAGCGGTACTGGCGCCGACCGGCGTCGTCGGTGCCGACGGCCTGGATGTGGCCGTTCGGGTGGGGTGAGATCCAGACGTCACGCCAGGCCGGCGGGATCACCAGGGCCTGGACGCGCTCGCGCTCCTCGGCGGGCAGCGGGCGCCCGTCGGCGTCCAGGTACCGGAAGCCCTTGCCCGAGCGCCGGCGGGTGTAGCCGGGTTTCGAGAGGTCGCTGCGCCGCAGCCGCACTGTCGCCATGCGGCGCCGGATACCCGGACGATCGACGCACAATCCGTAGCACTGGACTTATATAAGCCTCCTGTTACGCTAACGCGGTGTCCGTCTGGGAGGCGCTGGCCGATCCGGTCCGCCGCGAGATCCTGACCGTGCTGCGCGAGGGCGGAGCCACGGCCGGGTCGATCGCGTCGCGGTTCGCGATCAGCCGGCCGGCGGTGAGCCGGCACCTGCGGGTGCTGCGCGAGGCCGGGCTGGCCTCGTCCGAGGCACGTGGGCAGGAACGGGTGTACCACCTGGTCGGCGCACCGCTCACCGAAGTCGACGCCTGGCTGCGCCGGGTCACGCCCGCGCGCAGGCCGTCCCCGGCCGAACGCCTGGACGCGCTCGAAACCGAACTGCGCCGCGGACGGCGCGCGAACGAGGAGGTCGGCGATGGTCACCGGTCAACCGGGTGAAGTGCGGCACAACGACGACGGCACCGAGACGATCGTGCTGCACCGCACGTTCGCCGACCCGATCGAGGACGTCTGGGCCGCGATCACCGAGTCCGACCGGCTCGCCCGCTGGATCGGCCACTACGAGGGGACCGGGGGCACCGGCGGCACGGTCGAGTTCACCACGACCGGTGAACTCGACGCCGGCGGCGAGGTGGACGAACCGGCGACGGTGCAGATCGTCGAGTGCTCGCCCCCGCACCGGCTGGTCGTCGACATGCCGTCCTACGACGGCGGCGTCTGGCACCTGGCCGCGACGCTCAGCGGGCACGGTTCCGGCACGACGCTGGTGTTCGAGCAGCGCCTCACCGCCGGGGTGCCCGCCGGCGACATCGAGGCCGGGTGGCGCTGGTACCTCGACCGGCTCGTGGCCTCGATCGCGGACGAGCCGATGCCCGCCTGGGACGACTACACCTGAGGCCACCGGGGCCCGGGGCCCCGGTGGCACCCGGGCTCAGGCCGCCGGGTCCGCGGCCAGGGCCCGGTCGGCGATCTCGTGGACGGTGCGCCCGTCCACGGTCTCGTGGTCGAGCAGGGCGCCGCTCAGCTCGTCGAGCGCGGCGCGGTGGCGGGTCAGCAGGTCGACCGCGCGCGTCTCGGCCTCGCGCAGCAGCCGGGCGACCTCCTCGTCGACCACGCGCTGCGTCTGTTCGCTGTACGCCCGGTCCGACCCGCCGACCCCGAGGTACCGGGGCTGGTCGTCGGCGTACCCGACCGGGCCGAGCTTCGGTGAGAGCCCGAACTCGCGCACCATCCGCGTCGCCAGCTCGGTGGCCTTCGCGAGGTCGTTCGACGCCCCGGTCGAGCCCTCCCCGAACACCACGAGCTCGGCCGCCCGCCCACCGAGCTGCACCGACAGCGTCGTCGTCAGCTGCAACTGCGAATACAGGTGACGTTCGGCCTCGGGCAGCTGCTCGGTGACGCCGAGCGCCATCCCGCTGGGCAGGATCGTGACCTTGTCGACCGGGTCGGCGGCCGGCGAGAGCGCCGCGACCAGCGCGTGCCCGGACTCGTGCACGGCCACGCTCTGCTTCTCGTTCGGCAGCAGGAAGTTCGACCCCAGACGCTGACCGAGCAGCACCCGGTCGCGGGCCTGCGACAGGTCGGCCGCGGTCACCTCGGCGCGCCCGTCGCGCACCGCCACGATCGCCGCCTCGTTCAGCAGGTTCGCGAGGTCGGCGCCGGAGAAGCCGGGCGTGGCCCGCGAGGTCGCGTTCAGGTCGACGTCGGCGGAGAGCTTCTTGCCGCGGGCGTGCACGGCCAGGATCGCCTCGCGTTCGGCCTGGTTGGGCAGTGGCACCGCCACCTGACGGTCGAACCGGCCCGGGCGCAGCAGCGCCGGGTCGAGCGTCTCCGGCCGGTTGGTGGCGGCGATCACGACGACGCCGGTCGACGGGTCGAACCCGTCCATCTCGGCCAGCAGCTGGTTGAGCGTCTGTTCGCGCTCGTCGTTGCTGGCGAACCCGCCGGTGTTGCGGCGCTGACCGATCGCGTCGATCTCGTCGATGAAGATGATCGACGGCGCCCGCTTGCGCGCGTCGGCGAACAGGTCACGCACCCGGGACGCGCCGACGCCCACGAACAGCTCGACGAACGACGAGCCGGTGACCGCGAAGAACGGCACCGCCGCCTCGCCCGCGACCGCGCGGGCCAGCAGCGTCTTGCCGGTGCCGGGCGGCCCGGCCATCAGGATGCCCTTCGGCCCGACCGCGCCGGCCGCGGCGTACTTGTCGGGCTGCTTGAGGAAGTCGACGACCTCGGTGACGTCCCGCTTGACGCCCTCGTACCCGGCGACGTCGGCGAACGTCGTGTCCGGGCGCTCGGAGTCGATGACCTTCGCGGTGGAGCGCCCGACCCCGCCGAACATGCCGCCGAGGCCGCCGAGCTGGGCGCCCTTGCGGGCCTGCCGCCCGATCCACCAGAAGTACGCGACGAACAGCAGCAGCGGGGCGAGCGAGAGCAGGATGCTCCAGAACGAGCTGCTGGCGCCGGTGGCGGTGAAGTGCGGCACGACGTCCGGGTCCTTCACCGCGGCGAGGAACGCGTCGTCGGGGCCGTTGAGCCCGGTCGGGTAGTGCGAGGTGAACTCGGCCCCGCTCTCGAAGCTCGAGCGGTACTTGCCGGTGATCGTGCCGTCGGCACGCAGCTCGAGCGTGTCGACGTGTTTGGCGGCGATCTGGTCGCTGAGCGTGCCGTACTCGACCGTCTTCACGCCCATGCGTCCGAACGGGAAGAACAGCAGGAACAGCGTGAGCGCGACGCCGATCGGGATGAGGTAGCGACGCCAGGGTGGGGGTGGGGGCGGCGCCGGGGCCGGTGGCTTGTCCCTCGGCGGCCCCGAACGCGCGTTAGCGGTCATAACCGCAGGTTACTGCTGTGGTTTGGGGCGGGTGAGCAAGAGCCCCGCGATGACCGCCAGCGCGGCCAGCAGACCGCCGATCAGCACCCACTGCCACCAGCCGGTCGCCCGCGGGTGCTGACGGTAGAACTCCGCGCGGGCCTCCTCGCTCGTCATCGGCGTCGGTGCCGCGGTCGTGACCCCGGCGGTCGGCGACGCGGTGACCGTCGCGGCCGGTTGGTCCCGGCTGACCCAGGCCGCGCTGAGCGAACCGACCGCGGCGAGCAGGCCCACGCCCAGCAGCACGATCAGCAGGAGCCGCCCGCGGGTCTTTTTCTCCGCCACGCTGGCAGCCTAGCCGGGGGCCCCGACCGGGCCGTCGTTAGGCTGCCCGGCGTGAACGCCGGAATCCTGCTCGTTCTGCTCGCCCTGGGGGCGATCGCGATCTCCGCGTTCGGGCGTCGCGTCAACGCCCAACCGGGCCTGCTGATCCTCGTCGCGGCGGCCGCCGTCTCGTTCGTCCCCGGGCTCCCCCGGCTGGAGCTCGACCCGGAGCTGATCCTCGGGCTGGTCGTGCCGCCGCTGCTCTACGCCGCGGCGCTCGAGTTCTCGTTCTTCAGCTTTCTGCGCAACCTGCGCGCGATCCTCGGCCTGGGCGTCGTGCTGGTGCTGCTCACCGCGTGGCTGTCCCGGGTGGCGGTGGACGCGATGATGCCGACGCTCGGCGCGGGCGTCGCGCTGCTGCTCGCGGCGATCGTCGCGCCGCCGGACACCGTGACGATCACCGCTCACGGCGAGGAGCTCGGCCTGACCCGGCGGGTCACCGCGATCCTCACCGGCGAGAGCCTGGTGAACGACGCGATGGCGCTCACGCTGTTCAGCATCGCGCTGGCCGCGACCGGCGGCGAGGAGACGTTCATCGACAACGGCGCGCTGCTGTTCGCCTGGTCCGCGCTGGTCGGCGTGCTGATCGGGTTCGCGCTGGGCAACCTCGCCACCGCGATCCGCCGCCGGCTCGACGACCCCACGCTGGGCACCGCGATCGGCCTGGTGGTGCCGTTCGCGGCGTACCTGGCGGCCGAGGAGGCCCACGCGTCCGGCGTGCTGGCGGTCGTCGTCGCCGGGTTCAACGTCGCGGTCGAGTCCGAGTACGGCAACCGCAGGCGGGAGCGCCTGGGGTTCCGGACCCGGATGACCGAGCGCGAGGTCTGGCCGGTGCTCGGCGCGCTGCTGGAGTCGTTCGTCTTCGCCTACACCGGCCTGCAGATGAAGTTCGTCATCGAGGACCTGCGTGAGTCGTCCGAGCCGCTGGGGCGCACCCTGCTCACCGGCGTCGTGCTGCTGGTCGTCGTGATCGCGGTCCGGTTCGCCTGGGTCGCGGTGGTCTTCGGGCGACGCCTGCTGGCCAACCAGTCGCTGCAGCGGCGGTTGCAGGACCCGCTGTTCCGCAAGCGCTGGGACGAGCACCTGCAGCAGGTCGCGGAGCGGCGGGGGCGGACGCCGGAGATCCCCGAGGCGCTGGGCTGGAAGGAACAGACGCTGCTGTCCTGGACCGGCATGCGCGGCATCGTGACGCTCGGCGCCGCCGGCGGCATCCCGCTGCTCACCGAGGACGGCGCGCCGTTCCCGCACCGCGACACGCTGCAGTTCCTGGCCTACTTCGTGGTGTTCGGCACGCTGCTGCTGCAGGGCCCGACGCTCTCGCTGCTGGCCCGGCGGCTGCGGATCGACACCAGCGAGGAGGACCGCGTCGCGCTGGAGCAGCTCGCGCTGGCCGAGCGGATCGCGGCCGACGCCGAGGCCGGCACCCTGCCGCCGCCACCCGACGACGACCGGCCCGGCCGGCGGGGCCGCGACGGCCGGGCTCGACGGCGGCGGCGCCGACGGGTCCACACCGAGGCCGCGCCCACCGACCCGGCGACGCTCGACCGGTTCGACCGGCAGCGCGAGGCGCTCTCGATCTCGGTGATCACCGGCACGCTCGACGACGAGGCCGCCCAGGTGGTGCTGGCCCGCCTCGACCGCCAGCAGGCCGCCGAGCAGCGGCCCTAGACGCCGTCCAGGTACCGCGCAGTGAACGCGTTGCGGAACTTGCCGTCCGGGTCGTAGGCGCGGGCCAGCGCCCGGGCGTCGTCGAACCGGGGGTAGCGGGCGGCGACGTCGGCCGGTTCCGTCGAGAACACCTTGCCCCAGTGCGGGCGGGCCCCCAGCGGCGCCAGCCCCTCCTCCAGCGCGGTGATGACCGGCCGGGCCGCCTCCGGGTCGGGCAGCCAGGTGAAGTGCAGCGCGATGCTGTCCTGCCGGTAGGCCTCGGAGAGCCAGAGCTCGTCGGCCGCCACCGTACGCAGCTCGCAGATGTGGAGGTTCGGCGCGAGCCGGTCGGCGAGCCCGCTGAGCACGTCGAGCGCCTCGACCGCGTTCTCGATCGGCAGCAGGTACTCGGTCTGCAGCTCCTCGCCGGCGCTCGGCGTGAACTCCAGGCGGAAGTGCGGCAGCCGGGTGTGCCAGGGGCCGGGCGCACCGCCCTGCTGGGTGGCGAAGCCCGGGTCCTGGCCGGGGACCGGGTTGCGCTGGCCGGGCGCGAGCGTGGCGCCGAGCCAGTCCCGCCCGTGCGGCCACTCCCCGGCGTCGGTGCGGTGCTTGACCCAGACCTGCTCGGCGAACGGCCGCCGCCAGGTCAGGAACACGCTGACGCTGTACGCGGCGCTCAGCACGTCCCGCAGGTTGACCCGCAGCGCGGAGAGGAACATGCGGTCGTAGACGCGCTGCTCGATCTCGTAGCGCGGCTGGATGTCGAGGCCGAGCGCGGTGACGACGCCGAGCGAGCCGAGCGTGACCACCGACCCGTCGAAGTTCTCGTCGCCGCGCGCCAGGTGCACCAGCTCGCCGCTCGGCGTGACCAGCTCGATCGCGTTCACCGCGGACGCCAGGCACCCGTTCGTGACGCCCGAGCCGTGGGTGCCGGTGGCCACCGCGCCACCGATGCTGATGTGCGGCAGCGAACCGAGGTTGTGCAGGGCCCAGCCGGCCGGGTCGAGCACCTGGGCGAGCTCACCGAACCGGGTGCCCGCGCTGACCGTCACCGAGCGCCGGTCGGCGTCGATCTCGATGCGGCGCGGCAGGTCGGCCACGGTGAGCAGCGCCCGGTCGCTGTCGGCGACCGCGCTGAACGAGTGCCCGGTGCCGAGCACGCGGAGGTGGTCGGCGTCCGCGACGACCTCCTGCACCTGCTCGACGCTGGTCGGGCGGTGCAGCGTCCGGGTCGAGAAAACGACATTCCCGGCCCAGTTGGTGATGGGTTGAACGGTGACCATGAGGTTATCTTCCCCGCATGGCCGTCACTTCCGCTCATCAGCGTCATCGCCGTGTCCCGTCCGCGGTGGCGCTGGCCGGTTTCCTGCTCGCGGCGTTCGCCGCGGCCGCGCTCGGCGGCGTGGCCAGCGCCGACGCCGGGACGTACTACGACGGGCTCGACCGGCCCGCCTGGGCGCCGCCGGCCTGGCTCTTCGGACCGGTGTGGACCGTGCTGTACACGATGATCGGCGTGGCCGGCTGGCTGGTGTGGCGCCGGGTGGGGCTGCGGCCGCTGCCGTTCGGGCTCTACGCCGGGCAGCTCGTGCTCAACGCGGCCTGGACGTGGCTGTTCTTCGCGTTCGAACAGCCGGGCGTGGCGTTCGCCGAGATCGCGGTGCTGTGGCTGGTGATCGCGGCCAACGCGGTGGTGTTCGCGCGCGTCTCGCGGCTCGCCGGCCTGCTGCTGGTGCCGTACCTGCTCTGGGTGGGCTACGCCGCCGCGCTGAACCTGACACTCTGGATACTCAACTGATTACCGAGAGCAACAGGTTTGCACCAGACTTCTGAGGTCACTCCTGCGGGGACCAAGTCCCCGAGTGCCCCCAGGGGTTGCGATGACGAGCACACCCAGCACGACGGATCGTGCCCGCGAGACCGCGGGCACGGCTGCGCACGAAGGCACGGCGCTCGCGCAGAGCGCCAAGGAATCCGGCGCGCAGGTGGCGCAGACGGCCGGCTCGGAAGCGTCGAACGTGGCGGCCGAAGCCAAGGCCCAGGCCGGAGATCTGCTCCGCACGACGCGCGACGAGGTGAACACCCAGGTCGACTCGCAGCGACGTCGCCTGGTCGACGCGCTCCGTACGACCGGTGACGAGCTCGGTTCCGGTGGCGGGCAGTCCGCGCTCACCAACGAGCTCTCGCAGCGCGCGTCGACGTACGCCCGCACGTTCGCCGACTACCTCGACGAGAAGGGTCCGGACGCGATCCTCAACGACGTGCGGTCGTTCGCCCGCCGCCGTCCGGGCACGTTCCTGCTGCTCGCCGGCGCGGCCGGTGTGGTGGCGGGGCGGGTGTTCCGGAGTGTGTCGGCCGCGTCCGGCGACAGCGGTTCCGACCGCCGGTCCGTCGTGGACGACCAGCCGGGTTACTCGGACGCGACCTACCCGGACGCGACCTACTCGGACTCGACGTACTCGGGTCTCGGCGTGGGCGCCACCGAGACGCTCCCGCCCGTACCGGCCACGCCGCGCCACGCCGCCGACGACACCGCGGTCGGCGTCGCCGAGGTACCTCCGACGGCCGGTGGGTACGCGACTCCCCCGGTCACCGAGCCGTTCGCGCCGGTCACCGAGCCGCCGCTGAGCGAGCCGTACCCGGCCACCGGCCCCGGCTACGCCGAGGGTTACCCGGCCGCGCCGCCCGGAGCCCCGGCCGCCACGCCGCCGCCGGTGAACGACCCGTTCGCCGACCCGCGGTACCGCGAGGACCGGCGATGACCGCTGGCGTGCCGAGCGAGCCGACCCACGACGTCGGGAACGCCTCGGTCGGCGAGCTGGTCAAGAACGTCGCCAACGACCTGACCACGCTCGTCCGCCAGGAGATCGCGCTCGCCAAGGCCGAGACCAAGGAAGAGGTCACCAAGGCCGGGAAGGCCGGCGGCGCGTTCGGTGGCGCCGGGCTGGCCGGGTGGCTCGCCCTGCTGTTCATCTCGCTGGCGGTCATGTACGGCCTCGGTGAGGTGATCCCGGTCGGCTGGGCCGCGCTCATCGTCGGCGTGCTCTGGGCCATCGGCGCCGCCGCGCTGGCCGCTTACGGCCGCAGCAAGGTCAAAGAGGTCAACCCGGTTCCGAAGCGGACGGTCGAGACGGTGAAGGAGGACGTGCGTTGGGTGCAGAACAGGAACGCATAGAGCGCGACATCATGCGGCAGCGGATGCAGCTGGGTGACGACGTCGACGCGCTCGTCGAGAAAGTCAGCCCGCGGCAGGCCGCCCGGCGTCAGGCCGGACGGGTCACGCACGCCGCGACGACGGTGAAGGAGCGGATCATGGGCACGGCGTCCGAGGTCACCGGCACGGTCCGGGACAAGGCGGCCGACGTGGCGCACGGAACCCACGACACGGCCGCCAGCGCGGGGCACGGCCTCGCCGACCGGGCCGGCAGCGCGAAGGACTCCACGGTGTCGGCCGTGGGCAGCGCGAAGGACTCGGTGGCCTCGGCCGCGGAGACCACCGCGCAGACCGCACGGCAGCGCACCGAGGGCAACCCGCTGGCCGCCGGGCTGATCGCGTTCGGCGTCGGGTGGCTGGCCTCCAGTCTGTTCCCGGCCACCCCGCCGGAGCGCAAGGCCGGCGCGGCGCTGCGCGAGCACGCCGAGGAACCGGTCAAGCAGGCCGGCCAGGCGCTCGGCGAGAAGGCCAAGGAGGTCGCGTCGAACCTGCAGGAGCCCGCCCAGGAGGCGGCGCAGCAGGTCAAGCAGACCGCGACCGAGGCGGCGCAGCACGTCAAGAGCGAGGCCCAGGACCACGCCCAGGGGCTGAAGGGCGAGGCGAGCGACCGCGCGGGATCGGTGCAGGACACCGCCCGCCAGTAAGAGGGCACCACCGACGGGCCCGGGCGAACGCTCGGGCCCGTCGGTGTTCGTCAGGGCAGGAAGTACGTGGGGTTCGGCAGCTTGAAGGTGCGGTTGGCGTACCCGCCCTTCAGGTCGCTCCACTGGTCACCGAAGTTGGCGACGATGTCGAACCCGAGCGACTCGATGTGCGCCCGGGTGGCCGACTTGTAGTGGATCGTCGTGCAGGTGCCCTTCGGGTCGTTCGCGCAGGCCTTCTTCAGGTAGTCCGGGTAGTCGGCGACGGCCGGCTTGGTGAACAGGCCGTCCTCCCCGTTGCCCAGCGGCGTCGGCTTCGGGTAACCGGCGTCCACTCCGGTGCCGTCCGCGGTGAGGTTGCCCAGCGTCGCCGCCTCCTGCGCGGTACCCCGCCCGGTCAGGTAGAAGATCGCGTACCCGTGCCGTTCGGCGGCCTTCGCGAGGTTCACCATGCCCGGCACGGCCGGGAACTTCTGCCCCAGCACGAACTCCGCGTTGCTCGCCGGGGTGAACGCGAAGTTCACCGCGATCTCGTAGTTCCAGGTGTTGAGCGTCGTGTCGTCGACGTCCATCAGGATCGCCTTGTGCCCGCGGCCCCGGTACGGCTGGCCGAGGTACTTCGTGCCGGCCGCGGCGACCTTCGTCGCTTCCTTCGCGTAGTTGCTGCTCGCACCGAACGTGCCGGTGCCGAGCGGATCACCGTAGTAGTTCTTGATCTGCTGCCGGACGACGTCGATGTTCGGCACGCCGCTCTCGGTGCGGGGCGTCCTGGTCTTGATCGACGGCTCCGGGGTGTCGGCGATCGCGATCCCGCCCCCGACGAGGGTGAGCGAACCGACGATCGCGGCCACCACGACGAGCAATCTTCTACCGCCCACAACAGCCTCCGCACGTTCAAGATGAACAGTTGGCGGCTGCGAGGCTAACGCTCATTCGAGGTGCAGCGCCTGCAAAGGGCACGAATCGACGCCGAGACGGGCGATCTGCTCCTGGCCCGGCGGCACGTCCACGCCGGCGCCGAGCGTGCTGTACCCGTCGTCGTCGAGCGGGAAGAGGTCCTCGTCGACCATGTTGCACTGACCGTGCGCCTCGCAGCGCTCGTTCTCCACCCGAACCTTCATGGGATGCCACGTTAGGACATCACGGGTCACGAGGGGGCGAACTCGCGTTCTCCACTGTGGTCGCGTTCCAGCGCGGCGCCCTCGACGTCGAGTTCGGGCAGCCACCGCAGCCAGCTCGGCAGCCACCACGCCGACGGTCCGAGCAGCGTCAACGCGGCCGGCATCGCGATCATGCGCACCACTATCGCGTCGAAGAGGATGCCGAGCGCGAGCGCGAACGCGATCGGTTTGATCGTCCGGTCGCCCTCCGGGATGAAGCCGGCGAACACCGCGAACATGATCGTGGCCGCGGCGACGACCACCGGGCCGGCCTGCCGGAACCCGGTCACGACCGCCTCGCGCGGCGCGGCGCCGTGCGCGTGCGCCTCGTGCATCCGCGACACCAGGAACACCTGGTAGTCCATCGCGAGCCCGAACAGGATGCCGACGACGATGATCGGCATCAGGCTCAGCAACGGCCCGGTGACGTCGGTGTTGACCAGGAACGTCAGCCAGCCCCACTCGAACACCGCGACGGTGGCGCCGAACGACGCGCCCACGGTGAGCAGGAAACCGAGCACCCCGGCGACCGGGACGAGCAGCGACCGGAAGACCAGGATCAACAGCACCAGCGCCAGCCCGACGACGAGCAGCAGGTACTGGGGCAGCGCCTGGTTCAGCTTCTGCGACACGTCGACGCTGACCGCGGTCGCGCCGGTCACGTAGAGCCGGGCCTCGCCACCGACCTCGGCCATCGCGTCGCGCAGCGTGTGCACGAGCGCCTCGGTCTCGGTGCTGTCCGGGCCCGATTTCGGGATGACGGTGACCAGCGCGGCGTCCGCGTCGGAGTTGAGGCTCGGCCCGGTCGCGAGCGCGACGTCGTCGAGCGTCCTGGCCTTCTCCAGCGCGGTCGCGGCCACGGTGCCGGCGTCCGGCCCGTCGGCGAGGATCACCAGCGGCCCGGTGAACCCGGCGCCGAACCGCGCGGCGAGGATCGCGGTCGCCCGCTCCTGGGTCGTCCCGGGCACCGGCTCCTGGTTGAGCGTCGTGCGCATCGACACGACCGGGATCGCGATCACGCCGAGCGCCACGACCGCGGCCAGCAGGCTCAGCGCCGCACGGCCGGTGACCACGCGGGCCCACCCGGCGACGAACCCCCGCGAGTGGTGCAGCGGCGCCGGGTTCCCGTCGCGTACCGCCGGGCGCACCTTCCGCGGGAGCGCGCGCAGCCCGATCAGCCCGAGCACGGCCGGTACCAGCGTCACCGCCACCAGGACCGAGACGACGATCGTCGCGGCCGCCGCCAGGCCCATCTCGGTGAGGAACGGGACGCCGGCGACCGCGAGCCCGGTCAGCGCGATCACGACCGTGATCCCGGCGGTGACGACCGCGGACCCGGCGGTGCCCACGGCCAGCGCCGCCGCGGCCGGTACCGCGCGGCCGGCCAGCAGCTCCTGCCGGAAGCGCGTGACGATGAACAGCGCGTAGTCGATGCCGACGGCCAGCCCGAGCATCACCGCGAGCACCGGCGTGGTGGCCTGCAGGTCGACGAACCCGGTGAGCGTGGTGATGCCCAGCGCGCCGATGCCGACGCCGACCAGCGCGGTGAGCAGGTTCATCCCGGCCGCGACCAGCGAGGAGTAGGTGACCGCGAGCACGATCAGCGCCACCACGACACCACCGGCCTCGGCCGGCCCGCCGATGTCACCGCCCTGCTCCTGGGCGGCCTCGCCGGTGACCTCCACGGTGAGCCCGGAGCCGGCGGCGCCCGCCACCGCGTCCAGCAGCGCGGTGCGCTGGTCGGCGGTGATCTCGGACGCCTGGACGGCGTAGGTGACGGTGCTGGTGGCGGCCCGCTCGTCGGCCGAGACGACCGGCGACGCCGGGTCCAGCGGGTCGGTCGCGCTGACCACCCCCGGCAGCCCGGACAGCTGCTCCACGATCGCGGCGATCTGGGGCGCGGCGTCGGTGATCGCGCCGGGGGCCTCGAAGACCACCTGGGCGGTCGCGCCGTTGGCGCCGCTGCCGAAGCGCTGCCCGATCTTCTCCAGGGCGGTCGTCGACTCCTGGCCGGGAATGCTGAACGTGTTCACCGTCGACCCGGAGAGGGTCGCCGCGCCGACGCCGGCCCCGGCGAGCACGAGCACCCACGCCACGGCCACCAGCACGCGGAACCGGCAGGCCAGGGCTCCCAGGCGGTACAGCACTGTTGCCATACATCCGGTTTTGCCGGTAATCAGCAGTTTTATTCCCTACACCGGCTCGCAGAGTTCATCCCGGCGAACCCGAGGTTCCGCCGGTGCGTGGGTTAAGTGGAGAGGCACACCACACCCCAGAGCGCGGACCGGTTAGTTAGGGTTACCTAACTACGACGCCCGGAGGAGAACGGTTCCCAATGACAGTGCACGCCGGCCCGGTGCCGGTGACCCGTATCCGCGCCGGACGCGACGGCGACCCGGCCCGGTCGGCCCGGGTCACGGTCGAGATCGAGCTGGCCGGTGGTGGCGCGCCCGGGGTCGCGTCCGCGCTCTGCGCGGAGATCAGCGACCTGCTCGCCGGGCACGCGCGGTCCGGTGACACGTCGGTCTCCGCCTCGGTCTCGCTCGGCTTCGGCGACGCCGCGACCCGCCCGGCCGCGCTCCCGGCCGCATCCCCGGCCCCTCCGCGGTTCTCCGGCGCCGATGCGGCCGCGGGCGACAGCGCGGGCGACGGCGTAGGCAGCACCGCGGGCGCCGGCAGCACGACGGGCGCCGGCAGCGGGGCTGGCGGCAGCGGGGCGGGCGGCGGCGCCGGCGGGCGGGGGTTGCGGATCGTGGCCGGGCGGCGGGTCGCGATCCAGGACGGGATCGAGGTGCCGCTGACCCGGCGCGAGTTCGACCTGCTCTCGTTCCTCGCCCGCCACCCGCGCCAGGTGTTCAGCCGCGGCCAGCTCATCGACGCGGTCTGGGGTGCCCGCTACCGCGACAGCGAACGCACGATCGACGTCCACGTCCGGCGCATCCGCGTGAAGCTCTCCCCCACCGGCCCGCGGATCGTCACCGTGCGCGGCGTCGGCTACCGGCTCGACCACGCGGACCGGGTCGCGGTCGTCCCCGGCGTCGACTGACCGGGGGACGACCGACGTATCACCGGGCGAATTCGCGGTTCTGTCCTGGCGGAGATGTCACCCGAGGAGGAACCGATGGAGCACGCATTCGACGACGCCAGCCTGTCACAGGTGATCGCGGTGTTACGTGAGACGACCCCGGAGATTCGCACGCTCGAGATACTCGACGACGTCACGATCCGGATCAACAACTCGATCGTGGTCGAAGGCGACTCCCCGGCCGAGATCGCCTCCCTGCTGGAGTTCTTCATCGCCGAAGACCTGTGGATTCGCAGCACGGAACCCGATCAGGCCGAGTAAACGACCCGAGTTTTTGTCAATTTCGTTAGACTGAATCAATTGAGGAGGTGCCTTTCGGCGCAATCGGCGTGAGGCGTTCGTTACATCGGTATTCGGGCTCGGAGAATCCGTGTCAACATCACGCACGTCGTGGTCGCCGCGCTGATCGGGGTCCTCGGAAATGTGCCGTCCGCTGCTCGCGGGCGGCTTTTTCTCCCTCGCCGGTCCGCGTGCCGAAGGAAGGACGCGCAGTTGTCAGAGTCGACGCACGCACCGCAGACGCTCGGGGTGGTCACCGAGTCCTCGCCCGGCGAGACACGGGTGGCCGCGACCCCCGCCACCGTGGGTCAGTTGCGCACGCTCGGGTACGACGTGGTCGTGGAGTCCGGCGCGGGCACGCAGGCCAGCTTCGCCGACGAGGCGTACGTGGCCGCCGGCGCCCGGATCGCTCCCGGCCCCGAGGCCTGGGCCTCCGACGTCGTCCTGAAGGTCAACGCGCCCTCCGCGCCGGAGATCGCCGCGCTGGCCGACGGCGCGACGCTGGTCTCGCTGATCGGCCCGGCCGCGAACCCGGCGCTCGTCGAGTCGCTCACCCGGCGCCGGATCACCGTGCTGGCCATGGACGCCGTGCCCCGCATCTCGCGGGCGCAGTCGATGGACGTGCTCTCCTCGATGGCGAACATCGCCGGTTACCGTGCCGTCATCGAAGCCGCCCACGCGTTCGGGCGCCTGTTCGGCGGCCAGGTCACCGCGGCGGGCAAGATGCCGCCGGCGAAGGTGCTGGTCGCCGGGGCCGGGGTGGCCGGCCTGGCCGCGATCGCCGCCGCCAACAGCCTCGGCGCGGTCGTCCGGGCCACCGACCCGCGGCCCGAGGTCGCCGAGCAGGTGAAGTCGCTGGGCGGGGAGTTCCTCGCGGTGAACGTCGAGCAGGAAGCCTCCACCGACGGGTACGCCAAAGCCACGTCGGCCGACTACGACGCCGCCGCGGCCGCGCTCTACGCCGCCCAGGCCGCCGACGTCGACATCGTGATCACGACCGCGCTGATCCCCGGCCGGGCCGCGCCGACGCTGCTCACCGCCGAGCACGTCGCGGCGATGAAGCCGGGCAGCGTCGTCGTCGACATGGCCACCGCGCAGGGCGGCAACGTCGCCGGGAGCGTCGCGGGCCGGTCGGTGGTGACCGACAACGGCGTCACGCTCATCGGCTACACCGACCTGGCCGGGCGGCTGCCCGCGCAGGCCTCGCAGCTCTACGGCACGAACCTGGTCAACCTGATGAAGCTGTTGACGCCGGGGAAGGACGGGCACGCGGTCCTGGACTTCGACGACGTCGTGCAGCGGGCGATGACCGTGGTGCGCGACGGCGAGAAGTCCTGGCCACCGCCCCCGGTGTCGGTGAGCGCCACCCCGGCCGCGCCGCCGCCGGCCGCCGCGCCGGTGGTGGAGAAGGCCGCCGCGAAGCCCGCGGGCCCGGCGCGGCGCGCGCTCGTGCCGGCGCTGGCCGCGGTCGCGCTGTTCCTGGTCATCGGGTTCGCCCCGACCGCGCTCACCGCCCACTTCACGGTGTTCGTGCTGGCGATCGTGATCGGCTACTACGTCATCGGCAACGTGCACCACGCGCTGCACACGCCGCTGATGTCGGTGACCAACGCGATCTCCGGGATCATCGTCGTCGGCGCCCTGCTCCAGATCGGGCACGACCACGTGCCGGTGACGGTCCTGGCCGCGATCGCGATCCTGCTCGCCAGCATCAACATCTTCGGCGGTTTCGCCGTCACCCGCCGCATGCTCGCGATGTTCTCGAGGAGCTGACCCGTGACGATTACCTCCGCGGCCCAGGCCGCCTACCTGATCGCCGCTCTGCTGTTCATCCTCAGCCTGGCGGGCCTGTCCAAACACGAGACCTCCCGGGCCGGCGCCACGTCCGGCATGGTCGGGATGGCGATCGCGCTGGCCGCCACCGTCGTGCTGGCGATCGACGGCGGCGTGGACGTCGTCGGCGGCGTGCTGCTGGTCGTCGCCGTGGTGCTCGGCGCGGGTATCGGGCTGTGGCGGGCCCGGATCGTGGAGATGACCGGCATGCCGGAGCTCATCGCGCTGCTGCACAGCTTCGTCGGCGCGGCCGCGGTGCTGGTGGGCTGGAACGGCTACCTGGAGCACTCCGATGCGCTGACCGGCTCGCTGCTCGGCATCCACCACGCCGAGGTCGCGATCGGGGTGTTCATCGGCGCGGTGACGTTCACCGGCTCGATCGTCGCGTTCCTGAAGCTCTCGGCGCGGATCGACTCCTCCCCGCTGATGCTGCCGGGCAAGAACCTGCTCAACGTCGGCGCGCTCGTCGTGTTCGTCGCGCTGACGATCTGGTTCGTGGCCACACCGAACCTGGGGCTGCTGATCGCGCTAACCGTGCTGGCGCTGGCGCTGGGCTGGCACCTGGTGGCGTCGATCGGCGGCGGTGACATGCCGGTCGTCGTGTCGATGCTCAACAGCTACTCCGGCTGGGCCGCGGCCGCGTCGGGCTTCCTGCTCTCCAACGACCTGCTGATCGTCACCGGTGCGCTGGTGGGGTCCTCGGGTGCGTACCTGAGCTGGATCATGTGCCAGGCGATGAACCGCTCGTTCCTCTCGGTGATCGCCGGAGGGTTCGGCATCGCCGCCGGTCCGGCCGACGACACCGACTACGGCGAGCACCGCGAGGTCAGCGCCGAGGGCACGGCCGAGCTGCTGGCCGCGGCGAAGAGCGTGATCATCACGCCCGGGTACGGCATGGCGGTCGCGCAGGCCCAGTACCCGGTGGCCGAGCTGACCCGGACGCTGCGCGAGCGCGGCGTCGAGGTGCGCTTCGGCATCCACCCGGTCGCCGGGCGCCTGCCCGGGCACATGAACGTGCTGCTGGCCGAGGCGAAGGTGCCGTACGACATCGTGCTGGAGATGGACGAGATCAACGACGACTTCCCGGCGACGTCGGTGGTGCTGGTGATCGGCGCGAACGACACCGTGAACCCGTCCGCGGCCGAGGACCCGAACTCCCCGATCGCCGGCATGCCGGTGCTGCACGTGTGGGAGGCCGAGAACGTCGTGGTGTTCAAACGCTCGATGGCCGCCGGGTACGCCGGGGTGCAGAACCCGCTGTTCTTCCGGGAGAACACCCAGATGCTCTTCGGCGACGCGAAGGCCCGCGTCGAGGACATCCTGCGCGCGCTGAACACCGGCGCACCGGCCGCACCGGCCCGCGAGCCGGCGCCGGTGCGCTAGACCGACGGTGGGGCGGGGCGCCGGCCCCGCCCCACCCCGCCCGCGGGCGCCGCGGCCTCGGTGAGCACCTCGGCCACGCTCCGGCGGGTGTCGGCCACGTGCGAGCGGGCGATCCGCTCGGCGGCGGCGCCGTCGCGGCGGCGCAGTGCCGCGACGATCGCCTCGTGCTCGCGCAGCGAGCTCTCCCGCCGCGCCGGCGCGACCGTCGAGAAGTAGAACCGCGCGCGCATCGACAACGACCGGACGAACCCGATCAGCAGCTGGTTCTGCGAGCAGGACGCCACCGCGACGTGGAACTCCGCGTTGAGGCGCGCCAGCGCCAGCGGGTCGTCGGTGGCG
>NZ_BAAAGX010000035.1:61660-71536 GCF_039524755.1 Cryptosporangium japonicum
GCAGCTCCAGCTGCTCGGGCGTCCGGCGCTCGGCGGCCAGGGCCGCCGCCCGCCCCTCCACTTCGTACCGGGCCTCGAACAGGTCCGCGAGTTCCGGCTCGGTGCGCGCACGCACGTACCCGCCGAGGTGACGCCGGTAGTCGATCCACCCGTCGGCCTCGAGGAACCGCAGCGCCTCGCGCACCGGGATGTGGCTGACGCCCAGCTGCTTGGCCAGGCCCTCGGCGTTCAGGTGCGTTCCCCCGGGCAGCACCCCGGCCAGGATGGCTTCCTTCAGCAGGTCGTGCACCTGCTCCCCGGTGCTCCCCCCGCCCGGCACGCGCTCGATCCGGGGCAGCGCGCTCAACACGTCGGGCGTCGTCATGTCTCGATCCTATAGGGCGATTCCGCCCGTAAATCGCCGTGCACAGGAGTCATTCAGACCGTTACTGCGTAGTCACGTGCGCGAAATCGACCGGGCGTCCTATAGGACGCGTCCGCGAACCCTCTCCCCCGGAGGCCGGCGATGGGCCACCCCACATGACGACGACCGACGCACCTGCCGACGCTCCCCCTTGGCTCGCCGTCCGCGGACTGACCCGCCGCTTCGGCGAGGTACTGGCCAACGACGCGGTCGATCTCACCGTCGCCGCCGGCGAGGTGCACGCCGTGCTCGGCGAGAACGGCGCGGGCAAGAGCACGCTGATGAAACTGATCTACGGCGTCCACCGGCCCGACTCCGGCGAGGTCGTGATCAACGGCGTCCCCACGCCGCTGGACTCGCCGGCCGCCGCGCGCGCCGCCGGTATCGGCATGGTCTTCCAGGACCTCCGTCTGGTCCCCGCGTTCACCGTCACCGAGAACGTGGCCCTGGCCCTCCCCGGCGCCGGGCCGCGGCTCGACCGCGGGGCGCTCGCCCGCCGGATCACCGAGGCGTCGGAGAAGTACGGGCTCCCGGTCCGCCCCGGCGCGCTGGTACGGCACCTCTCGATCGGCGAGCGCCAGCGCGTCGAGATCCTCAAGGTCCTGATGGCCGGCGCCCGGCTGCTCATCCTCGACGAGCCGACCAGCGTGCTGGCCCCGCAGGAGGTCGACGGCCTGTTCGACGCGATCCGCGCGCTCCGCGCGGACGGCCTGTCGGTCGTCATCATCACGCACAAGCTCACCGAGGCGCGGGCCATCGCCGACCGCGCGACGATCCTGCGCGGCGGCCGGGTCGTGCTCGCCGACGCGGTCCCCGCCGACCACACCGACGCCGAGCTGGTGGAGGCGATGGTCGGGCACTCGGTGCCCCCGCCGCCCCGGCCCGCCGGTGACGGCGCCGAGGCCGAACCGGTCGTGCGGTTGCGGAACGTCGGCCTCACGGGAGACCGGGGGCACGCGGCGCTCACCGACCTCACGCTCGACCTCCACCCGGGCGAACTGCTCGGGGTCGCCGGCGTCGCCGGCAGCGGCCAGCGCGAGCTCTGCGAACTGATCCTCGGTCAGCTGACGCCCACCACCGGCACGGTGACGCTGGACGGCGCCCCGCTCGCCGGGCCGCGCGAGGCGCTCGCCGCCGGTGCGGTCGGGGTGCCGGAGGACCCGATCACCGACGCTGTCGTGCCCGGCCTCACCGTGCTCGAGCACCTGGTGCTCTCCGACCTGGACGGGCTGCGCCGCGGACCGGGCGTCGACTGGGCGGCCGCCCGGCAGCGCGCGGCCGCGCTCGACGAACGGGCCGGGCTGCGGATGGCCGCGCCGGAGCGGATCGTCGCCGACCTGTCCGGCGGCAACATCCAGCGGGTGCTGCTCACCCGCGCACTGGGGGCGTCCGCGCGGGTGGTGGTCGCCGCCTACCCGAGCCGCGGGCTGGACGTCGCGACCGTGCGGCGCACCCAGCAGCTGCTGCTCGAGCAGCGCGACGCCGGCGCGGCCGTGCTCGTCGTGTCAGAGGACCTGGACGAACTGCTGGCGATCTCCGACCGCATCGCGGTGCTGCACGACGGGCACCTCGCCGGGACCGTCCGCCCGGACGAGACCGACCGGTACGCGATCGGTCAACTCATGCTGGGAGGAAAGGCATGACCACCGTCGCCGATCCGCCGGTCGTCACCGTCGATGACCCACCGAAGCGGCGGAGGTTCCCACTGCGCTGGCTCGTCGCGCTCGTCGGCGCGCCGGTCGTCTTCGGCGCGTTCGCGCTGGCCAAGGGCGTCGATCCGCTCGCGATGTACGCCGACATGCTCGCGTCGCTGGCCGACCCGACCCAGCTGCAGACCGTGCTGGTGCGCGCCTCGGTGCTGGTGCTGGCCGGGCTGGCGGTGGCGGTTCCGGCGCGGGCCGGCCTGCTCAACGTCGGCGGTGAGGGGCAGATCGTGGTCGGCGCGGTCGCCGCCGCCGGGGTCGGCCTCGCGCTCGATCCCCGCGCGCCGGGCGTCGCCGTGCTGCTGGTGATGTTCCTGGCCGCGATGGCCGCCGGTGCGCTCTGGGCCGGCCTCGCGGCCGTGCTGCGGCTGACCGTGAAGGTCAACGAGGCGATCAGCACGCTGCTGCTGAACTTCCTCGCGATCGACCTGATGCTGCTGCTCATCTACGACCCGTGGAAGGACGCGTCGGGCTTCGGCCAGCCGACGTCCCGGCCGCTCGCCGACGCCGCCCGCCTGCCGCTGTTCGTGCCCGGCGGCGTGCTCAACGTCGGCATCGTCGTGGCGCTGGTGACGCTCGGGATCGTGTGGTGGGCGACCACGCGCACGTCGTGGGGGTTCCGGCTGCGGGTGGTCGGCGGTAACCCCGAGGCGGCCCGGCAGGCCGGGCTGCGGGTCAACCGGCTGCTGCTCTCGGCGATGCTCGTCGGCGGTGCGCTGGCCGGCCTGGCCGGGCTCGTCCACTTCGCCGGCACCGAGTTCCAGCTGCGTCCCGGCATGACGACGAACTTCGGGTACGTCGGGTTCCTGGCGAGCTGGCTGGCCCTGCACAAGCCGCTGCGGGTCGGGCTGGCCGCGCTGCTGCTGGCCGCGATCGCGATGGCCGGCGACAGCCTGCAGATCGACGCCGGGCTGCCGGCCGCGTCGGTGAACGTGCTGATGGCGATCGTGCTGCTGCTGGTACTGGGCTCTCGGAGGCGGGCATGATCCTCGACGTACTCACCGGCGGTGTCCGGGGCGGCACCGCGATCCTCTACGCCGCGCTCGGCGAGACGCTGGCCGAGCGGGCCGGGGTGATCAACCTCGGCACCGAGGGCAGCATGCTCACCGGCGCGCTGGCCGCGTACGCGGTGACCGCGGAGACCGGGTCGCCGTGGGCGGGCGTGGTGGCCGGGGCCGCCGCCGGTGGCCTGCTGGCGCTGGTGCACGCCGTGCTCGTGCTCTCCCGCGGCGCGAACCAGCTGGCCACCGGCCTGGTCGTGCTGTTCCTCGGGCTCGGGCTCACCTCGATGTTCGGCGTCGCGTACGTGGGTGCGTCGATCACGCCGTTCCGGCCGGTGGCGATCCCGCTGCTCTCCGACGTGCCGTGGCTGGGGCCGATCTTCTTCACCCAGGACCCGCTGGTCTACGCGTCCTATCTGGCCGCGCCGGCGATGTGGTGGCTGCTCCACCGCAGCCGCTGGGGGCTGACCGTTCGCGGCGCCGGCGAGCGTCCCGAGGTGCTCGCGGCGTACGGGAAGAACCCGCTGGTCGTTCGGTACCTGGCCGTGGTCGGCGGCGGGCTGCTCGCCGGCGTCGGCGGTGCGCACCTGTCCACCGCGTACGCCAACGCCTGGTTCGAGAACATGACGGCCGGACGCGGGTTCATCGCGGTCGCGCTGGTGATCTTCGCGGCGTGGCACCCGCTGCGCGCGGTCGGCGGCGCGTACCTGTTCGGGGCCGCACTGGCGCTCTCCCCCGCACTGCAGGCCCGCGGTTACGGGTTCAACCAGTTCGCGCTCGACGCGCTGCCGTACCTGGTGACGATCCTCGCCCTCGTCCTGCTGGCGCGCCGGCAGGTCAACTCCGCTCCCGAAGGCCTGTCGCGGGTCTTCGAGCTCACCCCCGCCCGCTAGGAGACGCATCGATGAAGTGGAAGTTACTGCGATTGGTCGCGGCGACCGCGCTGCTGGCCGCGTGCGCCACGAACAGCACGACCTCGTCGTCGGGCACGTCGGGGGACGCCCCCGGCACCGGCGGGGACAAGATCGGGTTCATCTTCGTCGGACCGAAGGACGACTACGGCTACAACCAGGCCGCCTACCAGGGCAGCCAGGCCGTCGCCACGGCGTACCCGGACATGGAGGTGCTCACCGCCGAGAACGTGCCCGAGGACGACAACGCCACCCGGGTCATGGAGAGCATGATCCGCAAGGGCGCGAAGATCATCTTCGCGACCTCCTACGGCCACAAGGACCCGGCGCTGAAGGTCGCGGCCGCGCACCCGGACGTCGTCGTCGTGCAGCAGGGCAACATCGTCGACGGCGCGATGCCGAAGAACTTCGGCACGTACTTCGGCACCGTCTACGAGCCGGTGTACCTGGCCGGCATCGTCGCCGGGAAGACCACGAAGACGAACAAGCTCGGGTACGTGTACGCGTTCCCGATCTCGCAGACGCTCGACAACATCAACGCGTTCCAGCTCGGCGCGGCCTCGGTGAATCCGGCCGTGAAGACGTACGTGGTGAACACGTCGAGCTGGTGCGACCCGGCCAAGCAGGCCGAGGCGGCCAAGTCGCTGCTCTCGCAGGGCGTCGACGTGATCAGCCAGCACCAGGACTGCACCGCGACGGTGATCCGCGCGACCGAGGCCGCGGGCAAGTACACGGTCGGCTACCACGCCGACGCGACGGCGCTGGCCCCGAAGGGCTGGCTGACCGGGTCGCAGTGGGACTGGGGGCCGCTGTACACGTCGCTGGTGCGCACGGTCGTCGACGGGAAGTTCGTCGGCAGCGAGTACAACGCGAACTACCGGGTGGGGCTCAAGACCGGTGACAACCCGTTCGTGCGGTCGCCGTACGGGCCGACCGTGTCGGCGGACACGAAGTCGCTGGTGGACGCCGCGCAGGCGAAGATCAGCAAGGACTCCTCGCCGTTCACCGGGCCGGTCGTCGACCAGGCCGGGAAGACGCGCGTGCCCGCGGGCACCACGCCGGACTACAAGACGATCGAGTCGATCGACTACTTCGTGAAGGGGGTCGTCGGCCAGATCCCGTCGAGCTAGGAGCACCGGCGGTGGACCGGGGTCGCGCGCGGCCCCGGTCCGCCGCACCGGCCGGTCACGGGCGGTCGGGCGTGTTCACGTGGTGGCGGCCGAGCGGCAGCATCAGCGGCTTGTCCGACGTCGGGTCGGTGATGATGCGGCTGTCCAGCCCGAACACCGCGCGGACGGTGTCCTCGGTCAGCACCTGCGCGGGCTCCCCCGCCGCGTGCAGCCGGCCCTCGGCCAGCGCGATCAGGTGATCGGCGTAGCGGGCGGCCATGTTCAGGTCGTGCAGCACCATCACGATCGTCGTGCCCCGGGTGGCGTTCAGGTCGGTGAGCAGGTCCAGTACCTCGACCTGGTGGCTGACGTCGAGGAACGTGGTGGGCTCGTCGAGCAGCAGCACGTCGGTCTGCTGGGCGAGCGCCATCGCGATCCAGACCCGCTGGCGCTGCCCGCCGGAGAGCTCGTCGACCGAGCGGTCGGCCAGCTCGGCGGTGGAGGTGGCGTCGAGTGCCGCCGCGACCGCACGGTCGTCCTCGCGCGACCAGCGGGCCAGCACCCGCTGGTGGGGATGGCGGCCCCGGCTGACCAGGTCGGCCACCGTGATGCCCTCGGGCGCGATCGGTGACTGCGGCAGCAGGCCCAGCGTCCGGGCGAGCTCCTTCGGCGGGATCTTGTGCACGGCCTTGCCGTCCAGCAGGACGTGCCCGGCGCGCGGCGCGAGCAGGCGGGTCATCGACCGCAGCAGCGTCGACTTGCCGCAGGCGTTCGCGCCGACGATCGCGGTGATCCGGCCCGGCGGCACGGTGAGGTCGAGCGCCTCGATCACCGTGCGGTCGCGGTAGCCGAGCGAGAGCTGCTCGACGTTCAGCGTGTGGCCAGCGGTCACAGGGAGCCTCCCACCCGGTTCGACCGGACGATCAGATAGATGAGGTACGGCGCTCCCAGCACACCGGTGATGACGCCCACCGGGTAGCGGGTGCCGAACGCGAACTGGCCGACGAAGTCCGCGAGGAGCACGAGCAGCGCGCCGACGAGCCCGGCCGGGAGCAGCAGCGTGCCGCCGGCGCCGAACAGCCGGGCCGCGATCGGGCCGGCCAGGAACGCGACGAACGCGATCGGGCCGGTCGCGGCGGTGGCGAACGCGATCAGGCCGACGGCCGCGACGATCACCAGGAACCGGGTGCGCTCGAGCCGCACGCCGAGCGCGGCGGCCGCGTCGTCGCCCAGCTCCAGCAGCGTGAGGCCGCGTGCCGAGGCCAGCAGCACCGGCGTCAGCACGAGCATCGCGACGGCGACCGGGACGACCTGCGCCCAGGTGGCGTTGTTGAGGCTGCCGGCCAGCCAGCGGGTGGCCTGCTGCAGGTCCCACTGCCCGGCCTGGGAGAGCAGGTAGGAGGTGGCGCTGTTGAGCATCGACGCGCACCCGATGCCGATCAGCACCAGGCGGGTACCGGCGACGCCGTCGCGGAACGAGAGCGTGTACACGAGCACGGCGACGACCAGCGCGGCGACGATCGCGAACGTCGACACCCCGGTCTCGGACAGCCCGAGGACGACGATCGCGAACACGGCCGCGGTGCCGGCACCGGCGCTGATCCCGATGATGTCGGGGCTCGCGAGGGGGTTGCGCAGCATGGTCTGGAACGTGACGCCGCCCAGGCCGAAGCAGAACCCGGTCAGGCCCGCGAGCACCGCCCGGGGCAGCCGCAGCTCGCCGACCGTGAACGAGGCGCCGGGCACGATCCGGCCCAGGATCACGTCGAACACGTCCGCGAGCGGGTAGTAGGTGCGCCCGACACTCAACGACACCAGGAACACGGCGACGATCAGCGCCGCGAGCAGCGTCAGCATGCCGCGGCGCCGGAGCGCGCGGCGCCTGCGGCCGCGGACGACGGCTTCGATCGTGCTCACAGCTCGCGCACTTTCTGTTTCCGGACGATGTAGATGAAGAACGGCGCGCCGATCAGCGCGGCGAGGATGCCGACGTCGATCTCGTCCGGGCGGTTGACGATCCGGCCGAGCGTGTCGGCGACCGTGAGCAGCACCGCGCCGAGCACGGCCGAGAACGGCAGCAGCCAGCGGTGGTCGGTGCCGACGACCAGCCGGCAGACGTGCGGGGCGATCAGCCCGACGTACATGATCGGCCCGGCCGCGGCGACCGACCCGGCGCAGAGCAGCACCGCGCCGACCGCGGCCAGCGCCCGGGTCAGGCGCACCCGCTCGCCCAGCCCGGTCGCGAGCTCGTCGCCGAGCGCGAGCGAGTTCAGCGGACGGGCCACGGCCAGCGACACGACGAACCCGACGATCAGGAACGGCGCCACCTGGCGCAGGCTCGGGAACGTGGCCCCGCCGACGCCGCCGATCTCCCAGGACAGGAACACCCCGGAGACGTCGCCGCGCGGCAGGATCACCGCGCGGATCAGCGAGACGAACGCGACCGTGGTCGCGGTGCCGGCGAGCGCGAGCTTGAGCGGGGTGGCGCCGCCCCGGCCCAGCGACCCGACCGCGTAGACGAACACCGCCGCGAGCCCGGCGCCGGCGATCGCGACCCAGACGTAGCTGGTGACCGACGTCAGGCCGAACGTCGTGATGCCGATGACGATCGCGAGCGCGGCGCCCATGTTGACGCCGAGGATGCCGGGGTCGGCGAGCGGGTTGCGCGTCACGCCCTGCATGACCGCGCCGGAGACGGCCAGCGCCGCGCCGACGACCACGGCCAGGATCGTGCGCGGGATGCGCTTGGTGACCGCGGCCTCGTTCAGCGTGTCCTGCTGGCCTCCGAACGCGTGCCAGATGTCGGCCAGGCCGACGTGCCGGGAGCCGATCGCGACGGACGCGAACACGGCCGCCGCGAGAGCGGCGACCGCGATCACGATCCAGGCGGTCTTGACCGGCGCCGGGCGGCGCGTCTGGACCTCCGGTGTCACTTAACCTTGTCCGCGGCCGCCGCGAGCAGCTCGACGTAGTCCTTGGTCACGTACGAGATCGACAGCGGCGTCGGGTTCGCGGCGGTGGCCAGCGGGCCGCTGCCGGGGAAGAACACGACCGAGCCGCGCTTGATCGCCGGGATCTTGCCGAGCAGCGGGTCGGCCTGCAGCTGGCTGAGCAGCTTGTTGTCCGCGTCGCCGTAGGACACCATGATGTCCACGTCGTTCAGCTCCTGGATCTGCTCGGAGCTCAGGCTGCCGGAGAACTCCTTCGAGCTCTGCGAGGCCTTCTCCACCGCCGGGGCGTCCTTCAGGCCGAGGTCGCCGAAGAACTGCACGCGGGTGTCGTGCGCGGTGTAGTAGGTGACCTTGCTCAGGTCGGCCGGGTCGATGTGGGTGATGAACATCGCGTTCTTGCCGGCGATGCTCGGGTGCTTGCCGACCTCGGCCTTGACCTGCGACTCGATGTCGGCGATGAGCTTCTCGCCCTCGCTCTTCAGGCCGAGGGCCTCGCTCTCGAGCGTGATCGTGTCGCGCCAGGCGGTGGCCCACGGCGCCTCGGGGTACGCCACGGTCGGCGCGATCTTGCTGAGCGTGTCGTAGTCCTGCTTGGTCAGCCCGGAGTACGCGGCCAGGATGACGTCGGGCCGGGTGTCGGCGACGGCCTCGAAGTCGATGCCGTCGGTCTCGTCGAACAACACCGGCTTGGTGTCGCCGCCGAGCTCGTCGAGCTTCGCCTTGGTCCACGGCAGCAGGCCGTCGGTGTCGTCGTCGCCGAAGTTGGCCTTTGCGAAGCCGACCGGCACGATGCCGAGCGCCAGCGGAACCTCTTCGTTCGCCCAGTTGACGGTGGCGACGCGGACGGGCTTCTTCTCGATCGTGGTCGAGCCGAGCGCGTGCTTGATCGTGATCGGGAACGAAGCCCCCGAGCCGGCCGAGGCGTCCGCGGACGCCGAGTCGTCGTCCGTGCCGCCGCAGGCAGCCAGAGCGACGCTCATGGCCACCGCGACCGCACCGGCGAGTAACCGGTTCAAGCGCATGGAAAAGCTCCAAACAGGTCGTGGGGGGATCAGGCGAGGCTAACCTAACAGCATCCCCGCGCCAGGCAAGAAGCCGTCCGGACCGGCAATGGCGCAGTTCACAGCGGCCTTTGTAGACCTACGCCGCCTCAACTTAGGCTAGCCTCACCTCATGAATTCTCGGTCAGCAGCGCTGCGCGGTGCCGGACTCACCCTCGGTTACGACGGCCGCACCGTCGTCTCCGGCGCGGACCTCGAGCTCCGGGCCGGTGAGGTGGTCGCGCTCGTCGGGCCGAACGGATCCGGCAAGTCGACGCTCCTGCGCGCGCTCGCCCGCCTGCACGCCCCGGCCGCGGGCGAGGTCACGCTGGCCGACGGGCAGAACGCCGCCGCACTGCACCCCAAGGAGTTCGCCCGCCGCGTCACGCTGCTGACCCAGTCGCGCCCCACCCCCGGCGGCGTCCGCGTCCGCGACGTCGTCGCCTACGGACGCCACCCCTACCGCGGCCGCTTCGGCACCGGCGACGCGGACGGCCCGGAGAAGGTGCGCGCCGCGATGCGCGTCACCGGCGTCGAGGCCATGGCCGAACGCCCGGTCGACGAACTGTCCGGCGGTGAACTCCAGCGGGTCTGGCTGGCGACCTGCCTCGCTCAGGACACCGGCGTCGTCCTGCTCGACGAGCCCACCACGTTCCTCGACCTGCGCTACCAGGTCGAGACCCTGGACACCGTCCGCGACCTCGCGGACGAGCACGGCGTCGCGGTCGGCGTCGTGCTGCACGACCTCGACCAGGCCG
>NZ_BAAAGX010000035.1:71563-98541 GCF_039524755.1 Cryptosporangium japonicum
GCGGTCCTGGCCGCCGCGGTCGCCGACCGCGTGGTCCTGCTCGACGCCGGTCGCGTGCGCGCGACCGGAACCCCGGCCGACGTCCTGACCGCCGACACGCTGACCGAGGTCTACGGCCTGCGCATCGAGGTCGAGACCGACGCCGACGGGCGGGTCCGCACCCGTCCGGTCGGACGCCACACCACTCGTGCCCTCACCTAAGGACACCCCTGTGAAGAAACTGATCGCGGCCACCGCCGCCGTGTTACTGCTCGCCGCCTGCGGCACCACGGAGAACCCGGGCGACGACGCGAGCCCGGCCGCGGCCACCGACGCCGGCCCGGTCCAGGTCACCGACGAGCGCGGCACCGTGAAACTCGACGCCCCGGCCGCGAACGTCGTCTCGCTCGAGTGGGGCCTCACCGAGACGCTGCTCGCGCTGGGCGTGAAGCCGGTCGGCGCGGCCGACGTCAAGGGCTACAACCAGTGGGACACCAGCCTGGCGCTGGACCCGTCCACGCCGGACGTCGGCACCCGCGGTGAGCCCAGCCTGGACGCGATCGGCGCGCTCAAGCCCGACCTGGTCGTGACCGTCACCGACCTGCCGGAGAACGTGATCGCCCAGATCGAGAAGACGTCGACGGTGCTGACGCTGCGCGGCTCCGACGGCACCGACCCGATCGGGTACATGCGCCGCACGGTCAAGACCCTGGCGACGATCACCGGCACCGACGAGGTCGGCACGAAGCTGCTCGCGGACTACGACGCGACGATCGCCGAGGGCAAGGCCGCGCTGGCGAAGGCCGGGAAGACCGGCGCGCCGTTCGCGATGGCCGACGGCTGGGTCGACTCCGGCACGATCTCGATCCGCCTGTACACGCCGGGTTCGTTCTTCGGCGCGATCGGCGAGGAACTCGGCCTGACCAACCAGTGGCCCACCGGCGGCGACAAGGACTACGGCCTCGCCCAGACCGACCTCGAAGGCCTCACCCGGATCACCGACGCGAAGACGTCGTTCCTCTACGTGGCCAGCAGCGACGAGGCCAGCAAGGCGTTCGTGCAGGGCCTGACCGGCAACGCGGTCTGGAAGAACCTCGCGTTCGTCAAGGCCGGCGGCAACGTGCACCGCATCCCGGACGGCATCTGGATGTTCGGCAGCACACCGTCGGCCGCGAAGTACGTCGACGCGGTCGTCGCCGCCCTCACGTGACCGCGACGCTCGACGCACCGGCCACCCCCGGCACCGCCGCCGGGGGCAGGCCGGTGCGCGTCACCGTGGCCTTCGCCCTCGGGCTGCTGCTCCTGGCCGGGCTCTCCCTCTGGCACCTGACGCAGGGCACGGCCCGGCTGGGGCTGGGTGAGCTGCTCTCGGCGCTGGCACCCGGGAACTCCGCGTCGGACGACCGGGCCGAGGCGGTGGCCGTGCTCGTCGCCAGCCGGGCGCCGCGGCTGGCCGCCGCGCTCCTCGTCGGGCTCGCGGTCGGCGTCGCCGGTGCCGTTCTGCAGTCGGTGGCACGCAACCCGCTGACCTCCCCCGACACGCTCGCGGTCAATGCCGGCGCGTACGTGTCGGTGGTGGCGGTCGCCGCGTCCGGGGTCGCGCTGCCGTTCGGGCTGCGCGGCGTGATCGCGTTCCTCGGCGGCCTGGCGGCGTCCGCGCTCGTGCTGCTCGTCGCGCGCGGCGGCGCGGCCGGCCCGACCCGGCTGATCCTCGCCGGGTCGGCGATCGCGCTGGCGCTCAACGCGCTGACGATCGTCCTGCTGATGCTGTTCCAGCAGAACACCGTCGGGCTGTTCGCCTGGGGCAGCGGCACGACCGTGCAGTCCGGGGCGCGGCAGGTCACGATGGCCGCGCCGGTCGTCGTGCTCGGCGTGCTCGCCGTGCTGCTGCTCGCGCACCGGCTCGACGTGCTCGGGCTGGGCGACGACCCGGCCCGCGTGCTCGGCGTCGGGGTGCGGCGCACCCGGGTGCTCGCCGTGGTCCTCGCGGTGCTGCTGGCCGCGACCGCCGTGACCGTGGCCGGGCCGATCGGGTTCGTCGGGCTCTGCGCGCCGGTGATCGCCCGGCTGGCCGCGCGGCGGGCGCCGGGGCTGGGCAACCACCTCGTGCTGCTCCCGTTCGCGGGCCTGGTCGGCGCGGTCGTCGTCGTACTGGCCGATGTGCTGTTGCGGTTGTTCGTCCCGGTGGACAAGGTCATCTCGGTGCCGACCGGCGTGCTGACGACGCTCGCCGGCGCGGTGGTGCTGGTGCGGCTCGCCCGGCGGATCCGGGACGGTGGCCCGGCGGCCGCCCCGGCCCGGGGAGCGTCCGGGACGGTGCGCTCCCGGCGCTGGGTGGTTCTCGTCGCGGTGGTGCTCGGCGTACTCACGGTCGGCGCGCTGGTGGCCGCGCTGCTGCTCGGCGACCGGCTCGTGCTGCTCGGTGACGTCGTGAACTGGTGGCGCGGCGCGTCCGGCCGGGAAGTGACGTTCGTGCTCGACCAGCGGTGGCCGCGGGTGCTGGCCGGCCTGCTGGGCGGGGCGGCGCTGGCGCTGGCCGGAGCGATCGTGCAGGCCGTCTGCCGCAACCCGCTCGCCGAGCCGTCGCTGCTCGGCGTGACCCCCGGCGCGAGCCTCGGCGCGGTCGCGGTCGCGCTCCTGATCCCCGGCATCGGCATCTGGCCGGTGATGGGCGTCGCGACGCTCACCGCGCTGGGCACGTTCGCGCTGGTCTACTGGCTCGCGGCCGGGCGCGGGCTGTCGTCGGACCGGATCGTGCTCGTCGGCATCGGCACGAGCACCGGCGCCGTCGCGCTGACGACGCTGGTGATCGTCGTCGCGCAGCCGTGGAACACGAACCTGGCGCTGACCTGGCTGGCCGGCTCCACCTACGGGCGCAGCCTGGCGCAGCTCGCGCCGGTCGCGCTGGCCCTGCTGATCGCGCTGCCGCTGACGGTGGCCGGTGCGCGCACGCTCGACCTGGTCGCGCTGGACGAGGACGTCCCGCGGGTGCTGGGGGTGCCGCTCGGCCGGGCCCGGCTGGGTTTCCTGACGCTCGCGGCGGTGCTGACCGCGGCCGCCGCCGGTGCGGTCGGGGCGCTGGGGTTCGTCGGCCTGGTGGCACCGCACGCGGCCCGGGCGCTGGTGGGTGCGCAGCACCGCCGAGCGGTGCCGGTCGCGGTGGCACTGGGCGCGGTGCTGGTGAGCGTGGCCGACACCCTCGGGCGCACGGTGATCGCGCCGTCCCAGCTCGCCGCCGGTTTGATGACGGCGATGATCGGGGCGCCGTATTTCATCTGGCTGCTGTGGAGGGCGCGGGTCAGGTGATGACCCGCTCGGTCGTCACCGGCCGATCCCCGGCGTGGGGTCAGCGTGCGACAGCGAAGGCCTCCCGGCTCGTGGGGCTTCGACTCCACCGCCGGGAGGCCTGACCGGCTGCTCAGGTGGCGATGTCGGGGTACGGCAGGGAGATGTGGGACATCTTCGCCGCGTAGGCCTTCACGTAGCCGAGGGGCTCGTGGTCGTGCTCGAACATGGCGATGAACAGCGTCAGGGTGAGGAACGGGTGGGCGCCCATCTCGAACAGCCTGACGTGGTCCTGGTCGACGAGCGCGGCCCGCTCCTCGTCCGTGAACCGCTGGTAGGTCGACCGCTCGGCGGCGACACAATTGAGCAGCTCGTTGGCCTTCTCGGTCTCCCACCAGGCCACCGTGCCGGCCGGATCGGTCTTGTACCGCTCCACCAGGTCCGGGTCCCGGTCCACCGTGTACAGGAACTTGTTCACCAGGTACTTGCTCATTTCGGCGCACCTCCGGGGTACCAGGTGAAGTAGGCCTCCATCGTGTGGAACAGGTCGACCGTCTCGGTGTAGTCGGCCTTCGCGCCCTCGCCGGCGACGCCCATCATCAGCATGAAGTCCATGAACCCGTGGGTGGCGTTGCCCGGCTGGTGCAGGCTGTCGAGCGTCACCTCGGCGAGGCAGCCCTCGATGTCCCCGGACGCGATCCACTCGACGGCCTTGCGGTCGAACTCCGGGTCGGGGCCGGTCGGCCCGAACTGCCGCGGCCCGCCGAGCTCCAGCGAGAGGTGCCCGGTGCCGATCACCGCGACCCGCTGGTTGCCGGGCATCGACTCGACCAGTTCCCGGATCGTGCGTCCGAGCTGGACGAACCGTTTCGGCTGCGGCAGCGGCGGCGCGAAGATGTTCGTGTAGATCGGGACGATCGGCAGGTCGGCCTCGGGGCGCAGCGTGATGATCGGGCAGGTGACGCTGTGGTCGATGCGCAGCTCGTTGCTGAACGCCAGGTCGAAGCCCGCGTCCAGGCCCTGGCGCAGGATGTGCTCGCTGAACGCCTCGTCGCCGGCCAGGCGCATGCGCGGCAGCCCGAACTCGCGTTCCTCGTTGTACCAGTTGGCGTCGTAGACCGGCGCCTTGCCGACCAGGAACTGGGGCATGTTGTCGAGCCACAGCTGGTGGAAGTGGTCGGAGCCCACCATGACCAGAACGTCGGGACGCGCCTTGGTGAGCGTCTCCCGGAAGTTCTGGATCTTGGCGATCCACTCGGCCGCGAACGGCGGCCGTTCGGACTCCGGGAGGGTGCTCGTCTTGTAATAGAACGGATGGTGCGTGGACGCGATGACCGCGACGAGTTCAGCCATGGAGACCTCCATCGGGGGCTACCGAGCGATTGTTCAGATCCACTGACAGGAAGATGTCGTTCGCCACCGGGTGCCGGAGCTCCTCGGCCAGCTGCCCGATCAGGCCGGCGGTGCGGGCCAGCAGCGCGAACCCGCGGAGCAGCTCCAGGGGCAGGCCGAGGTCGGCGAGCGCGGCGCCGCACACCCCGGCGCCGTTGAGCGGCAGCGTCCTGCCGAGGATCTCGGGGTGCACGCGCCCGATCGCGGCGAAGAGGCTCAGGTGCGGGCCGACCAGGCCTTCCTCCTCGGCGATCGCGAACAGGCGCGGCGTGCGCGGGTCGCCGTCCTTGTGCACGTGGTGGCCCAGGCCCGGGATGAACTTCCTGGCCGCTCGCTGCTGCGTCACGACGTCCCGGGCGAAGTCGTCCCAGCTCTGGTCCGGCTTTCTGGCGGCGAGGGCCTCGTGCAGGAACCGGCCGCAGTCCTCGGTGACGCCGAGGAACCGCGACCCCCCGCCGAGCAGCCCCGCGGCCAGCGCCCCCTGCACCGAGTCGGGGGCGGACAGGTAGGTGAGGCGGGTGACGATCGCGGTGGGCGTGAACCCGTGGTCGGCCAGCGCGGCCAGCACCGCCTCGAAGACCCGGACCTCGCCCGCGCTGGGGCGACGCTGGGTGGCCAGCCAGAACGCCAGCTCACCGAAGCCCACCGTGCCCATGACGTCGTTCGCGAGGCTCTGCCCGAGCAGCGTGATCTCGTGGCGGCTGGAGGCACCCAGCGCCGTGGGGTACTCAGGCACGCGTGACTCCCAACCACTCGCGGATCTCGTCGCCGTGCTCATCCAACTCCGGTGGGGCCGACCGGTACGTCGGCGGGGTCGCCGAGAACCGGATCGGGTTACGCACCGTCGGCACGTCCCCGATCTCTACGACGGGCGCCAGGCCCAATCGTTCAGCCAGCTCGACGCCACCTTGCACCGTGTTGATCGGTCCGCAGGGCAGGCCGGCCTCGGTGAGGACGTCGAACCAGTCCTGGGCGCTCTTCGCGGCGAGCGCCTCGAGCAGCAGCGGGCGCAGGAGCTCGCGGTTGTCGTTGCGGTTGCCGATCGTGTCGAACCGCGGGTCGTCGGCCCACTCGGGGTGGCCGAGCACCTCGGCGAGCTTGCGGAACTGGCCGTTGTTGCCCGCGACGACGATGAGCTCACCGTCGCCGGTCCGCAGCGGTTCGTACGGGAACAGGCTCAGGTGGGCGTTGCCCATGCGGTTCGGCACCACTCCACCGGCGACGTAGGCCGACGTCTGGTTCACCAGGCTGCTGAGCGCCGTCGAGAGCAGGTTCGTCTCGATGTGCTGGCCCTCGCCGGTCTCGTCGCGGTGGTGCAGCGCGGCCAGGATGCCGATCACCGAGTGCATGCCGGTCATCACGTCGAACACCGAGATGCCGGCGCGGAACGGGGTGCCGTCGGGGTCACCGGTGAGGCTCATCAGGCCCGACATGCCCTGCACGAGCAGGTCGTAGCCGGGGAGCGCGGCGCCGCCGGTGCTGCCGAAGCCGCTGATCGAGCAGTAGATGACCGTGTCGTTGCGTGTCTTCACCGCGTCGTAGTCCAAGCCGAACCGCGCCAGGCCGCCGGGCTTGAAGTTCTGGATGAAGACGTCGGCGCGTGCGCTCAGCGCGTGCGCCACCTCGAGGTCGGCCGGGTCCTTGAGGTCCAGCGCGATCGACCGTTTGTTGCGGTTGACCGACAGGTAGTAGGTGCCGACGCCGTCGCGGGTGGGCGGCACCCAGCCGCGGGTGTCGTCACCGGCGGGGCCCTCGACCTTGATCACCTCGGCGCCCAGGTCGGCGAGGAGCATCGTCGCGTACGGCCCGGCCAGTACCCGCGAGAAGTCGGCGACCACGATCCCCGACAACGGGCCGTTGCTCGTCACTAGCACTCCCAACCACGATGCGGACACTTGTCCGCCAGCTTTGCGCGGCCCGGGCGAGGTGTCAAGGAGGCTCGGCTCAGGCGGTCTCGGACCGGGCGATCTCGGCGTGCGGGCGGGACTGCCAGAGCGCCCACTCGGCGCTGACGTCGCCCGCGGTGCGCAGCAGCCGGGGCAGATGGGCGTCGAGCAGCGTCTCCAGGGACGTCTCGGCCGCGTGCACGGTGACGTTCATCGCCGCGCGCACCCGCCCCGAGCCGTCACGCACCGGTGCGGCCACCGACCGCACGCCGGGCGCGAGCTCCTCGTCGGCCAGCGCCCAGCCCCGGGCCCGCACCTCGGTGAGCTCGGCCGCGAGCTCGTCGGCGGTGCGGCCGATGTAGCGCGGCAACCCGGAGCGGCTGGGTTCGGCGAGCACCCGCTCGGCCTCGGCCGGCGACAGGCCGGCCAGCAGCACCTTGCCCTGGGAGGTCTGCGCGGCCGGGAAGCGCGTCCCGATGTCCACCCGCAGCGTGATGATCTTCGGCACCGACACCCGGGCCACGTAGACGATGTCCGAGCCGTCCAGCTGCGCCATCGACGACGACTCGCCGGTGGCCGCGACCAGCCGTTCCAGGTGCGGCCGGGCGATCTCCCAGAGCCCCTGCGAGCTGACGTAGGCCATGCCGAGCGCGAGCACCTTCGGGGTGAGCGCGAACCCGCCGCCCTCGGCGGTGCGCACGTACCCCATCTCCTCCAGCGTCAGCAGCAGCCGCCGGGCGGTCGGACGGGCCAGCTCGGTCGCGCTCGCCACCTCGCTGAGCGACATCACCGGCCGCCGCGCGTCGAAGCACGCCAGCACGTCCAAGCCCCGGGCCAGGGCCTCGACGAAGTCCGGCCCGGTTCCACGATTCGCCATCGCCGTAGTCTAGCGGACGCTCGTCCGCATCATGGACGGCTTCAGACGCTGACGGCCGAGAGCAGCTGCAGCTTCTCGTAGCTCTCGCTGCCCGGGATCGCGGTGTAGACGAGCAGATAGTGCGACTGACCCCGGTCGACGAGCGTCTGGCAGGTCAGGTCGAGCGCCCCGAGCTCGGGATGGGCGAACCGCTTCGTGTCCCCCGGGTGGACGCCCACCTCGTGGCGCTCCCAGAGCTCGCGGAACTCCGCGCTCTCGGCGAGGAGCAGGTCGACGTAGTACGCGGCCCGCGAGCCGGGGCCACGCAGGGTGGCGATCTCACGCAGGCCGGAGACCCAGACGCGGGAGAGGAACGGGTGGTCCTCGGCCGCGTAGAGCGCACGCGACTCGGGGCGGGCGAACCAGCGGTACCCGATGCTGCGTGCCGGGCCGGTGAAGTCGGTGGTGACGCCGGTGAGCGCGACGCCGAGCGGGGTCTGGCGCAGCGTCTCGCCCAGTTCGGTGACGATCTCCGCCGGGGTGTCGCCGAGGCGGTCGAACACCCGCAGCAGGCCGGGGCTGATGTGGTCGCCGGCCGGGCCGCGGGCCGGCGGGTTGTGCCCGGCCAGCCGGAACAGGTGGTCACGTTCCTCGAGCGAGAGGTGCAGGCCCTGCGCGATCGAGGCGATCATCTGCTCGGACGGCTGCGGGCCGCGTTCGCGTTCGAGCCGGGCGTAGTAGTCGGCCGACATGTGGCAGAGCGCGGCCGCCTCCTCGCGCCGCAGGCCGCTGGTGCGGCGGCGCTGCCCGCGCGGCAGGCCGACGTCCTCGGGCTGCAACGACTCCCGCCGACGCCGCAGGAACTCCGCCAGCCCGCTTCGATCGATCACTCCCTGTTTCTACCGCCCGCACCCGTCCCTATCCACGGCCCGCCGATCCGAGGCTCAGGAGCCGAACGCGGCGAGAAAGGTGGAGACCGCGGCGCGGCAGACGCCGTGGAGTTCGTCGTCCGGGACGGGACGGGTGCCCAGCCGGGCGCGGTGGTCCAGCGAGCCGGTGAGCAGCGCGGCGAACTGATCGGCGGCCAGCGCGGGGTCGGTGGTCCGTAGCCGCCCGGCCAGCGCCAGGTGCGCGAGCCGGTCCGCGAGCGCCTCGGTGACCGGGTCGGCCGCCCGGCCGCGGATGATCTCGGGCAGGTCGGGGAACTGACCGCTCTCCGCGAACAGCAGCCGCCGCAACGCCCACGACTTCTCGTCGCAGTAGCACGCGAGCAGCTGGTCGCCGTCGTCCTGGTCGGCGGCGCGATGGGGATCCTCGACGGCTCCATGGTCGCCGTCGCGATCCGCACGCTCGCCGACCAGTTCGGCACGTCGCTGAGCGCGGCGGGGTGGGTGTCGAGCGGCTACCTCGTGGCGCTGACCGTGACGATCCCGGTGACCGCGTGGGCCGTCGATCGGATCGGCTGTCGCCGGCTCTGGCTCGCCGGGCTGGTGCTGTTCGGCCGCCCGGCCCGCCTGGACGTTCTCGGCCTCGCGCTCCTCGGTCCCGGCGTGGCCGCCGCCCTCCTCGCCCTGACCGAGCTGGCCGCCCGCGGTGGCCTCGGGCTCGTGCCGCTCGCCTGGGCCGCCACGGCCGTGGTCCTGCTGGTCGCCTACGTCGCGCACGCCCTCCGGCGGACATCCGGAGCGGACGGTCCGCCGAGCACGGAATCGCGCGGGACGAACGCGGGGGTCCGGGCGGGCGGCACCGTTGCTGGATCTGCGGTTGTTCGGGCGGCCCGGGTTCAGTGCGAGTGTGGTGGTCGCGGGGTTGTGCGGTGCCGCGACGTTCGCGAGCCTGGCCGCGCTGCCGCTGTACCACCAGCTCGTGCGCGGACTCGGCGCCTCGGCCGCCGGGTTGCTGCTCGCCCCACTCGGCCTGGGTTCCGCGATGGCCATGCCGATCGCCGGGCGGCTCTCCGATCGGCTGGGCTCCCGGCGCCTGGTGCCGATCGGCGGCGGCGTGGCCGCCGCGGCCGCGCTGTCACTCACCACCGTGAGTGCGGACGTTCCCCCGGCACTCCCCGCCCTGCAGGCCTTCGTGCTCGGCGCCGCCCTGGGCGGCGTCGGCGCCCCGACGATAGGCTCGGTCTACCGCACGCTCCCCCCGCCGCTGGTGCCCCCGGGCAGCTCCGCGCTCTCCATGCTCAACCAGCTCGGCGCCTCACTCGGCATCGCCTCCGTCGCTCTGGTCGTCCAGACCGCCGACACCCCGCTGGCCGGTACCCACCGCGTCCACGCCGGGCTCACCGGCGCACTGCTCCTGCTCCTGGCCGCTGCCGCCGTCATCCCCGGCCGCCCCTCACCGGCACGGCCGGAACCCGTCGCGGCGGATCGGCCGGCGACCCACCCCTGCTGACCGACGCGGCCGTCGACCCGTTCGCGGAGGAGGTCGGCCTGGCCGAGGTGGTGGGCCCGGAAGCCGACTCCAGCGGCGCCAGGTAGCCCACGAGCGCCCGGTGCAGTTCGGCGATCAGCGCGTCGCGCTCCGCGCCCGACGCGCCCACGATCGGCGGCATCATCGCGGCGACGATTCGCACGGCCACGGTGGCCACCCGTTCGGTTTCCGGAGCGGACAGTGCCGGAGCGCGCGCGGCCACGACGGCGGTGACCCGGCCGGCCACCGCCGCGAATACCGGCCGGGTGGCCTCGGCGAGCCCGGTCGGCACGTCGCCGCTGCCGAACAGCACCTTCGCGCCCGGGTTGGCCACGTTGAACGCGATCAGCGGCGCGGTCATCCGGTCGACCAGCTCCTCGAGCGGCAGCTCGACGACGTCCCGTTCGGCGAACGCCGCCGCGTGCGCCTCCCCCAGCGCGGTGACCAGCCGCTCGGACAGGGCCTGCGCGATCTCCTCCTTGTTCCGGAAGAACTGGTACAGCGACCCGGGCGAGATCCCGGCCCGCGCCGCGATCGCGTTCGTGGAGGCGGCGGCGTACCCGACCTCGGCGAACAGCGCGAGGGCCGCGTCCAGGATGTCGGTGATGCGCTGCTGACCACGCGCCTGACGACGGACCACGGCGCCCTCCCTTGACGAATACGAGCGATCGCTCGTATTTTTTGGCGAGCAATCACTCGTAATTTAGCGGAGGCCGCCGTGTTCGTCGTCCGTCACCGCACGGCCGTCCTCTGGGCCGGTCTCGTGCTCACCCTCGTGCTCGGCGCCGTCGCCGCCGGCACGATGGACGCGCTGGTGCTGAGCCGGTGGGAGGCGCCGGGCAGCGAGTCGGTCCGCGCCGAGCAGGTGCTGGCCCGCGACTTCGAGACCGGCAACGCGAACCTGATCCTGCTGGTCACCGCCCGGGGAACCACCGTGGACGCGGTCAGCGCCGAGGCCACCGCGCTCGAGGCCGAGCTCGCGGCCGACCCGATGGTCGGCGACGTCTGGTCGTACTGGTCGCAGGACCGCGACCCGACCCTGCGCAGCCGCGACGGCACCCAGGCGGTCGTCCTGGCCTGGGTGACGGGCGACGCCACCGCGACCCGCGCCCACATCCGGGACGCGCTGCTCGGGTCGTTCACGCGCACGACCGCGGCGCTCGACGTGGGAGTCGCCGGCGCGGAGGCGGTCTCCGCCCAGGTCAGCGAGCAGGCCGCGCGCGACTTCGTCCGCGCCGAACTGCTCGTCGCGCCACTGCTGCTGGGGTTGCTGGTGCTGCTCTACCGCCGCGTCCGGCTGGCGCTGCTGACGCTGGGCGTCGGGCTGTTCTCGGTGATCGCCACGCTCGCCGCGCTGCGCGCCCTCACCGGCGTCGTCGAGATCTCGACGTTCGCCGCCAACATCACGCTGGTGCTGGGCATCGGGCTGGGCGTCGACTACTCGCTGTTCGTGATCAGCCGCTTCCGGGAGGAACTCGCGCACGGCACCGAGCACGCGGTCGTCACCACGCTGCGTACGGCCGGGCGCACTGTGCTGTTCAGCGGCCTGGTCGTCGCGACGTCGCTCGCCGCGCTGCTCGCGCTCCCCTACCCGTTCCTGCGCTCGTTCGGGTACGCCGGGGTGCTGGTCGTGATCACGGCCGTGGCCGGGGCGCTGGTCCTGCTCCCCGCCGCCCTCGCGGTCCTCGGCCCGCGGGCCCTGCGCCGGCGCCCGGCCCGGCGTACCACCTTCTGGTACCGGGCCGGCGAGGCCGTCACCCGGCGCCCGGTGCTGTTCTCGCTCGCCGGGCTCCTGCTGGTCGGCGTCCTCGCCGCCCCGGCGGCCGGGCTCCGGATCGGCCTGCCCGACGACCGGGTGCTCCCGCCCAGCGCCTCGACCCGGCAGACCTACGACGCGTTACGCGCCGCGTTCGCCACCGAGGCCAACGACGCCGTCCACCTGATCGCGCCGCGCGGCCGGGACGCCGACGTCCGGCCGTACGCGGCCGCCCTCTCCAGGGTCGAGGGCGTCGCGCGGGTCAACGCCACGACCGGCGTCTACGTCGACGGCCGGCGGATCGGGGCGGCCCCGAACCCGCACCGCCTCAGCAGCGCGCGGGGCACCCGCCTGGAGGCGATCCCGACCCGCGAGGTCCTGACCGGCACCGGCGCCACCGCGTTCCTCGACCGGCTCCGCGCCGTACCGGCGCCGGTCGACGTCCTCGTGGGCGGTTACCCGGCCGAGCTCACCGACTTCCGCGCCGCGCTCGCCGACCGCGTCCCGCTCGTGGCGGTGCTGATCCTCGGGATCACGTTCGTGCTGCTCGCCGCGGTGTTCCGCAGCCTGCTCATCCCGGTCAAAGCCACCGTGCTCAACCTGCTGAGCCTCGCCGCGATGTTCGGCGTCCTGGTGTTCGTGTTCCAGAACGGCGCGTTCGCCGACGTGCTGGGCTTCACGCCGATCGGCACGCTCGACCCGGCGTTCCCGATCCTCATGTTCTGCGTCGCGTACGGGCTGTCGATGGACTACGAGGTCTTCCTGCTGTCCCGGATCACCGAGCGCTACCGCGAGACCGGCGACAGCCACCGCGCCGTGCTCGACGGCCTCCAGCGCAGCGCGCCGCTGGTCACTGCGGCCGCGGTGATCCTGGCGCTGTCGTTCTCGCTCTACGCCACCGGCGACGTGATGTACCTGCAGATGATCGGCGTCGGCGCGGCCCTGGCGATCGTCGTCGACGCGACCGTGATCCGCGCGATCCTGGTGCCCGCGCTGATGCGTCTGGCCGGCCGGGCCAACTGGTGGTTCCCCGGGCGCGCGCCGTCGTGAGTTGATACCTATAGGGGGTACCCGTATAGTCGACCACGTCGTCGAGTCGAGGAGGACCCCGTGCGCACGTCGATCCGCCTGTCGGTGTTCGCGCTCGGCCTGGTGGTCGTGTTCGCCGCGGCCACCGGGCTGGGGCGCTGGATCGGCCCGGAGCCCGAGCCGCCACCGGCGGTCATGTCCGCCGAGAAGCACGCCACCGAGGAGCGCGCCTCCGAAGGGCACTCCTCCGAAGGAGACTCGTCCGAAGGGCACGGGGAGGCCGTCCCGGCCGGGCTCCAGACCACCGAGGACGGGTACCGGCTCGAGCCGCTGTCCCCCACGCTCGCCACCGGGGCGCCCCAGCCGTTCCGGTTCCGGATCCTCGGCCCGGACGGGAAGCCGGTCACCCGGTACACCACCGAGCACGAGAAGGACCTGCACCTGATCGTCGTGCGCCGCGACCTGTCGGCGTTCCGGCACGTCCACCCGGTGCTCGGCCCCGACGGTACCTGGGAGATCCCGCTCGCGGTCGCCGCGCCGGGCCAGTACCGGGTGTTCGCCGACTTCGTCCCGGCCGCGCAGGAGGACGGCCTGACGCTCGGCGTCGACGTCCCGGCCCCCGGCGACTACCGGCCGGCCGCGCTGCCGGCCCCGGCGCCCACCAGCACGGTCGACGGCTACACCGTGACGCTCACCGGCGACCTGACGCCCGGCGCGTCGTCGACCGTGACCGCGTCGGTGAGCCGGAACGGGAAACCGGTGACCGACCTGCAGCCCTACCTCGGCGCCGACGGGCACCTGGTCGCGCTGCGCGGCGGCGACCTCGCCTACCTGCACGTCCACCCGCAGTCGGGCACCACGTTCGTGGCCGAGGTACCGTCCGACGGCACGTACCGTCTCTACTTCGACTTCAAGCACGGCGACGTCGTGCGCACCGCCGAGTTCACCCGGGAGGCCTCCCGATGATCGAGCTGGAGATCGGCGGCATGACCTGCGCGTCGTGCGCGGCGCGGATCGAGAAGAAGCTCAACCGTCTCGACGGGGTGAGCGCCACGGTCAACTACGCCACCGAGCGGGCGACGATCCAGGACGACGGCGGCCACAGCGCCGACGAGCTGATCGCCACCGTGGTGAAGACCGGGTACACGGCCACCCTGCCGGCCGAAGCGCCGCCGGAGGAGCCGGAGACCGACCCGGCCCGCACCCGGCTGCTGGTGGCGATCGCGCTGTCCGTGCCGGTCGTGGTGCTCGCGATGGTGCCGGCCTGGCAGTTCGAGTACTGGCAGTGGCTGTCGCTGACGCTGGCCGCGCCGGTCGTCGTCGGCTGCGGGTTGCCGTTCCACACCGCGACGCTGCGCAACCTGCGTCACGGCGAGGCGTCGATGGACACGCTGGTCTCGCTCGGCACCCTCGCCGCGTTCGGGTGGTCGCTCTGGGCCCTGTTCTTCGGCACCGCCGGCCTGCCCGGGATGACCCACCCGTTCACCTGGAGCCTCGGCGACGAGGATCCGCGCGGCATGATCTACCTCGAGGTCGCGGCGGGCGTCACGACGTTCCTGCTGGCCGGGCGCTACTTCGAGGCCCGGTCGAAGCGCCGGGCCACGGGGGCGCTGAAAGCCCTGCTCGAGCTGGGCGCGAAGGACGCCGGCGTGCTGCGCGGCGGCGTGGAGGCCCGCGTTCCGGTATCCGAGTTGACGACGAACGACCGGTTCGTGGTGCGCCCCGGCGAGACGATCGCCACCGACGGGACCGTCGAGGACGGCGCGTCCGCGGTGGACGCGTCGATGCTCACCGGTGAGCCGGTCCCGGTCGAGGTGGGGCCGGGCGACGCGGTGACCGGCGGCACCGTCAACGTCGGCGGCCGGCTCGTCGTGCGGGCGACCGGCGTGGGGCGCGACACCGAGCTGGCGCGGATGGCGGCGCTGGTGGAGCGGGCGCAGGCCGGCAAGGCCCCGGTGCAGCGGCTCGCCGACCGCATCTCCGGCGTGTTCGTGCCGATCGTGCTGGCGCTCGCGGTGGCGACGCTCGGCTTCTGGGTCGGCTCCGGAGCCGGGTGGACCACGGCGTTCACCGCGGCCGTCGCGGTGCTGATCATCGCGTGCCCGTGCGCGCTGGGGCTCGCGACGCCGACCGCGCTGCTGGTCGGCACCGGGCGCGGCGCGCAACTCGGCGTGCTGATCAAGGGCCCGGAGATCCTGGAGTCGACCCGGCGCGTCGACACGATCGTGCTCGACAAGACCGGCACCGTGACGACCGGCCGGATGACCGTCCACGACGTGATCGCGGCCCCCGGCGAGGACGCCGGCGAGGTGCTGCGCCACGCCGCCGCGGTGGAGGCCGGCAGCGAGCACCCGATCGCGCGGGCCGTGGCCGCCGCCGGCGCTCCGACGGTCGCGGTCACCGGCTTCCGCAACGAGCCGGGCCGCGGCGTGGTCGGCCGGCTCCCCGGGGTGGGTGAGGTCGTCGTGGGGCGGCTCGAGCTCCTGCGCGAGCGCGACTACGACGTGCCCCCCGAGCTGGTGGACGCGGTAGGCGGCACCGCGGTGGCGGTGGGCTGGGGCGGCACGGCCCGGGGCGTGGTGACGGTCGGGGACTCGGTGAAGCCGACCAGCGCCCGCGCGGTCGCCGAGCTCACCCGGCTCGGGCTCACGCCGGTGCTGCTCACCGGCGACGGCGAGGCCGCGGCGCGTGCCGTCGCCGCCGAGGTCGGCATCGAGCACGTCGTCGCCGGGGTGCTGCCCAGCGGCAAGGTCGACGTCGTGGAGCGGCTCCAGGCCGAGGGGAAGGTCGTCGCGATGGTCGGCGACGGGGTGAACGACGCCGCCGCGCTCGCCCGGGCCGACCTGGGCCTCGCGATGGGCACCGGCACCGACGCGGCGATCGAGGCCGCGGACCTCACGCTCGTCCGCGGTGACCTGGTCGCCGCCGCCGACGCGATCCGCCTGTCCCGGAGCACGTTGCGCACGATCCGCGGGAACCTGTTCTGGGCGTTCGCCTACAACGTGGCCGCGATCCCGCTGGCCGCCGCCGGTCTGCTCAACCCGATGCTGGCCGGTGGGGCGATGGCGTTCTCGTCGGTGTTCGTCGTCGCCAACAGCCAGCGGCTGCGCCGGTTCCGGCCGCTGTCCTGACCCACCGCGGTCCCCGGCGGCGCGTGCCGCCGGGGACCGGCGGGGCTCAGCAGCGGGACTTGTACAGCGCGGCCTGGCCCTCGGCGCTGTTCAGGTTGTCCTTCGTGACGATCGTGAAGCCGGTCTGGATCGTCTTCTCGGTCGCCTCGCCCTTCAGCGCCTTCACGGCCTGGTCGACGCCGTCGGTGCCGATCGTGCCGGGCTGCTGGGCGATCAGCGCCTGGATCGTGCCGTCCTGCAGCGCCTTGACCTGGTCGGACCCGGCGTCGAAGCCGACGATCTTCACCGTGCCCTGCTTGCCGGCCTGGCGGACACCGGTCGCGGCACCGGTCGCGCCGAACAGGTTCGTCGCGAAGATCCCGACGATGTCCGGGTCCTTCTGCAGCGCGGCGGTGACGATCTGCGCGGCCTTCGCCGGGTCGTTCTGCACGTACTGGACCCCGAGGTTGGTGTACTTGGAGTCGGCCTTCGCCGCAGTGTCGAAGCCCTGGGTGCGTGCGTCGGACGTGCTGATGCCCGGCTGGTTGTCGATGACGAGCACCTTGCCGCCGTTCGGCGCGAGCTGCTGGATGGCCTTGAACGCGGCCTCGCCGCCGCCCTTGTTGTCCGACGCGATCGACGACACGATGCCGTCGGTGTTCTCCAGCGTGGTGTCGACGAGCACGACCTTGATGCCGGCCGAGGTGGCCTGCTTGATCGGCTGCTCCATCGACTTCGCGTCGGTCGGGGCGATCAGGATCGCGTCCGGGCGGGACGCGATCACCGACTGCAGCACCGGCGTCTGCAGCGTCGGGTCGAACTTCTGCGCGCCCTGGATGTCGACGGTCGCGCCGGCCTTCTTCGCCGCGTCCTGGACGCCGCAGCCCATCGTCACGTAGAACGCGTCACCGGTCACACCCTCGATGAACGCCAGCTTGTAGCCGTCGCCGCCGCTCGCCGAACCGCCGCCGCCGCAGCCCGCGGCCAGCATCGCGACCGCGGCCAGGCCGGCCACCGCCGCACCAGTGCGAGTTCTCTTCATGACTGCTCCTTCGTTGGAGTCGTGCCGTGGGGGTTGAGGAAGGGAAAGCGAAAACCGGTGGATCTCCCACCGCGCAGCGCGCGAGCGCGCCGGGTCTGGTCGGCGTACACCGCCGCGACGAGCACCGCGCCCACGACGACCTGCTGCCAGAACGGCTGCACGCCGAGGATCACGAAGCCGTTCTGCAGCACCGCGGGGATGAAGAGGCCGATGATCGTGCCGAAGATCGTGCCGACCCCGCCGAAGAGGCTGGTGCCGCCGATCACCACGCCCGCGATGACGTTCAGGTTCGTCTGGGTCTGCCCGCCGATCGTCGTCGACTGGTAGAAGACGAGGTTGAGGAGGCCGGCGAACCCGGCGAGCAGGCCGGCCAGCGCGTAGACGCCGATCAGCTGGCGGTCGACCTTGAGCCCGACCCGGCGGCCGGCCTCGGCGTTCGAGCCGATCGCGAAGACGTGCAGGCCCCAGCGGCTGCGGTGCAGCAGGACGCCGACGACGATCACGACGACGAGCGCGATCACCGAGATCCACGGCACCTGGCCGAAGACGTTGCCGAAGCCGATGTTGTTGACCAGCACGTCCGGCGCGTCACGCAGATCGACGCCCTTGGTGATGATCTGCGAGAACCCCAGCGCCATGCCGAGCGTGCCGAGCGTCACGATCAGCGGGGGGATGTTCAGCTTCGCGATCAGCACGCCGTTGAGCAGGCCCCAGCCCAGCCCGCAGGCACCGGCCACGGCGACGCCGAGCGCGGCGACGCCCCAGCCCTGGCCGCCCGCCGCCACCATCGTCTTGGACGCGATGACGCCGCTGAACACCAGGACCGAGCCGACCGAGAGGTCGATGCCGCCCGTGATGATCACCAGCGTCATACCGGCGCCGAGCACCGCGAGGATCGAGGTGTTCACCACGATGCCGCGCAGGTTGTACAGCGTCGGGAACGTCTCCGGGCGCATGATCGCGAAGATCGCGTAGATCACCAGCAGCACGAAGACGATCTGCAACTGCTGGGTGGCCAGCAGTTTCGCGATCCGGCTCCGGCCCTTCGGAGCCTCCGGACGCTTCTCGGTCGTCCGGGTTGCCGTGGCCACGCTGCTCACGCCGTGCTCCCTTCGAGTGCGCCGGTCATCGCACCGACGAGTTGCTCCATCGACGTGTCCGCGGTGCGGAACGTCGCGACCCGGCGTCCCTGGCGCATCACCTGGACGCGGTCGGAGACGTCGATGACGTGCGGCATCGAGTGGCTGATGAACACCACCGCGATGCCGTTGGCGGCGGTGCGCCGGATCAGGTCGAGGACGTTCCTGGTCTGGACGACACCCAGGGCGGCGGTGGGCTCGTCGAGGAAGATCACCTTGCTCGCCCAGGCGGCGGCGCGGGCGACGGCGATGCCCTGGCGCTGACCGCCGGACATGCCGCCGACCGGGCCGTCGAGGTCGCGCACGGTCGCGCCGAGGTCGTCGAAGGCCTTGCGGCTGCCGGCCCGCATCGCGGCCTTGTCCATGAAGCCGAGCCGGCCGAGCAGGCCGTGCTTCATGACCTCCCGGCCCAGGTACATGTTCTGCACCGGGGACAGGTGGGGCGCGAGCGCGAGGTCCTGGTACACGGTCTCGATGCCGAGCTCACGCGCGGCCACCGGCGACCCCAGGGTCACCGGTTCGCCCTCGAACAGGATCTCCCCGCTGGTGGGGAGGTCCGTGCCGGAGAGGATCCGGGTCAGCGTGCTCTTGCCGGCGCCGTTGTCGCCGATCAGCGCGACGACCTCGCCGGCCTCCACCTCGAAGTCCGCGCCGGCCAGCGCCGTGACGTGTCCGTACTCCCGCGTGATCCCGCGGGCCTGCAGCACCGGGGCCATCAGCTACGCGCCGCCTCTCGCCACGAACGCGCCCGGCCGTCGACCGCGGCGAGGAGCTTCTCGAGCCGGGGGCGGGCGGAGTCGGCGAAGAACGACGACCGCTCGGACGCGGACATGCCGATCGCTTCCTTCCACACCGACCGGCCGGCGATGAAGCCGGACGCGCCGCCCTCGTCGCAGGAGATCGTCACGACCTCCTGGAACTTGTCGAACGCGACTCCGGCCGAGAGCACGGCCCACGGGCCGGTGAGCGCGTCGGCCAGGCGCCTGGCGCCGGCGGCCGAGCCCGGGTACTCCAGCTTCAGCAGGTCGGGCCGGAGCGCGTCGAGCCGGATCGCCGACTCGACGATCAGATCCTCGCGCTGCTGCGCCGTGAGCTCCTCGCCGGGCTGGGCGTAGATCAGGTTCTCGACGACCGACGGGATGCCGGCCGCGCGGCAGTCCGCGACGACCTGGCGGACGACGTCCAGGGCCTCGGCTTCCAGGTCCGGCGAGCCGGCGCTGAAGGTGCGGTGCGGGCGGACCTGGATCAGGAACTTCACCGCGTGGCCGCCGAGCGAGCGGACCCACTCGCCGCCCTGTCCGGGGTCGCGGGCGGCGCGGGGCTCGCCGTTGAAGGTCGGGCGCTTCTCCGGCTCGGCGGCGATCAGCAGGCCGCAGGAGTCGGCGAGCGCGCCGGCCTTCTGCACGGCCGGCACGCCGATCGTCGGGTCGAGCAGGATGCCGCTGGCCATCGGGGTGAGCGCGGCGGCGACGTCGACCTTGGCCCGGTCCAGGTCGGCGTCGCTCGGGTCGATGCCGACGGCGGCGAACATGCGACGCAGGGTGTTGCGCTGGTCCATCGCGATGATCGAGAAGACGCCGTTCTCGTCGGCGATGGCGTCGAGGGTGGTGGTGGCAGCGACCGAGTCGGTCGTCATGGGGGTCCCTTCGTCAGGTGTGGAGGTAATCGATTACCTCCCGGGCAAAAAAAGAGAGCTACGGGGTGAGCGCGGCGGTCGGTCGCAGGCCGGCGGAGAATTCGACCAGGTCACCGGGGCGGCCGGCGGCGGCCCACGCGGCGAGGACGGCGGCGCCGAACCCGCCCGGCTGGTCGATCGTGCTGAACGTCAGCCCGGGCAGCACCCGGCTCTTGCTCCGCCGGATCGAGGAGAGCCGCAACCAGCCCCCCGCCCCGACCGCGCGCCGGTAGGGCCCGGCGACCGGGGCGATCCGGGCCAGCAGGTCCGCGGTGTAGCCGGCGTTGGCGTCGACCGCGGCCGCCCAGACGTCCGCCGGGGCCGCACCCTCGCGCAGGGCGATCACGACGTCGTCGGCTTCCACGTCGCTACCGGTGACGGTGGCCTTCGACGCGTCGGCGTCCGGATAGGCGGCGTCCAGCGCGCCCAGGTCGGTCGCGCCGAGCGCGGCCTGCACCCGGCGCAGCACCAGCCCGGCCCGCGAGGGCGCGTTGACCAGCGTCGTCCCGGGCAGGATGTGCCGGCCGACCTCGACCCGGGCGCCGGTCAGCCGCCGCCGCTCGTCCGCGGTGACCACGCGCGGGATGGCGCGCAGCAGGGTGTCGGCGGTGCCGCACGAGTTGAACAGGTCGTCGCGGCCGACCGCGCCGGCGCCGAACGCGGCGACCGGGTGGTCGTGGCCGGCGACCGAGATCGTGGCGCCACGCAGCGCCGGCGGCGCGTCGGGGGCGCGGACGGTCCCGGCCGGCTCCCCCGCGTAGCGCCGCTCCGGGATGAACCCCGGCCGGACGCCGAGCAGGTCCAGCGCGGCGGTCCAGGGTCTGCCGGTGTCCAGGTCGAGCAGGCCGGTGCGGGAGGCCAGCGACGCCTCGGAGACCGGGTCGGCGCCGAGCGCGAACGCGACGTACTCCGGAACGTTGAGCCAGCGGTGGCCGGGCCGGAGCTCCAGGCCGTGGTCGCGGGCCCAGAGCAGCTTCGCGATCGTCCACTGCTGGTGGAACGGCAGGCCGGTGGTGACCCCGAACGCGTCCCGGACGTCCGAGGGCACCCGGGCCAGCTGCTCGGCGCCGCGCGGGTCGTGCCAGGCGATCACCGGCGTGCGGGGCGTCCCGGCGGCGTCGACGACGACCCCGGACTCGGCCAGGCCGGTGAGGCCGAGCGCCGTCACCCGCGGACCGTCCAGCGTGGAGAGCGCGTCGGTGATCACGCCGAGGACGCCGTCGAGCAGCGTGCGCGCGTCGGTCTCGACACGCCGGCCGGGTAACCGTCGCCAGATCGTGGGACGGCGCCAGGTGCCGATCCGGGCGCCGTCGGACCGCAGGACGAGGACCTTGGTGTCCGACGTCCCGAGGTCCACCCCGAGGAGGAGCTCAGTCATGCGGTGGTCTCCGTTCACCGGACCCGCGCATGATCAGTCGCAGCGGCAGGGTGCGGTCGCTGTCGACGGCCGGTTTCCCGGCCAGTCGCTCGAACATGGTGGAGGCGGCCAGCTCACCGATGGCCTCCGGGTCGTGGTCGACGACCGTGACGCCCGGGTCGAGGACGTCGGCCAGCGCGAAGTCACCGAAGCAGACCAGCGCGACGTCGGTGCGGTCGCAGGCGTGCAGCGCGGCGACGACGCCCAGCGACGTCCGGGTGTTGGACGAGAAGATCGCGGTGGGCGGCTCGGGCAGCGCGAGCAGCTCGACGGTGGCCGAGCGGCCGTCGTCGGCGGTGTTGCAGCCGGTGCGGACCAGCGCCTCGTCGGCGTCGAGCGCGGACGCCGCGACCTGGTCGCGGTAGCCCTGCAGCCGGTTGCGGGTGGTGGCGACGTCCATCTTGCCGCCCACGTACCCGACCCGGCGGTGCCCCTGCGCGGCCAGGTGCGCGAGCGCCTGCCGGGCGCCGCCGTTGTCGTCGACCAGCACGGTCTCGCCGGCGGCGAAGCCGTCCGGGCGGCGGTCGACGAACAGCACCGGGCAGGCCGCCTGCGCGAGGTGGGAGTGGTCGGTCGCGGTGGGGGCGATGACCAGGCCGGCGACGCGACGGGCCAGCAGGTCGTCGACCACCGTGGTCTCCAGCCGCGGGTCGCGGCCGGTGCTGGCGATCATCACGCGCAGCCCGCGGGCGATCGCGAGGCGCTCGATCGTGCCGGTCATGCTGGCGAAGAACGGGTCGGCGATCGAGTCGACGACGATCCCGAGCGTGTCGTCGGTGCCTTTGCGCAGCGAGCGCGCGGTCGGGTCGGGCCGGTAGCCCAGCTCGCGGACGGCGGCGAGGATGCGCACCCGGGTGTCCTCGGCGACCCTGGGGTCGCCGTTGATCACGCGCGAGGCGGTCTTCGTGCTGGTGGCGGCCAGCGCCGCGACGTCCTTCAACCGCACTGCTGTCTGCTTCACGGAGCACTCACCTTCGTCAGGAGTGCCTCGATCTTGCCGCGCAGCTCGGCCGCGCGCGCGGGGTCCACCCCACCGGCCAGCGACGTTTCGCAGGACGCGCTGGCGGTGGCCACCCCACGGACCACGGCGGGCAGCCAGACGTCGTCGCCGGTGCCGCGGGCCAGCAGCTCGAGCGCGAGCCCGCCGACGAACGAGTCACCGGCCCCGACCGCGCTGACGACACGCACCGGGACGGTGGGGATCCAGGCCAGGCCGTCCGGCGTGGCGAACGCGCTCCCGGCCGCCCCGGCGGTGACCACCGCGCGGCGGGCACCGGCCGCCAGCAGGGCCCGCGCCGCGGCCTCGGCGCGCTCGCGCACATCGGCACCGGCCGGGATCGGCAGCACGTCGACCGGCGCGCCGGTGAGCGTCGCCTCGGCCTCCTCCAGGTTGGGCGTGACCAGGTCCGGCCCGGCCGGTAACGCGGCGGCGAGCGCGGCCGGGGCGGCGTCGACGACCACCACCGCACCGGCGGCGTGGGCGAGCTCGACCAGCTGCCGGTACCCCTCGACCGGGACGCCGGTCGGCAGGCTGCCGGAGACCGTGAACAGCTCGCCGTCGGCCAGCCGGGCGGCCGCCGCCTCGCGGTACGCGTGCCAGGCGATCGCCGGCACCGGCTCGCCGGGTTCGTTCACGACCGTGACCCGGCCGGCGGCCGACTCGCGGAAGACCAGCGCCTGCCGGACCGTACCGGGCGTCGGCACCGCGACCAGCTCGGCACCCTCCGCGGCCAGCAGGCCGGCCAGCAGCGGGCCGTCGCCGGCGCAGAGCAGGCCGAGCAGCGGGGCCCGCACGCCGTGGGCCCGCAGGACCCTGGCGACGTTCACGCCTTTGCCGCCCGGGGACAGCTCGGTGCGCCGGGAGCGCATCACGGCGCCGGGAACGATCTCGGCCAGCGTCACCAGCCGGTCGATGGCGAGGTTCGGGTTGGCGATCAACATGGCCGGCGGACTCCCTTCGGCGACACGGGTAATCGTTGTCACGATTGGTCGCGTAGATCCACCAACCGCCAGATCAACGGCTAGGTAATCGTTGTCACGACCGGACGCGAGAACTCTGCGCCCTGCTCGACGGAGATGTCAAGGGAGGAACGAGAGAATGGTGTCCCGTTGTCGGCGTGGGTCCCGTGTGGCGTCGATCCGGACGTGCGGCACCGACGGCGCGTCCAGCAGCCCGGCCCGGAAGTAGGCCGCCGGGTCGGCGAGCTTCCCGGCGTCGCGCCCGGCTCCCCGCGCGGCCATCCGGGCGACGAGCACGTCGGCCGGCGCGGTGAGCCAGACCAGCGTCGTCGCCGCCCCGACCGCGGCGAACCGGTCGACCAGCACCCCGAACGCGTCGGCGTGGGCCCGCTCGGCGGTGAACGGCGCGACCAGGACCGCGGGGGTCCCGACCGCGAGGCAGTCGCACGCCGCCGCGAGGATCGACTCGTACCGGGCCGCACGCAGCGCGCGACCGGCCGGCCCGTCGAGATCGGCGCCGTCGACGAACGGCCCGGTCACGACGTCCTGGTCGAGGATCGCCGCGCGCAGCGCACCGGCCACCAACCGGCCGACGGTCGTCTTCCCGGTCGCCGGGGCGCCGGTCATCAGAACAGCGTGCGACATGGTCGGCCAGCCTACGTCGACGCGCTGAGCCGGAGCATCGCCCCCGGGGTCTACGCTGGCCGCGCCGGTGCGCGCCGAACGGACGCGTCGACGAGGTGTAGGCGACCAGAGATGCGGGGTACCGCGCAGCCGTGACCACGAACGACGAGCGGCGGAGCCGCCGCAGGCGCTCCCCCCTCACCTGGGCCCGCCGCCGCAGTGACCTGAAGAAGCTGCGCAACATCGCGTCCGACCTCTACGGCTGGGACGAGTTGCGGCCGGTACAGGCCGAATCGATGCTGCACCTGGCCAACGGCGTCGACACGTTGGTGGTGGCCCCCACCGGGTCGGGGAAGTCGGCGATCTACCAGGTCCCGGCCGTGCTGATCGACGGCCCGACGGTCGTCGTCTCGCCGCTGCTGGCGTTGCAGCGCGACCAGATGCAGGCGCTGGCCGAACACGGCGCGCCGACCGCCGTCGTGGTCAACTCCGACCAGTCCGCCGGCGAGAACGAGGCCTCATTCGAGGCGCTGCGCTCCGGTGACGCCGAGTTCGTCTTCCTGGCCCCCGAGCAACTGACCAAGCCCGACGTGCTGGACGCGCTGAAGGCCGCCGAGCCGTCACTGTTCGTCGTGGACGAAGCGCACTGCGTCTCGGCCTGGGGCCACGACTTCCGGCCCGACTACCTGCGGCTGAGCGAAGCCATCGAGCACCTGGGCCACCCCACCGTGCTGGCGCTGACCGCCACCGCCGCTCCCCCGGTGCGCGCGGACATCGTCGACGTGCTGGGGCTGCGCGAGCCGGCGGAGGTCATCGCCGGCTTCGACCGCCCCAACCTGTGGCTCGAGGTGTCGCGGCAGGTCACCGCGCCCGGCGTCCGGAAGGCGGTGATCGACCGGGTGGCGTCGGAGACGCCGACCGGGCTGCTCTACGTGCAGACGCGTCGCGAAGCGACGGACTACACCGAGGCGCTGCGCGAGCTCGACGTGCCCGCGTTCGCCTACCACGCCGGGATGAAGGCCTCCGAGCGCGAGGCCGTGCACGACGCGTTCCGCGGCGACGAGCCGGTCGTCGTGGTGGCCACGTCCGCGTTCGGGATGGGCATCGACAAACCCGACGTGCGGTTCGTGATCCACGCCGGACCGGCCGAGTCGCTCGACTCGTACTACCAGCAGATCGGGCGGGCCGGCCGGGACGGCGAGACCGCGATCGCCGCGCTGTACTTCCGCCCCGAGGACCTGCACATCCCGCGGTTCTTCACCGGCGGGGCTCCCGACGAGGACCTGCTGGTGCGGGTCGGCACCGGGCTCAAGCACCACCGCGGGCCGGTGCGCATCGCCGACCTGGTGACCGAACTGGACCTGACGAAGGCGCGGGTCACCCGGGCGGTGAACATCTTCGAACAGTCCGGTTCGGTCACCGCGACGCCCGACGGGCCGCGCTGGCACGGCCGGCGCACGGTGGAGAAGGCCGTCGAGCTGGCCGTGGAGTGGGCCGCCACCCGGCGGCGCATCGAGCAGACCCGCGTGGAGATGATGCGGGGGTACGCCGACACCGAGGGGTGCCGCCGTCAGTTCCTGCTGGGGTACTTCGGCGAGGACCTCAGCGAACCGTGCGGCTACTGCGACACGTGCCGCGACGGCACCGCCGAGGAGACGCCGTCCGGCGACACCGGGTTCCCGGTGCAGTCGCGGGTCAAGCACAAGGAGTGGGGCGAGGGCACGGTGATGCGTGAGGAGGACGACCGCCTCACGGTGCTGTTCGACGAGGAGGGCTACCGCACGCTCTCCCTCGCCGCGATCACCGAACACAAGCTGCTGACGACGCTCTGAGCCTTACTTTCGTCAGGGCACGACCTGCCGTTCGGCGGCGGCGCGAGGGCACCCGCGGTCTCTAGCGTCGCCGTCATGATCACGCTCCGACACCTCACCAAGCGCTACGGCGGTCACGTCGCCGTGGACGACGTCACCACCGACGTCCGTCCCGGCCTGGTCACCGGCTTCCTCGGCCCGAACGGAGCCGGCAAGTCCACCACGATGCGCATGCTGCTCGGGCTCGACCGGCCCACGTCCGGGGAGGCCCTGGTCAACGGCGTCCGGTACGGGCAGCTGCGCCGGCCGCTGCGGGAGATCGGCGCGGTGCTCGACGCGGGCGGCGCGCACCCCGGCCGCACCGCCCGGGCACATCTGCGTGCCCTGGCGGCCAGCCACCGCATCCCGGCGGCCCGGGTCGACGAGGTGATCGGGCTCGTCGGGCTGGAGACGGTCGCGGACCGGCGCGCCGGGAAGTTCTCGCTCGGCATGGGCCAGCGGCTCGGCATCGCGTCCGCGCTGCTCGGCGACCCGCCCGTGCTGGTACTCGACGAACCGGTCAACGGGCTCGACCCGGAGGGCGTGCGGTGGGTCCGCGACCTGGCCCGCTCGCTCGCCGCCGAGGGCCGGACCGTGCTGGTCTCCTCGCACCTGATGAGCGAGATGGCGCTCACCGCCGACCACCTGCTGGTCCTCGGGCGCGGCCGGTTGCTCGCCGACGCCTCGCTGACGTCGTTCGTCGGGTCCCATCCGTCCCTCGAGGACGCCTACCTGGCGCTGACCTCGGAGTCGGTGGAGTACCGGAGCGTGCCGCGATGATCCCGGCGATGGCGTTCGAGTGGGCGAAGCTGCGTTCGGTCCGGTCGACCTGGTGGTGTCTCGGCGTCGCGGCGTTCCTGCAACTGGCGTACGCGGTGCTGATCGGGCTCGACGCGCGGCTGGACCTCGAGGACAGCGGCGGCCCGTCGCCGCTGGTGGTGTCGGACGCGGGGCTGTTGTCGCTGCAGTTCGCGCAGTACGCGTTGATCGCGGCCGCGCTGCTGGCGGTGACCGGCGAGTACTCCACCGGCACGATCAGCCTGACGCTGCGTGCCGTGCCGGTGCGCGGCCGGATGCTGGCGGCCAAGGCCGTGGTGGTCGGTGGCGCGGTGGCGGTCACCGGCGCGGTGCTGCACCTGGCCGGTTCGGTGGCGGCCGGTCTGGTCGCCGGGTCGGCGGCGCGGTGGCCGGTCGGGGACCTGGCGATCGACACGCTGCTGACCGCGCTCTACGCGGCGACGCTCGCGGTCTTCACGCTGGGCCTCGGGACCGTGCTGCGCAGCGCGGTGGGTGGGCTCACCGCGGTGCTGGTGATCGCGGTGGTGCTGCCCACGGTGCTGGCCCGGATCAGCATCGACGCGATCCAGTCGGTCAACGACTACCTGCCGGGTACGGCCGGGGTGGCCGCGCTGTACGGCGCGGTATCCGACGTGGCCGACGGCCAGCCGTACGGGCCGCTGACCGGGGTGCTGGTGCTGGCCGCGTGGGCGGCGGCCACGGCCGGGGCCGGCTACGCGGTGCTCACCCGCCGGGACGCCTGACCCCACCGCCCGCTGAGCTGCGT
>NZ_BAAAGX010000035.1:98568-120157 GCF_039524755.1 Cryptosporangium japonicum
GCTCAGCGGGCGGTCGTTATCGTGACGTTACTTGACTGTCCACATCGGTGCCGGTTCCACTCTCCGCACACCTCTGCTACGGGGAAGAGGAGAGGCTCATGACCGCGACGAATCCGCAGCTGGCCCAGGCCTACACCGGACTGCTCGAACGCCCGAACGGGGACCTGACCGAGTTCGCCAGCCGGCTCGGCCTGGACGAGACGGCCGCACGCGCGCTGCTCGACCGGCTCGCGGCCCTCTCGCTGGTCGAGGAGCGCGAGCGCGAACTGGTGGCGCTGAGCCCGCTGCTGGCCATGCAGCAACTGCTCTACCGCGAGCGCAGCCTGCTCGAGCAGCGCCAGGAGTTCCTCCGGGACAGCTACCAGACGCTCACCCAGCTCATGTCCAGCTACGTCGACGCGCGGTTCGTCGGCGCCGGCCCGCGGCACTTCGAGGAGATCACCGACCTCGCGTCGGTGCGCCGCCGCATCGAGGAGCTCGCGGTGGGCGCCAAGTGGGAGCTGCTGTCGTTCACCCCGGCCTCGCGGGAGCCCCGGGCGGCCCGGGCCGCGGCCCGCGTGCTGGACCGGGGCCTGCTCGACCGGGGCGTGACGATGCGCACGATCTACCCGGACTCGGTCGTCGACGACCGCGGCGCCTACGACTACGCCCGGCAGCTGGCGGCCGGCGGGGGAAGCGTGCGGCTCTGCCCGGACCTGCCGACCCGCCTGCTCGTCGTCGACCAGCTCGTCGCGGTGGTGCCGCACGACCCGGCCGACGGGAGCCGCGGCTGCGTGGTGGTCTCGCACCCGGGCACGGTGGCCGCGCTGGTGTCGCTGTTCACCGCCTACTGGCGGGCCGGGCGCCCGCTGGCCACCGTCCGCGACGAGCGGACCTGCACGCCGCTGGAACGGTCGGTGCTGCGCGCGTTGCTGGCCGGCGCCAAGGACGACGCGGTGGCGCGCCAGATGGGGGTGTCGGTCCGGACGATCCGCCGCTGCGTGGCCGACCTGATGACCCGGCTCGGCGCCTCCTCCCGGTTCGAGCTGGGCGCGGGCGCCACCCGGCGCGGCTGGATCTGACCGTCACCCGGTCAGGCCGGCCTCGTGGGCCAGCAGCGCCGCCTGGACGCGGTTGCGGACGTCCAGGCGGGTCAGGATCTGGCTCACGTACGCCTTCACCGTGCCCTCCACCAGGAACAGCTCGCTCGCGATCGCCGCGTTCGACATCCCGGCCGCCACCAGGGCCAGCACCTCGCGCTCCCGGTCGGTCAGCGCGGCGACCCGTTCCCGGGCCGCGGCCGCGCCGCTGCTGCGCGCCGAGGTCCAGGCCAGGATCACCCGCTGCGCGACCTTCGGCGAGAGGAACGCGGCCCCGTCGGCGGCCGCGCGCACGCCGGCCAGCAGCTCGCGCGGGTCGCCGGACTTCAGCAGGAACCCGGCGGTGCCGGCCCGCAGCGCCCGCTCGATGTACTCGTCCTCACCGAACGTCGTCAGCATCAGCACGGCGGCCGAGGGCACGGCCCGCCGCAGCTCCTCGGCGGCGGCCAGCCCGTCCAGCGTCGGCATCCGGATGTCGAGCAGGACGACGTCGGGTCGGTGGGCGCGGGCGGATTCGACGGCGTCGTGGCCGTTCGCGGCCTCGGCGACGACCTCGACGCCCGGATCGGTGGCCAGGATCGCCCGGACCCCGGCCCGGATCATCGCCTCGTCGTCGGCCACCAGGACCCGGATCATCGCCGCTCCTTCCTCGCGTTGGTGCCGGGGATCAGGTCGATCGCCGCGACGACCCCGTCGGCGAAACAGACCCGGTAGACGTCACGCGCCGGCGGGAACAGCGTGCCGCTGACGTTGTAGTAGGCGCACTCGGACCCGGCCGGCCGCGGCGGCTCGACGACGTCCGGGCGTTCGCTGACCTGCAGGAGCGGCAGGATGTCCCGGGCCTCGTCCTCGGGCTGGCCGAGGTGGATGCGCAGCTGGTCCCACGGGTCGACCACCGAGGCCGTGGTCTCGACGACGTAGCCGGCCAGCACCGTGCCGACCAGCAGCACACCGGCGAGCACCGGCACCACGACCGTGAGCACGAGCCCGCGCCGCGAGCGACGGCGGGCGCTCTCCAGCCGCCCGGCCGCCCCGGTCACCGGTTCCGGCGCCGGACCGGCCGCCGTGCGCGGCACGGTGGCCACCACCCGGAACACCCCGTCCTCGGCGCCGGCCCGGAACGTCCCGCCGGCGAGCCGGACCCGCTCGGCGAGCCCGAGCAGCCCGGTGCCCGCCGGTGCGCGTTCGCCGTCGGCCGGGTTGGACACCTCGACGGTGACCGCGTCCCCGTCGTCGGTGAGGCGGCCGGTGACCGGGGCGCCCGGCGCGTGCCGGGCCGCGTTGGTCAGGGCCTCCTGCACGACCCGGTACACGGCGCGGTCGGCGAGCGGCGGCAACCCGGACCCGGCGCCGTGCCCGTCGTCGACCGGGAAGTCGAGCACCAGGCCGGCGCGGCGGACCCGGTCGACGAGCGCGCCCAGGGTCTCCTCGACCGGCTCCAGCGGCGCGGCCGCGTCGGTGCGCAGGACGCCGATCACCGCACGCAGCCGCTCGGTGGCGGCGGCCGCGCCCTCGCGCAGGTCGGTGGCGGCGGCCCGCTGGGACTCCCCCAGCGACGGGTCGAGCTCGAGCGCCCCGGCACGCAGCGCGAGGAGGCTCAGCTCGTGGCCGAGCGCGTCGTGCATGTCCTCGGCGATCCGGGCGCGTTCACGCAACCGGGCCTTCTCCGCGACCAGCGCCTGACCGCGTTCCAGCTCGTCGGCGAGCGCCCACCCGCCGACCGCGAGTTCACGCCGCTGCCGGCGGTACCGGCCCACCAGCCAGGGGAAGACGCCGCCGAACACGACTTCGCCGACCAGGTAGTACGCGTACCAGCGGTCGCCGCCGGTGAGCACCGTCCGGCCGAGCGCCGAGAGCGGCCCGAGCACCCCGATCGCGACGAACGTCCACAGCGCCGGGCGTGGCCGCACGGCGGAGCGTCCGACCAGGAACGACAGGACCGCGAACGGGCCGACCAGCCAGACGTCGGCGATCAGCAGCCCACCGCTGACCACCAGCGCCGCCAGCGGCGCGACCCGGCGCAGACCCACCGCGACCGCCACGACCAGGCTCGCGACGATCAGCCCGTTGACGTAGGCGCCGTCGTCGAGGCGGTCGCCGTTCATCGGCAGCAGCGCGGACAGCGCGAGCCAGAGCAGCACGTCCCCGGCGATCCGCCGCATCCTCCTCACCGCCCCGACGCTACCGACGGCGCGAGGCCCCGCCTACTGCCGAAAGTAACGCCGAATTCCCGGACCGGGTTCAATTCTGCACCAGGTCTGGTTATTCTGGGCCGGTGGTCGGGCTCCGGGAACGCAAGAAGGAACAGACGCGCCGGCGTATCGCAGCGGTCGCGCTCGCGCTGTTCGCCGAACGCGGGTACGACGCGGTCACCGTGAACGAGGTCGCGGCCGCGGCCGAGGTCGCGAAAGCCACCCTGTTCAGCTACTTCCCCAGCAAGGAAGCCCTCGTGCTGCACGGCATCGGCGAGGACGACCTGGCCGGTATCGTGACCCGCCGCCCACCGGGCACCACGCCGCTGGCCGCGCTGCGCGCGCACTTCCGCACGTTCGCGGCCGGTCAGGACCCCGGGCCGTTCGACGCTCCGGCGCTGATCGGGCAGGTCCGGATCGTCTTCGACAGCCCGGCGCTGAGCGCCGCGGCGCACACGCTGCTCCACCGCGAGCGCGAAGCGCTCACCGGGGCGCTCACGCCGGACGCGCCGGGCCTGCTCGCCGCACTGATGGCGGCGCAGATCACCGCGGCCGTGACCACGCTCAAGGAGGCGTTCTTCCGCCGCCTGCTGGCCGGCGAGTCCCCGGCGGCGGCCGCGGCCGCGCTCGCCGCCGACGTGGAGACCGCGTTCGACCTGCTGGAGCACGGGTTCTCCGGGGCCGGCCGCTGATGCGCGCACGCGGGATCAACTACGACACCGGGTTCCTGCCCGGATACGCGTCCCGGCCGGTGTTCGACCCCGACGCGGTGCGGCGCGACCTCGCGGTGATCGCCGGTGAGCTGCACTGCGACGCGGTGCGGGTCTCCGGCGGGGATCCGGCCCGGCTGCGCGTGGCGGCCGCCGCGGCCGCCGCCGTGGGGCTGGAGGTCTGGTACGCCCCGTTCCCGGTCGACCTGGCCCCGGCGGCGGCGCTCGCCCTGCTGGCCGAGTGCGCGTCGGACGCGGAGGCCCTGCGCCGGGGCGGCGCGGAGGTCGTGTTCGTCGCCGGCTGCGAGGCGACCGCGTTCGGTGCCGGGTTCATCCCCGGCGACACCTACGCCGACCGGATGCGCACGATGGCCGCCGCGGACCTCGCCTGGTGGCAGTCGCTGGGGCCGGTGATGGAGCGGTTCGACGAGCACCTGGGCGCGGTCGCGGCGGCCGCGCGGCGCCGGTTCGGCGGGCGGCTGACGTACGCGTCCGCGCCCTGGGAGTTCGTCGACTGGAGCGGGTTCGACGTCGTCGGTGTCGACGCCTACCGCGCGGCCTACAACCGCACCACGTTCGCCGACGAGATCCGCGCGCACCACGCGCACGGCAAGCCGGTCGCGGTCACCGAGTTCGGCACCTGCCCGTACCGGGGCGCGTCCGAGCGCGGCGGGCTGGCGTGGGACGTGCCGCCCGGCGCCGTGCCCGACGAGGACGAGCAGGTCCGGTACCTCACCGAGCTGCTCGACGTGTTCGAGGCCGAGGGGGTGGACACCGCGCTCTGGTTCACGTTCGCCGGGTTCAGCCGGGTGGGCGCGGACGATCTGGGCTCGTACGGCGTCGTGCGCATGACCGGCGCGACGGAGTGGACCCCGCGCGCGGCCTTCGCCGCCCTGGCCGCCCGCTACGGTGCGCGCGTGTGATCTCGGCGGCTCCGAGTGGCCGGACGAAACCGTCGCCTGGTGCAATACGAACATGCGTTACGTGGCGATCGGCGACAGTTTCACCGAGGGGGTCGGGGACCCGCGGCCGGACGGCGGCGTCCGGGGCTGGGCCGACCGGGTGGCCGAAGGGCTGGCCGCGCGGCTCGACGAACCGGTCGAGTACGCCAACCTCGCGATCCGCGGCCGGCTGCTGCGCCCGATCGTCACCGACCAGCTGGACGCCGCGCTCTCGCTGGACCCGCTCCCCGACCTGCTCACGCTCAACGGCGGCGGCAACGACATGCTGCGCCCGGGTGTCCGGATCGGCGACCTGCTCGCGCTCACCGACCGGGCCGCCCGCCGGTGCGCCGACGCCGGTGTCCGGCTGGTGCTGCTCAGCGGCGCCGACCCGACGGCCCAGCTGCCGCTGGGCCGGTTCGTGCGCCGCCGCGGCGCGGCGCTGACCGCGGGGTCGGTGACGATCGCGGCCCGGTACGGGCTCACGTTCGTGAACGGCTTCGGCGACGACGAGATCCGCGCGCCGCGCTACTGGTCGGCCGATCGGCTGCACCTCAACAGCGCCGGTCACGCGCGGATCGCGGGGCTGGTGCTGCACGCGCTCGGGCACGGCCCGGTGCCGCCGCCCGCTCCGCCGGAGCCGCCGTCGGTGCGTACCGCCGCGACGACCGCGCAGTACTACCGCGAACACGTCGTGCCGTGGGTGAGCCGGCGTCTGCACGGAACCTCCTCGGGCGACGGTCGCCTCGCGAAGCACCCGGTCTGGTACCCGCTCAGTCCGGGGCCAGCACGCAGTGGCTCCGAGTGAAGATCGTCGGCATGCACCGGTTGGTGTGATCGCAGCGCGAGCGCGTCGCGGGGTCGTCGCGGATGCGCGTGATCAGGTCGGGCTCGCGTAACAGGGCCCGGCCCATCGCGACGAACTGGAAGCCCTCGGCCATCGCGGTGTCCATCGTGGCCCGGTTCGTGACTCCGCCGAGCAGGATCATCGGCAGCGACACGGCGGCCCGGACCCGGCGGGCGTCCGGAAGCAGGTAGGCGTCCCGGTACGGGTATTCCCGCAGGAAGCGGTGGCCGAAGCGGCGCACGGCCGGGCGCGCCGGTGCCGGCATCGTCGCGGCGAACTCGCGCACCGGCGCGTCGCCGGTGAACAGGTACATCGGGTTGAGCAGTGAGCTGCCCGCGGTCATCTCGAGCGCGTCGAGGGTGCCGTCGGCCTCCAGCCAGCGGGCCACGGCGACCGACTCGTCCAGGCCGAACCCGCCGGGCACGCCGTCGTCCAGGTTGAGCTTGGCCAGGATCGCGATCCGGTTGCCGGCCGCGTCGCGCACCGCACGCATCACGTCGCGGGCGAACCGGGCCCGGTTCTCCAGCGCGCCGCCGTACGCGTCGCGCCGCCGGTTGAGCCTGGGGCTGAGGAACGCGCTGGCCAGGTAGTTGTGGCCGAGGTGGATCTCGACGGCGTCGAAACCGGCCCCGATCGCCAGCCGGACGGCCGCGCCGTGCTGCGCGACCACCCGCGCGAGCTCGGCGGGCGTGGCGGCCTTCGCCGCCCAGGTGGCGACGCTCCCCCGCCGGCTCGGCACCAGCGCTCTCCCGCCGCGCAGGCCGCGGGAGATGCCCACCGGGCCCGAGTGCCCGATCTGGGCGGAGACCGCCGCGCCCTCGTCGTGCACGGCCGCGGTGAGCCGGCGCAGGCCCGGGAGGGCCTCGTCGCGCCAGACGATCTGGTGGTGGTCGGTGCGGCCGGCGGGCGCGACCGCGCAGTACGCGACCGTGGTCATGCCGACCCCACCGGCGGCGTACTCGCGGTGGAAGTCGATCAGCGCGTCGGTGACCAGCCCGCGCCGGGCCCGGTTCTCGTAGGTGGCGGACTTGATCACCCGGTTGCGCAGCGTCAGCGGTCCGATCCGCCCGGGCGAGAAGACCGTGCTCATCGCGCGCCGTAGGGCCGCTCGGGCGCGGGCGAGGCCTTGATCAGGTCGCGGACCGCCGGCCCGACGTCGGCGGCGTTCCAGCGGGTGTCGAGCTCGGCGACCGGGCCGTGCCGCCACCCGTCCTCGAGGCAGATCCGGCCACCCTCGATCTCGACGACGCGCCCGGTGACGTCGCCGGAGTCCTCGGACGCCAGCCAGGCCACGACCGGCGAGACGTTCGCGGGGTCCATCCGGTCGAACCCCTCGGCGGGCGCGGCCATGGTGGCCGCGAACGGACCCTCGGTCATCCGGGTGCGCGCGGACGGCGCGATCGCGTTCACCGTGACCCCGTAGGGCGCGAGCTCCTCCGCCGCGACCAGCGTCAACCCCGCGATGCCGGCCTTCGCCGCGGAGTAGGTGCCCTGCCCGACGCTTCCCTGCAGCCCGGCCCCCGACGACGTGTTGACGATCCGCGCGGCCCGCGGGCGGCCGGCCTTCGCCTCCTGCCGCCAGTAGGCCCCGGCGAACCGCAGCGGCGCGAAGTGGCCCTTGAGGTGCACGCGGATCACCGCGTCCCATTCCTCTTCGGACGTGTTCACGAGCATCCGGTCACGCACGAAACCGGCGTTGTTGACCAGCACGTCGAGCGCGCCGAACGTCGCGACCGCCTGGTGCACCAGCGCCTCGGCGGCGGCGAAGTCGGCGACGTCGGCGCCGTTCGCGACCGCCTCGCCGCCGGCCGCGCGGATCTCGGCCACGACCTCCTCGGCCGGCCCGGCCGACGTCCCCGCGCCGGCGCCGGAGGTGCCGAGGTCGTTGACGACGACTCTCGCGCCCTGCCGGGCCAGTTCGAGCGCGTGCGCGCGGCCCAGACCGCGCCCGGCGCCGGTGACGATCGCGACGCGTCCTTCGAGGATGCCGGTCATCCTGCTAACGTACCAAGCAATCGCTAGGTTAGGACGCCGTATGCCACTCTCGACCGACATCGTCGACGGCTCGATCGCGGTCGTCACCGTCGACTATCCGCCGGTCAACGCGTTACCGGTCGCCGCCTGGTTCGCGCTGGCCGCGGCGCTGGACGACGTCGGCCCCGACGTGCACGTGGTGGTGCTGCGGGCCGAGGGCCGGGGGTTCAACGCCGGGGTCGACCTCAAGGAGATGCAACGCACCTCCGGTTTCGACGCGCTGCTGGGTGCGAACAAGGGCTGCTACGCCGCGTTCAAGGCGGTGTACGAGTGCCCGGTGCCGGTGGTCGCCGCCGTCCACGGTTTCTGCCTCGGGGGCGGCGTCGGGCTGGTCGGCAACTGCGACTCGATCGTCGCGAGCGACGACGCCTACTTCGGCGTACCGGAGATCGACCGGGGTGCGCTCGGCGCGGCCACGCACCTGGCCCGGCTCGTGCCCCAGCACCTGATGCGGACGCTCTACTTCACCAGCCGCACGATCCCGGCCACCGCGCTCGTGCAGCACGGCTCGGTACTGGAGACCGTGCCGCGCTCCGAACTGGACGCGACCGCGCTCGGCCTGGCCCGCGAGATCGCCGCGAAGGACCCGCGGGTGATCCGGGCGGCGAAAGAGGCGCTCAACGGCATCGACCCGATCGACGTCCACCGCAGCTACCGGTTCGAGCAGGGCTTCACGTTCGAGCTGAACCTCTCCGGCGTCGCCGACGAGCGCCGCGACGCGTTCGTCCGCGACGCGGGAACCGCACCGTGACCGGGACCCTGCGCACCCCGCTGACCGAGCTCGCCGGGGTGGAACACCCGATCGTCCAGACCGGAATGGGCTGGGTCGCGGGGCCGCGCCTGGTCGCGGCCACCGCGCGAGCCGGCGGCCTGGGCATCCTCGCCTCGGCCACGATGACGCTCGCGCACCTCGAGAAGGCCATCGTCGAGGTGCGCGAACGCACGGACCGGCCGTTCGGCGTCAACCTGCGCGCCGACGCCGGCGACGCGGGCGACCGCGTGGACCTGCTGATCCGCCACGGCGTGCGGGTCGCCTCGTTCGCGCTCGCCCCGAAACCCGCGCTGATCGAGCGGCTGAAGGAGCACGGCGTCGTCGTGATGCCGTCGGTGGGGGCGGCCAAGCACGCGCGCAAGGTCGCGGGCTGGGGCGCCGACCTGGTGATGGTGCAGGGCGGCGAGGGCGGCGGCCACACCGGCCCGGTGCCCACCACGCTGCTGCTCCCGTCCGTGCTCGACGCCGTCGACATCCCGGTCGTCGCGGCCGGCGGGTTCTTCGACGGCCGTGGCCTGGCCGCCGCGCTCAGCTACGGCGCGGCCGGCGTCGGCATGGGCACCCGCTTCCTGCTGACGCGCGACAGCGCGGTGCCCGACGCGGTGAAGCGGCTCTACCTGGGCTCCGGCCTGGACGGCACGGTCGTCACCGCGAAGGCCGACGGGATGCCGCACCGGCTGCTGCGCACGTCCTACGTCGACGACCTGGAGCGCGAGGGCCGGGTGGGCCGCGCGGTGCGGACCGTGCGGCGCACCCTCGCGTACAAGCGGATGAGCGGCTCCACCTGGGCCCGGCTGCTCGCCGACGGCCGCGCGATGAAACGCGACCGCACCTGGACGCAGACGATGCTGGCCGCGAACACCCCGATGCTGCTGCGCGCCGGCCTGGTGGAGGGCGACACCGGCGCCGGGATGCTGGCCTCGGGGCAGGTCGTCGGCATGATCGACGACCTGCCCTCGTGCGCGGAGCTGATCGAGGGCATCGTCGCCGACGCCGTCGCCCACCTCACCGCCGCGCACGCGGCCGTCACCGGTTGACCAGCACGATCTTCCCCCGGGTGTGTCCCTTCGCGAGCTCGGTGTAGGCCGCGCGCACCTCGCGCAGCGGGTAGGTCGCGGCGATCGGCACCACGAGCTCACCGCCGGCGGCCAGCGCCGCGAGCTCCGCGATCACCTCGATCCGGCCGCCCTCGGCGTTGCCGTCGGTCTTCGCGCCGTAGCGCGCGGCCGCCGGGTAGTCGTTGAGCGTGTCGATCCGCGCCGGGGCGATGCCGAGCGCGGTGACGCCGAGTTCCACGTACCCGTCGCCGACGACGTCGACGAGCGCGTCGGGCCTACCCACGGCGAGGATCCGTTCCACCACCCCGTCGCCGTAGGCCACCGGGGAGACGCCGAGCGACGCCAGCCACTCGTGGTGGCGCGGGCCCGCCACGCCGATCACGGTCGCGCCGGCCCGCCGGGCCAGCTGGACCGCCAGCGACCCGACCCCGCCGGCCGCGCCGGTGACCACCACGACGTCACCGGGCCCCGGGTCGACCGCGCGGACCATCGCCCATGCCGTGGCCCCGGCGACGTAGAGCGAGCCCGCCACCTCCCAGGACAGCTCCGCGGGTTTCGGGGCCAGCTCGGTCTCCGACGCCAGGACGAGCTCGGCGTGGCTGGCCCGCCGGTCGGTGAACCCGAACACCTCGTCGCCGGCCGCGAACCGGGTGACCCCCGGCCCGACCTCGACGACGACCCCGGCCAGGTCGCTGCCCTCGCCGGAGGGGAACGTCGCCGGGTAGAGCGCGTGCAGCAGCCCTTCCCGGATCTTGGCCTCGCCCGGGTTGATCGACGCCGCACGCATCTCCACCAGCACCTGCCCGGCGCCGGGCACCGGCCGCTCCACGTCGACGACCCGCAGGACGTCGACACCGCCGTATTCGCTGAACCGCACCGCTTCCGTCATGCCAACTACATTAGCGCTAATAACCTAAGCGGCAAGGTCCTCACTGGTAAGCTCGGGATCGTGAGCCTGCGCGACCTGTTCGACGACGTCATCCGCACCGAGGTGCTGCTCTGGAACGCGGTCGACGCCCGACTCCGCGCGGACGCCGACCTGTCCGTCGGCACGCTCGACGTCCTGCGCGTCATCGAGCGGACGCCCGGCTGCCGGGTGCAGGAGGTCGCCGAGGCGCTCGGCATCACGGTCGGCGGAGCGAGCCAGGCCGTCGACCGCGCCGAGCGGCGCGGCCTGTGCGCGCGCCACCCGAACCCGAAGAACCGCCGCTCCTCGGTGCTGGAGCTCACCCCCGAGGGCACCGGGGCACTGCGGACGGCGCTGCGGACGTTCGACGCCGAGCTGGCGGCCCGGTTCGGCGCGCTCGCACCGGCCCAGCTCGCCGCGCTGGGCGACGCCCTCCGCACCCTGCGTGCCACGCTGACCTGAGCCGCGTCCGGCGACCTCGACCGCCCCGGGCGTCGACGAACCGGTTCAGGCCGGTCCCCGTCACGGCCGCCACCACACCCCCGTAGCCGCCCCGCCCCGCCGAGCCGCCGGGCGCTGTCCGAGCCGATGCTGACGATCGCCCCCCGCGACGCGGTCGGCGCCGGGAGCGCGGCCCGGGTGACGCGCACGGCCGCGAAGACGGTGAGCGCGAACGACTCCGCCCACCGGCCGTCGTCACCGTCCAGCACGTCGGCGAACGCCTCCGGCGGCACGCTGCCCCCACCGGCGTTGGTGACGAGCACGTCGAGCCGCGGGCCGTCCGGCGTGGAGAGGCCGGCCGGCGCCCGGCGGCGGCGACCCCGGCTCCCGGGCCGACCTGTTCGCGCGCACGCTGATCGGCGCGCTCGGCGGCGTGCCGTAGGTCAGAGGCGTTCGAGGATCGTCACGTTGGCCTGGCCGCCGCCCTCGCACATCACCTGCAGCCCGTAGCGCCCGCCGCGTCGTTCCAGCTCGTGCAGCAGCGAGGTCATCAACCGGGTGCCGGTCGCGCCGATCGGGTGGCCCAGCGCGATCGCGCCCCCGTTCACGTTCACCCGCGCGAGGTCGACGTCGAGTTCACGCGCCCAGGCCAGCACCACCGACGCGAACGCCTCGTTCACCTCGAACAGGTCGATGTCCCCGACGCCCAACCCGGAGCGCTCCAACGCCCGGCGGGTGGCCGGGATCGGCCCGGTCAACATCCACACCGGATCGTCGGCGAGCACCGAGACGTGGTGCACCCGGGCCCGTGGCGTCAGCCCGTGGTCGGCGACGGCCCGCTCGGACGCGACCAGCAGCGCCGACGCCGCGTCGCTGATCCCCGACGCCAGCGCCGCGGTCAGCCGCCCGCCCTCGCGCAGCGGCGCCAGCCCGGCCATCTTCTCCAGCGACGTGCCCCGGCGCGGCCCCTCGTCCACCGCGAACTCCCCCACCGGGGCGATCTCGTCCACGAAGCGACCCGCGTCGATCGCCGCCAGCGCCCGCTCGTGCGACGCCAGCGCGAACTCCTCCATCTCCGCCCGCGAGAGGTCCCACTTCTCCGCGATCAGCTCGGCCGACCGGAACTGCGAGACCTCCTGGTCACCGAAGCGCTCCGCCCAGCCCGGTGACTCCGCGAACGGGGTGGTGAACCCGAACTGCTGCCCGACCGTCATCGCCGACGAGATCGGGATCGCCGACATGTTCTGCACGCCGCCGGCCACCACCAGGTCGGCGGTGCCCGACAGCACGCCCTGCGCGGCGAAGTGCACGGCCTGCTGCGACGAGCCGCACTGCCGGTCGATCGTGACGCCGGGAACGTGCACGGGCAGCCCGGCGACCAGCCAGGCCGTGCGGGCCACGTCGCCGGCCTGGGAGCCGATCGTGTCGCAGCAGCCGAAGATGACGTCGTCCACCGCGCCCGGATCCACGCCGGTGCGGGCCATCAGCGCCGACAACACGTGCCCGCCGAGGTCGGCGGAGTGCACGCCGGCGAGCGAGCCACCCCGCTTCCCGACCGGCGTGCGGACGGCACCCACGATGTAAGCCTCGGCCACGACACACTCCTAGGGATGCTGGCTGCTGACCGACACCACTTCACCGGTCAGGTACGACGAATAGTCCGACGCGAGGAACACCATCACGTTCGCGACCTCCCACGGCTCGGCCGCGCGTCCGAACGCTTCCCGCGCGGTCAGCGAAGCCAGCACCTCGTCGCTGGTGACCTTGGCCAGGAACGGATGCATCGCGAGGCTGGGAGCCACCGCGTTCACCCGGATGCCGTGCGACGCGAGGTCCAGCGCGGTGCACCGGGTCAGCGCCATCACGCCGGCCTTCGCCGCCGCGTAGTGCGCCTGCCCCTCCTGCGCCCGCCAGCCCACGACCGACGCGTTGTTCACGATCACGCCGCGGGTGCCCGCGCCCACCATCCGCCGGGCGGCCGCGCGGGTGCAGCGCATCGTCCCGGTGAGCGTGATGTCCAGCACCCGGGACCACTGGTCGTCGGTCATCTCCAGGATCGACGCGGTGCCGCCCAGCCCGGCGTTGTTCACCAGCACGTCGACGCCGCCGAACGCGTCGGCCGCCGCGAACAGCCCTTCGACGTCGTGCTCGTCCGTGACGTCGCAGCGCACGGCCGCGACCCGGTCGGCGCCGAACGCGGCCCGCAGCTCGTCCCGCGCGGCGTCCAGCCGGCGCTCGTGGACGTCGCCGAGCACGACCGCGCGCGCGTCCTCCTCCAGGCACCGGCGCACCACCGCCGCGCCGATCCCCGCCCCGGCGGCCGCGGTCACGACCACGGTGCGCCCGGCGAGCAGCGAGTGACCGGGGACGTAGTCAGGCACGGGGCTCCTTCGGCAGGCCGAGAACCCGCTCGGCGATGATCGTGCGCTGGATCTCGTCGGACCCGCCGTACAGGGTGTCGGCCCGGGCGAACAGGAACATCGACTGCCGCCGGTCCGGCACGTACGGTGCGCCGACGGTCAGCCCCGGCGCGCCGCGCACCTGCATCGCCAGCTCGCCGAGCTCCCGGTGCCAGCGCGCCCACAGCAGCTTCTGCACGTTGTCCGCCCCCGGTGCCGGTGCGCCGGCCAGCGTCCGCAGCGCGTGGGTGCGCAGCACCTCGAGGCCGAGCTTCGAGGTCGCGATCCGGTCGGCGATCCACGGGTCGTCGACGCTGCCGTTGGCGCGTGCCTCCGCGACGATCTCGGCGAGCTCGCGGGCGAACCCGACCTGCTGGCCGATCGTCGACACCCCACGCTCGTAGGAGAGCGTGGCCATCGCGACCCGCCACCCGTCGCCGGGCTCCCCCACCACCAGGTCCGCGCGGGTGCGCGCGCCGGTGAAGAACACCTCGTTGAACTCCGACGTGCCGGTGAGCTGGCGGATCGGCCGGATCGTGACGCCGGGCTGGCGCAACGGCACCAGCAGGTACGACAGGCCGGCGTGACGCCGCGAGCCGGGTTCGGTGCGCACCACGGCGAAGCACCAGTCGGCGTGCTGGGCCAGCGACGTCCAGATCTTCTGCCCGTCGATCACCCAGTCGTCGCCCTCGCGGTGCGCCCGGGTGCGCACGTTCGCCAGGTCCGAGCCGGCGTCGGGCTCGGAGTAGCCCTGGCACCAGAGCTCGTCCACCGCGACGATCGGCGGCAGGAAACGCTCTTTCTGCGCGTCGGTGCCCCGCGCGATGAGCGTGGGCCCGAGCAGTTCCTCGCCGAGGTGGTTCACCCGGGCGGGTGCGTTCGCGCGGGCGTACTCCTCGTGGAAGACCACCTGCCGGGTGAGGCCGAACCCGCGGCCGCCGTACTCCTCGGGCCAGCCCAGGCAGGTCCAGCCGGACGCGGCGAGGTGCCGGTTCCAGGCGATCCGCTCCGGATACGCCTCGTGTTCCGAGCCCGAACCCCCGAGGCCACGCAGCGCGGCGAACTCGCCGACGAGGTGGTCGGCCAGCCACGTCCGGATCTCGTTCCGGAACGGGGCCTCCTCGGGAAAGGCGTCCATGCCCGGACCCTATCCCACCAAGCACTTGGTTGGTAGCGTGTGCGGCACCCCTCAGCGACGAAGGAGTGACGGTCCGATGGCGACGTTCGAGCCGGCCCTGGAGAACGGCGAACCGGTCGTCACGTACGAGGTGCGTGGGCCGGTCGCGCTGGTGACCGTGAACCGTCCGAAGTACACCAACGCGCAGAACTCGAAGGTCACGTACGCGCTCGACGCCGCGTTCGTCCGCGCCGTCGACGACGACGCGGTGCGGGTGATCGTGCTGGCCGGGGCCGGGAAACACTTCAGCGGCGGTCACGACATCGGCACGCCGGGGCGGGACATCGACGAGTCGTTCGACCGGCGCGCGGTGATCTGGTGGGACCACGTCGACAAGGCGGGCGTCGACTCCCGGTACGCGCGCGAGTCGGAGGTGTACCTGGGGATGTGCCGCCGCTGGCGGGAGATCCCGAAGCCGATGATCGCGATGGTGCAGGGCGCGTGCATCGCCGGTGGGCTGATGCTGGCCTGGTCGTGCGACTTCGTCGTGGCCTCCGAGGACGCGTTCTTCGCCGACCCGGTGGTGCGGATGAACATCCCGGGCGTGGAGTACTTCGCGCACCCCTGGCAGATGCATCCCCGGGCGGCCAAGGAGTTCCTGTTCACCGGTGACCGGTTCCCGGCCGCGCGGGCTCTCGCGCTGGGCATGGTGAACCACGTCGTGCCGCGCGACGAGCTGGAGAGCACCGTGTTCGCGATGGCCGAGCGGATCGCGACGATGCCCCGGCTGGGGCTCGCGCTGGCGAAGAAGGCCGTGAACCAGGCCGAGGACACGCAGGGCCTGCGCGTCGGGATGGACTCGGTGTTCGGCCTGCACCACGCCGCCCACGCGCACAACGCCGAGGTGTCCACCGACCCGCTCGCCGGTCTCGACGCCCGCGCGATGGCCGCCTCCAACAAGGCCGCCGCCGACAAAGCCGCCTCCAATAGGGACGCCTCCAACAGGGCCGCCGCCGAGAACGGCGGAGCGCCGGCATGACGAACGGGCCGGTCTTCCTGGGCGACCCCGACGGGCTCGGCGACCCGGACTACTTCGGGCGGGCCGCACCGCCGCGCGGGGACGTCGCCGGGCTCGCGTTCACCGACGCCGAGGAGGCGTTCCGGCTCGAGGCGCGGCAGTGGCTGCGTGCCCACGCCCCGGGCCGGCTGCCGTCGATGGACACCCCCGAGGGCGCCCGGGCCCACCGCGCCTGGGAACGCGAGCTGGCCGCGGCGCGCTGGTCGGTGGTGGCGTGGCCACCCGAGTACGGCGGACGGGACGCGTCCGTCGTCGAATGGGTGCTGTTCGAAGAGGAGTACTACGCGGCCGGCGCGCCGACCCGGATCTCGCAGAACGGCATCTCGCTGCTGGCGCCGATCCTGTTCACCCACGGCACCGCCGAGCAGCGCGACCGGCTGCTCCCGGCGATGGGCGACGGCCGCACGGTGTGGGCGCAGGCCTGGTCGGAGCCGGAGGCCGGCAGCGACCTGGCCGGCCTGCGCAGCCGGGCCACCCGCGACGAGGGTCGCGGCGGCTGGGTGCTGACCGGGCAGAAGACCTGGAGTTCCCGGGCGCCGTTCGCCGACGCCGCGTTCGGGCTGTTCCGCACGGATCACGAGGCCGCGCGACACAGTGCCCACAGCGGCCTGACGTACTTCCTGTTCCCGCTGGACGCCCCCGGGGTCACGGTGCGGCCGATCGCGCAGCTCGACGGCGACCCCGGCTTCGCCGAGATCTTCCTCGACGACGTGTTCGTGCCCGACCGGGACGTGCTGGGCGGCGTCGGCGACGGCTGGCGGGTGGCGATGAGCACGGCCGGCAACGAGCGCGGGCTCTCGCTGCGTGCGCCCGGCCGGTTCCTGGCCGCGGCCGACCGGCTGCTGGGCCTCTGGCACGACCGGGGCGCGGACCCGGCCCTGCGCGACCGGGTCGCCGACGCCTGGATCGGTGCGCAGGCCTACCGGTTCTACACCTGGGACGTCGTCGACAGAGGCGGCGCCGGAGCCGAGGGCAGCGTCAACAAGCTGTTCTGGTCCGAACTCGACGTGGCGCTGCACGAGACCGCGCTCGACGTGCTCGGCCCCGAGCAGGAACTCGCCGGCGCCTGGACCGACGACTACCTGTTCGCGCTGGCCGGGCCGATCTACGCGGGCACGAACGAGATCCAGCGCACGATCGTGGCCGAGCGCGTGCTCGGGCTGCCCCGGGGGAACGATCGGAGGGCCCGCGGATGAGGTTCGCGCTCACCGAGGAGCAACTGTCGTTCGGCGCGGCGATCGACGCGCTGCTGGGCCCGGCCGACGTCGCCGGGGCGTGCCGGGGCTGGGCCGCCGGCGAGACCGCCGACGGGCTGCGGCTCTGGGGCCGGCTGGCGGAGCTGGGCGTTCCCGGGCTGCGGGTGCCGGAGGAGTTCGGCGGCACCGGGTCCACGCCGCTCGACCTGGCGGTGGTGTGCGAGCGGCTCGGCTACCACGGCGTGCCGGGGCCCTACCTGGAGTCGGTGGCGCTGGCCCCGGCGCTGCCGATCGACGCCGCGGTGCTCACCGAACTGGCCAAGGGCACGGCGCGGGTCAGCGTCGCCGCGCCACCGCACTCCCCCTTCGCGGTGGACGCCGACGCGGCGACCCACCGGTACCTGCTGACCGGGCGGACGCTGGCGTCGGCGCGGGTCGAGCGGAGTCTGACGTCGATCGACCCGACGCGGCGGCTGGCGCTGCTGGCCCCGGTCGAGGTCGTCGGCGTGGCCGGGGCGCACGTGCTCGACGAGGTCGTGCTCGCCGCCGCGGCGTGGCTGGTCGGGGCCGGTCAGCGGCTGCTCGACGAGACCGTCGGCCACGTCACCGCGCGCCGCCAGTTCGGCCGCCCGATCGGCGAGTTCCAGGCGGTCAAACACGCGCTGGCCGACGTCCGGGTGGGCCTGGACTTCGCCCGCCCGCTGGTCCGGGGCGCCGCGCACGCGCTGGGCTCCGGCGCCGCGGGGACACGTGACGTCCCGGCGGCCAAGGTGCTGGCGGGGCAGGCGGCGTACCGGGCCGCACGCACCGCGCTGCAGTTGCACGGCGCGATCGGCTACACCCGCGAGCTCGACCTGAGCCGCTGGATCCTGCGGGTCCGCGCGCTGATCGGGGCCTGGGGCACCCCGGCCCACCACCGGGCCCGGGTGCTCGACGGGCCGGCCGGGAGCTGACCGATGGAGTTCGGGCCCTCCGCGGAGCAGCGCGCGCTCGCCGACGCGGTCGACGACCTGGTCACCCGGCGCGCACGCGGCACCGATCCCCGCGCGGTGCTGGACACCCCCCGCGGCTACGACGAGACGCTCTGGCGGACGCTCTGCGACCAGATCGGCGCGGCCGGCCTCGCGATCGGCGAGGAGCACGGCGGCGCGGGCTACTCGCCGGCCGAGACGCACGTCGTGCTCGAGCGCCTCGGCGCGCGACTCGTGCCGTCCCCGCTGCTCGGCTCGGCCGTCCTCGCCGCCGGGGCGATCGCCGCGTCCGGCGACGACGACGCCTGCGCGCGGCTGCTGCCCGGCCTGGCCGCGGGCACCACCGTCGGCGCGCTGGCCTGGGCCGACACCCGGGGACGCTGGCGCGGCGACGGGTCGGACGTCCGCGCCGACCGGGACGGGCCGGGGTGGACGCTGCGCGGGACCGCGACGCTGGTGCTCGACGGCGCCGACGCCGACGTCGCCGTGGTGGTCGCGGACACGGGCGACGGCGCCGGGCTGTTCGAGGCGCACGGCCCGATCGCGCGCCAACGCACCCCGGCGCTCGACCCGACGCTGCGGTTCGCGACGTGGCGCTTCGACGGCACACCGGCCACCGCGCTCACGCTCGACGCCGGGCCGGTCCTGGCCGCCCTCGCCGACCGGGCCGCGGTCGCGGTCACCGCGCTGCAGGTCGGCGCGGCCGGCGAATGCCTGCGCCGCACGGTCGAGCACCTGCGCACCCGGGTGCAGTTCGGCCGCCCGCTCGGGTCCTTCCAGGCCCTCAAGCACCGGGTCGCCGACCTCTTCGTCGCCGTCGAGAGCGCCCGCTCGATGTCCTGGGCGGCGGCCGGGGCCGACGCCGCCGAGCTGCCCTACCGCGCCGCGCTGGCCAAGGCGTGGTGCTCGGACGCGTACGAGCAGGTCGCCGCCGAGACCGTCCAGCTGCACGGCGGCATCGCGATCACCTGGGAACACGACGCCCACCTCTACTTCAAACGCGCCCACGCCACCGCGCAGCTGTTCGGCACCTCACGCGAGCACCGCCGCCGCCTGCTGTCCTACGTCTGACGGGGAGTCCATGGACAAGACCCTGCACCTCGCCGACCTCGGGAACCACCTCGAGGACGGCATGACGATCGGGATCGGCGGCTGGGGATCGCGCCGCAAACCCATGGCGCTGGTGCGTGCCCTGCTGCGCACCGACGTGAAGGACCTCACCGTGGTGAGCTTCGGCGGCCCCGACGTGGGCCTGCTCTGCGCCGCCGGCAAGGTCCGGCGCGTCGTCTACGGGTTCGTGTCGCTCGACAGCATCGCGCTCGACCCGCACTTCCGCGCGGCCAGGGAACAGCACGGGCTGCCGGTCACCGAGTACGACGAGGGCATGTTCGTGGCCGCCCTGCGCGCGGGCGCGAGCCGCCTGTCGTTCCTGCCGACCAGGGCCGGGCTCGCGAGCGACGTGCTGGCGATGAACCCCGAGCTGCGCACGGTGGCCTCGCCCTACGACGACGACGTGTACGTCGCGGTACCCGGCCTCCGCCTCGACCTCGCGCTGCTGCACCTCAACCGCGCCGACACCGCCGGCAACGCCCAGTACCTCGGCCCCGACCCGTACTTCGACGATCTCCTGGCCGCCGCCGCGGACCGGTGCGTGCTGAGCGTCGAGAAGATCGTGCCGACCGCCGAGCTGACCGCGACCGCGCCGCCGCAGACGCTGCTGCTGAGCCGGATGTTCGTCGACGCGGTGGTGGAGGCGCCGAACGGTGCGCACTTCACCTCGTGCGTGCCCGACTACCCCCGCGACGAGGTGTTCCAGAAACACTATGTGGACGCCGCGGCGAACGCCGACTCGTGGCGGGCGTTCACCGGGACGTTCCTGAGCGGCGACGAGGCCGACTACCAGGAGGCCGTGCGTTCGTTGCACGCCGCGCGCGTCCCGGCGGAGGTGCCGGCATGAGCCCCACCGGCACCGTCACCCGGGCCGAGACGTGCGTGATCGCGTGTTCGGACGCGTGGCGCGGATCCGGGGAGGTGCTCGCGCACGCGGTGGGCACCGTGCCGACGATCGGCGCGCGGCTCGCCCGCCTGACCCACTCGCCCGACCTGGTGCTGACCGACGGCGAGGCGTTCCTGCTCAGCGACCCGTGGAGCGAACAGCCCACCCGGGAAGGCTGGCTGCCGTTCTCCCGGGTGTTCGACGTGCTGAACGCGGGGCGGCGGCACAGCATGATGGGCGCGAGCCAGATCGACCGCTACGGCAACCAGAACATCTCCCGGATTGGCGACTGGGACCGCCCGAAACGCCAGCTGATCGGGGCCCGGGGCGCGCCGGGCAACACGGTCAACCACCGCACCGACTACTGGGTGGCCCGGCACTCGACGCGGATCTTCGTCGAGGCGGTCGACGTCGTGTGCGGCGTCGGGTACGACCGGGCCCGGGCGCACCCCGACCCGTCGCTGCGCTTCCACGACCTCGGCGTCGTCGTCACCGACCTGGCCGTGCTCTCCTACGACGCCGAGGGCCGGCTGGAGATCCGCACGCTGCACCCCGGGGTGTCGGTCGACGAGGTGCGTGCCGCCACCGGCTTCCCGCTGGCCGGCCCGGTCGACGGCATCACCCGCCCACCCACCGACGAGGAGCTGCGCCTCATCCGCGAGGTGCTCGACCCCGGTGGCGCCCGCGACCGGGAGGTGCCGGGATGACGCGCTACCGCGGCAGCAGGCCGCCGTAGAGCATCGAGAGGAACTGGTCGGCGACCGACTCGTGCGCGAGTTCGCCGTGCGGCTTGTACCAGCCGACCGTGCCCCACACACTGTCGCGGATGAACCGGTACGTGACGCGGGCGTCGAGGTCGTCGCGGAAATCACCGGAGGCGACCCCGGCGTCGAGCACGTCCAACCACTGGGCGGTGATGTCCGAGCTGATCGTCGCCACGTAGGAGAAGTCGGGCAGGTGCGCGAGCAGGGCGGCCTCGTTCTGGTAGAGCGCGACCGCGTGCGGGCTGCGGTGGATCGTCGCGAACGACGACCGGATCAGTCCTTCGAGGACCTCGCGCGGCGTGTCGCGGCCGGCGACGATCTCCGCGAACGACGCGTGCAGGCCGCCCATGAAGTCACGCAGGATCTCGTCCAGCATCGCTTCTTTGGAGTCGAAGTGGTGGTACAGGCTGCCGGAGAGGATTCCGGCCGCGTCCCCGATGTCCCGCACGGTGGTCTGGGTGTAGCCCTTGGTGGCGAACAGCTCGGCCGCGATCGCCAGCAGCTCGGCGCGGCGGCCCTGGGTCTTGCCCGAGGTGGCACGCCGCTTCGAGCGCGGGACGGACTCCGTGGTGGCCATGGGACGAGCTTACCGAACAAGCATTTGCTCAGGGAGGCGCGATGCTGACCGTCGACACGGTGCCGGAGCTGGTGCGGGAGGCGGCGGCCCGGTTCGGGCCCGCCACCGCGATCGCCGACGGGGCGGCCCGGGTGAGTTACGCCGAGCTGCACGAGCGGGTGCGCACCGCCGGGCGAGCGTATCTCGCGGCCGGCGTGCGGCCCGGCGACCGGATCGCGGTGTGGGCACGCAACCGGGCCGAGTTCGTGGTCGCGCTGCTCGGCGCGGAGTACGTCGGGGTGGCGGTGGTGCCGCTGAACACGCGGTTCCGGGGCCACGAGGCGGCGCGGATCCTGCAGCGCTCGCGCGCGGTCGCGCTGGTGGTCGACGACGGCTTCCTCGACACCGACTACCTCGGCCTGCTCCGCACCGCCGCCGCGGAGCTCACCCTTGCCTCGGCTGCGGACGCGAACCCCGCGGCCGGGGCGGCGACGGCGGCCGACCCGGCGGGCGACACCAGCGAGGCCGGCG
>NZ_BAAAGX010000036.1:0-20808 GCF_039524755.1 Cryptosporangium japonicum
CCTCAGCGCCGATGGTACTGCACTGGTGATGGTGTGGGAGAGTAGGACGCCGCCGGACTTTTCTTGTCGGTAACGCCGTTATCGGCCCCTGGTGATCACCCGGTTTCTTCGGGGTCACGGGGTCGATGACGGCGTTACTGCTATGTGGGCCCGTGTCGGTCTGTCGGCCATGCCCAGTACGTTGTTGACCGGAGGTGCGGAGTGGCCGACGCAGGTAGGTACGGACGCGGGGACGCGCGCGGGGACGACCGGCGCGGTGATCGCGCGGGCGCACGTGATGGCGCGCCACGCGGCGAACGGCGCTCCGGTCCGCGTTCCGGGGACGCCCGAGGTGACCGGGGCGGCTTCCGGCGCGACGGCAACTCCGGCGGCGAAGGCCGGCCGGCTCGTGGTGGTCGGCCCGGTGGTCACAGCAGCGGTGGCGGGGCGAGGTCTCCTCGCCCCCAGGGGGCCAGCTTCACCCGTGGTGCCCGCCCCCACGACGGAACGCGCGGCGGCAGCGAGCGCCGCCCCTTCCGCGACGGCGACGACCGCGGCCCCCGCTCCGAGAACACCCGCGGCTCCGCCGGCGACCGCAACTCCTACCGCGACCGCAACTCGTCCCCCGAGCGGGGCTCCCGCGACTCGCACGGCGACCGCAGCTCTGGCGGCGACCGCACTTCGCGCGGCGACCGCAGTTCGTACGGCGACCGCAAGTCGCACGGCGACCGCAATTCGTACGGCGACCGCAACTCGCACGGCGAACGCAGCTCCGGGGGCGAACGCAATTCGCGCGGCGATCGCAGCTCGTACACCGACCGCAACTCCTACAGCGACCGCGGTTCCCGTGGCGATCGCGGCTCCTACGGTGACCGTGGCTCCTCGGGTGACCGCGGCTCCTCCGGGGACCGTTCGCGGAGCTATGGCGACCGCTCCTCGAGTGGTGACCGCTCGCGTGGCTCGTACGGTGACGGGCCTTCGCGCGGCCCGGGGGATCGCGGTTCGTACGGCGACCGCTCGTCCCGTGACAACACTCGGGGCTCTTCCGGCGACCGGCCCTCTCGCAGCGACGGCACCCGCGCGTATGGCGGTGCTTCTCGCGGAGATGGTGCCCGGGGTTCCTCCGGTGACCGGGACTCTCGCGGCCGCGGTTACGGCGACCGGCCCTTCCGGGGCGACGGGGACCGGGGCTCCTCCGGCGGCCGTGGCTCCTACGGCGAGGGTTCGTCCCGCGGCGACGGTGGCCGCGGCTCGTACGGTGACCGCTCGTCCCGCGGAGAGGGTGACCGTGGGTCTTACGGTGACCGCTCCGCTCGTGGGGATGGTGCGCGTAGCTCGTACGGCGACCGGCCCTCTCGCGGGGACGGGGACCGGCGTTCGTTCGGTGACCGGCCGAACCGGGATGGCCAGTCGTCTTCCGGGGACCGCTCGTCCCGCAGCGAGCGCCCCTCCTACGGCGACCGGGGTTCCGATGGGGCCCGCTCGGGTGGTTCGGACCGTGGTGACGGGCGGCCTGCTCGCGGCGATCGGTCGTACGGCGAGCAGCGTGGAGGTGACCGGCCCCGCGGTGGCCGTCCCTCGGGGGATCGTTCGTTCGGGGATCGGGCCTCACGTGGTGACCGGCCCGGTGGAGGTGAGCGTTCCTTCGGTGATCGCCCGCCGCGTGGTGACCGGCCCGCTTACGGCGATCGGCCGACGCGTGGTGACCGGCCCGCCTACGGTGATCGGGCGGGGCGTGGAGATCGGCCGGCTTACGGTGATCGGGCGGCGCGTGGAGATCGTGCGCCGTACGGGGACCGTGCTGGGGGAGACCGTTCGGGCGGGGACCGTGGTGGCCGGGGCGGCTACGACGGCACCAGCTCGCAGCGAGATCGAGGGTCGTACGACCGGGGCTCGCGCGGTGATCGGGGTTCCTACGGGGATCGGCCGGCGCGGGACGACCGGGGTTCCTACGGGGACCGGGAGCGTTCCGGGCGGCCTGGTCGTTCCGGGCGGCCGGATGGGCGGGGCGGGGCGCCTCGCTCGACGCGGCCGGGGTCGAGCGGGCCGATCGTGGTCGGGGCCACGGGGCGGGTGCGCCCGCCGGGTCCGGACATTCCCGCGGACATCGAGGTGCGTGACCTGGACCGCGAGGTCCGCGCGGAGTTGCGTGCGCTGCCCAAGGGCGCCGCGGACACCGTGGCGCGCCACCTCGTGGCCGCCGGGCGGTTCCTCGACACCGACCCGGCCCTGGCGCTGGAGCACGCTCAGGCGGCCCGTCAGCAGGCGGCGCGGATCGCGTCCGTGCGGGAAGCCGTGGGGATCGCGGCCTACCACAGCGGGGAATGGAAGCTGGCGATCTCCGAGCTGCGTGCGTGGCGGCGCTTCACCGGCTCGGACGCGCACCTCGCGGTGATCGCGGACTCGGAGCGGGCGCTCGGACGGCCGGAGAAGGCGATCGAGCTCGCGGCCAGTCCGGAGGCGGCGCGGCTGGACACCGAGACGCGGGTCGAGCTGATGATCGTGGCGGCCGGGGCGCGGCAGGACCTGGGTGACCTCGAGGGTGCGCTGGCGACGCTCGACGTGCCCGAGTTGCGTGCGCAGCGGGCGTCGGACTGGCTCGCGCGACTGCGGTACGCGTACGCCGAGCTGTTGCTCGCCGATGGGCGGGCCGACGTGGCGCGGGAATGGTTCGTGCAGGCCGCCGACGTGGACCCCGAGGGTGTCACCGACGCCGACGAGCGCGTGCTCGACCTCGACGGGTTCCTCTTCACCGAAGAGGGCACCGAGAACGACGCCGACGACGTACGTGACGCGGTCGAACCGTTCGACGAGGACGACGACTCCGAGAACTCCGACGACGCCACCGACTCCCTCGACGAGGACGCCCACGACGAGGACGCCCACGACGAGGACGCCGACGCGCACGACCGCGACATCAGCGACGACGCGAGTGACGACGCCAGCGACGATGTCGGCGAAGAGGACGACTGGGACGACGACGAGGACGTGGCCGACCGCCCCACCGATGAGCAGATCGCGGCTCGTGACGGGGCGGAGCACGGTGACGCCCTGAACGAGCGGGACGACGCCGCCGCGCCGGAGGCGGGTACGGCCGGGTCCGAGGCCGATCCGCACGGTGCGGGCAGCCGTGGCCCGACCGGGTCCGCCGGGACGGCGCCGGCGGAATCTTCGCAACCTGCGGTGGTTCGCCGCGTGGCGTCGGGGGAGAACGAAGAGGACCACGACGGCGGGGGACGTACCGCGGGGTAGCCCGCCGCCGGCGGAACGCCGGCGTTGCACACGACGCGTACTTCGGAGGCTGACGCATGACTGAGACGCCGGAGCCGGGCTCGCCGACCGGGGAGGCCTACGACTGGTTCCGTCGGGGGGAGGAGTTGCTGCGCCAGGGCAACGCCGCGGCGGCCGCCCAGTTGTTGCAGCGGGCACTCGCCGCGGACCCGGGATCGCGGTCGGCGCGCGAGTCGCTGGCGCGGGCCCTGTTCGACTCCGAGCAGTACGAGGAGGCCCGCGAACTGTTCGCGCAGATCGTGGCCGACCACCCGTCGGACGACTACGCGCAGTTCGGGTTGGGGCTGGCGGCGCTGCGCACCGGCGACCCCAAGGTGGCCGTGGAGCACCTGTCGCTGGCGGTCGCGATGAAGCCGCACGACCACCACTACGCCACCGCGTTGCGCAACGCGCGGGCGCAGAACTTCGTGGACCCGGTCGGGGGACCGGCGACCGCTGGCGCACCGGTCGAGGAGCGGCGGCCCACGCGCGGGTCGACGGTGAACGTGCCGGCCGAGATCGAGGAACTGCTGCGCGGCATCGAGCGCAGCGACGGGGCACCGGACGACGACGCGCCGAAGACCGACGCCCCGACGAGCGATGCGCCGGACGGGAACGCGACCGACGGGGACGCGACCGACGGGGACGCGCCGAACGGGGAGGTGCGGTGAGCGGGCTGCGGGGCACCGACCAGCCGCTGAGCGCGCTCTACGACGCGGCGCTGTTCGATCTGGACGGCGTGCTCTACCTGCAGGAAGACCCGATCCCGCAGGCGCCGGAGGGAGTCGCGGCGGCGCGGGCAGCGGGGATGCGCATCGGGTTCGTGACGAACAACGCGTCGCGCCGGGCGCCGACCGTGGTCGCGTTGCTGGGGCGGGTCGGCGTGAAGGCGTCCGAGGACGAGGTGGTGACCGCGGCGCAGGCGTCGGCGGCGCTGCTGGCCGAGGAGTTGCCGGCCGGTGCGTCGGTGCTGATCGTCGGGGCGCAGGGGCTCGCGGACGAGGTCGCCGACGTCGGCCTGCGACCGGTGCGCTCGGCGGACGAGAAGCCGGCCGCGGTGGTGCAGGGGTTCGCCAAGGAGGTCGGCTGGGAGCAACTGGCCGAGGCCGCGGTGGCGCTGCGTGCCGGGGCCCGCTGGGTGGCCACGAACCGCGACTACACGATCCCGTCGACGCGGGGTCCGCTGCCCGGGAACGGGTCGCTGGTGGCCGTGCTCACGACCGCGCTCCGGCGGGAACCGGACGTGATCGTGGGCAAGCCGCATCCGCGGTTGCACCAGGAGTCGGTGCGACGGATCGGGGCCGACCGGCCGCTGGTCGTGGGGGACCGGCTCGACACCGACATCGCCGGCGCGGTCAACGGCGGCGCGGACTCGCTGCTGGTCCTGACCGGTGTGACGGACGCGTCCGACCTGCTCGCCGCCGGGCCCGGGGAGCGGCCGACGTACGTGGCCGCCGACCTGCTCAGCGGGCTCACCGAGCCGCATCCCGCGGTGCCGACCGGATGGGACGTCACGGCCGACGGCTCCGGCCTGGTGCTCGCGGGCGCCGGCTCGTCGCTGGACGCGCTCCGGGCGCTGGCCGCGGCCGCGTGGGCGCTGCCGGGAGCGGACGACGACTCCTGGGCGGGGCCGTCCGCGGTGCGCGCGGACGGAGCGGCGGCGCGCGAGGCGCTGGACTCGCTCGGCCTCTGACCACGCGAACGACAGTCGAGCCGGGCATCTGCCCGGCTCGACGTCGTCGGAGGGCTAGAGCAGTTTGCGGACCTGGAGCATGTCCTTGATGCCGGCCTGGACCTTGATCCGGCCGCTGACCCAGGCCTTCGCGAAATCGAGCTCGCCCCGGCTGAGCGCGACCAGGTCGTCGCTGGAGAGGGTCAACGCGATCTGCGCCTTGGGGTCGTCGCCGTCGGCGAGGTTCTGGATCGTGCCACCGGCGAGGCGACCGTGGAACCCGGTGCCGAGGTCGGTGATCCGGCACGCCAGCGAGCGGTCGAGTTTCGGCGGCCGACGGTCGCCGGTGTCGCCCGAGGCGATCCGGTCGGCCACGTCCTGCAGCGCTTTGCGGCACTCCTCCAGCGTCGCCATGGGTTCCTTCCGCTTGATCGGTTCGGGCTGTCCACCCGGGTCGGACGGTACCTCGGGTGATCCAGGCCGGCGCCGTCGGTCGCGCTGCGTGTCCGGGCGGCGGAGACGGGCCGTCGGCGTGTCCGGCCGATGTGGGCGATCAGCACCGCTTCGACGTGCGAATCTGTGTGCTGCCACCGGGCCGTCGTCACCGGCGGTGTGCTGGGAACTGGGACCAACGGGTAGCGTGAGGTGACTCGGCCGCGTGGGCCAACGCGGCGCAGCGGAAGGTGTCTACCCCATGCAGGAAGCACTCAAGACGTATCTCGCCCTCGCGACCGGGCTGGCCGACGTGCCGAAGAAGCAGGCCAAGGCAGCCGCGAAGAAGCTCGCCAAGAGCGGTGGCGCCACGGTCGAGCAGGTTCAGGCGCTCACCGAGGACCTTCTCAAGACCAGCCTCGAGAACCGCGAGGCGCTGACGAACCTGGTTCGGGCGGAGATCGAGAAGTCGCTGAACCGCGTCGGCTTGGCCACGGCCGATGAGGTCGGCCAGCTGACCGCGCGCATCAAGGAGCTCGAGGCCGCGCTGAAGGCCGCGCAGGGCGGGGCGGGTACGTCGGCCGGTGGGCCGCAGGGTGACCCGCTGGCCGACGCCGCGGCGGGTGGAAAGGCCGCGAAGGGGCCGGCCAAGGTGGCCGCCAAGAAGGTCGCGACCAAGAAGGTGGCGGCGAAGAAGGTGGCTCCGGTGCCGAGGGCGGCCACGGCGGTGACGCCGTCGGTGGCCAAGGCCGCGGCGGCGAAGGCCACGCCGGCGTCGGAGTCGACGTCGGGGACGCAGGGTGACGCGCTGGCCAGTGCGGTGAAGGCGGCGCCGGCCCCGGCGAAGACCACGCCGGCGAAGAGTGCGGCCAAGGCGGCGCCGGTGACGAGCGCGAAGGCCGCGCCGGTGAAGGCTCCGGCCAAGGAGACGCCGGCCAAGGCGACCGCGGCGAAGACCACCGCGGCGAAGGCGGCGCCCGCTCCGGCGAAGACGACGCCGGCGAAGACCGCGCCCGTGAAGGCGACTCCGGCCACGACGCCGACCACGACGCCGACCACGACGCCGGCCACGGCGACGACCACGGCGGCGACCACGCCCGCGGCGGGCGGTCCGGCGGAGGCGGGGGCCGTGACTCCGGCGACGACGGCGCCGGCCACGACCACCCCGGCCAAGACGGCACCGGCGACCAAGGCGGCCAAGTCGGCGCCCGCGAAGTCGGCGCCCGCGAAGACCGCGCCCGCGAAGTCGACGGCGGCGAAGTCGGCGCCCGCCAAGACCACGGCGGCGAAGACCACGCCCGCCAAGTCGACCGCGGCGAAGACGACCGCGGCGAAGACGACCCCGGCGAAGACGACCCCGGCGAAGACCACCCCCGCGAAGACCACCCCCGCGAAGACCGCGCCCGCCAAGCCGGCGTTCGCGTCGGCACCGGCGGACTCCGCCGCGACCGGCACCGGCTCGGTGGAAGCGACCCCGGCCACGATCCCGCCGGCCATCACCACCTCGGCCAAGACGGCCCCGGCGACGAAGGCCGCCAAGGCCGCGGGCGCGAAGTCGACGGCCGCGAAGACCACCCCGGCGAAGACCACGGCCGCCAAGTCGACGGCCGCCAAGGCCACCGCGGCGAAGACGACCCCCGCCAAGACCACCGCGGCGAAGTCCACCCCGGCGAAGACCACCCCGGCTAAGACGACCCCGAACGGCACCGCCGCGAAGTCCACCGCCGCGAAGTCCACCGCCGCGAAGTCCACCCCGGCGAAGACCACGCCGAGCACCACGGCCGCCAACAACGCCCCGACGAACAACGCGCCCGCGAACAACACCGGCCCCTCCGACGACGCCGCGCCGGCCGGCGGCTCCGCGGACTCGTGACGTCCGAACCGGACCACCGCGGCTTCGGCGCCTCCGCGCCGAAGCCCGGTCCGCCCACCCCGAAACCCGCTCCGCCGAGCGACGCCGCCCCGGTCGACACCGAGGCGGCGGAAGCCCAGGTGGCGGCGGTCCTCACCGGGCTCGACGACCTCGACGAGCGTCCGGTGGCCGAGCACGTCGCCGCGTTCGAGGCCGTGCACCGGACGTTGCAGGACACGCTCGCCGCGGTCGACGGGAGCTGAGTGGCCCGCCGTACACGTCTGGACGCCGAACTCGTCCGCCGGGGGCTCGCGCGTTCCCGCGAGGACGCCGCGAACCTCATCGCGGCCGGTGCGGTGAAGGTCGACGGGCGGGTCGCGGCCAAAGCGGCGACCGCCGTCGACCCGGCGTCCGCGGTGACCGTGACCGAGGACACCGGCCCGAAGTACGTGTCCCGCGGCGGCCACAAGCTGGCGGGCGCGCTCGAGGCGTTCCACGTCGGGATCAAGGGCCGGCGCTGCCTCGACGCCGGCGCCTCCACCGGCGGGTTCACCGATGTGCTGCTGCGCGCGGACGCGGCGCACGTCGTCGCCGTGGATGTGGGTTACGGGCAGTTGGCGTGGTCTCTGCAGACCGACGACCGCGTGACGGTGATCGACCGGACGAACGTCCGGACGCTCGACCCGGACACCATCGGTGGTCCGTGCGACGTCACGGTGGCGGACCTGAGCTTCATCTCGCTCGGCCTGGTGCTCCCGGCGCTCGCGAGCTGCACCGCCCCCGACGGCGACCTGTTGCCGATGGTGAAACCACAGTTCGAGGTGGGCAAGGACCGGCTGGGCGCGGGGGGCGTGGTCCGGGACAAGAACCTGCGTGTCGAGGCGGTGCTCGGGGTCGCGAACCAGGCTGCGACGATGGGCCTGGGAGTGGCCGGGGTAGTGGCCAGCCCCCTTCCCGGGCCGTCCGGGAACGTCGAGTTTTTCCTCTGGCTGCGGCGGGACGCTCCGGCGGTCGACCCCGAGGCGGTCAGGACAGCGGTCGAACAAGCACCAGAGCCAGGGAGAGCTAGCTGAGATGAGTCGGCAGGCACTGATCGTCACCCACGCCGGCCGAGCGCTCAACGTCGTGCACGCCCGCAGAGTGGCGGCACAGCTCTCCGCCGCCGGGTTCGGCCTGCGGGTGCTCACCGACGAGGCGCCCGACCTGAACATCGACGCCCAGGTCGTCCGGCCGGACGAGAAGGCCGCGGTGGGCGCGGAGATCGTGTTCGCGCTCGGCGGTGACGGCACCGTGCTGCGTGGCGCCGCGCTCGCCCGCCCGTCCGGCGCCGCGCTGCTGGGCGTCAACCTGGGCCGGGTCGGGTTCCTGGCCGAGACCGAGGCCGAGCACCTCGACGAGACCGTGCGGCGGGTCGTCGAGGGTGACTACGTCGTCGACGAGCGGATGACGCTGGAGCTGACCGTCGGCCGACCGGACGGCACCACCGCGCACGGCTGGGCGCTCAACGAGGCGTCGGTGGAGAAAGCCATGCGCGAGCGGATGCTCGAAGTGATGGTGTCGATCGACGGGCGGCCGTTGTCGCGGTGGGGGTGCGACGGCGTGGTCTGCGCGACGCCGACCGGCTCCACGGCCTACGCGTTCTCCGCCGGTGGCCCGGTGGTGTGGCCGGACGTGGAGGCGATGCTGGTCGTGCCGATCAGCGCCCACGCGCTCTTCGCCCGCCCACTCGTCACCGCTCCGACCTCGACGATCATGATCGAGGTACTGGCCGAGGGCGTGCCGGCGGTGGTCTCGTGCGACGGGCAGCGGGTGGTGGCGATGCCGCCGGGCAGCCGGGCGGTGATCCGCCGGGGGAGCGACCCGGTCCGCGTGGTGCGGATGAGCCCGCGGCCGTTCACCGATCGTCTCGTGGCGAAATTCGGACTGCCGGTCCAGGGGTGGCGCGGCGACGCGGAGGCGGCCCGCAACGAGCGGGCTGTCGGTGGGGCTGGGTAGCCTCAGCGGCGTGCTGGAGGAAATCCGAATCACCGGACTGGGCGTCATCGAAGACGCGACGCTGGAGCTCGTGGACGGATTCACCGTCGTCACCGGGGAGACCGGTGCCGGCAAGACGATGGTCGTGGCCGGTCTCGGCCTGCTGTTCGGCGGCCGGGCCGACGCCGGGCGGGTGCGTCGCGGCACCGGCCGGGCGCTGGTGGAGGGCCGGCTGCGGTTCGAGCCCGACGACCCGGCGCAGAAACTCGTGCTGGACCGGGTGGCCGAGGCCGGCGCCGCGCCCGACGAGGACGGCACGCTGCTGCTCGCGCGCAGTGTCGCCGCGGAGGGGCGGTCGCGGGCCCACGTCGGTGGCCGCACGGTTCCGGTGAGCCTGCTCGGCGAACTGGCCGAGCAGATGCTCGCGGTGCACGGTCAGTCCGATCAGCTGCGGCTGCTCTCGGCGGCCGAGCAGCGCGGCGCGCTCGACCGGTACGCGGGCGAGGAGGTCGCGCACCTCCGGGAGACCTGTAAGCAGCAGCACCAGGCGTGGCGGCAGGCCGTCACCGAGCTGGCCGACCGCACCACCCGGGCCCACGAGCGCGCGCAGGAGGCCGACGCGCTGCGGTTCGGCCTGTCGGAGATCGAGGCGGTCAACCCGCTGCCGGGCGAGGACGAGGAGCTGAAGGCCGAGTCGCGGCGCCTCGAGCACGCCGAGGAGCTGCGCATCGCGGCCTACACCGCGCACCAGGCGCTGGCCGGCGACCCCACCGCCGACCTGGAGTCGGCCGACGTCGCGGCGCTGCTCGGCGTCGTGCGGCGGTCGCTGTCCGCTGTGGCCGGTCACGACGCGGTGCTCGCCGACGCCGCCCGCCGCGCCGACGAGCTGGCCGCGCTCTGCGGCGAGCTGGGCACCGAGCTGGCGTCCTACACCGAGAACCTGGACGCCGACCCGGCGCGGCTGGCGGCGGTGCACGAGCGGCGCGCCCAGCTGGCCGCGCTCACCCGCAAGTACGCCGACTCGATCGACGGCGTCCTGGCCTGGGCCGAGCAGGCCGCCGGGAAGCTCGCCGACCTCGACACGTCGGAGGAGGCGCTGGACGCGCTGCGGGCCCGCCGCGACGAGCTGGCCGCCGAGCTGGCCACGACGGCCGCGGCGCTGAGCCGGGCCCGGCAAGCCGCCGCCACCCGCTTCGGTGAGCAGGTCACGGCCGAGCTCACCGGGTTGGCGATGCCGCACGCGCGGGTCATCGCGGCGGTCTCCCAGAAGGAGGTCGCCGAGGGCGCCCAGTCGGTCGTGATCGACGGTCGGCGGCTCGCGGTGACCGGTGACGGTGTCGACGAGGTCGAGCTGCGCCTGGCCTCGCACCCGGGCGCGCCGGAATTGGCTTTGCACCGGGGTGCCTCCGGTGGTGAGCTGTCCCGCGTGATGCTCGCGATCGAGGTCGTCTTCGCCGGGGCCGGTGGCCCGCCGACGATGGTGTTCGACGAAGTGGACGCCGGTGTCGGTGGCCGGGCCGCGGTGGAGATCGGCAAGCGGCTGGCCCGGCTGGCGCGCACCCACCAGGTGCTCGTCGTCACCCACCTGCCGCAGGTCGCCGCGTTCGCCGATCACCACGTGGTCGTCGTGAAGGACTCCGACGGGTCGGTCACGACCAGCGGTCTGCAGTCGCTGACGGCCGACGAGCGGCCCCGGGAACTGGCCCGGATGCTGGCCGGTCTGGACGACAGCGATCTCGCGACCGCGCACGCCGAGGAGCTCCTCGCCGTCGCGAAGGCCGAGAAGGACGCCGCCGCATGACGGAGATCGTTCGGTTGACGCCTGACGACGAGGCGCTCACCACGGCCGGCGCGCACCTGCTGCGTAACGCGTTCGGCGGCCCCGACCGGGCCGACAAGTACCGCGAGAGCACCGCGCGTGACGTGGTGTTCGCCGCCGTCGACGGGCGCGACCTGCTGGGCGTCACGTCGATCCGGCCGTACGGGCAGTGGTTCGCCGGGCGCGAGTTGCCGATGGGCGGCATCTCGGCGGTGGCGGTCGCGGCGCACGCACGCCGGCGCGGGGTGGCCCGCGGGTTGCTGACCAGGGCGATCGAGCAGATGCACGGCGACGGGCAGCCGGTGAGCACGCTCTACCCGTCGATCCCGCCCGCGTACCGGTCGTTCGGGTGGGAGGTCGCCGGTCAGCTCGCGGTCATCGAGCTACCGGCCGCGCTGCTGGCGACCGCGGGGGCGGCCGGCCCGGCCGGCGTGAAGCCCACGGCCGACGTCGCACTGCGCGCGCTCGACCGCGCCCAGCCCTCCGACGCCGACCTGGCGGCCGTCCACGCGCTCTACACCGCGGCCGCGCGCGGCGCCGTGGGCCCGCTCACCCGCACCGGTCCGCTGTTCGCCCCGGCGAAGCTCGCCGAACCCGACGGCGTGGTGATCGCGTCGGTCGAGGGCACCGACGCGGGGTACGTGAGCTGGAGCCGGGAGGAGATCCCCGACGCCGCACCGCGCCTCGAGGTGCACGACCTGATCGCCGACCGGCAGGACGTCCGCGACGCGCTGCTCGCCGCGGCGGGCTCGTGGCACACGTCGATCCGCACCACGCGGGTGCGGCTGGCCGATCCGGTGATCGGCGGGATCGGGCTGCCGCGGGGCCGGTTCACCTGGCACGAGCCCTGGATGCTCCGCCTGGTCGACGTGGCCGGCGCGGTGGCCGGCCGGGGCTTCGGCCCGCTGGGCGGCGACGTCGACCTGGAGATCACCGATCCGCAGGCGCCGTGGAACGACGGGCGGTGGACGCTGTCGGTCGCCGCGGGGCGCGGCACGCTGACGCCCGGCGGCACCGGCGCGGTGAAGCTCGGGCCGCGTGGCCTGGCCGCGGTGTTCACCGGGTACGCCGGGGCCGCCGCGTTGCGGTCGGCGAACCTGGCCGACGGCGACGAGGCCTCGCTGGCGCGGCTGGCGGCGCTGTTCGCCGGCCCCGCACCGTGGATGCTCGACGACTTTTAACGCCCTTTGTGGTGGTTCGTGCCAGCAGGGCGCGTCGCTGCCAATCAGGTAGGCGCGCGGTGAGAGGATGCAGGGGATGCGCCTCCCGACTCTCCGACGCCCCCGCGCTGCCGATGGTGACTCCGCCACGGCAGGGCCGGCGCGACTCGACCGCCGCACCAAGCGGCTCACTCAGCGGCTCAAGCCGGGTGACGTCGCGATCATCGACCACGTCGACATCGACCGGGTCGCCGGTGACGCGCTCGTCGCGTCCGGCGTCTCGGCGGTGATCAACGCGTCCCCGAGCATCTCCGGCCGCTACCCCAACCTGGGGCCCGAGGTCATCGTCGCCGCGGGCATCACGCTCGTCGACGCGGTCGGCCAGGAGATCTTCGACCGGGTGCGCGAGGGCCAGCGCGTCCGCGTCGACGGTGCGAACGTCTACCTCGGCGACGAGATCGTCGCGACCGGGCAGCGTCAGGACACCGAGACCGTCGCCGCCGCGATGACCGAGGCGAAAGCCGGGCTGTCGGTGCAGCTGGAGGCGTTCGCGGCGAACACGATGGAGTACATGAAGCGGGAGCGCGAGCTCCTGCTCGACGGCGTCGGCGTGCCGGAGATCCGCACCCAGATCGACGGCCGGCACTGCCTGATCGTGGTGCGCGGGTACGACTACCGCGAAGACCTCGAGGTGCTGGGCTCGTACATCCGCGAGTTCCGCCCGGTGCTGATCGGCGTCGACGGCGGCGCCGACGCGCTGGTGGAGGCCGGGTACACGCCCGACCTCATCGTCGGTGACATGGATTCGGTCTCCGACGACGTGCTGCGCTGCGGCGCGGAGGTCGTCGTGCACGCCTACCCCGACGGGCGCGCGCCCGGCCTGGCCCGCGTCGACCGGCTCGGCGTCCGTGCCGTGGTGTTCCCGGCCGCGGCCACCAGCGAGGACATCGCGATGCTGCTGGCCGACGAGCGGGGCGCGACGCTCATCGTCGCGGTGGGCACGCACGCCACGCTGGTCGAGTTCCTCGACAAGGGACGGGCCGGCATGGCCTCGACGTTCCTCACCCGCTTGCGGGTGGGCGGCAAACTGGTCGACGCCAAGGGGGTGAGCCGCCTCTACCGGCAACGGATGTCGTCGATGTCGCTGTTCGTCCTGATCGCCTCCGGGCTGTGCGCGATGGCGGCCGCGCTGGCGATCTCCACCGTCGGCCGCACCTCACTGCAACTGCTCGCCGAGCAGTGGGACAACCTGGTCTTCCAGCTGCAGAGGCTGTTCTCGTGATCAACTTCCGGTACCACGTGGTCTCGTTGACCGCGGTCTTCCTCGCGCTCGCCGTGGGCCTGGTGCTCGGTACGGCCGCCCTCAACGGCACCGTGCAGAACCAGCTCAACGAGCAGGTCAGCGGGCTCCGGAACAGCAACGGCCAGCTGCGTGACCAGGTGGAGGAGCTCCAGACCAGAGCCGCGTCGCAGGACGAGTTCGTGCGCCAGGTCGCGCCGGGCCTGCTGGCCGGCACGCTCACCGGCCGCACCGTGCTGCTGGTCAGCGGCCCGACGGCCGACAACGACGACCGCGACCAGGTCGTGAAGATGCTCACGACGGCCGGCGCGAAGATCACCGGCCAGGTGCGGATGCGCAAGGACTTCACCGACCCCAACAAGGACGACGCGCTGCAGGACCTGGCCGCGCGCGTCACCCCGGCCAGCGTGACGACGCTGCCCAACAACGGTGTCGGGGTCGAGACGTCGTCGGCGCTGCTGGCGACCGTCCTGCTGGCCGATCCGGCGAAGATCACGCCGGCGAACCGGACGAAGATCCTGCAGGCCTACGAGAGCCTGGGCGTGCTCGACATGGACGGTGAGGTCACCGCGACCCCGGCGACGGCCGTCGTGATGATCACCGGCTCCCCGGAGACCGGCACCGGCGCGACCGACCGCAACAAGGCGTTCGTCGAGATCGTGAAGCAGTTCGACACGGTGGCCGGGCAGATGGTACTGGCCGGGTCGACGGCGGCGGGGGCGGGCAACCCGGTGGCCGCGGTTCGCGACGACGGTACCCTGGCCAAGGCGATCTCGACCGTGGACGGGGTCTCGCTCGCGGAGGGGCAGGTCGCCACCGCCATGGCGCTGGCCGAGCAGTTCGCCGGTCGCGTCGGGCACTACGGCACCGGCAGCGGCGCGAGCGCGCGGATCCCGACGCTACGCAGCTGATTCCCCGGCAGTTGCCCGACGAGGAGGACGGCGTGCCCCCCGCACGGAGGTTCGGCACCGCGACACTGGCGGCCGCGACGACGTTCGCGTTCCGGCGCGCGGCGGCGCGGCTCCCCGCGTCGATCACCGAGGCGTTGGCGCGGACGAACCACCGCGGCGAGCCGGTGACGCTCGCCGAAGGCCCGACGACGGCGCTGGGCGCCACGCTCGCGGCCGTGATCGCCACCGCGGGGGTCGCACCCCGGGTAGCGGCCGCGGCCGGCGTGGCGGGCCTGGGCGCGGCCGCGGTGGGCGCGTACGACGACGTCGTGGGCGCCCGGCCGGACCAGCGCGCGGACAAGGGCTTCCGCGGGCACCTGAACGCGCTCCGGGCGGGCCGGGTGAGCGCGGGCGCGGTGAAGGTGGCCGGGGTCGGCGCGAGCGCGCTCGTCGCGGGCGCCCTGCTGCCCCGGTCGCGCTCCCCGCTCGGCGCGGCGGTCGACACCGCGCTGGCCGCCACCGTCGTCGCGGGCGCGGCCAACGTCGTCAACCTGTTCGACCTGCGCCCGGGACGGGCGTTGAAGGTGGGCCTGCTGGCCGCCGGGCCGCTGCTGGCCGGCGAGCGGAACGGCTCGGCCACCGTCGCGTCGGCGGTCACCGGGGCCGCCCTCACCGCGCTCCCCGACGACCTGGGCGAGCGCAGCATGCTCGGCGACGCCGGGGCGAACGCCGTCGGGGCGTTGCTGGGTGTGGCCGCGGCGGCCCGGCTCGGGCGCGCCGGGCGGGCGCTGACCGCCGCCGGGCTGATCGGGCTGATGGCCGCCAGCGAGAAGGTCAGTTTCACCGCGGTGATCGCGCGCACCCCGGTGCTCGACGCGGTCGATCAGTGGGGGCGCCGGGCCCCCCACCCGGAACCTGCCGCCGGAGTGCCAACCGCTGGGGAACCGGCGGCCGAGGTCACGGCGGCGCCAACGTCACCCCGGACGGGGGAGCCGGGGCACGCCGCCGGAGAGCGGTGAGCGTGCCCGACACCGCGGCGGCCCCGGACGACACCGGGTCGCCGCCGCCCCGGGCGCGCCGCACCCGGACGCTGCTGGGCGCGGCCGGGCTGATCGCCGGGCTCACGGTCGTCGCCCGGGTCGTCGGCTTCGGCCGGATCTTCGTGTTCGCCGGTGCGGTCGGCGTCACCTCGATCGGCAACATCTACCAGGCCGTCAACACGATCCCGAACATCGTCTTCGAGATCGTCGCCGGCGGTGCGCTCGCCGCCGTGGTCGTGCCGCTGCTGGCCGGCGCCGCCGACCGGGGGGACCGGGCCACCGTCGACCGGATCACCTCGGCGCTGCTCACCTGGGTGATCCTGCTGCTCGTGCCGCTGGCGGTGGTGGTCGCGCTCGCGGCCGGGCCGATCGTCGCCGGGTTGCTCGGCCCCGACGCGAGCGCCGCCGACGGTGCGTTCGGCCGGCTGCTGCTGCGGGTCTTCGCGCCGCAGCTGGTGCTCTACGGCGTCGGCGTGGTGCTCACCGGTGTCCTGCAGGCGCACCGCCGGTTCGCCGGTCCGGCGCTGGCGCCGCTGCTGTCCAGCGTGACCGTGATCGGCGCGTACCTGGTGTACGGGTGGACGGAGGGCGGCGCCGACAGCGTGTCCGACGTCGGGCCGGCCGGACAGCTCGTGCTCGCGGTCGGCACCACGCTCGGCGTCGTCGTGCTCTCGCTCAGCCTGCTGGTGCCGCTGCGGGGCACCGGCGTGCGGATCCGCCCCACGCTGCGGTTCCCGCCCGGCGTCGTCGGCCAGGCGCGGCGGATGGTGGGCAGCGGCGTGGCCACGGTGCTCGGGCAGCAGGTGGCCCTGCTGGTCGCGCTCGTGCTGACCCAGGAGAGCTGGTCGGCGCCGGTCGGCTCGCTCGTCGTGTTCACCCTGGCGCAGACGGTGTTCCTGCTGCCCTGGGCGGTGTTCGCGGTGCCGCTGGCGACCTCGGCGTACCCGCGGCTGGCGTCGGCCTGGGAGGGGTCCGACCGCGACGGTTACCGCGACACGCTGCGGACGACGCTCCACGGCACGCTGGTGCTCTGCGCGCTGGCCACCGCGGCGCTGATCGCCGGGGCCGGCCCGATCGCCGCGATCGTCACCGCCGCGAACGGCGACGCCGCCCGGTCGGCGGTGACGACCGGGATCGTGTTCTTCGCGCCGGGGCTGCTCGGTTACGGCCTGTTCGCGCTGCTGTCCCGGGCGCTCTACGCGGCCGGGCGGCCGGGACCGGTCGCGGCCGCGGTGCTCGGCGGCTGGGCGGTCACCGCGGTCGCGGACGTCGTGCTCGCGGTCACGCTCCCGGCCGAGCACCGGGTGGCCGCGCTCGCCGCGGGCAACACGATCGGCATGACCGTGCTCGGTGCCGCGCTGCTCGTGCTCACCGCGCGGACCGCGGGCACCGGGGCGTTCCGGGGCCTCGGCCGGCTGTTCACCGCGCTCGCCCCGGCGACCGGAATCGCCGCGGCCGCCGGGGCCGGGGTGGCCTCGGTGCTGCCCGGGGACGGTGTGCTCGCCGCGCTCGGCGCCGGCGGGGTGACCGCGATCGCCGTCGTCGGACTTTTCCTGGCCGTGTTGCGCCCGGTCGGACGGCTGGTCGGGGCCGAGACGGGCGTCCCACTGCGCCGACCCCGGCGCGTCGTGTCGGACCGACCAGGCATGCTGGACCCCATCGTCGATGAAGGAGAGAAGGCGTGAGCAGCGGACGGCCCCGGGTAGCGCTGGTGCTCGCGTCGAGTACGGGTGGAGTCGGGCGGCACGTGCGGTCGCTGGCCGGGCACCTGGTCGCGTCCGGGCACCGGGTCGACGTCCACGGTCCGGCCGCCACCGAGGAGCTGTTCGACTTCCGCTCGGCCGGGGCCGGGTTCTCGCCGGTGGAGATCCCGGCCCGCCCGAACCCGCGCAAGGACGCCACCGCGCTGGCCGCCCTGCGCCGCCGGCTGCGCGCCGACCGCCCCGACGTGGTGCACGCCCACGGGCTGCGTGCCGGCCTCGTCGCCGCCGCGGCCGGGCGTCGCCCGCTCGTCGTCACCTGGCACAACCTGCTGCTCTCGGGCAACCCGGTGCTGCGCGGGCTCGAGCGGGTCGTGGCGCGCTCGGCCGACGTGACGCTCGCGGCCTCCGACGACCTGATCGGGCGGGTGCTGCGGCTCGGCGGGCGCGACGTGCGACCGGGGCCGGTGGCCGCGCCGACGCTCGAGCCGCCGGTGACCTCGCGGGACGAGGTGCGCGCGGCGCTGGGCGTCGACGGACCGCTGGTGCTCACCGTGGGCCGGCTGCACCCGCAGAAACGTCTCGACGTGCTGATCGACGCGTCGGTCCGCTGGGGCGGCGCCACGGTCGTCGTCGCCGGCAGCGGGCCGGAGGAGGCCGCGTTGCGGGCCCGGATCGCGGCGACGAACGCGCCGGTCCGGCTCCTCGGTCACCGCTCCGACATCGCCGACCTGCTGGTGGCCTGTGACGTCGCGGTGGTCACCAGCGACTGGGAGGCGCGCCAGCTGTTCGCGCAGGAGGCGCTGCGGGCCGGGCGCCCATTGGTGGCCACCGCGGTCGGCGGCGTGCCCGGCCTGGTCGGCGACGGGGCCCGGCTGGTGCCGGCCGGGAACGTCGACGCGGTGGCCGCTGCGGTGAGCGCGCTGCTCGCCGACCCCGGTGCGGCGCGGGCCCTGGGCGCGCGCGGCGCGGAGATCGCCGCCGGCTGGCCCGACGAGGCCGCGGTCGCCGCCCACGCGGCGGCCCTCTACGCCGAGCTCTCCGGCGCGGAGGTGCTCAGTGAGGCGCCCTCGTGAGCGGTGAGCGCACGATCACGCTGCTGCTCCGCGTCGCGGTGGTGTGCGCGGTGGTGGTGATCGCCGCGGTCACCGGCATGACCGCGGTGCCGGGGCTGCCGGTGGCCGCGCCGGCTCCGGTCACCCCCGCCACCGCCCACGTCGTCGTGGTGGGCGTACCCGGGCTGCGCTGGGACGACGTCGACGCGCAGCGCACGCCCGCGCTCTGGCGCCTGATGCGCGCGGGCAGTGCCGGTGCGCTGTCGGTGCGTGCCGCCGGACCGCTGACCTGCCCCGCCGACGGCTGGGTGACGCTCGGCGCCGGCAACCGGGGCCGCGGTCCCCGGCACGGCGCCACCTGCCCCGACGAGTTCCCGCTGGACGCGCCCTCGCTCGCCGGTGCGCCCGGGGCCGCCCGCGACACCGGGGCCCGGCTACCGCAGCAGCCCGACATCATCGCCCGCAACAGCGAACTGAGCCAGGGCACCCGCCCCGGGGCGCTGGCCGACGGTGTCCGGTGCGTCACCGCGGTGGGGCGGGGCGCCGCGGTCGCGGCCGCGCACCCCAGCGGCCGCATCGACCGGTACGCCGCGATCCTGCCGGGCGACCCGGCCGAACTTCTCACCCGCTGCCCGGTGACGATCGTCGAGGGCCCGTCGATCTCCGACCGCAGCGGCCCGCCCACCCGCCACCGGGTGGCCGCCGCGGCCGACACGATCGTCGCCAAGGTCGACGCCGCCCGCCCGACCGGCTCGGTACTGCTCGTCGTCGGCATCTCCGACACCGGCGACGTTCCCCGGCTGCACGTCGCGGTCGCGGTGGGCCCCGGGTTCACCCCCGGCGCCGAGCTCACGTCGCCGACCACCGGCAAGGCGCCGTTCGTCCAGCTGATGGACCTGGCCCCCACCGCGATCTCCGCGCTCGGCCTCGATCCGGTGGCGTCGATGAACGGCGTCGCGATGGTCTCCGCCGGTGCGCAGGCGGCCACCCCGGCGGGCCAGGTCGCCCGGCTGACCGACCACGACCGGGCCGCGGGGGCCCAGCGGCCGCTGGTGCAGCCGTTCTTCACGATCATGGTCGTCGCGGTGATCGCGCTGCTGGTGATCTCCTGGTGGCTGGTGTTCCGCCGCTGGCACACCGTGGTGGCCGAGTCCGGCCCACCCGCGACCCTCCTACCCGGTGCCCCGGCGGCCGGCGTGGCCCCGCTGAAGGCCGCGCGGGTGCGGTGGCCGCGGGCGATCGAGGTCGTCGAGGTGCTGGCGTTGACGCTGGCGACCGTGCCGGTGGCCGCGTTCGCCGCGAACGTCGTTCCGTGGTGGCGTTCGGACCACCCGCTGTTCGTGCTCGTCGCGCTGATCCTGGCCGGGGTCGCGGCGCTCACCGGCGTCGCGTACGGCGGTCCCTGGCGCGGGCGGCCCACCGGCCCGATCGGCTGCGTGGCGATCGGCACCGCGCTCGTGCTCGCCGCCGACGTGCTCACCGGCAGCAACCTCCAGCTCAACGCGCTGCCCGGCTACTCGCCGCTGGTCGCCGGGCGCTTCACCGGCTTCGGCAACCTGGCGTTCGGCGTCTACGCCGCCGGGGTGCTGATCGGCGTCGGGTGCCTGGCCCAGGCCACGCCGGGCTGGCGTCGCCCGACGCTGTTCACGGTCGCCGGCGCGGCCGCGGTGCTGGTCGTCGGCGCGCCCGGGTGGGGCGCGGACATCGGCGGCATCCTCGCGCTGACCCCGGCCGTGCTGCTCGCCGCGGTGCGGCTGTCCGGGCGGCGGGTGTCCGGCGGGGTCGTCGCCGGTGCGGCGGTGGCCGCGCTGGGCGCGGTGTCGGCGTTCGCGGCGGCCGACTACGCCCGCCCGGAGGCCGACCGTTCCCACCTGGGCCGCTTCGTCGCCCAGCTGCTCGACGGCGAGGCCGGCACGGTCATCCAGCGCAAGGCCGAGGCCAACGTCACCCTCCTGCTCACCAGCCAGCTCACGATCCTGGTGGTGGCGGTCGCGATCTTCGTGACGTTCGTGCTGCTGGTGCCCACCGCGCGCCTGCGCCGGGTGCTGGGCCTGTACCCGGCCGTGCGGGCCGGGCTCACCGGGCTCGGCGTCGCCGCGGTGCTCGGGTTCGCGTTGAACGACTCCGGCGTCGCGGTGCCCGCGTTCGCCGCGATGGTGGCGGTACCGCTGGCCATCGCGCTCACCATCCGGGTCGCGCTGGCCGGTCGCCGGCCGGTGCGCCGCGATCTGCCGGTGTGGAACCCACCGGCGACTCCCGCCCCACCTCCGCCGTCGCCCGGACCGGGCTCCGGCGGGGCACCGGACGACCCGTCCGACCCGTCCGACCCCGAGCCGCCATCCGGCCCGTCGCCGGGCGAACCCCCTTCGACCGGCGGAGACCCCGTTGTGCCTGCGCCCATCACGCTGAGCGAACCCCCGCCCGACCCCGACGACGGCCCGCCGGCCGCCCCGGCGCCCGGCGGCGCCAGGGCCGAGACCGCCGGGGACGCGGCCCCGGTCCGGGTGCCCCGGGCCCGCGCCGAGGCCACCGGCGACGACGGCGACGCCGAGCGGGCGGCCGAGAGCGGAACGCCCCGGGGACGGGTGGCGCGGTGAGGCGCCACCCCCGCCTCGTCCGTGGGCTGGTCGGCGCGGCCGCAGCGGTCGTCGCGGTCCTGCTCACC
>NZ_BAAAGX010000036.1:20826-25371 GCF_039524755.1 Cryptosporangium japonicum
CGCGCGCCCGGCCACCGAGACGATCCGGTCGGACGCCGTCGTGGTCGTCGGCGTGGCCGGCCTGCAGTGGAGCGACGTCACCGCCGCCGGCACGCCCACGCTGGCCAAGCTCGCCACCAGCGGCTCGGTCGGCACCCTCTCGGTGCGGGCCGCCCCGGCCGTCACCTGCGCCGGTGAGGGCTGGCTGACGCTCGGCGCCGGCCGGTCCTCCGCGGTCGTCGAGCCGTCGGAGATCGACACCGCCGAGGGCTGCGGTCCACGCACCGCCCCGCCGGTCAGCGCCCGCCCGAAGGGTGGCGGTGCCGCGGTCGACGGCTGGGAGGAGCTCGCCGCGCTCAACCGCGGTCTGCGGTTCGGCGCGAAGCCGGGGCTGATCGGCACCCGCCTCAACTGCACGGGCGCGGTCGGCCCCGGCGCGGCGCTGGCCGCCGCCGACTCGTCCGGGAACGTCGACGTCTACCGGCCGACGCTGCCCGACGACCCCGGCCCGCTGCTGCGCGCCTGCCCGTTCACCGCGATCGACCTCGGCATCCTGCCCGACCCGGACGGCTACGCGGCCCGGCGGGCCGACGCGCTGCGCCTGGTCGACTCGGCCCTGGCACAGATCGAGGCCACCCGCCCGGTCAACTCGACGCTACTGGTCGTCGGCGTGTCCGACACCGACGCGACCGACGGCCGCCTGCACGTCGCGATCGCCGACGGGCCGGGCTTCGAGGCCGGCTGGCTGCGTTCGCCCAGCACCGGCCGGGAGCCGTACCTGCAGCTGGTGGACATGGCCCCCACCGTGCTCGCGGTGCTCGGCGAGGCGGTGCCCGACGACATCGCCGGGCGGCCGGTGATCACGTCCGACACCGAACGCCCCGGCTTCGACGCCACCCGCGAGGAGCTCGTCGACGCCGACACCGCCGCGGTGTCACGCAAACACCTGGTGGGCACGTTCCTGGCCGGGTTCGCCGGGCTGTGCGCGATCGTCTACGCCGTCGCGGCCTGGCTCGTCCGGCGGCGCGATCCGGGGACCCCGGCGCGTCGCTACGGGTCGGTCGCGGTGACCGCGCTCAGCGCGTTCCCGGTGGCCACGTTCCTCGCCAACCTGGTGCCCTGGTGGGCCGCCGACCCCACCACACCAGCGCTCGCCGGTGCCGTGCTCGGCGCGATGGTGCTGGTCACCGCGCTCGCGGTCGGGCCGCCCTGGGGCCGCACCGCCACCGGGCGGCTGGCCGCGATCTCCGCGGTCACCGTGCTGGTGCTGCTCGCGGACGTGGCCACCGGGGCGCGTCTGCAGCTGAACAGCCTGCTCGGCTACACCGCGCTGGAGGGCGGGCGCTACGTCGGGTTCGGCAACGTCGCGTTCGCGGTGCTCGGCACCGCCGCGGTGCTGCTCGCCGCCGCGCTGGCCACCGGACGCCCGGCCCGGTCCGCGGTGGCGGTCGCGCTGGCCGTCGCGGTGCCGGTGATCGTCGTCGAGGGCTCGCCCGGGCTGGGCACCGACTTCGGCGGCATCCTCACGCTCGTGCCCGCGTTCGGCGTCCTGACGCTGCTGGTGGCCGGGCGGAGGGTCACCACCGGCAAGGCGGTGGCCGTGCTCGGCAGCGGGGCCGCGCTGGTCGCCACGCTGGCGATCGCGGACTACCTGCGGCCCGAGGAGGACCGCACGCACTTCGGGCGGTTCGTCGCCACCGTGCTCGACGGCAACGGGCTGGCCACCGTCGACCGGAAGATCCGCGCGAACCTCGACCTGCTCTTCGCCGGCCCGCACACGATCACGGCCGCGCTCCTGCTGGCCGTGGCGGCCGTCGCGGTGTTCCGGCCGCCACCGGGGCTCCGGGTCGCCTACCGGGCCCACCCCGGGCTGCGCACCGGCCTGCAGGTGGTCGTCGTGCTCGGCCTGCTCGGGTTCGCGGTCAACGACTCCGGCATCGCGATCCCGGTGAACGCCGCGCTGATCGCGCTGCCCGCGGCGGTCGCGGCGTGGCTGCGTCCGTATCCGCCCGGGAAATTCGGAGCGACCACGGAGAGTACGACCGGGGACGAGAAAACGCCGGACACGCCAGCACGCTCCGCAGAGGCCACCGCAGACGTGTTACCGTGAAATTCCGTGGGCGCGCGGGCCACCAGGCCGCGCCATTACCGCGGGAGTCCCCTTGTCGCTGTCGTCGCAGGCGACCACGCACGTCTTCGTCACCGGGGGAGTCGCATCCTCGCTCGGCAAAGGCCTGACCGCGAGCAGCCTGGGCAATTTGCTCAGCGCACGCGGGTTGCGGGTGGTCATGCAGAAGCTGGATCCGTACCTCAACGTCGACCCCGGCACGATGAACCCTTTCCAGCACGGAGAGGTGTTCGTCACCGAGGACGGGGCCGAGACCGACCTCGACGTCGGTCACTACGAGCGTTTCCTCGACACCCCGTTGCGGGCGAACGCCAACGTGACCACCGGTCAGGTGTACAGCCGGGTGATCGCCAAGGAGCGTCGCGGAGAGTATCTGGGCGACACCGTCCAGGTGATCCCGCACATCACCAACGAGATCAAGGAGCGGATCCGCGGGATGGCCGCGGCCGGTCCCGACGGGGTCGTCCCGGACGTGGTGATCACCGAGGTCGGCGGCACCGTCGGTGACATCGAGTCGCTTCCGTTCCTGGAGGCCATCCGGCAGGTCCGCCACGACGTGGGCCGCGACCGGGTGCTGTTCCTGCACGTGTCGCTGGTGCCCTACCTGTCGCCCAGCGGCGAGCTGAAGACCAAGCCGACGCAGCACTCGGTGGCGGCGCTGCGCAACATCGGTATCCAGCCCGACGCCATCGTCTGCCGCTCGGATCGGGAGATCCCCGAGTCGCTCAAGCGCAAGATCAGCCTGATGTGCGACGTCGACGCCGACGCGGTGGTCTCCTGCTCCGACGCCGCCTCGATCTACGACATCCCGAAGGTGCTGCACCGCGAGGGCCTGGACGCGTTCGTCGTCCGCCGCCTCAACCTGCCGTTCCGCGACGTCGACTGGACCCGCTGGGACGACCTGCTCGACCGCGTGCACCGCCCGCACCACACGGTGACGATCGCGCTGGTCGGCAAGTACATCGACCTGCCCGACGCGTACCTCTCGGTGACCGAGGCGCTGCGCGCGGGCGGCATCTCGAACTACGCGAAGGTCGAGATCCGCTGGGTCGCGGCCGACAAGTGCGCCACGCCCGCCGGTGCGGCGGCCGCGCTGGCCGACGTCGACGGCGTGCTGATCCCCGGTGGGTTCGGGGTGCGTGGCATCGACGGCAAGCTCGGCGCGATCACCTACGCCCGCCAGAACCGCATCCCGACGCTGGGGCTGTGCCTCGGGCTGCAGTGCATGGTGATCGAGGTGGCGCGGTCGCTGGCGAAGCTGGAGGGCGCCGACTCGGCCGAGTTCACGCCCGACTCGCCGCACCCGGTGATCTCGACGATGGCCGACCAGAAGGACGTCGTGTCCGGTGACCGCGACATGGGCGGCACGATGCGGCTCGGGGCGTACCCGGCCGCGCTGACCCCCGGTTCGCTGGTGGCCGACGCGTACGGATCCACGTCGGTCTCCGAGCGGCACCGCCACCGCTACGAGGTCAACAACGCCTACCGCAAGCAGCTGACGTCGGTCGGGCTGGAGTTCTCGGGCACGTCGCCGGACGGCACGCTGGTGGAGTTCATCGAGCTCGACCGCGAGCAGCACCCGTACTTCGTCGCCACCCAGGCGCACCCGGAGTTCAAGTCGCGGCCGACGCGGGCGCACCCGCTGTTCCGCTCGTTCGTGGCGGCTTCGCTGGACTACAGCAACGCCGGCCGGCTGCCGGTCGAGGTGCCGGTGCAGGACACCCCCGCGGGCGCTCGGTCGTGACGTACGAACTGGTGTCGCGCACGCCGCAGTTCACGTCGGGGCGGGTGATCGACGTCGTCACCGACGAGGTCACGATGCCGGGCGGGAACACGCGGCTGCGTGACTGGATCATCCACCCGGGCGCGGTCGGGGTCGTGGCCCTGGACTCCGAGGACCGGGTGCTGCTCGTGCGTCAGTACCGGCACCCGGTGGGCCGGGAGCTCTGGGAGCTGCCGGCCGGGCTGCTGGACGTGGAGGGCGAGCCGGCCGTGGTGTCGGCGGCCCGCGAGCTGGCCGAGGAGGCCGACCTGCGGGCCGGGCGGTTCGACACGCTCGTGGACCTGCTGACGACGCCCGGCGCGTCGAACGAGGCGATCCGGCTCTACCTGGCCCGCGAGATCAGCGGGGTGCCGGAGGCGGAGCGCTACACACGCTTCGACGAGGAGGCCGGGATGACCACGGCCTGGTTCGCGCTCGACGAGGCCGTCGACATGGTGCTCGCGGGGCAGATCGAGAACGCGGCCGCGGCGGCCGGGGTGCTGGCGGCCTTCGCGGCCCACGCCCGGGGTTTCACCGGGCTCCGGGGCCCGGACGCTCCCTGGGCGGCCCGGCCCTCCCGGGTCTGAGACGGGTTCTCGGGGTTACGACGAATTCTCGGGCCCACCGGCCGCGACGAAGGCCCGAGAAGCCGTCGTAGGCCCGAAAAGTAGAGCGC
>NZ_BAAAGX010000036.1:25406-33364 GCF_039524755.1 Cryptosporangium japonicum
GCTCGCGGCGCTTCGGGAACATGGGGGCCTTAGTTGGGGCGCAGCGGGCGGCCCTGGGCGTCCGTGCCGCCGTTGACGAGGATCATGATCCCGTCGATCAGCGGCCACAGGGCACCGAGGCCACAGGTCAGCCACGTCGCCGCGATCTGGCCGATCGCGATGCCGGTGTGCCCGGTGTAGAACCGACCGGCGCCGAAGCTACCGAGCAGGATGCCGAGCAGGCCCGCGATGAGCTTCGACTTGTCGGAGTAGGGAAGGCCGGTCGCCGGGTCGACGGCGCCGTATCCCGGCTGACCGCCGGGGTAGCCGCCCGGCTGACCGCCGGGGTACTGGCCAGGAGGTGGAGAGTAGGTCATGGCGCCGCAGCGTAGTGGGCTTTGGTTACCGCGCACGATCGGGTAGGCGACACCTGTGAATTCGTGTCTTGTTTGTTGGCAAATGCCGAACGAAATTTACGGTTTGTCCAGCGCGTTTAGTGGCGTTGACTGATGCAACCAGTGGTCACAGCGCGTCGCCGCCCCCGGCGTGCCCTCCGGGCCTAGGATCGCTGGGATGAGGATCGGTGTCCCGGCAGAGGTCAAGAACCACGAGTACCGGGTCGCGCTGACCCCGGCCGGCGTGCAGGAGCTGGTGCGCCACGGGCACTCGGTCGCCGTGCAGGCGGGCGCCGGGCTCGGCTCCTCGCTGGCCGACGCGCTGTTCGCCGAGGCCGGCGCCGAGATCGTCGAGGGCCCCGACGCGGTCTGGGGCGAATCCGAGCTCGTGCTCAAGGTCAAGGAGCCGATCGCCGAGGAGTACGGCCGGATGCGTGCCGGTCAGACGCTCTTCACGTACCTGCACCTGGCCGCGTCCAAGGAGTGCACGGACGCGCTCGTCGACCGGAAAGTCACCGGGATCGCGTACGAGACCGTGGAGCTGGCCGACCGGTCGCTGCCGCTGCTCGCGCCGATGAGCGAGGTCGCCGGGCGGCTGGCTCCGCAGGTCGGCGCGTACCACCTGATGCGCTCGGGCGGTGGCCGCGGAACGCTGATGGGCGGTGTGTCCGGGGTCTACGCGGCCAAGACCGTGGTGATCGGGGCCGGGGTCTCCGGCATGAACGCCGCGGCGATCGCACTCGGGATGCAGGCCGAGGTGCTGCTGCTGGACACCAACATCGACAAGCTCCGCGCCGCCGACCGCATCTACCAGGGCCACCTGCAGACCGTGGCGTCGAACAGCTACGAGATCGAACGGGCGGTGCTCGACGCCGACCTGGTCGTGGGCGCGGTGCTGGTGGCCGGTGCGCGGGCGCCGAAGCTCGTCTCCAACGCGCTGGTGGCCGAGATGAAGCCCGGCAGCGTGCTCGTCGACATCGCGATCGACCAGGGTGGCTGCTTCGAGGACTCGCGCCCCACCACGCACGCCGACCCGACCTACCGGGTGCACGACTCGGTGTTCTACTGCGTCGCGAACATGCCGGGCGCGGTGCCGCACACCTCCACGTACGCGCTGACGAACGTCACGCTGCCGTACGTGCTGCAGCTGGCCGACCGCGGCTGGAAGGACGCGCTGCGCGCCGATCCGGCGCTGGCGCTGGGGCTGAACACGTACGACGGCCACGTGGTGTCCGAGCCGGTCGCGGCCGCCCACGGGCGCACCGCGCTGCCCCTCGCCGACGCACTGGCCTGACGCTCCGGTCGGACCCACCGGCTACGGTCGCGGGCGTGGAGGCACTGGAGCGGGCCGTGCGTGGCTATCTCGACCATCTCGCGGTCGAACGGGGCCTGGCCCGCAACACCCTGGTGTCCTACCGGCGCGACCTCACGCGGTACGTGGGGTTCCTCGGAGCCCGCGGCGTCGACGGGCTGGCCGGGGTGGGGGAGCGTGACGTCGGCGAGTTCCTGGCCTCGCTGCGCGCCGGCGACGACGAACACCCGCCGCTGGCCGCGTCGTCCGCCGCGCGGGCCGTGGTGGCGGTCCGCGGCCTGCACCGGTTCGCCGTGCGTGACGGGCGGGCGAGCTCCGACCCGGCCCGCGAGGTCCGGCCCCCCACACCGGCGCGCCGGTTGCCGAAGGCGTTGCCCCTCGCCGACATCGAACGCCTTCTCGACGCCACCGGCGGCGGCGACGACGAACCACGCGCCGTGCGCGACCGGGCGCTGCTCGAGCTGCTGTACGGCACCGGAGCACGCATCTCCGAGGCTGTGGGCCTCGACGTCGACGACGTGCCCGCCGGTGAGCGCGACACGGTGTCGCTGACCGGCAAGGGCGACCGCACCCGCCTGGTGCCGGTCGGTTCGTTCGCCCGGTCCGCGATCGACGCGTACCTGGTGCGGTCGCGCCCGGCGCTGGCCACCGCCGGGCGCGGCACCCCCGCGCTGTTCCTCAACGCCCGCGGCGGGCGGCTGTCCCGGCAGGGCGCCTGGGGCATCCTGAACGCCGCCGCCGAACGTGCCGGCCTGGCCGGCAAGGTCTCGCCGCACACGTTGCGCCACTCGTTCGCCACCCACCTGCTCGACGGCGGCGCCGACGTCCGGGTCGTCCAGGAACTCCTCGGCCACTCCTCGGTCGCCACCACCCAGATCTACACGCTGGTCACCGCCGAAAAACTCCGCGAGGCCTACGCGATGGCCCACCCTCGGGCGCTCGGCTAAGGACGCGTTCCGACGCGGCCGTGGAAGTACGAGCTGAGCACCGCGATGTCGTCCTTGGTGCTTTCGAACGCGACGTCGTGATCGGCGAGCACGAGCGTGAGGTACTTCGGCGCGACCTCCACCCGGAGCACCTCCCCGTGCGCGATCGTCAGCGGTTCCTGACCGAGAAACCGGAACACGGCGATCGATCGTCGCGGGGTGACCACGAGCAGCGCCTTGAACGTGGAGTTCGCGATGTAACCCCCGTAGAGCTTGGATCGGGTCAGCGCGTCCCCTCGGTACGGCGGTGGTTCGAAGACGAGAAGCAGGCGGAGAACGCCGATCTCCTCGTCGTCGTCGAGCCGATCGGTGACCGCGTGCAGCACCTTGCGCCACTTCGGCGTCGGCAGACCCGGATAGACGGTGCGGAACGCGTCGTCGACACGTCGGAACCGGGCGACCCGTTCCGTCGACAGGCGGGACTGCCCGGGATCGAGCGGGAACGGCGTAGCGGCGGGTTGCCGGATCAGGTTCGACAGGTGGTGCACGTCGCCGGCAAAGCTCTCGAGACGCAGCGGCGCGGCCTGGCGATCGAGCAGCGCGTGGAGCGAGCGGGGCAGCACGTCCCGGGTCGGTAACGGGGTGCCGTCCAGCAGCACCGGTATGACCAGCATGTCGCGGCTGAGTCCGATTTCCACTTCCAACCGCACCCAGTCACCGGGGTCGTGCAGGCGCGGACCGCCGCGTGGTGTCGGCGCGAGCCAACCGGGGCCGATCAGGACGAGCAGCACGGTCGACTGCGCGATCGCGCTGCGGATCTGGCGGGGGAACGGTGTTCCGGCCGGCGTCGACGCGGCGTCGAAGTAGACGTTCGCGTGCCCGAAGGCCTGCGAGAGGCGGTCGTGCAGCCAGCCGGCGGCCCAGCGAGCGTCCTCACGGCGATAACTGACGAAAACGCGGGTCATCGGCGGGTGCCTACTCTCGACGTCGGTTCGGACGTCACTGAACGTGTTCGGGTCCGAGACTTACTGCAACAGGTCGTTCAGGGCAACCCTGGGTTTGGTTCGGGGTGACCCAGAACTCGGGAATCCGGGGGAAGTCAGGGACGACGCCGGATGGGCGGGGCGCCACTTCCCGCGAGGCTGGGAGCCGACGCGAGGAGGGTGAGATGAACGCGCGCACGGGTGGACGGATCGTGGCGGTCGTCGGGCGGGTCACCGCGCACCGCCTGCTGAGCCGCTCCACCGACGTGCGGGTGGGCGTCGGCGACGTCGACCTGCGCTACGCCGCCGCGCCCGACCAGGTCGGGGTCACCACCACCACGGGCGCGGTCGCGCTGCGGCTGCCCGGCGCCGGCCCGTACGCCGTGCGCACCCACACCGACGTCGGCGACACCGACGTCACCGTGCCCAGGGCCGCGACCTCGAAGCGCGCGGTCGACGTGACCGTCGACGTCGGGCAGATCGCGGTGGCGTCCGCATAGGACGCGACACGGCGAAGTTGCGACACGGCAACGACACGCCGGGCGACTTGCGGGTTTGTCGACATTCTTTGCTTTGGCCTCACCAGCTCCTTAGGGTTCACGGCAAGTTCGGCGGACTCTGCCGACGCAGACGCGGCGGGAGCTGGTGAGATGTCAACGAACCCGGTGATGAGCGACGACTCGGGCGCTCTGGAGCAGGCCACACTCGACCTGGCCACCCTGGGCATCGTGAACGAGCCGAGGAAGGCTCGCCGGTCCGAGGAGAGCCCGCAGGCCGAGAAGAGCGGCCACGGGCCGGCCCGGGTCATCGCTCTCTGCAACCAGAAGGGCGGCGTCGGCAAGACCACCAGCACGATCAACCTGGGCGCGGCGCTGGCCGAGTGCGACCAGCGTGTGCTGCTGGTCGACTTCGACCCGCAGGGCGCGCTCTCGGTCGGGCTGGGCGTCAACGCCTACGACCTCGAGCTGACGGTCTACAACCTGCTCATGCAGTCCGGCATCCGCACCGAGGACGTGCTGGTCAAGACCAACGTGGCCGGGCTGGACTTACTGCCGTCCAACATCGACCTGTCCGCGGCCGAGGTGCAGCTGGTCAGCGAGGTGGCCCGGGAGCAGACGCTCGACCGCGCGCTCCGCCAGGTACGTGACGAGTACGACTACATCCTGATCGACTGCCAGCCGTCGCTCGGCCTGCTGACGGTCAACGCGCTCACCGCCGCGCACGGCGTCATCGTGCCGCTCGAGTGCGAGTTCTTCTCGCTCCGTGGTCTGGCCATGCTCATCGACACGATCGAGAAGGTGAAAGACCGGCTCAACCCGGATCTGGAGCTCGACGGCATCCTGGCGACGATGTACGACTCGCGCACCGTCCACTCTCGCCAGGTACTGTCCCGCGTCGTGGAGGCATTCGGCGACAAGGTGTACGAGACGGTGATCTCGCGGACCGTCCGGTTCCCGGAGACGACGGTCGCGGGCGAGCCCATCACGACGTGGGCTCCCGGTTCGGGCGGTGCCAAGGCCTACCGGGCCCTGGCCCGCGAGGTGCTCGCCAGGTGAGGCGGCGGGTTCAGCTCCCCGGCGCCTCCGAGCTGTTCCGGATGACGACGACCCCCTCGGGGGCGAGCACGGTCGAGGTGATCGGGGGGACGCCGGCCGCGGCGTCCCGGCCGTCCCCGCGGCCCGTGCGCGAGCCGTCCACCCGGTCCGGCCCGCCGGCCGAGGTCACTCCCATCCGCGCGTCGCCGCGTCCTCCGAGCGGTCGGCAGCGGCACGATGAGAAGATCACCGTGTACCTGTCCTCCGGTGAGCTGCTCGAACTCGAGCGGACCCGGCTGGATCTACGGGCTCGTCACGGCATCGGCATCGACCGGGGCCGCATCGTCCGGGAGGCGATCGCCATAGCGCTAGCGGAGTACGACGCGAACGGGGAGCACTCGGTGCTGGTCCGTCGGCTCGCGAGCGGCCACTGACGTGCTCTTCGCGCTCGGTCGGCCGATCGCGCTGGCGGGTCTCGCGCTGGCTTTCGTGCTGGGCCTGATCATCCGGGTGCTGGCCATCCGGGCCGTGCAGCGGCGCCGGGTTCCCGCCGGGTGGGGCGAACCCCGGCGGGGCGGCGGCAAGCTCGTCGACGTCCGGCGTGACGTCGACATCTTCGGGCTGGTCGCGGCCGTGGTCGGGGGCACCGGCTGGGGCAAGAAGGTGGAGGACGCCGGGATGGCCCCGGCCCCGGTGCGGGTGCTGCTGGCCGGCCCGATCGCGGTCATCGTCGCCGCGCAACTGGCGTTCCTGGCGTTCGTGCTGGCCTCCGAGCCGGTGTCGCTGGCCGCGCTGAACTCCTCCAGCGTGCTGCGCGGCGAGATCGGCGGGGGCACCAGCCTGCAGATGTTCCTGCTCTCGCTCGCCGTCGGCCTGCTGTGTTTCGGGCTGCTCGACCTGGTGCCGCTGCCCCCGCTGGACGGCTGGGGGCTGCTGCGTCACGCGGTGAAGCGGCCCGGTACCGGCTTCCAGAAGGCCCGCTACTGGCTCGAGGACCAGAACGTCGGCATCGCGATCCTGCTCGCCGGGATGCTGCTGCCGCTGTTCCGGGGCATCCCGCTGTTCCTCTACATCCTCGACCTGGTGACCTGGCCGTTCTTGCTTCTCTGGGGTTGAGCGCCGCACACGGTACGGTCATGCGGTGACCGAGACCGATGCTCCCGCTCAGGGATCAGGGTACGGCGAGAAGTTCCACATCCGGCTGGAGAACTTCGAAGGCCCGTTCGACCTGCTGCTGCAGCTGATCAGCAAGCACAAGCTGGACGTCACCGAGGTGGCGCTCAGCCAGGTCACCGACGACTTCATCGCGCACATCCGGGGCATGGGCGACGACTGGGACCTCGGCCAGGTCAGCGAGTTCCTGCTGATCGCGGCGACGCTGCTCGACCTCAAGGCCGCCCGGTTGCTGCCGGCGGCGGAGGTGGAGGACGAGGAGGACCTCGCGCTGCTCGAGGCGCGTGACCTGCTCTTCGCCCGGTTGCTGCAGTACCGGGCGTTCAAGCAGGTCGCGTCGTTCCTGGCCGAGCGGGAGCGGGACGGCTCGACCCGGTGGCCCCGCGCGGTGCAGCTGGAGGAGCGGTTCTCGGCCGCGATGCCCGAGGTGCTGCTGGGCCTCACCCCGGAGCAGTTCGCCGCGCTGGCGGTGAAGGCGATGGCGCCCAAGCCGGTGCCGACGGTCTCGATCGAGCACATCCACGCGCCGAAGGTGTCGGTGCGCGAACACGCGGCGATCCTGCGTGAACGGCTGGCCCGGCTGGGGCAGGCGTCGTTCCGGGCGCTGTGCTCGGACTGCACGTCGACGCTGGAGATCATCGCGCGCTTCCTGGCGCTGCTGGAACTGTTCCGCGAAGGCGTGCTCCAGTTCGACCAGGTCGAGCCCTTGGGCGAACTCCACGTACGCTGGGTGGGGGGAGCTGATCGCGTCGTCGTCGAGATCGACGAGTACGGCAGCGACGCGGACACCCCGCCGGCCGACACCCGGCCCGAGCAGTCCTCACCGATCGTGCCGACGAGCCGCTCGGCGCCGGAGATCGAGACGAAGGAACGCGGTTGAACGAGGAGACACCGGCCGACGGGGCTTTGTTCTCCGCGCCGGAACGGGATCGGATCGAACCCGCGCTCGAAGCGATCCTGCTCGTCGTCGACGAGCCGGTCACCGAGGGGCTGCTCGCGCAGACGCTCGGCTGCGCGGTGCCCGAGGTCACCCGGGCGTTGCGCGGGCTCGCCGGCGAGTACGACGAGGCCGGGCGCGGGTTCGAGCTGCGTCAGGTGGCCGGTGGCTGGCGTCTCTACACCCGGTCGGAATACGCGCCGCACGTCGAGCGGTTCGTTCTGGAGGGCCAGCAGGCCCGGCTCACTCAGGCCGCGTTGGAGACGCTGGCGGTGATCGCCTACAAGCAGCCGGTCACCCGGTCGGCGGTGTCGGCGATCCGCGGTGTCTCGGTCGACGGCGTGATCCGTACCCTGCTCACCCGCGGGCTGATCGAGGAATGCGGTACCGATCCGGATACCGGTGGGTACCAGTACCGGACGACGACGCTGTTCCTCGAGAAGCTCGGCTTGAACTCACTGGAAGAATTGCCGGCGCTCGCGCCGCTCCTGCCCGGAATGGATGCCCTGGATGATGTCATCGCCGCGACGTAACCCCAACCCGCGTCGGGGTGACGGTCCGCCCCAGCGCGGTGAGTCCGCCGCTCGCGGCGGCCCCCGCGGCGGCGACGGCCGCGGTTCCGGCCGCGGCGACGGCCCGCGCCGCGGTGGCGGTAGCTCCGGCGGCACCGGCCGTGGCGGTAGCGCCGGCGGCACCGGCCGTGGCGGTAGCGCCGGCG
>NZ_BAAAGX010000037.1:0-130486 GCF_039524755.1 Cryptosporangium japonicum
GGGCCAGGCGGGCCGGGGCCAGGCGGGCCGGGGCCAGGCGGGCCGGGGCCAGGCGGGCCGGGGCCAGGCGGGCCGGGGCCAGGCGGGCCGGGGCCAGGCGGGCCGGAGCGGAGCGGGGCCAGGCGGGCCGGAGCGGAGCGGGGCCAGGCGGGCCGGAGCGGAGCGGGGCCAGCAGCCTCGCCGGTCAGCCGGGTGCATCGGCACTCTGCGGGCGCACGAAGTCAGTCGCGGATCGGGGTGCCCGAGTTTCACCGGGGCGCCGGGCGCGAGGTCACTTCGCTTGCGCGGCTAGTGACACACTTTTGCCTGCGTTGCCGTGGTAGCCCAGCGGCGAGCCCGGTCTGACCGTTTTCGGGATCATCGCGGAGCAACTTCCCGGTCGAACGCCGGCCTCGAGCGGCGGAGATCTACCAGCCGTGCCGATGCTGCCGAGTGCGGCGACTATCAGCTCGGCCAAGCAGGGCACTCGCCGCCGCACACGACACATTCGCGTCCGGTTCCGGTGGCCACGGTGCGCCTCCCCCGACGATCCATCACCAAGCGCTCCTGCCCGCGGGATGAAGTGGCACTGGGCTCCACGCAGTCCGCTGGCGGTGTCTCTTGGGCGCACCGCCACCTGTGCCCGCGGCGCCCTCCATCTGCGGCGCCCTCCATCTGCGGCGCCCTCCATCTGCGGCGCCCTCCATCTGCGGCGCGTGAACCTACGCGCCTCCCTGACTGGCGATGGCCGCGCACTGGTGGCGCATTCCACACCTGCGGTGCCATGTGTGCTCGCTGTCGTCCCGCGCTCGGCAAGTTTTGCGCTCGATATGCCTAGCTCCTCGCAGCCGCCTGCTGCAGTTGCTGATCCCTGCACCTACCGTGTCACCCGCAACGCCGCGCAATTTGCGTAACGCTGAGCCCGCTGAGCCCGCAGAGCCCGCAGAGCCCGCAGACCGATAAGGACTGCGAGCCCGGCGGACCAAGCGCGGTAGACACAGCGACTGCAGCAGATGTGCGCACGCACCAACCACACCGTGCGCACTGAACACACCAGGCCCGCGGGCACCAAACCGCGCTGCAGTTGTAGAAGCGCCGCGGGTCCAGAGGGCTGCCGGTCCAGAACGCCGCCGGTTCAGAGCGCTGCGAATGCGGGATTAGCGGCGTGGCAGCAACGCACCACACGCGTGGCGCCATAAGAGCAGGACAGACGGCGGGTGCGGCAGATGCAGCAGGCGTATCGAGCATGGCAGACACAACCAGCGCGCCAGCCACTGCAGCCCCACCATTAACGGTCGTACCGGACCGCAGCCGCACCGGGCACCGCAGCCGCACCGGGCACCCCAGCCAGGCCAAACCGAGGTGGCACCAGATCAGCGGTCGCGACCCGGCAACATGTCACGCCAGGCACGGGGGTCGCGATCCGGTATCGAGTCACACCAGACACAGCAGTCGCAATCGGCACGCAGGTCGCAGACACACCAGTCGTGCCCGACACAGCAGCCCCGTCCGACCCTGCAGTCACGCCCGGACCCCGCAGTCACGCCCGGGCCCCGCAGTCACGCCCGACCCCACAGCCGCGCCCGACCCCACAGCCACGCCCGACCCCACAGCCACGCCCGACCCCACAGCCACGCCCGACCCCACAGCCACGCCCGACCCCACAGCTACGCCCGGCCCCACAGTCACGCCCGACCCCGTGGTCGCATGGGGCGCAGCGGTCGCGGGCGGCGCGGGGTGGGGGGCCGGTCGGACACAATGAACGCCGTGCGCTTTCCGTTGCCTCTGATCGACGGGCGGCCCCGCTCCGGCGCGGGTCGTCGCTTCGGCGGCTTCGGGCTCGTTCCGCGGTCGGACCAGGCCCCCTCCACACACCGCTGGTTCGGCCGACAAGGCCCCTCCGCACACAGCTGGTTCAGCCCACGGAGCCCCTCCGCACCCCACTGGTTCAGCCGACAGCAACCCGAACGGGACAACGCCACACGCCGGTGGTTCAGCGGGCGGGACGCCTCCGCACGTCGGTGGTTCGGCCGACCGCGACCCGACGAAGCCACCGCCACCCGGCGCTGGTTCAACACGCCGCCGCCCGAGCACGACCCCGCCAAACCACGCTCGACCTGGCGGACGCTCGGCGTCGACTCGGCCCTTGCTCTCACGATTCTCGCCCTGTTCGCCGTCGCGGCCGGTCCGGTCGGGCCCGATCCCAGCCGGGCCACCACCGAAACCGCGTGGTGGTTCCTGCTGCCGACCTTCGCGATCCTCCCGGTCGCGCTGCGCCGGGTGGCGCCGCTGCCGTCGGTCGGGCTGGTCTGTGTGTCGCTGCTCCTCACCGAGTGGCACGCCGACGCGGTGGCGGCGACCACGGTCGCGGGGCTCGTCGTCACCTACACGCGCGCGGCGCTCGCCCCGGTGCGTCGGGCCGTGCTGGCCACGGCGGCGCTGGGGTTCTGCGGGAGCGCGGTGGGGCTGGTGGGGCCGGAACCCGACGCGGAGCGGTGGGCGGCGACCACGTTCGGCGTCGTCGCGTTGCTGGCCTGCTTTTTCCTCGGGCGGACCGTGTTCACCCGGCGGGCGTACACGGCGGCGCTGGAGGAGCGGGCGCGGGTGGCCGAGCTCAACCGGGAGGCCGCCGCGCGGCAGGCGGTCCTCGACGAGCGTCGGCGCATCGCGCGTGAGTTGCACGACATGGTCGCCCACCACGTCAGCGTGATGGGGGTGCTGGCCACCGGCGCCCGGCGGACGCTGCGCCGCGACCCCGACTCCGCCGACGAGGCCCTCAAGACGATCGAGGACACCGGGCGGGCCAGCCTGCGTGAGATGCGCCGCCTGCTCGACGTCCTGCGTACCGACGACGAACGGGCCCCGGACGAGCCGCCGCCCGCCTCGGGGGTCGCCGGCCTCGAGCAGCTGGCCGAGCAGGTGCGTGAGGCCGGGCTCGACGTGGAGCTCACGGTCTCCGGCGCGGCACCCCAGCTCGATCCGGGCCTCGACCTGACCGTCTTCCGGGTGGTGCAGGAGGCGCTCACGAACACGCTCAAGCACGCGGCCGCCACGCACGCCGTGATCACGGTGGAGTTCGCGGTCGACGGCGTACGCATCACGGTGACCGACGACGGGCACGGTCCGGCGCCGGGCGACGACCACCTGGGCCACGGGCTGGTGGGGATGCGTGAGCGTGTCGCCCTTTACGGTGGCACGCTGCGGACCGGTGCACGGTCCGGTGGCGGGTTCCGGGTCTACGCCCGGTTACCCCTGGACGGCGCCTCCCGGGCGTCGGCCTGACGAGGAGAGAGGGTGACGGTGACCGAACCGGCGCAACCACGACGGATCCAGGTGCTCCTGGCCGACGACCAGCCGCTGCTGCGCACGGGCTTCCGGATGGTGCTCGGCGCCGAAGCCGACCTCGACGTCGTCGGGGAGGCCGGTGACGGGGTGGAGGCGGTCGAGCTCACCCGGCGCCTGCTGCCGTCGGTCGTGCTGATGGACGTCCGCATGCCCCGCCTGGACGGGGTGGCCGCGACCAGGGCCATCGTCGCCGCCGGTCTGCCCACCCGGGTGCTGGTGCTGACCACGTTCGACCTGGACGAGTACGTGGTGGGCGCGTTGCGTGCCGGGGCCAGCGGTTTCCTCTCCAAGGACGTGCCGGCCGAGGACCTGATCGCGGCGATCCGCACGGTGGCGGCGGGCGAGGCGGTGGTCACCCCGCGCATCCTGCGTCGGCTGCTCGACCAGTTCGCCGACCGGCTGCCCGAGCCGGGCGTCGACCCGCGGAGCCCGCTGAGCGTGCTCACCGACCGGGAGCAGGAGGTGCTCACGCTGATGGCGCGGGGCAAGTCGAACGGGGAGATCGCGCGCGAACTGTTCGTCAGCGAGACGACGGTGAAGACCCACGTCGGGCACGTGCTGACGAAGCTGGGCATCCGCGACCGGGTGCAGGCGGTGATTTTCGCGTACGAGACCGGCCTGGTCCGGCCGCGCTCCTGAAGGCGTCAACCTGAAGTTGACGATCGGAAGTCGTCAACCTAGGGTTGACGCATGACCACACCCCAGCTTCCCCCCGGCATCGGACTCGACGCGCTGATCGCCGGCATCAAGAAAGCCCAGAGCGACCCGCTCGAGCAGCTCTCCACCGCGGTGCTCACCGCCGAGGCCGTCAGTGACGTCGCCGACCACCTGATCGGGCACTTCGTTGACCAGGCCCGCCGCGCCGGCGCGTCCTGGACCGACATCGGCCGGAGCATGGGCGTCACGAAGCAGGCCGCCCAGAAGCGGTTCGTGCCCGGCGATCCCGACCAGAACTTCGCCCGTTTCACGCCCCGGGCGCGCAACGTCGTCGTCCAGTCGCAGGAGGAGACGCGCCGCGCCGGGAGCCCGGAGATCGGGCCGGCGCACCTCGTGCTCGGGCTGCTCGCCGAGCCCGAGGCGATCGCGGCGAAGGCGATCGTCGCCAGCGGCACGACGCTGGACGCGGTGCGGGCCGCCGCCACCGCGACGCTGCCGCCGGCCGTGGAGGACCTGCCCGCGCTCATCCCGTTCGACGCCAACGCCAAGAAGGTCCTGGAGCTGACGTTCCGCGAAGCGCTGCGGCTCGGCCACAACTACGTCGGCACCGAACACATCCTGCTCGCGCTGCTCGAGCACGAGAACGGCGACGGTCTGCTCACCGGCCTCGGTGTCACGAAGACGACAGTCGAACCCGTGATCGCCGAGGCGCTGAGCCAGCGGTAGTACCCCAGAGGGAGTACAGCTCAGGGGAACCCTGAGAGCGCTCCCGGGGTCGGTGTCCCCCCTAGGTCGTACGTGCGGACCAGACCAGGCGACGACGAATACGCCTTGAGCCTCCCCTTACGTTGGGGTGGACGCTGCATCACGACAGCACACGGGGATGTGGCACGGCTGTGAACCGCTTGCGGCCGCGCCGAAATCAGGGGATGGAGAGGGCTGTGACGACGCCGATGACCGACTCATCGACAGCCGACGCGACCGGCAGCACTGCCGCCGCGCGGGCAGTCGACGTGTGGAAGGTCTACGGAACTACCGAGGACACCCGGGTGAACGCGCTCGCCGGTGTCAGCGCCGAGTTCGAGCGGGGCAAGTTCACCGCGATCATGGGGCCCTCCGGGTCCGGCAAATCGACGCTCATGCACTGCCTGGCCGGGCTGGACTCGATCTCCCGCGGTGAGGTCTGGATCGGCGGCACCCGGGTGGACACGCTCGGGGACAAGGGCCTGACGCTGCTGCGCCGGGAGAAGGTCGGCTTCATCTTCCAGCAGTTCAACCTGCTGCCGACCCTCACCGCCGAAGAGAACATCCTGCTGCCGCTGAACATCGGCAAGCGCAAGCCCGACCCGGAGTGGATGGCCACGGTGATCAAGACCGTCGGTCTCGGCGACCGGCTCAAGCACCGCCCGACGCAGCTCTCCGGCGGTCAGCAGCAGCGCGTGGCGTGCGCCCGTGCGCTGGTCTCGAAGCCCGACGTGGTCTTCGCCGACGAGCCCACCGGCAACCTCGACTCCCGCTCGGGCGCCGAGGTGCTGCAGTTCCTGCAGAACTCGGTCCGCGACTTCGGCCAGACGATCGTGATGGTCACCCACGACCCGAACGCGGCCTCGTACGCCGACCGGGTCGTGTTCCTCGCCGACGGCCAGATCGTCGACGAGATCTTCGAGCCCACCAGCGACCGGGTGCTGGAGAAGATGAAGACCCTGGACACGTTCGGGGCCGCGTGATGTTCCGCGCGACCCTCAAGAGCCTGTTGTCGAGGAAACTGCGGCTGACGCTGTCCGCGTTCGCCGTCGTCCTCGGCGTGATGTTCGTGGCCGGCTCGATCGTCATGACCTCGTCGATGGCGAAGTCGTTCGACGCGATGTTCCAGGGCATCAACAAGAACATCGACGTCCAGGTCACCGCGAAGCCGAAACTCGAGAACTCCGGCTCGGATACGGCCAGCGCGCTGATCCCGGCGTCGGAGATCGCGAAGATCGAGTCGGCGCCCGGCGTCGCGAAGGCCACCGCGAACGTGTTCGCCGACGGTGCCCGGGTGATCGGCAAGGACGGCAAGGTCGCTCCGAGCTTCGCCCCACGGTTCGGGAGCAACTGGACCGGCGAGGACGACCTGATCCAGCTGCGCGAGGGCCGCGGCCCGAACGCACCGAACGAGGTCGTCGTCGACGCCTCGATCGCGAAGGCGCTGAACTTCAAGGTCGGCGACACGATCGGCATCCTGACGCTGCAGCCGAAGAAGGAGTTCACGCTCGTCGGCATCTTCGGCTACAGCGGCGACCGGGACACGCTCGGTGGCTCGCAGGTCGTCGCCTGGCAGCTGCCGGTCGCGCAGGAGCTGATGCTCGGCCAGAAGGACGTCTACACCGATGTCCAGCTGCAGGCCGACGACGGCGTCAGCCAGACCGAGCTGAAGAAGACGATCGAGGGTGTCCTCGGCAGCGGCTACACCGTGCAGACCCGGGACGAGGTGAACGAGGCCAACTCCCAGGACATCCAGCAGGCGCTGAGCTTCGTCAACTACATCTTCCTGGGCTTCGCCGGTGTCGCGCTGTTCGTCGGCATCTTCCTGATCCTCAACACGTTCTCGATGCTGGTGGCCCAGCGGACGCGCGAACTCGCGCTGTACCGCGCGATGGGTGCCGCACGGGGACAGGTGATCCGGTCGGTGCTCTTCGAGGCGCTGGTGATCGGCGTGATCGCGTCGGTCGTCGGGCTGTTGTTCGGCATCGGGATCGGGTTCGCGCTGGGCTCGGTGTTCAGCAACTTCGGTGGCGCGAACATCGACCTGCAGCTCACGGTTCCGCTCTCGGCGATCATCGCGTCGTTCGTCGTCGGCATCGGCGTGACGCTGGTCGCGGCGCTGTTCCCGGCGGTCCGGGCCTCCCGGATCCCGCCGATCGCCGCGATGCGTGACGCCGCCACGCCGGACAAGCCGCTCACCAAGATCACGTCGATCGGTGGCGCGATCTTCATCGTGGGTGGCGCGCTGATGGCGTGGGGGCTGACCGAGAACGGCTCGCTGTGGGCCCTGCTCGGCGGTGTGCTTCTGGTGTTCATCGGGGTCGCGCTGCTGACGCCGATCGTCAGCCGGCCGATCGTCTCGGTGATCGGGCGGATCTTCGCCTGGTCGGTGCCCGGTCAACTCGGGCGGCGCAACTCCGCACGCAACCCGCGCCGCACCGCGATCACCGCGGCGGCCCTGATGGTGAGCATCGCGCTGGTCACCGGCGTCAGCACGATCGTCGCGTCGGCCAGCAAGAGCATCTCGTCGGCGGTCGGCGACCAGCTGAACGCCGAGCTGATCGTCTCCGGGCAACAGACCGGGCCGCAGCCGCCGACGTTCGACGTCGCGACGCTGGACAAGATGGAGCAGGCCGAGGGCGTCGACAAGGTCGCCGCGTTCTACGTCGGCCCGGCGCAGATCAACAACAAGCAGAGCTACCTGGCCGCTGCGAGCGACCCGGCGGCGACGCGCGAGTTGATCGGGTTGAAGGTGAAGTCCGGCGAGATCGACCGGATCGGCCCCAACCAGATCGTCGTCGACGAGGACACCGCGAAGGACCAGCGGCTCTCGGTCGGCGACCAGGTGCCGGTCCAGCAGGTCAAGGGTGGCGCCGAGAACTACGAGATCGTCGGCGTCTACGAGCAGAACGACGCCTTCAGCGGCTTCATGGCCGGCGAGGACGCCGCGAAGAACTTCCAGGTCGCCCAGCCCGCCCAGGCGTTCGTGAAGGTCGAGGACGGCGCGTCGGTCAAGGACGTCGAGGCCGAGATCAAGACGCTGCTGGCCGACAGCCCGGAGGTGAACGTGCAGGACCAGAGCGCGTTCATCGACCAGATCACCGGGCAGTTCGACACGATCCTGACCTTCGTGCAGATCCTGCTCGCGCTGGCGATCCTGATCGCGATCCTCGGCATCGTGAACACGCTGGCGCTGTCGGTGATCGAGCGGACGCGGGAGCTCGGCCTGCTGCGGGCGATCGGTCTGCGGCGCTCGCAGACCACCCGGATGATCACTGTCGAATCGGTGGTGATCTCGGTGTTCGGCGCACTGCTGGGTATCGTGGTCGGTGTCGGGCTGGGCGCGGCCGTGGTGCAGGCGCTCAAGTCGCAGGGGCTGAGCGAGTTCGCCCTCCCCTGGGGCCAGATGGGCACCTACCTGGTGCTGTCGGTGTTCGTGGGCGTGATCGCGGCGCTGCTGCCGGCGCTGCGTGCGGCTCGGTTGAACGTGCTGGCGGCCATCTCGTACGAGTAGGTCGGCGCGGTACGGCGGTTCCGGCCGGGCGGGGAGTCTCCCCGCCCGGCCGTCGCAGGTGGGCGGAGAAAGCACGGCGGCCGTCCGCGCACCCCTCGCGCTCGGACGGCCGCTCGTGATCAACAGCAGCAGGCGTCACCCCGGCACCGTGCCGCGGTTCCGACGGTAGACCAGCGGGGCAAGCGGGTTCCCGCTCAGCCCTTCGCCATCTGGATCAGGCCCTTGATGACGCCGATCACGCCGAAGATCATCGGGCCGGTGGCGACGAGGAAGTGGCCGCCCGGGTCGGCGAAGGCGAAGGTGCCGACCGTGATGGCGATGCCCACCACGAACAACACCGCGCTGCCGACGACGAGCTTCGTGCCGGGACGGTTCCAGAGGCCGGCTCCGGCGGCGGGAGCGGCGAAGTTCTGCTGCTGCGGGTACCCGGGCTGCGGGTAGCCGGGTTGGGGATACCCCGGCTGCGGGTAGCCGGGTGGGGGGTACCCCGGCTGCGGATAACCGGCCTGCGGGTAACCGGCCTGCGGATAGCCGGGCTGGGAGTAACCGGGCTGGGGGTAGCCCGGCTGGGGCGGCGCGCTGGTCGGATGACCCTGCTGCGGCGGCGCGCTCTGCGGGTGACCCGGCTGCGGCGGGCCGTACCCCGGCGGAGGGGCACCCCACGGCTGCTGGTGCGACGCGGGCTGACCGTAGCCCGGTAACGGTGCCTGGCCGGCCTGGCCGCCGTAGCCCTGTGGTTGCATCACGTCTCCCCGTTGGTTGCAGGTCTCATCGACCCCGCGAGGCACTCTAGACCCGCTGACGGGTCAGGACGCAACAGCCGTCAGGACGGCGGCGAGCTCCGGAAGGCCGACGCCCACAAGGGACTCCCGGTGGACGCGCCGGGGCCCGGACGGCACCGGTGCCTCACTCGGCACGACCAGCACCGGGCACCCGGCCGCCTCCGCCGACGCGGTGCCGTTCACCGAGTCCTCGATCGCGACGCAGGCCTCCGGGTTCACGCCCAGCAGCGACGCCGCACGCAGGTACGGCTCGGGGTGCGGCTTCGAGTGCGTGACCTCGTCACCGCACACCACCGCGTCGAAGTTCTCCCGCCCGAGCGTGTCGAGCGCGACCTCGACCAGGTTGCGCCGGGTCGCGGTGACCAGCGCGGCCGGGATCCCCGCCGCCCGGACCGCCTTCAGCACCTCCTGCGCACCGGCCCGCCAGACCAGCGACGTCGTGAACAACGTGCGCATGTAGTCCTCGAGCCAGGCGCCGCTCGTCGCGACGTCGAGATCCGGGCGCCCGAGGTCGGCGTGCAGGATCTCCATCGACATCGCCAGCGGCGCGCCGATCATCGTCGTCCGCGCCGCCGGGGAGAGCTCACCACCGAGGTGGTGAGCCAGCTCGTCCAGGCCGACGTCCCACAGCTTCTCGCTGTCGAACAGGGTGCCGTCCATGTCGAAGAGGACGGCGTCGGGAAGGGCCGCGTCGGGAGGGGGCGTCATCGGGCCGCGAAGTATTTCGCTTCGGGGTGGTGCACGACGATCGCCGACGTCGACTGCTCCGGGTGCAGCTGGAACTCCTCCGACAGCTTGACGCCGATCTGGTGCGGCTTGACCAGCTCGAACAGCTGCTCCTGCTGCTCCAGGTCGGGGCAGGCCGGGTAGCCGAACGAGTACCGGGCGCCGCGGTACTGCAGGTCGAAGAAGTCCTCCACCTTGGCGGGGTCCTGGTCGCCGAAGCCCAGCTCGCCCCGGACCCGCTGGTGCCAGTACTCGGCGAGCGCCTCGGTGAGCTGCACGGAGAGCCCGTGCACCTCGAGGTAGTCGCGGTAGGAGTTGGCCGCGAACAGCTCGTTGGCGTACTCGGCGATCCGGTTGCCCATCGTCACGACCTGGAACGCGACGACGTCGGTGCGCCCCTCCGCGGTCGCGGCCTCCCGCGAGCGGAAGAAGTCGGCCAGGTTGAGCCGCCGGTCGCGGACCTGCCGCGGGAAGCGGAACCGCACCCGCTCGGCCGACGCCGGGTCGGACGACTCCAGCACGATCAGCTGGTTGCCCTCCGACACCGCCGGGAAGTAGCCGTAGACCACGGCGGCCTCCAGCACCTTGTCGGCGAGCAGCCGGTCGAGCCAGTACCGCAGCCGCGGCCGGCCCTCGGTCTCCACCAGCTCCTCGTAGGACGGCCCCTCGCCGCCGCGGGCGCCACGCAGGCCCCACTGGCCGAGGAACGTCGCCCGCTCGTCGAGCAGCCCGGAGTACTCCGCCAGCGGGATGCCCTTGACCACCCGGTCGCCCCAGAACGGCGGCGTCGGCACCGGGTTGTCGGTGGCGACGTCGGACTTCACGCTCTCGTCGTCGACCGAGATCTCCGGGCCGGCCTTGGCCTTGCGCTCGGCCGCGATCCGGGCCGACCGCTCGTGCCGGGCCTTGCGCTCGGCGGCCTTGCGGGTCTCCTCGGCGCTCTCCTCCGGCGCGACACCGCCGCGCTTGGCCAGCATCAGCGCGTCCATCAGCCGGAGGCCCTCGAACGCGTCCCGGGCGTACCGCACGTCGCCGGCGTACATCTCGGCCAGGTCGTTCTCGACGTAGGCGCGGGTGAGCGCGGCGCCGCCGAGCATCACCGGCCAGCGCGCGGCGACCCCGCGCGTGTTCATCTCGGCCAGGTTCTCCTTCATGACCACGGTGGACTTCACCAGCAGACCGGACATGCCGATGACGTCGGCCCGGTGCTCCTCCGCGGCGTCGAGGATCGCGTTCACCGGCTGCTTGATGCCGATGTTGACGACGTTGTAGCCGTTGTTGCTCAGGATGATGTCGACGAGGTTCTTGCCGATGTCGTGGACGTCGCCCTTGACGGTGGCGAGCACGATCGTGCCCTTGCCCTCGTCGTCCTCGTTCTTCTCCATGTGCGGCTCGAGGTGCGCGACCGCGGTCTTCATCACCTCGGCCGACTGGAGCACGAACGGCAGCTGCATCTGGCCGGAGCCGAACAGCTCGCCGACCGTCTTCATGCCGGAGAGCAGCGTGTCGTTGATGATGTCGAGCGCCGACTTCTGCTGCAGCGCGGCGTCCAGATCGGCCTCGAGGCCGTTGCGCTCGCCGTCGACGATGCGCCGTTGCAGTCGCTCCTCGAGCGGCAGCGCCGCGAGTTCCTCGGCGCGGGAGGCGCTGGTGGACTTGGCGTCGACGCCGTCGAACAGCTCCAGCAGACGCTGCAGCGGGTCGTAGCCCTCGCGGCGGCGGTCGTAGATGAGGTCCAGCGCGGTCTCGCGCTGCTCCTCCTGGATCTTGCTGATCGGCAGGATCTTGCTGGCGTGCACGATCGCCGAGTCGAGCCCGGCCTCACGGCACTCGTGCAGGAAGACCGAGTTGAGCACCTGCCGGGCGGCCGGGTTGAGGCCGAACGAGATGTTCGACAGGCCCAGCGTGGTCTGGACGGCCGGGTGGCGCTGCTTGAGCAGGCGGATGGCCTCGATCGTCTCCAGGCCGTCCCGGCGGCTCTCCTCCTGGCCGGTCGCGATCGTGAACGTCAGCGTGTCGACGACGATGTCCGACTCGGCCATCCCCCAGTTCTGGGTGAGGTCGGTGATCAGCCGCTCGGCGATGCGGACCTTGTGCTCGGCGGTGCGGGCCTGGCCCTCCTCGTCGATCGTCAGCGCGACGACGGCGGCGCCGTGCTCGCGGATGATCGGCATGATGCGTGCGTAGCGGGACTCCGGCCCGTCGCCGTCCTCGAAGTTCACCGAGTTGACGATCGAGCGGCCGCCGAGCGACTCCAGGCCGGCCTCGATCACGTCGATCTCGGTGGAGTCGAGCATGATCGGCAGCGTCGACGCGGTGGCGAAGCGGCCGGCCAGCTCACGCATGTCGTCGGCGCCCTTGCGGCCCACGTAGTCGACGCAGAGGTCGATCAGGTGCGAACCGTCGCGAGTGGCCTCACGGGCGATCTCGACGCAGTCCTGCCAGCGGCCGTCGAGCATGGCCTCGCGGAACTTCTTCGAGCCGTTGGCGTTGGTGCGCTCGCCGATCATCAGCGCGCTGGCGTCCTGACGGAACGGCACCGACTGGTAGATCGACGCCACGCTGGGCTCGTCGTCGGGGTTCTTGACCGCCGGGGTGAGGTCCTTGACCGCGTCGGCGACCTGGCGGATGTGCTCCGGCGTGGTGCCGCAGCAGCCGCCGACCAGCTGCGCGCCGTACTCGGTGACGAACCGGGTGAGCGCGGTGGCCAGCTCGGCCGGGCCGAGCGGGTAGACCGCGCCGTTGGGGCCGAGCTCCGGCAGGCCGGCGTTCGGCATGACGCTCAGGCCGACGTGGCCGTGCTGCGAGAGGTAGCGCAGGTGCTCGCTCATCTCGGCCGGGCCGGTGGCGCAGTTGAGGCCCAGGTAGTCGACGCCGAGCGGCTCGAGCGCGGTGACCGCGGCGCCGATCTCGCTGCCCAGCAGCATCGTGCCGGTGGTCTCCACGGTGACGTGGCAGATCAGCGGGATCCGCTTCCCCAGCTTGGCCATCGCGCGCTGGGCGCCGATGATCGCGGCCTTGGCCTGGAGCAGGTCCTGACAGGTCTCGACGATGAACGCGTCGGCGCCGCCGGTGAGCAGGCCCTCGGCCTGGATCTGGAACGCGTCGCGCAGCTGGGCGTAGGGCGCGTGGCCCAGCGTCGGCAGCTTCGTTCCGGGACCGACCGAACCGAGCACGAACCGGGGCCGGTCGGCGGTGCTGAAGCCGTCGGCGACCTCACGCGCGATGCGCGCGCCCTTCTCGTTCAGCTCGAAGATCCGGTCGACGATGTCGTACTCCGCGAAGTTCGCGAAGTTCCCGCCGAACGTGTTGGTCTCGACCAGGTCCGCACCGGCCGCGAAGTACGCCTCGTGAATCGTCGCGACGACGTCGGGGCGGGTGGCGTTCAGGACCTCGTTGCAGCCCTCGAGGCCCTCGAAGTCGTCGAGCGTCAGGTCCGCGGCCTGCAGCATCGTGCCCATCGCTCCGTCGGAGACGAGGACCCGCTCGTTGAGCGCGGACGTGAGGGCAGTGGCCGGCGTGCTCCGCAGGATGGACACCATGTTGTCAAGCTTACCGTGAACGGTGACCGGGCTCCGCAGAGCCATCAGGGCATATCGGGTGCCCTCGGCCGCTCCGCCCCCTTCGACTTGCGTCCCGCGTAGGGTGGTTCCGTGACCGAGTTCGACGGACTACCTGTGCTGCGTTCCCCCATCGTCATCGCGGCGTTCGAGGGTTGGAACGACGCGGGTGACGCGGCGACCGCGGTGGTCGAGCACCTCGAGCTGGAGTGGCAGGCCAAGCCCGTCGCCGAGATCGATCCGGACGACTACTACGACTTCCAGGTGAACCGCCCGCTGGTCTCGATGTCGGAAGACCCCAGTGGACGGCGCATCGAGTGGCCCACGACGCGGGTCTCCACCTGCACGCCCCCCGGCGCCGAGCGCGACGTCGTGCTGGTGCGCGGCATCGAGCCGAACATGCGCTGGCGGGGTTTCTGCGAGGAGATCCTGGAGCTGTTCCACGCCCTCGACGTCGAGCAGGTGATCCTGCTGGGCGCGCTGCTCGCCGACACGCCCCACTCGCGCCAGTTCCCGGTGACGGGTTCGGCGTCCGACCCGGAGATGGCCAACCGGTACGACGTCCAGCAGACCAAGTACGAGGGCCCCACCGGCATCGTCGGCGTCCTGCACGACGCGTGCGTGCGCGCCGAGATCCCGTCGCTGTCGTACTGGGCGCAGGTGCCGCACTACGTCGCCCAGGCCCCCAACCCGAAGGCGACGCTGGCGCTCCTGCACACGCTGGAGAACGTGCTCGACATGCGGGTGCCGATGGGTGAGCTCGCCGAACGCGCCGCGGCCTGGGAGTCGCAGGTGAACGAACTGGCGGCGTCGGACGCGGACATGGCCGAGTACATCCGGACGCTGGAGCAGCGGGACGGCGACGAGCCGCTCCCGCAGGCGTCGGGCGAGGATCTGGCGCGCGAGTTCGAGAAGTACCTGCGTCGCCGCGGCGGCACCGCCGGCCCCGGCGGCCCCGCCGTCTGACCGACCCGCACGACTTTCTGACTATTCGGGCATATAGTGCGTAGCCGTTCCTCTTTTCCTGATCAAGGAGCCGAAGCACCGTGACCGTCTCTCGATGCGCGGGGCCCGCGTGGCGGAAAAGCAGCTACAGCTTCGAGGGCAACTGCGTCGAGGTCTCCACCGATGGTCAGACGGTGCGGGTGCGTGACTCCAAGGACCCGGACGGCCGCCGCCTGTCGGTGACGCCCGCGGCGTGGAGCGATTTCCTGCGGCTCGTCCGCTCTCGCTGATCAGCTCCGCGCCTCACGGTCGCTCAAGAGTGCCGAGGGCCTGTTCGATGAGCGCGGTCGTCGACTGATCGAGCGCGAGGTTCTCCGCCTCGAAGAACGCATCGAGGTAGGCCGCCGGGCTGCCGACGACATCCGAACCGTGCGCGTCTTCACGGGTCAGCCGCTCCCCTTCGGGCCGTTCGACGTAGAGCAGATAGGGCTCGTCGGGATCGGCGAACTCCAACAGGATCGTGGGCCAACGGAGCAGAGGATAGAAGCCCGCCACGAATGGCACGACATAGATCGTGGCCGCTTCGGAATGAATCAGATCGAGTAGGTGGCGCAGTTGTTCGCGCATGACACCGGGGCCACCCACCGCACGGCGGATGACCGCTTCATCGACAATGAAGAACAACTTTGGCCCGTCCGATCCCAGCAGTAACTCCTGTCGATCGAGGCGTAATTCCAGACGCTTCTGCAGCCGATCTTCTTCGAGGGAAATCGCCGCTCCGGCCATCACCGCCCGCGCGTAATCGGCGGTTTGTAACAGGCCGGGGACAGCAAAAGACTCGAATCCCCGAATTACCGTCGCCGCGGATTCATGGGCCAAGTAGGTTCGGAACTCCGACGAAACGACGTCCTTGTAGATGTCCCAGTCGGAGGGCCTGCGCGCCGCCCGGGCCATGGCGACCAGCTCGTCGATCCGGGCCGGCTCGGTGACTCCGTAGTGCCTGAGCAGGGCACGCAGGTCGTTCGTCGAGATGTTCACGATGCCGCTCTCGATACGGATGAGCTTCGACAGCGACCAGTCCATCTCGCGCGCGACACCGCGCTGCGTCATACCGGCCTGCTCACGCGCCGACCGTAACGTCGCCCGAATCCGACGCCGTAGGACAGCAGGGTCGATTCTGCGCGCGTCCATTGGACCCTCCCCCGGCAGAGTCGGCACGCGAGTAGCTACCTCGCTATCAGCCAACAGGCCGATAGCCTACAGTCCACCATCGACCACCGTCCGTAATTCTGCAACGTGCTCGGTTCTCGTGGACGCTTATTTTCGTGCAGCGCACAACATGCACCGCGACGCTCGCTCGATGCAGGCGGCGCCGCGCTAGCTGGCGGGTTGATGACATCCTCACGCCGACTCCGGCGCCGTCTACGCTTTTTTTAGGCCATCGAGCTCGATCGACCGGAGTGTTCGAACAGCACGCGGGCTGACGTCATTTCGGTCGTACCCATTCGTCGCCGGGTACCAGGGCAGGGAGCGGACAATGGCTATTCAGGAGACAACCGGCGGCAATCGGCAGGATGACGGCGACTCCCGGGTGCCGCGATGGCTGCTGCTGCTCGTCACCGTGCTCGCGGCGGCGGTGCTGGCGCAGTGGGCGGGCATCCTCACGGCGGCCAGTGGCAGCAGCGGCGTCCAGGCCGTCACCGTCGGGTTCCTCGTCTTCGGCGGTGGCGTGCCGGCCATCCTCAAGATCATCGCCTTCCTGGGCGACCGCGACTGAGAGCGTCCCGCGCCGGGGGCGCGGGCCACGGCTACTCTCGGCAGGCATGCGGCACGTGCATCTGTGGCTCCGGGGACATCCCCGGGTGTTCGACGGGCTCGCTGCCACCGTCGTCGCGCTGCTGGCGCTTCTGTTGTTTCCCGGGGTGACCAACTCGGGGTACTGGTGGCAGGCGGTCTTCCCGGTCACCTTCGTGGTGCCGGTCGCGCTGCGTAGCCGGTTCCAGGTCGGTGCCCTCTACGCCACCGCGGTCCTCGGGCTGGTCAGCCTGGCCACGTTCGACTTCCCGCACCCGGCGATCCTCTACGCGGGCATCGTCATGGCCTACTCGGCGGCCGCGTACGCGCCTCGTCCGCACGCTCGGGCGGCGCTGGTGCTGAGCGTCGCGTTCGGCGTCATCGGTGGGGTGAAGTGGTCGTATCTGGTGCTCAGCCTGACCGGGACCTCGTACACGCTGACCGATCTCGCGGCGCGCAACCAGATCATCGCGCTCGCGGTGAGCATCGGGGTGTGCAGCGCGCCGCTGGTCATGGCCTGGCTGTGGGGTGGGGTCGTGCACGCCCGGCACGCGTACCTGCAGGAGGCGCTGGACCGGGCCTCACGGCTCGAACGCGAACGCGACGCGCTCGCCCGCCTCGCCGTGGTCGAAGAGCGCGGCCGCATCGCCCGTGACCTGCACGACGTCGTCGCCCACAGCCTTTCCGTGGTGGTGCTGCAGGCGGACGGGGCCCGGCACGTCCTGGAGTCCGATCCGGCGCGGGCCGCGGTGGCGCTCGAGACGATCGGGCGGACGGGGCGCGAGGCCACCGCGGAGATGCGCCGGCTGCTCGGTGTGCTGCGCAGCCCGGAGGCCGCGTCCCGGGCACCCCAGCCCGACCTGGGGCAGCTCGAGACGCTCGTCGGCCAGGTCCGCGAGTCCGGCCTGCCGGTCACGCTGGAGGTGTCCGGTGACCTGGGGAGCGTGCCGGCCGGTGCCGGCCTGTCGGCTTACCGGATCGTGCAGGAGGCGCTCACCAACACCGTGAAGCACGGCGGGCCGTCCGCGTCGGCCGCGGTCGGCCTCGCGGTCGAGCCCGACGGGCTCTCGGTCTCGGTGGTCGACGACGGGCGCGGCGCCGCCGCCGCGAACGACGGGGCGGGGCTCGGGCTGCTCGGCATGCGTGAACGGGCCGCGGCGGTCGGTGGCGAGGTCACCGCCGGTCCCCGCGCGGGCGGCGGTTTCGCGGTCACGGCCTGGCTGCCGGCCAGCGGCGTCCCGTCCGTACGGACCTCCAGTGAGGTGGCACGATGATCCGGGTTCTGCTCGTGGACGACCAGGAGCTGGTACGCAGCGGGCTGCGGATGGTGCTCGACGCCCAGGACGGCCTGGTGGTCGTCGACGAGGCCGGGGACGGCCAGGCGGCGGTCGACCGCGTCCGGGCCGGCGGCGTGGACGTCGTCGTGATGGACGTGCGGATGCCGCGGCTGGACGGCGTGGGGGCCACCGAGCGCATCGCCGCGCTCCCCGACCCGCCGCGGGTGCTGCTGCTGACGACGTTCGACCTCGACGAGTACGCGTTCGCGGGTCTCCGCGCCGGTGCGGCCGGCTTCCTGCTCAAGGACGTGCCGACGAACGAGCTGGTCAGCGCGATCCGGGCGGTGCACGAGGGTGACGCGGTGGTGGCCCCGTCGACGACCCGCCGCCTTCTCGACCGGTTCCTCCCGCACCTTCCCGGGCCGCAGGCCGACTCGGCCGACGTCTTCGCCGAGCTCACCGCCCGCGAACGCGAGGTGCTGGTGCTGCTCGCGAAAGGGCTGTCGAACCTGGAGATCTCCGCGGCCCTGTTCCTCAGCGAGGGAACCGTGAAGACGCACGTCAGCCGGGTGCTCACCAAGCTCGGTGTCCGCGACCGGGTGCAGGCCGTCGTGCTCGCCTACCAGTCGGGGCTGGTAGGTCTCGAGCGGTAGGCGGGTACATCGAACGACCTACGGCGGACGCGACGTCAGCCAGACGATTCCGGCGTTCACTCTTCGTAGCGTCGAGGGCATGGACAACACCGCCGCGGTCACCGCCACCGAGCTCACCAAGGTCTACGGCACCGGCAACACCAGAGTCAGCGCCCTGCGCGGTGTCTCGCTCGCGGTGCCGCACGGCCAGTTCGTCGCGATCATGGGACCGTCCGGCTCCGGCAAGTCGACGCTCCTGCACTGCCTGGCCGGTCTGGACAAGGCGTCGTCGGGGAGGGTGCGCATCGGCACCGCGGAGCTCGACGGGCTCGCCGACGGGCGGCTGACCCGGCTGCGCCGCGAAGCCGTCGGTTTCGTGTTCCAGTCGTTCAACCTGCTGCCGACGCTGTCCGCGGCCGAGAACATCCTGCTGCCGCTGCGGCTGGCCGGGCGCCGCCCGGACGGTGACTGGCTCGACCGGGTGATCGACCTGCTCGGCCTGGCCGACCGGATGCACCACCGCCCCAACCAGCTCTCCGGAGGACAGCAGCAGCGGGTGGCGGTCGCGCGTGCGCTGATCACCCGGCCGTCGGTGGTGTTCGCGGACGAGCCGACCGGCAACCTGGACTCGCGCTCCGGCGCCGAGGTGCTGAGCCTGCTGCGGGCCAGCGTCCGTGAGCTCGGCCAGACCGTGGTCATGGTGACCCACGACCCGCGCGCGGCCAGCTACGCCGACCGCGTCGTGTTCCTCGCCGACGGCCGGATCGTCGACGAGGTCACCGACCCGACCCCCGAGGTCGTGCTCGACCGGGTGGGCCGGCTGGAAGCGCGGGCGGCCTGATGCTGCGCGTCGCACTCAGCCGGATCCGCTACCAGTTCGGGTCCCTCCTGCTCGTCTCGCTGGCGGTCGCGGCCGCCGTCGCGTTCATCGCGGCGTCGTTCACGTTGGGCGACGCCATCCGCGCCGCGGTCTACCGGGAAACCGCGGCCCAGGCCGCGCACGTCGCCGCGCACGCGACGCCGGGGGACGCCCCGTTCACCGACGCGACAGTGCGGGCCGTGGCGGCGCTCCCGGGCGTCACCGCGGTCCAGCCGCGCGCGGACTTCGGCACGATCACCCTGCTCCAGTCGGACGGGACGGTGGTGCGCGTGCCGGGGCAGCCGATCCTGTCCGCGTTCGTGGCACCGGTAGACCCCGTCCTGTCCGAGCGCGAGCTCACCGCGGGGCGGTTCCCGGCGAGATCCGGCGAGCTCGTCGTCCCGAAGGCGCTCGCCGACGAGCGGGGCTGGAAGCCCGGAACGACCCTCCAGGTCCTGGACACCGACCGGGGCAGGCACCGGTTCACGATCACCGGCACCGTCGACGGCCGGGTCGAAGCGGGTGTCGCCGGTCTGCTCCCGGCCGACTACTCGTCGCTGCTGGGTGTGCGCGAGTGGTCCGCGCTCGACGTCACCGGCCCGGTGACTCCCGACGCCGTGCGCACGGCACTCGGTCCGGCCACCGTCGTCTCCGGCGCCGAGTACGCCGACCAGCTGGCGTCCGCGCAGCTCGGCGGCTCGATCACCGCGATCATCGACGGGCTGAAGCTGTTCGCGTGGGTCGCGGTCGCGGTGGCCGTCGCGGTGGCCTACAACGCGTTCGGCATCGTGCTGGCGCAGCGACGGCGCGAGGTGGCGCTGGTGCGCTGCGTGGGCGCCGGCCGCGGCCAGGTGTTCCGCGCGACGGTCCTCGAGGCCGGGGTGGCCGGCCTGGTCGCCGCGGTGGCCGGTTACGTCGCCGGGCAGGGCCTGACCGCGGTCGCGACCTACGGGCTGACCTCGGCCGGGCTCGCGCCGGACAGCCTGCGGGTGACGTTCTCCCCGGTCGCCGCCGGGGTCGCGCTGATCGTCGGCGTCTCGGTCTCGGTGCTGGCCGCCGTGCTTCCGGCCTGGTCGGCGACCCGGGTCGCGCCGGTGCGTGCGTTGTCCGACCAGGGCGAGCTGATCGAGGACGCCCGGGTGGGCCGGGTCCGGCTCGCCGCCGGCGTGCTGCTGCTCGCCATCGGGTCGGCGCTGGCCTGGTACGCGGCCGACCAGCGCGACAGCTGGACCGGCATCGGCGGCGGTTTCCTGGTGATGCTCGCGCTCCTGGCGCTCGGGCCGGTCGTCGTCGGACCGCTGGTGCGGATCGTCGGGTTCCCCGGGCGGCTGGCCGGCGCCGCCGGGCACCTGGCCGCCGCCAACGGTGCACGCAACCCGCGGCGGACCGCGGCGGTGACCAACGCGCTGACGATCGGCATCGGCCTGGCCACCGTCATGCTGGTCGGGTTCGCGTCGCTGGAGAAGACCGCGAACGCGCAGCTGACCGGGAGCTACTCGGCCGACTTCACGCTCACCAGCGTGGCGCCCGCGCCGGCGACGCTCCCCACCGGGTTGGCCGCCGCACTGGCGGAGAGATCGCCGCTGCAGACGCCGGTGCCGGTGCGCTCCCACGACGTCGACCGGATCACCGGGAAGAACGCGACGCTCGGCACCAGCGTGCTCGCGCTCGGCCCGGACGCGCTGCGCGCGCACCTGCCGTCGAAGTTCACGCTCTCCGGGGACCTGCGTGACTTCGGTCCCGGGCGCGTCGTCGTCACGGCCAAGGCCGCGAAGGACCTCGGCGGGCTCGTCGCCGGTGACACCGTGCGCATCGAGAACACCGCGGTGCGGGTCGCGGCGGTCGTCGAGGGCGGGTACAGCTCGCCGTTCGGCCCGCTCACGTTCGACCCGTCCGACTTCGACCGCTGGTACGGCTCCGCCGGCCCGACCGGCCTGCTGATCTGGGCGAAATCCGGCGTCGACGCCGCCGACGCCAGGGCCGCGATCGACGACGCGATCGCCGCGCTGCCCGACGTCGAGGTGCAGGACCTCGCGGGCCTGCTGGCCGACCTGGAGTCGCAGATCAACGGCTACCTCACGGCCGGTGGCCTGCTGATCGGCATGGCGGTGTTCATCGCCGTGCTCGGCGTGATGGTGACGCTGACCCTGTCGGTGCTGGAGCGTCGCCGGGAGATCGCGGTGCTGCGTGCGCTCGGCCTGACCCGCGGCCAGCTGTACACGACGCTGACGCTGGAAGGCGCGATCATGGCGCTGCTCGCGGCGGTGGTGGGCACGGCGCTGGGCATCGGCCTGGGGATCGCCGGCACGCTCGCGGCGTTCGGGGTGCAGGACGATCTGCTGATCGCGCTGCCGGTGCGGATGATCGCCGGCGTACTGGTGGGCGCCGCGGTGATCGGTGTGCTCGCGGCGCTGCCGCCCGCGCGCCGGGCGTCGAAGACCGCCCCGGTCGCGGCGCTGGGCTGAGAGGGGCCGGGTCCGGCGGGCCGCCGGACCCGGCCGCACTCAGAGCGCGACGCCGAGCAGCGCGTCGCTGGTGGAGCGCACCAGCGCCGGGGCGGACGGGTCGGGGCCACCGTCGCGCAGGGCGGCGTCGGCCCACTCGTCGACCGCGCGGATCGCGCCCGGGGAGTCGAGGTCGTCGGCGAGCCGCTCACGCACCTGGTCGAGCAGCTCGACCGACGACGGGCCGGTGGCCAGCGCGGTGGCGTCACGCCAGCGGGCCAGCCGGGTCTGGGCCTCGATCAGCGCGTCGGCGGTCCAGGAGCGGTCCGACCGGTAGTGCCCGGAGAGCAGCGCGAGCCGCACCGCCATCGGGTCGACGCCGTCGCCGCGCAGCCGCGACACGAACACCAGATTTCCCCGCGACTTCGACATCTTCTCGCCGTCGAGGCCGATCATCCCGGCATGGACGTAGTGCTTGGCGAACGGCCACTGGTCCGCGGCCGCCTCGGCGTGCAGTGCCGACATCTCGTGGTGCGGGAAGATGAGGTCGGAGCCGCCGCCCTGGACGTCGATGCCCAGGCCGAGGCGGTTGACCGCGATCGCCGCGCACTCGACGTGCCAGCCGGGGCGCCCCGGCCCGACCGGCGACGGCCAGCGCGGCTCACCGTCGCGGGCACCGCGCCAGAGCAGCGGGTCGAGCGTGTTGCGCTTCCCGGGCCGGTCGGGGTCGCCGCCCCGCTCGGCGAAGAACCGCGCCATCGTGTCGGCGGAGTACCCCGACTCGTAGCCGAAGCGCCGGGCGGCCGCGACGTCCTGGTACACGTCGCCGGTGCCGTCGTCGAGCTGGTACGCCACCCCGATCGACACCAGCTTCTCGACCAGCTCGGCGATCTCCTCGACGGCCTCGACGACCCCGACGTAGTGCGCCGGCGGGATGACCCGCAGCGCGGTCATGTCCTCGCGGAAGAGCGCGGTCTCACGCATGCCGAGGACGATCCAGTCCTCGCCGTCGCGGTCGGCCCGCTCGAACAGCGGGTCGTCGACGTCGGTGACGTTCTGGACGTAGACGACGTCGTGGCCGTTGTCGCGCCAGACCCGGTTGACCAGGTCGAACGTGAGGTACGTGGCGGCGTGGCCCAGGTGCGTGGCGTCGTAGGGGGTGATCCCGCAGACGTACATCCGGGCGACCGGCCCGGGGGACGTGGGCCGGACCTCGCGCGTGGCCGAGTCGTGCAGCCGCAGCGGCACGCCGGTTCCGGGGAGAAGGGGCACGTCAGGGTGCGGCCAGCTCTGCATTCCCCGAGCGTAACCGGGATTAGCGCCGCAATGAACGACCACTTTGCGGACGACTGTCCGCTGATCGGCCAGGGGTTGACACGTCACCGTTCGCGAACCAAGGTTCAGTCAGCATCTCCGCGCTCACTGTGCGGACATACGTCCGGACATAGCTCGTACCGGGACGACGAAGGAGTCGAACACCCATGAGCGACCAGTTCCAGCCCGGCCGCCCGATCGTGCTGCGCGGCGGCACCGTCCTTCCGATGGACGCCTCCAAATCGGTGCTGCGCGACACCGACGTGCTCGTCGTCGGCGACAAGATCGAGGCCGTGGGCCCGAACCTGAGCGTTCCGGAAGGAACGGCGGAGATCGACGCCACCGGCGGTCTGGTCATGCCCGGCATGATCGACACCCACCGGCACATGTGGCAGACCGCGATGCGCGGCTACGGCGCCGACTGGACCCTCACCCAGTACTTCGTCTTCTACTACCTCCAGCACGGCAAGTCGTTCCGGCCCGAGGACATCTACGCCGGCAACCTGCTGTCCGCGATCGAGGCCCTGGACGCCGGCGTCACCACCACCGTCGACTGGTCGCACAACAACCACACCACCCAGCACGCCGACGCCGCGGTCGACGCCCTCGAGGCGGTCCCGGGCCGGTTCGTGTTCGCCTACGGCAACATCCAGGGCGGCGCGTGGGAGTGGGCCACCACACCGGAGTTCCGCGACTTCGTCGAGCGGCGCATGCACCGCGGCGACATGCTCGGCTTCCAGCTGGCGTTCGACGTCACCGGCGACCCGGCGTTCCCGGAGAAGGCGGCGTTCGAGGTCGCCCGTGACCTGGGCGCGAACGTCACCACGCACGCCGGGGTGTGGGGCGCGACGAACGACGACGGCATCCGCCTGATGTACGACAACGGCTTCATGACGCCGGGCAACGTCTACGTGCACGCGGCCACGCTCTCCGACGACTCGTACCAGCGCATCGCCGCGACCGGCGGCTCGGTGTCGGTCTCCACCGAGAGCGAGCAGAGCTGCGGCCAGGGCTACCCGCCCACCTGGGTGCTGCGCAAGCACAACGTCCCGGTCTCGCTCTCGATGGACACCAGCGTCTGGTGGAGCGGCGACCTGTTCTCGGCGATGCGGGCGACGCTCGGCGCCGACCGCTCCCGCGAGCACCTCGAGGCGCACAAGAACGGCGACACCGTCACCCACTCGCACCTGCGCGCCGACCAGGTCGTGGAGTACGCGACCCGCGGCGGGGCGGCGGCGCTGGGCCGCGACGACCTGGGTCAGCTCGCGCCCGGCACGAAGGCCGACGTCGTGCTGATCAAGAACGACAGCTCGCCGGTGATGTTCCCGCTGCTGAACCCGTACGGGCACGTCGCGTTCCAGGCCCAGCGGGGCGACGTCCACACGGTCCTGGTCGACGGCAAGGTCGTCAAGAGCGACGGCAAGCTGGTCGGCATCGACCTGGGCGCGGCACGCAGCGCCATCGAGTCGACCGTCGAGTACCTGCAGGCGACGCTGGGCGAGGAGGCCTGGGCGGCCGGCATGAACCCCGACATCCCGGAGACGAAGGTGCTCGACAACCCGTACACCTACACGGACTACCGCAGCAGCTCGACGCACGGGAACTAGCCGGCCGCGGTGCCGGTGGTCGCGGCCCCGCCGTGACCACCGGCACCGGGCCGTCGGGCCCCGGCGCGGGCCGTTCGGAGGCCGCCGGGGCACGCTCCACTGTGCTGTGATGACGCACGTGCGGTACCACGGCTTCCTCTCGTACGCTCGGGCGGCGGACGACGGGCGGGCGCGGGCGGTCAAACACGCGCTCGAACGGTACGCGCGGCCCTGGTACCGGTTCGCGGCGTTACGCATCTGCCTCGACGAGACCAACTTCGCCGCCGGTGGCGACGTCGAGGCGACGATCGCCGAGAAGCTGGAGCGCTCGGACTTCCTGATCGTGCTGGCGAGCCGGCCGGCGGCGACGTCGGTCTGGATGGCGTTCGAGGTGCGGCACTGGCTGGCCCACGGCGGCTCGCCCGACCGCCTGGTGGTCGTCTCCACCGACCTGGCGCCGCGCGACGCCGGCGGCCCGGACGGCACGATGGCCGACCGGGTCCCCGAGCAGCTGCGCGACACCGTGGCCCAGCAGCTCGTCGTCGACCTGTCGTGGTTGCGCGGCGTGGACCGGCAGGACCTGGCCGACCCGCGCTGGAGCACCGAACTGGCGAAGCTCTCCGGACGTCTGCACGACGTCGACCCGGAGGAGATCGCCGGCGAGGAACGACGGCAGCGGCAGGTGTTCCACCGGCTCCGGCGGCTCGCGATCGCCGGGCTCGCCGTGCTGACCGTGCTGTCGGTCACGCTGGCCACCGTCGCCGTCGCGCAGACCCGCTCCGCGCGGGAGGAGCGGGCGGCCGCGGTCCGCGCCGAGCACGTGGCCCGGTCGCGGCAGCTGGCCGCCGCGTCCGTCGAGATCGGTGAGACGGACGCCGACCTCGCGAAACAGATCGCGATCGTCGCGTACCGGGAGTGGCCGACGACCGAAGCCGCCGCGGCCGTGCTGAGCACCGCGCCGCGGCCCGGCACGATCGTGCTGCCCGGCCCGGCCCGCTCCCCCCGGTTCAGCCGGGACGGCCGGTACCTGGCGGTCCGGTACGGCACGTCGACGCCGGGTGTCGTCGTCCGTGACCTGGTCCGGCGCCGGACCGTGGCCGACCTGGCGCTCGAGGGCCCCGACGAGGTCGTCGGGCTGGCCTACGGCGGGTCCGGGACGCTCGTGGTCCTCGCCCGGAGCACCGGTCTGGAGCTGTGGCGGGTCGGCGACGGCCGGTTGACCCGCGTGCGCGGAGTGACCGGCCTGTTCCCGGGCGAAACGCCGAGCGCGGTGGCGATGAGCCCGGACGGGCACACCGTGGTCGTCGGCGGGACGCGTGGTGGCGTGGTGGCGGTCGACGTCAGCGACCCGGCGAACCCGGTCGCCGGGCCGGTGCGCGCGGGCGGCCGTCCGGCACGGACGGTCGAGTACGCGCCGGACGGCCGCACCGTCGCCGTCGCCGACGACACCGGCGGGGTCGCGCTCTGGACGCCGGACGGCGCCGGCGCGCTGACCCGCCGGGGCGCGCTGCCGGGCGGGACCGCGCCGGTCTCCGGCCTGCAGTTCGGCCCGGAAGGCACCACGCTGGTCACCGCGACCAGTACCGGCGCCGCCCGGCTCTGGGACCTCGCCGCCGGCACCGTGCCGACGCGCCCGGTGGTGAGCTGGTCGCTCGGGACGGGCGCGTCGGGCTTCGTCGCCCTCGCCCCCGACGGGCGCACGCTCGCCGTCGCGGTGGGCACGGACACGGTGGGGCTCTGGGACCTCACCGACCCCTACGAACCACGGTCCCGGCCGCCGCTGACGATCGCCCGGGCCGACGAGTACGCGCCGCTCGCCGCGCTGCGCTACCGGCCGGGGACCTCGACGCTGCTGGTCGGCGAGCCGGGCGGCCCCGGGCTCGAGCAGTGGGACCTGGCCACCCCCGCTCAGCAGGGCGCTCTCGCCGCGCTCCCCTACGACTCACCGCTGAGCGGAAACGCGGCACCGGCCGCGGTGGATCCGGCGCACGAGCGGATCGCCACCGTGTCGTCCCAGCAGGTGTGCGTCGTCGCGGTCGGCGACCTCCGCCGGCCCGTCGCCACCCCGGACGGGTGCGCACCGATCGACCGCGCGCTCGGCACGACGTTCTCCGCCGACGGGACGCGGCTGGTGACCTCCACCGCGGCCGAGGGGCCCGACCAGCTGGGCGCCCCCGCCGCGGTGCGGATCTTCGACGCCGGGCCCGGCCGCGGCCGCCTCGCGCTGCGCACCGCGTTCACGGTTCCGGGCACGCTCTGGACGCCGACGTTCCGGCTGACGCTCCGGCCGGACGGTGCGCGGCTGGCGCTGACGTCCTCGGGCGGCGTCGAGGTCTGGGACGTGTCCGGTGCACCGCGACGCCTCGCCCGCGTCGCGGCCCGCGACGTCGGCCCGATCGGGTTCCTCGGCGCCGACCACCTGGTCTTCGGCACCGGTCCGGGCGCGCTCGGGGTCTGGCGGATCGGCGGACCGGGGTTCCGCCGGATCGCGACCGACGGGTTCGGGGTCGACGCGCTGGCCGTCAGCCCGGACGGCCACGCGGTCGCCACCGCGAGCCGCGGCGGCGTCCGGCTCCACCGCGTCGACGGCGACACGCTGACGCCCACGGCCGCGCTCCCGGGCTCGGAGGCACGCCGGCCGGGGTTCACGACCGCCAACCAGGTCGTGTTCGGCCGGGACTCGCGTCGCCTGGTCACGGTGGGCGGCGAGCGGGGCCTCCGGCTCTGGGACGTCGCCGACCTCGACCGTCCGGTGCGGCTGCTGAGCTACCCGGGCGGCGCGGCCCCGGCCGGGTTGAGCCCCGACGGCCGGCTGCTGATCGGGCAGTCCCCGGCCGGGCTGACGATCTGGGACACCAGCGTCGAACCGGCGATCACCGTCTCGTGCGGAACGGTCGGCGAACCCGTCACCCGGGCCGAGTGGCGGATGTACGTCCCCGACCGCGGGTACCGACCGCCGTGTCCCTGAACCGGTGTCGGGGCAGGGCCCGGCGGGGATGGACGGCCGCGATCAGCCGCCGTCGCAGGCCCGCGTGGCGCCGGGCGGCCCGCCGCACCGCGGCGCTGCGCAGCCAGGCCCCCCGGACCTGGTGCGTCTGCGGCGCGGTGCCGCCGTACCGGGCCCGGTTCGCGGCCCGGGCCAGCTCACGCAGCGCCACCACCCCCGCGGGCCCGACCCGCGGCTCGGCGTCCCTGGCGACCTCGGTCGCGCCCGCCGACGGCGACGGACGCCAGCCGAGCCACGCCAGCTCGTCGAGCACCGCGGCCCACGCGGCGACGACCTGGGCCTGCGGACCGGCCCGGCGTCCCCGGTGGCGCCGCCGGACCGGCACGGCCGTGACCAGCACGAGGTAGCCGAGCACCAGCACCAGCAGCGCCGTCCCGCCCGCACGGAACGCGCCACCCCACGACGACGACGTGACCGGCTCCGGCCCGGTACGCACGGCGGCGTCGACGGCCGGGCCCCGCGGCGCCGCGGTGTACCGCTGCTCGGCGGCCCGCGCGGCGGCGGCCGTGGCGGTGTCCTCGCCCGGCACGGGCACGGAGCCCGACCCGCTTCCCCGGCTCTCCCCCGGCGTCGGCAGGAACGACAGCCACCCGGCGCCGTCGAAGCGCACCTGCGCCCACACCAGCACGTCGCGCCCGCGGACGTCCTGCACCCCGGACGCCGGCCACACGCTGCTCGGGGCGAACCCCACGACGAGCCGGGTGGGAAGGCCGGCCAGCCGGGCGGCGAGCGCGAACGCCACCGCGAACTGCACCGTGCTCCCCCGGCGGGTGCCGTCCAGGAACGTGCGTAGATGGCCGAGCGTTTGACCCGGCGGGACGCGCGGATCGTTGGCGTAGGAGCGGCGGAGCTCCCGCTCGATCCGGTACGCCCGCAGGTACGGCGGATCCGTGGCCGGGCCGGCCACGTCGGCGAGCCGGCGCAACCCGGCCGGCGGCTCGGCCGGTACCGCGACCTCGTCCGGTTCCGGGCGGGCGGCACGCAGCGCCAGCAGGGCCTCGGCGGTGCGTGCCGCCGGGGGTGCGGAGGTGAGCGTGAACGTCCGGCCGGGCCGGAGCGGCCGGGTGCTCAGCAGCGCGCCGCTGTCGGCGTCGACGAGCAGGCCGGTGGCCGACGGCAGCGCGGCGGGCCGGTCGGCGGCCGGCACCAGCGCGCCGGGCAGCGCGCGCACGGTGATCCGCTGGTGGATCACCGGCCCGGTCCGGCCCGACGACAACCGGCCCGACGGCAGGCCCGACGACGGCAGGCCCGACGACGGCCGGCCCGACGACGTCCGGGCCGGCGGCACCGCCAGCCCGGCGGCGTCGAAGCGGGCCGCGGTGCGCCACCGCACCCCGTCGTAGAGCGGCAGCGTCACCAGCCGCCAGCGGGCCGGTGCGTCGGCCTCGACCCGGAACAGCACCCGGTCGGGCTCGGCCAGGAACGCCCCGGCCCGCTCCAGCGGATCGTCGGCCGGCACCGCCCGGACCGGCGGCCGGTACGCCGCGCGCGGATCGAACACCGCGCCGTCCGACGGCAGCGCGACCACGACCGTGCCGGCCACCACCACGGCCACGGCCAGCACGGCGACGCCGCTCGCCCGCGCCGCGACGGTGCCGGCGCCCCGCGTCAGCAGCAGTGCGCCCGCCCCGGCGACCAGCACCGCGGTCGGCAGCAGCAGGGAGCCGTCGGCCGGCACGCAGAACCCGACGGCCACCACGTAGGCGACGCCGGCCGGCGCGATCGCCAGGACCGGACCCGCCCGCCGCACGACCAGCTCGGCCCCGGCCGCGGCGGCGAGCCAGGTGACGGCGGCCGGGACCAGCAGCAGGTCGGGGCGCGGTGGCACCGGCAGCGTCGTCGTGAGCAGCCGGGCCCAGCCGTTGAGCAACCCGTCGCCCACCGGGCCCGGGCCGCCGAGCCGGACCGCGGCCACCAGCACCGCGACCACGGCGGAGAACACCAGCGACGCCACCGGCGGCCACCGCCACCAGCCCGCGGCCAACGCCGTGGTGAGGACACCCACCGCGGCGGCGGCCACCACGACCGCCGGCAGCCCGGCGGCGAACGCGCGGGTGAACACCAGGCCCGCGGCGGCCGCCGTGCCCGCGGCCAGGACCAGGTCGACGCCGGACCGGAACGCTCTCATCGTGCCGCCGCCCTCTCCCACGCCGCCGCCGCGTCGGCCGCTCCCCGGGCCACCACCGTGGTCACGTCGCCCTGACCGGTCACCGTGCGCCGCTCGGCCGACACCCCGACGCGGACCAGGACGGTGCGGCCGTAGCGCTCGGAACAGCGCGCCACCTCACCCGCCTGCCCCCGTTCCACCAGGCCGGTCACCACGGTGAGCAGCGCGGCCCGGCCGGTACCGGCCCGGAGCGGGGCGTCGCCGGGCTCCGCGCCGACCAGGGCCAGGCGATCCAGCACGTCGTCCGCGCGTCGCCGGTCGCGGTACTCGACGGTCCGGCCGGACCCGGTCCGCAACGTCCCGCGCGACCGGACCGGCCCGGCCGCCAGCAGCACCGAGGCCGCGACGTCGACGGCCGCCTCGAACGACTCGTCGTCGTCGAACGCGTCCGGCCGGGTGTCCAGCAGCACGACGTGCGCCAGCCCGACCGGCGCGAGCTGCGGACGCACGTGCAGCGTTCCGGTCCGCGCCAGCGTGGCCCAGTGCACCCGGCGCAGGTCGTCGCCCGGCACGTACTCGCGGAGCGAATGGTCGGCGACGCCGTCCCCGGCCTCCGCGCCGGCGTCGTCGGGGTCCGAGGTCGCGATCCGGCCGAGCGCCGGGCCGCGCACCGGCACCGGGCGCGGCGTGACCAGCAGCGTCGACGCGTCCGCGATCCCGGTGCGCCGCTCGGCCAGCCCGAACGGGTCGCGGCGGTGGACGGTGAGCGGGCCGACCGCGAACCGCCCGTGCCGGGACGTGCGCACCGGCACCCGGGTGGCGCCGGTGCGGACCGGGCCGAGCACCGCGTGCTCCGGGTCCACCGCGCCCTCCAGCGTCACGGTCGACGCGCCGCGCGCTCCGGCCACCTCGACGACCGCGAACGCCGGGTCACCCCGGCGCACCCGGGGCTGCTCCAGCCGGACGGTCCCGGCGGGGCGGGCCGGGCGGGCGACGACGAGCAGCGCGGTCAGGAGCAGCACCGCGGCCGCCACCGTGACCGCGGCGAGCGCCGCCCACCCGGTGCCGTACGCGGCGGCCGCGCCGAACCCGACCACCGCGACCAGCGCGCGGCCCGACGACGTCAGCCGCGGGAACCCGGACGACACGGCGCTCAGCTCGACGCGCCGGGGCCCGGCACCGCGCCCCGACCCGCCGCCACCAGGTCCGGCACCGGCACCTCGTCGAGCAGCCGGGCGACGACGTCCGAGCCGGTCACGCCGGACAGCTCGGCCTCCGGCCGCAGACGCAGGCGGTGGGCCAGCACCGGCTCCGCGCCCGCCTTGACGTCCTCGGGCACGACGAAGTCCCGGCCGTCGGCGGCCGCGCGGACCTGCGCGACACGCATCAGCGCCTGGGTGGCGCGCGGGCTCGCGCCGAGCGCGATCTCCGGGTCGTTCCCGGTGCGGGTCGCCGCGACCAGCCGCACCAGGTAGTCGTCGATCACGTCCTCGACGTGGATGCCGGCCACCAGCCGGCCGTGGGCCCGGAGCCGCTCGGCGCCGAGCACCGGCTCCGGTGGCTCGGACGGAGTGGCCGCCCGGATGCGGCGGAGGATCCGCGTCTCCGCGTCGTGGTCGGGATACCCCATCCGGATACGCATCAGGAAGCGGTCGATCTGCGCCTCGGGCAGCGGGTAGGTGCCGTCCATCTCGATCGGGTTCTGGGTCGCGATCACCAGGAACGGACGCGGCGCCGGGTGCGCGGTGCCGTCCACCGTCACCTGCCGCTCCTCCATCACCTCGAGCAGCGCGGCCTGCGTCTTCGGTGACGCCCGGTTGATCTCGTCGGCGAGCACGACCGGCGACAGCACCGGCCCGGGGCGGAACACGAAGTCCTCGCGCTCGCGCCGGAACACCGAGACGCCGGTGATGTCGGACGGCAGGAGATCCGGGGTGAACTGGATCCGTTTGCACTCGACGTCGACGGTCGCGGCCAGGCTGCGCGCCAGCGAGGTCTTCCCGACGCCGGGCACGTCCTCGATCAGCAGGTGGCCCTGGGCGAACAGGCAGATCAACGCGTTCTCGACCGCGTCGCGCCGACCGTAGACGACGCGCTCGACCGCGTCGGCGGCGGCGGCGAAGTCGGTCGCGAACCCGGCAACGTCATCGGTCATGCGGTGCTCCGTCTCCGATCAGCAGCGGGGAATGCCGGGTGAGAACTCACCGATGTAGGAGTTCGGGGTGCTCAGGTAGTAGTCCGACACGTAGCCGACGACTCCCTGGTAGCGGACGCGGTCCCAGATCTCGGACCCGGGTCCGAGGCCGGCGAGGTCCACCTCCTGGGCGTTCGGGCCGCGCACCTGGCAGAGGATCTCCACCTCCTCGCCGACGTCGGTGCCCGGCACCGGGGGCAGCGAGACGTCCAGCGGGCCCTCGGCCGGGGCCGCGAACAGCGGAACGGGGTCCTCGCTGTGGTGGTAGTTGCAGGAGTCGCACGGCCGCGGTGCGGTCGCCGTCCCCTCCGCCGACTCGCCCCACTCCGCGGCGTTCTTCGCGTTGACGTGGAAGTCGACGACCGTGCCGGGGATGAGCGGCCCGACCTGGTAGCTGAGCGTCGCGGCGTCGAGCTGGCGGATCGACTCCGGCAGGCCCTCGTTGAAGTCGAAGCCGACGTTGTATCCCTCGATCAGGCCGCCGTCCTCGGCGGGCGGCTCCCAGCTGAACGTGATGTAGTTGCCGCCGTCGGACTGCGAGCTCAGGTTGAGCGGCGCACCCGCCGCCACGCAGCCGCGCGCGGTCAACGGCCGGGACGTCAGGTTGCCGCCGACGTCACGGACCACGTAGGTGCGCAGCGCGCAGTCGTCGGTGGTGACCCGGAACGTGGTCGGGCCGGTGGGGACGGTGGCGCTGCCGTCCGCCGGCGTCACCTCCACCGCGTAGGTACCGGGCGGTTCGCCGAGCGTCGGCCGCACCTGGACGTCGACGTACCCCGGCCCGGACGTCACGGCGGCGCCGAGTGTCCGTGACGCCGGTGCGGGCGTGCCGGCGCGGGTTCCGCCGGACCGGGAACCGGTGCCCGGCGTCGGGCTCCCGCGCACGCCCGGGCTGGGGCTGGAGCTGCGCCGGGGCCGGGGCGTCGGGGACGGGCGCGTGCTCGGGCGGCGCGAACCGGCGGCCAGCACGCGCGGATCGGGGGTGGCGCTGCTCGTCGGCGGCGTCCGCAGTTTGTCGATCCGGCGGACCGTCTCCCCCTCGATCACCACCGCGAACCGCCCGGACGGGTCGTCGACCCACACCCGGCGCCCCTCGGCCCGCGCGGTCAGCGGCGCGGCCTTCCCGGTCACCGGGACCGGCTGCCGGACCCGGCCGTCGGCGACGCCGACCCGCAGCACCGTGCCGTGGTCGAGGTCGGGCACGTGCACCGTGCCGCCGGCCACCGTCGGCCGCCCGAGCCGCCCGCGGACCGGCAGCGCGACCGATCGCACGGTGCCGGTCCGCACGTCGGCCAGCAGCAGGGTGCCCCGCGCACCGGTGACGACCGGGAGCACCGGGCCGGGCGCACGGGAGGCCGCGACCAGGTCGGGTGCGGTGGCCGGTAACCGGATCACCCGGCCGCGCCCGCGCGCGGAGAGCGGCGTGAGCGTGCCGGCGGCCGGGTCGAGCGCCACGACGTCGTCGCCGGCGCGACCGAGGCGCACGCCGGTGCGTGCCGAGCCCACCGGCATCTCGCGTCCGGACGGTGCGAGCACCGCGCCGCGCCGGGGCACCGCGAGCCAGGTGCCCTCCGGCCCGAGGAGCGCGTCGGAGATCCGGTCGCCGGCCCGCACCGGGTCACCCCGCCGGCGCAGCGTCCGCGGATCGAACGGGACGACCAGCCCGGACTCGCCGAGCACCGCGTACGCGCGGTCGCCGTCGACGAGCGTGGTCATCGGCCCGCGGCCGAACGAGGCCGTGGCCCCCAGCACCAGCCGGGACCCGTCGACGACGTGGACGAGCCCGCGGCGGGGTTCGGTCACCAGCGTGGTGTCGCCGGCCGTGGCCACGGTCAGGTCCGGACCGGCGCCCGGGACGTCGATGCCCGCGTCCGCCCGGCCGCTCAGCGCGCTGACGTGGACGAGACGTCCGGGCGTCGCGAGCCACGTGCCGCTGGAGCCGACGCCCAGCGTCGCGGCGCGTTCACCGCGCCCCAGCAGCACCACACCGACGGCTCCGGCGAGCAGCACGCCGACCAGCGGCACCGTTCCCCACCGCGACAAGACCCGGGCTGCCCCGGTCGCCCGCCCCACTGTCGGCCCCTCCCGACGGCAACGGAGGGCACAGTAGTGGTGACGGCCTGTTTCGCGCGCCCCCTCTTCGGACGTCGCGGCTCGGCCCTGGAGGCTAGGCCCTGTCCTAAGTCTCGCTCGCAGCGAGACTTACCGGACAAGGCCTAGAACGGCGGCCAGGGGACGACGTGCCGGTGGCCGGCCGGCCTCGGGAAACGGCGGGAGCGCAGGAGACGATCGACGCGGGCGACCGTGGTGTCGACCTCGGTGACGGTCAGGTGCTCCTCGAGCGCCTGCCGGAGCGGCCCGTCGGGGCCCAGCTCACCGCGCACCCGGGTGAGCGCCTCGACCTCGTCGTCGTCGAGCGGCTCGCCGCCCCAGCCCCAGAGCAGCGTGCGGAGCTTCGTCTCCTCGTGGAAGCACAGGCCGTGATCGACGCCGTAGAGGTGTCCCTCGGCGGTGAGCAGCAGGTGCCCGCCCTTGCGGTCGGCGTTGTTGGTGACGGCGTCGAGCACGGCCAGCCGGCGCAGACGCCGGTCGTCGGCGTGGGCCACGACCACGTCGCGGCCGCCGCCGTCGACGCCGCCGAACACCGGGAACCAGCCCTTCGGAACGGTGTTCTCGGGCAGCAGGTCGACGAGTTCGTCGACGGACTCGGATTCGATCCAGAGCTGGCACATGCCGGGCCCGAACGGCCCGTCCCGCAGCAGGGTGGGCGGCACCAGGTCCCAGCCGAGCGCCTGGTCGACCAGGTAGGCGGAGACCTCGCGCCCGGCCAGCGTGCCGTCCGGGAAGTCCCAGAGCGGCCGCTCGCCGCGCACCGGCTTGTAGACGCACGCCGCGCTGACGTCGCCGGCGCTCACGGTGGCGAGCAGCGTCGCGTTGCTGGCGTCGACCAGGCGGCCTTCGATCGTCAGCTCACCGGTGGCCAGCAGGACGAGCGCTTCGGCCGGATCGAGCGCCGCCGGCTGTTCTGCTGTGCTCAGCGCCGGTACCCGTTCTGACGGGGGCAGACGTGCCCGCCGGCCTCCAGCGGCAGCCCGCACAACGGGCACGGCGGACGCCCGGCCGCCACCACCCGCACGGCCCGGGCGACGAACGCCCTGGTCTCGTTGGCGGTGAGCCGCACCCGGAGGCTGTCGAGCTCCTCCTCCGGCTCCTCTTCGTCGTCGGACTGCGCGGTGGCCTCGACGATGACCGTGGAGGACTCGGCGTCCCAGGCGAGCGAGAGCGTGCCGACCCGGAACTCCTCCTCCACCGGCGCCGTCAGCGGCGCGGTGTCGACGTCGTCGGGCTCGTCGCCGGTGTCGGCGCCGAGCCGGCGCTGGGCTTCCTCGAGCAGCTCGACGAGCCGCTCCGCCAGCAGCGCCACCTGGGTCTTCTCGAGCACGACGCTGACGGTGCGGCTCTCGTCGGTGGCCTGCAGGTAGAAGGTGCGGTCGCCGGGCTCCCCAACCGTCCCGGCGACGAACCTCTCGGGGCGTTCGAACGCGTAGACCTGACCTGCCATGCCTCGACCCTACGCGGTCCGGGCGCGGGCTGCCTCCACGAGGTCCCCGGGTCAGGCGGTGCCGGCGCCGCCGCCGACCACCGCGTCGGACTCGTCGGCCGACCCGGTGTCACCGGCTTGTTTCGGCGGCGGGAGCAACCCGGTCAGATCGCCCCCGACGTCGTTGACCCGCACCACGAACGGCCGGGTCTCGGAGTACCGGACCACGCTCACCGAGCACGGGTCGACCACGATGCGCTGGAACAGGTCGAGGTGCATGCCGTAGGCGTCGGCCAGGATCGCCTTGATCACGTCGCCGTGGCTGCAGGCGAGCCAGATCGCGTCCTTGCCGTGCGACTGCTCGACCTTCGCGTTCCACTCGCGCACCGCGGCGACGGCCCGGGCCTGGGTGGCCGCCAGCCCCTCACCCTCCGGCCCGGGGAACACCGCGGCCGACGGGTGCTGCTGGACGACCTTCCAGAGCGGTTCCTTCACCAGGTCGGTGAGCTTGCGGCCGGTCCAGTCGCCGTACCTGCACTCGCCGAAACGCTCGTCGGTCACCGGGGCGACGTCCCGGCCGGCCAGTACCGGCGCCACGGTCTGCCGGCACCGGTCGAGCGGGCTGGCCACGATCGCCGCGAGCGGCACCGGGCGCAGCCGCTCGGCGACCGCGTCGGCCTGCGCGCGGCCGTGCTCGTCGAGGTCGACGCCGGGCGACCAGCCGGCGAGCACCCCGCTGGTGTTCGCGGTACTCCGGCCGTGCCGCAGTAGCACCAGCGTCGGCATGCGTGACGTCCTTAGTCCGGGGGGTGGAGGCTCCAACCCTACGTCGCCGAGATGACCCCGGTTCCGACCAGCAGAAGCACGATCGTGCCGAGCACCACCCGGTAGACGATGAACACCGTGTAGCTGTGCTTGGCGATGAACTTCAGCAGCCACGACACCGAGATGTAGCCGACGACGAAACTGACGGCCGTCGCGACGAGCGTGTTCGTCCAGCCGACGCCGCCGGAGATCCGGTCGTACTCGGACACCCCCTGCAGGATGCTCGCGCCGGTCAGCGCCGGGATCGAGAGCAGGAACGAGAGCTTGGTGATCGTGACCCGGTCGATGTCGCGGAGCAGACCGGCCGACATCGTCGCGCCGGACCGGGAGACCCCGGGGATCAGCGCGAGGCACTGCGCGAGCCCCATGATCAGCGTGTCCTTCCAGGTGATGTCCGCTTCGCGGCGACGCTGGGTGGCCGCCCGGTCGGCGAACCACATCACGCCGCTGAACAGGATCAGCGCGGCGCCGACGAACCAGAGGCTGCGCAGCGTCGTCTCGATCGCGTCCTGGAAGAGCAGGCCGACGACGATGATCGGGAGTGAGCCGATGATCACGGCGAGGCCGAGCCGGAAGTCGGGATCGGTCTTGGGCCGCTTGCCGAACAGCCCGGCGAAGAACCCGACGATGATCCGGATGATCGTCTCGCGCAGGAAGATGATCGTGGCCAGCACCGCACCGACCTGGATGATCACCGTGAACGCGGTGATGTCGGGGTCGTCGATGCGGTAGCCGAGCAGCTTCTCGATGATCGTCAGGTGCCCGGTGCTGGAGATGGGCAGGAACTCGGTGAACCCCTCGACGGCGCCGAGGAGCACTGCCTCAAAAATGTTCACTGAGCGGGGGCGTCCAATCCGGCGAGGCGGTAGGCCTCGTCCACTGCCTGCAGGGTCTCGGTGCCGGAACGCTCGCCGGGGAACGCGGCCACCGCGACGGTGGTGACCCCGGCGTCGGCCAGCGCACGCAGCCCCTCGGCGATCCGCTCGACCGGGCCGAGCAGCGAGGTGCGGTCGAGGAACTCGAACGGGAGCGCGGCGTAGGCCCCCTCGTAGTCACGACGCAGGTACTTCTCCTGCACCTCGGCGGCCTCGTCGGCGTAGCCCATCCGCACCGCGAGCCGGTTGTAGAAGTTCTGTTCGCGGCTGCCCATCCCGCCGACGTAGAGCCCGGCGTACCAGCGCACCGCGTTCGCGCACTCCTCCGGGTCGTCGCCGACGACGACCGGGACGGTGGCGACGACGTCGAACCCGTCCATCGTCTTGCCGGCCTTCTCGCGGCCGGCGCGCACCAGCTCGAGCTGCTCGGGCCCGAACTCGGTGGAGTAGAAGATCGCCAGCAGGCCGTCGGCGATCTCGCCGGCCAGCTCCAGGTTCTTCGGGCCGACCGCGGCCAGGTAGGTGGGGATGTGGTCGCGCACCGGGTGCACGGTCAGCATCAGCGCCTTGCCCGGCCCGTCGGGCAGCGGCAGCGTGTAGTGCGCGCCGTCGTAGGACACCCGGCGCTTGCGCTCCAGCGCCATCCGGACGATGTCGACGTACTCGCGCGTGCGGGCCAGCGGCTTGTCGAACTTCACGCCGTGCCAGCCCTCGGAGACCTGCGGGCCGGAGACGCCCAGGCCGAGCCGGAACCGGCCGCCGGAGAGCGTGTCGAGCGTCGCGGCGGTCATCGCGGTCATCGCCGGCGAGCGGCCGGGGATCTGGAAGATGGCCGAGCCGATGTCGATCTGCTCGGTCTGGGCCGCGACCCAGGCCAGCACCGTGGCGGCGTCGGATCCGTAGGCTTCCGCCACCCAGACCGACGACCAGCCGAGACGATCCGCCTCCCGGGCCAGTTCGAGGTTCGCGGCGTCGTTACCCGCGCCCCAGTACCCGAGGTTCACCCCCAGTTTCACGTGCCACTCCCGTCTCGGTGTGAGGTCACGGCGCAGCGTAACGGCGGGTCGGTGCTCCGGTGTGGGGTGGGGCGACGGTAGCGTCCGCTGCCATGGAACTGCGTGCCCTCGGCCACAGCGGGCTGATGGTGTCCCGGCTCGCGCTGGGAACGATGTCCTGGGGGCGGGACACTGAAGCGGACGACGCCGCCGAGCAGCTCAAGGCGTTCACCGACGCCGGTGGGACGCTCGTCGACACGGCTGACGTCTATGCCGACGGTCGCGCCGAGGAGCTCCTGGGTGAACTGATCGGACCGGTCGTCCCCCGCTCGGCGGTGCAGATCGCCACCAAGGCGGTGGCGGTGCCGGCGCTGCGGCGGCGCGACGCGTCCCGGGGTCACCTGCTCTCGGCTCTGGACGCCTCGCTGGCGCGCCTGCGCACCGATCACGTCGATCTCTGGCAGTTGCACGCCTGGGACCCGCACACGCCGCTGGAGGAGACGCTCTCGGCCGTCGACATCGCGGTCAGCACCGGGCGGGCGCGCTACGTGGGCATGTCCAACTACACCGGCTGGCAGACCGCGAAGGCCGCCACCTGGCAGCTCGCGCACGGCCGCCCGCGGCTGATCTCCACCCAGGTCGAGTACTCGCTGCTCGAACGCGGGGTCGAGCGGGAGGTCGTCCCGGCCGCGCTGGACCTCGGGATCGGGCTGCTGCCCTGGTCGCCGCTCGGCCGCGGGGTGCTGACCGGCAAGTACCGGCACGGCACGCCGACCGACTCGCGCGGCGCCTCACCGCACTTCGAGCGGTTCGTCGGGCGGTTCCTGGAGCACCGGTCGGCGCGTGTCGTCGAGGCCGTCGCCACCGCCGCCGACGGGCTCGGGGTCTCGCCGCTGGCGGTGTCGCTGGCCTGGATCCGCGACCGGCCCGCGGTGACCGCGCCGGTGGTCGGCGCCCGCACCGTCGGGCAGCTGATGGGCTCGCTGCAGACCGAGTCGCTCACGCTGCCGGCCGAGATCCGCCGCGCGCTCGACGACGTCTCGGCGCCCGAGTTCGGGTACCCGGAACGGGACGGTGGGTGAGTTCGCCGCCGCCGCGCGCGGATTGAGGCACTATGGCGGTGTGCCCCCAGATTACGAGTACGCACCGCTGCGGTTGCCGCCCGGCACCGACCGGGTGTCCGCCCAGGTGGAGCTGACGATCCGGGCCGAGTACGGCGGCTGGGAGCTGGCCCGTGTCCGGCTCTACGCCGACGGCACTCGCAAGGTCGTCCTGCGCCGCCGTCGTACCGCCTCGTCCAGCCCCGCACTGGCGACCTAGTTCTAGGCTGGCCTCCGAGAGCTTCGAGGGAGGCCATCGATGACCATCGAGATCTCGACCGAACGCCGCCGGTTCCCCGGCATCAGCCCCCGCGCCTACGAGCACCCGGCCGACCGCGGCGCACTCGTCGCGTTGCGCGCGGTGCCCGGTCTGCCGGCCGTGCTGCGTGCGCTGTCCGGAGCGGTCGGCGAACGCCGGGAGCGGCTCCTGCTGCTCGCCTCGGCGGTGAAGGTCACGTCGAAGCAGTTCCCCGAGGTGCAGGCCCTGCGCCTGGAGTGCGCGGCCACGCTCGAGGTCAGCCCGGTGCCCGAGGTGTTCGTCCTGCGCAACCCGGAACCGATCGCGATGGCGATCGGCATGGACACGCCGTTCCTGGTGCTGAGCACCGGCCTGATCGAGCTGCTCGACACCGACGGGCTGCGGTTCACGATCGGCCACGAGATGGGCCACGTGCTCAGTGGCCACGCGGTCTACCGGACGCTGCTGCTGCACCTGACCAGCGCGTCGCTCAACCTGGCCTGGTTCCCGATCGGCTACTGGGGGCTGCGGGCGATCCGGCTCTCGCTCGAGGAGTGGTTCCGCAAGTCCGAGCTCTCCTGCGACCGGGCCGGGCTGCTCTGCGGCCAGGACCCGGCGGCGGCGTTGCGTACCCACGCGCTGCTGGCCGGCGCGATGAGCACCGAGCCGGACGCGCTCGTCGACTTCCTCGCGCAGGCCGAGGAGTACGACGACGCCGCGGACATCCGCGACAGCATCCTCAAGCTCGGGCACCTGTCCGGGCGGTCGCACCCGCTGCCGGCATTGCGCGCCGCCGAGCTGCAGCGGTGGGCCACCTCGGCCGAGTACACGGCCGTGCTCGGCGGCGAGTACCCGCGCCGGGTGGACGACCCGGACACGTCGTTCACCGCCGAGGTCAAGGCCGCCGCCGGCGCCTACCGGGACGCGGTGACGTCGTCGAACGACCCGCTCGCCAAGCTCGTCACGAAGGCCGGCGGCGCGGTGGCCGACGGCCTGCGGAGCTTCCGCAGGCCGTAGCCGGCCGCCGCGCTACCAGAGGCGCGCCGCCGACCCGTTCACCGGATCGCGGGGCGTCGGCACCGGGTCGTCGAGCGATTCCTCGTCGACGATCTCCTCGTCCATGCGGTAGAGCTGGGTCTCGTCGGGGCCGAGGTGCAGCGGATCGGGGCCGCCGGACGCCGGTGCGTCGGCGAACGTCAGCGGCCGGTGCAGTGCGTTGACCAGCAGCACGCCGTTGCCGGGGACGAGGTCCTCGGGGTAGGCGTCGAGCGCGGCGACCGTGCCGTCGCCGGCCTGCACCAGCTCGTTGACCGCCTCACCGACGTCGGTGACCGGGCGGGCGGCGTGGGTGGAGTCCACCGCCGCCCACGACGTGCCCCTGGCCTCGGTGGCCAGCGAGAGCAGCCGGGCCGGTTCCGGGATCACGTAGTCGCGCCGGTGACGCACCGACACCATCAGCGCGCCGTCGCCGACCGGGACACCGCCGGTGGGCCGGCTCCGGTCCGGCGGGGCCGCGGGCGGTGCCTCGGGCTCCCCGTCGCTCTCCAGGTACTCGCAGTCCCAGGGGGTGACCTCGTCGTAGATCTCGCTGATCAGGTCGTCGTAGCGGACGGTGGCGTTGTTCAGCGCCACGTAGGCCCGCCAGATCCGTTCCTCGGGCGCACCGGCCTGCAGTACGGCGCGATGGTGCCGGGCGGCGCTGACGACCGCCTCCAGCGCCGCGTCGATCTGGGCTTCGGTAGACATTCCTGAGCTCCCAGCGCCGTCGGTCAACTACGAGAGAGAAAGCGGTCGAGCACACGCACTCCGAAGCGTAGGCCGTCGATCGGCACCCGCTCGTCGACACCGTGGAACAGCGAGGCGAAATCGAGATCTGCGGGCAGCCGCAGCGGCGCGAAGCCGAAGCACCGGATGCCCAGCCGGGACAGCGCCTTGCCGTCGGTGCCGCCGGAGAGCATGTACGGCACCGCGCGCGCCCCCGGGTCCTCGAAGCGCAGCGCGTCGGCCATCGCGTCGACCAGCGCACCGTCGAACGTGGTCTCCAGCGGGATCTGCTCCATCGTCGGCTCGACCGTGACGCCGGGGCCGGCGAGCTCGCGGATCGTCGCCAGGAACTCGCGCTCCTGCCCCGGCAGCACCCGGCCGTCGATCGCGGCGGTGGCCGAGCCCGGGATGACGTTCACCTTGTAGCCCGCGTCGAGCATCGTGGGGTTGGCGGTGTTGCGCAGCGTGGCGCCGATGATGCGTGCGATCGGCCCGAGCTTGGCGATGGCCAGCTCCGGCTCGTCGGGGTCGAACTCGATCTGCAGCGCGTCGCTGGCCTCCTCGAGGAAGCGCCGGACGGTGTCGGTGAGCACGAGCGGGAACGTGTGCCGCCCGATGCGCGAGACCGCCTCGGACAGCGTGGTGATCGCGTTGTCCTCGTGGGTGAACGACCCGTGGCCGGCCTTACCGGTGGCGGTGAGACGCAGCCACTCGATGCCCTTCTCCGCGGTCTCGATCAGGTACAGGCGCAGGTCGTCGGTGACGCTGACGGAGAACCCGCCGACCTCACTGATCGCCTCGGTGGCGCCGTCGAACCACTCCGGGTGGTTCTCCACCAGCCAATGCGCCCCGTGGATGCTGCCGGCCTCCTCGTCGGCGAAGAACGCCAGCGTGATGTCGCGCGGTGGTTTGCGGCCCTCGCGCGCCCACTGGCGCACCAGCGCCAGGATCATCGCGTCCATGTCCTTCATGTCGACCGCGCCGCGGCCCCAGAGGTAGTCGTCGCGGATCTCGCCGGAGAACGGGTCGACCGACCAGTCGGCGGCGTTCGCCGGCACGACGTCGAGGTGGCCGTGCAGCACCAGGCCGCCGCGATCGGGGTCGCTGCCCTCGATGCGCGCGACGACGCTCGCGCGGCCCGGCTCGCTCTCGTAGATCTGCGCGGCGATGCCGACCTCGTCCAGCTTGGCCGCGACGTACTCGGCCGCGGCCCGCTCCCCCGCGCTGGTCGCGGTCTCACCGGTGTTCGTGGTGTCGATCCGGATCAGGTCGCGAGCGAGGTCGACGACTTCTTCTTCGGCGCTGGGGCTCATGCGCCCTTGATACCAGCGTTTGGCCAGGGTCGGGCGTGCCTACCCGGGGGGCACGTTCCGGCTTCTGCGAAACTGGCTGCTGATGGACTTCTACTCTGCTTACGACCAGGGCTTCTTCCGCGTGGCGTCGTGCACTCTGCGCACCGTCATCGCCGATCCGGCCGCCAACGCCGACGCGGTGCTCGCCACCGCACGGGAGTGCCACGACGAGGGCGTCGGCCTCGCGGTGTTCCCGGAGCTCACGCTGTCGGGCTACTCGATCGAGGACCTGCTGCTGTCGGACTCGCTCCTGGACGCGGTGGAGGGCGCGATCAGCACGATCGCGGCCGCCTCGGCGGAGCTGCGGCCGGTGCTCGTCGTCGGTGCGCCGCTGCGTTACCGCAACCGGCTGTACAACACCGCTGTCGTGATCCACCGCGGCCGGGTGCTCGGCGTCGCCCCGAAGTCGTACCTGCCCACCTACCGCGAGTTCTACGAGCGGCGCCACTTCGCCCCCGGCGACGACGTGCGCGACACGCTCCGGCTCGGCGGGGTGGAGGTCCCGTTCGGCCCCGACCTGCTCTTCGACGCCGTCGACGTGCCCGGGTTCGTGCTGCACGTGGAGATCTGCGAGGACATGTGGGTGCCGATCCCGCCCAGCGCCGAGGCGGCGCTGGCCGGGGCCACCGTGCTGGTCAACCTGTCCGGCAGCCCGATCACGATCGGGCGCGCCGAGGACCGGAAGCTGTACTCCCGCTCGGCCTCGTCGCGGTGCCTGGCCGCCTACGTCTACGCCGCGGCCGGCGAGGGTGAGTCCAGCACCGACCTGTCCTGGGACGGGCAGACGATGATCTTCGAGAACGGCGTGCTGCTGGCCGAGAGCGACCGGTTCCCGGACGGGCCCCGCCGGGCGGTCGCCGACGTCGACCTCGACCTGATCCGGGCCGAGCGGCTCCGGATGGGGACGTTCGACGACAACCGCCGCCACCACGGCAGCAGGCTCGCCGGGTTCCGCCGGGTGGACTTCGCGGTCGAGCCGCCGGAGGGCGACATCGGGCTGCGCCGGCCGCTGGCCCGCTACCCGTTCGTCCCGGCCGACGTCTCCCGGCTGGAGCAGGACTGTTACGAGGCCTACAACATCCAGGTCTCGGGCCTGGAGCAGCGGCTGCGGGCGATCGGGCAGCCGAAGGTCGTCATCGGCGTCTCCGGCGGGCTGGACTCCACCCACGCGCTGATCGTGGCGGCCAAGGCGATGGACCGGCTGCACCGCCCGCGCACCGACATCCTGGCGTTCACCATGCCCGGGTTCGCCACCAGCGACCACACCCGCAACAACGCGGTCGCGCTGGCCGAGGCGCTCGGCGTGACGTTCGAGACGCTCGACATCCGGCCAGCCGCGAGGCAGATGCTCACCGACCTCGACCACCCGTTCGGGCGGGGCGAGGAGGTCTACGACGTCACGTTCGAGAACGTCCAGGCCGGGCTGCGCACCGACTACCTGTTCCGGGCGGCCAACCAGCGCAACGGCATCGTGCTGGGCACCGGTGACCTGTCCGAGCTCGCGCTGGGCTGGTCGACCTACGGCGTCGGCGACCAGATGTCGCACTACAACGTCAACGCCGGCGTGCCGAAGACGCTGATGCAGCACCTGATCCGCTGGGTCGCCGCCTCGGGACAGTTCTCCGACGAGGTGAACAAGGTGCTGCACGCGGTGCTCGACACCGAGATCACGCCGGAACTCGTGCCGACCAGGGCCGGCGAGGCGCCGCAGAGCACCGAAGCCAAGATCGGGCCGTACGCCCTGCAGGACTTCTCGCTGTTCCACGTCCTGCGCTACGGCTTCGGCCCGGCCCGGATCGCGTTCCTGGCGCTGCACGCCTGGCGGGACGTCGAGGCCGGCGAGTGGCCACCGAACTACCCGGCCGAGCACCGCAACGCCTACGACCTGGCCGCGATCCGGCACTGGCTCGAGGTGTTCCTGCAGCGCTTCTACTCGTTCAGCCAGTTCAAGCGGTCGGCGCTGCCGAACGGTCCGAAGGTGTCCGCGGGCGGGTCGCTCTCGCCGCGCGGCGACTGGCGGGCCCCGTCGGACGCGTCGGCACGGACCTGGTTGGACGCGCTGCACCGCGACGTTCCGGAGTCCTAACTGCCTTTGCGTCCCCGTTCACGGCATTCACCTCCTCCGAATGATGGTCCGATGTAGTCACTTCAGGTGATGTCATTGGCCACTCCGACTGCGCTGAGTCGCGGCAGCCAGTGGAGGCGCCCCGCGCGCGTGAGCCGAGGTGAATGCCGCGGACGAAGCACGACACGACAAACCGGATGCCACGCCGGTTACTCTGCGTGCACGAGAGACTCCCGCGAAGGACTGTGGACGGTGCGCGGAACGCGCCCTTCCCGGCCGCGCCGGAAGGGCGTCGGACCGGCCCTCTGTTTGAATCCGATTTAAAACCGATTGCATTTTAAATGGAGTTCAATAATTGCGAGAAGAGCCGAAACTTAACTGCTCTTAATACGGACGATGAGCGACTCGTAAATGCTGGGGCCGGTTTTACTCCGGCCACCCTCCCGTGACACCCCGATCGACTCCCGGCACCGCCCGGGATCGGCCGCCCGAGCCGCTCCGAGAACCCCCGGCGGACGCCGGACGGCGGGAATTCGCCGATGATCCGGACCGCCGGAACGGAGAGAGGCCGCTGAAGACTTCCTGCGGCGGCTCGACAATCGCCGCCGGAGGCATCCAGGCGGCGCCACCGGTTCTTTTCCGAGGGCTAGTCCGGCGCGGCGGGAAAGGGCCGGAGAAAGGCACGAGGAACGGATCCGGGAATACTTCCGGACGTCGGGCGCGGCCGCGCGGGAGCCGGGAGACGCAGAAACCCCGGCCGACTGGTACACGTCCTGCGGGGGAGGACGTGTCGTCGACCGGGGCCTGTCGTCCGTGCGGCGGCGAGGTGCTTCGCGGGATTCGCCGTCGCACGGCAGCTCATGGGTGATGCGGTTGGCGTACCGACCGCCCCCTCCCCACCGGGCCGGCCACCGTCTCACCTGTTCAGGTGGGAGGGGCCGTAGCCCGGTAGGAGGGGTTCGTCGGCGAACGGCCGGAGCCGTTCGGAGTCGGTCGCACCCGAGGACGGGTGACCGGGGCTGACTGCCGTCGTGTTCGCCTGGGCCGCGAGGGGCCGGTCCGGCGCAGGAGGCGCGGTCAGCGGTAGAGCGTCGCAGGGACAGGAACCGAAAGAGACCGGAATGGTCAGCCGTGCTGCATGGTCGTCCTCCTCGAGAAAGGCCCGGAAAACGGGCTGGAATTTATTCGAAGTCCGATCAGATGAACTTGATCGCCTCGACGGCACTGGCACCGGTACCACTGACGATCAGCGCAGTCACCGCAGCGGAAAGTGCAGTGGCAACGACAGCGATAAGACGCCCGATACGCATGGCTTCTCCTTGGTGGGGAACCGAAATTTGAATTCGGGTGCCCTAGGGGTTTCACAAGATTTCGACGCGTCGTGTTCTCGAGCAATTCCGAGGACGTGAGTAACCATTCCACGCCTCGCCGTAATCACAACCCTCTTAAGGAAAATGAAAGGTTCGGCCGACCGCCCCGCCGGCGAGCCCTCCGCGACACCCAATACTCAGCGCGACGGTGCCCAGCCAATTCGGGAACATGTTTCCGATAGGACCGCTTCGGCGAATTCTGCACGAAATGAGGGGGAGTTGAACCTAACGACATGAGTTGTTCACGCGCGCTGGAACGTGACTCACTTGTTCACTCTCCGTCCCGCCCCTATCCTGATCACGTGACGATCTCTCCGCTTCCGGGTTCGCTGATCGGGCGTGATCTGGAGATCGCACAATCCGGACAGTGGCTCGCCGGCTGCCTGCAGGGCATGGGTCGGGCCGTCCTGATCGAAGGCGAACCAGGCATCGGGAAATCCGTTCTGGTTCGGACGATCGGCCTGCACGCGGCCGAGGCGGGGTTCTCCGTGTACCGGGGCGCCGGAGACGAACTGGGCCAGGCACTCCCCCTGTTGCCGTTCGTCGACGCGTTGGACATCCGCGAGTCCACGTCCGACCCGCGTCGGCGCTCCGTCCTCCGCCTGCTCCGCGGCGACCTCTCGACCGGATCCGTGGTCGACGTCGTGACCGCGGTCTCCGAGCAGCTGTTCGCGCTCATCGAGCAACTCGCCGAGCAGGCGCCGACGATCATCGTCATCGACGATCTGCAGTGGGCCGACCCGGCGACCGCCGCGCTGTGGGGTCGGGTCGCCCGGGCCGCCAGCCAGCTGCCGCTGCCCCTGCCCGTGCTGCTGATCGGCATCTGCCGCCCGACGCCGCAGACCGAGGGCCTGCGGGCTTTACGGCGCACGGTCGACCCGGAGAACCAGATCAGGCTCGGCCCGCTGGCTGAACCGGACGTCTCGACCCTGCTCGTCAGCCTCACCGGCGGCCGTCCCGGCGCGGTGCTCACCCGGCTCGCCGACGGGGCCGCCGGGAACCCGCTCTACCTGACCGAGCTCGTCGGCGCGCTCACCCGTGGTGAGCTGCTGATGGAGACCGAGCCCGGCACGGTCGACGCGATCGAGGGCTCGGCGCCGGCCTCGCTGACCGCGGCGATCGCCGACCGGCTCGGGTTCCTCTCCGAGCGGGTCCGGACGGTTCTGCGGGCCGCGGCGCTGCTCGGGGTGCGATTCGCCGTGGACGACCTCGCGCTCGTGCTCCACCAGAGCGTCACCGAACTGCTGCCGGCGCTGGACGAGGCGATCGCCGCGGGCGTGCTGGCCGACATCCCGGAGGGGCTGGGTTTCCGCCACCCGCTGATCCGCACCGCGCTGTACGAGGAACTGCCGGCGTCGGTCCGGTCCGCGCTGCACCGCGACGCCGGGCGCGCGCTCGCCGAGGCGCACGCGCCGGTCGACCGGGTGGCCCGGCAGCTGCTCTCCGCCGACACGCCGTCCGCGCCGCGGCTCGGCCCGCTCGAGGCCTGGGTGCTCGACTGGCTGGTCGAGGCCGGTCCGGCGCTCGTCGCCCAGGCCCCACAGGCCGCCGTCGACCTGCTGCGCCGGGCCACCACCGGCTGGCCGGCCCGCGCGGCGAACGACGCGCTCTCCACACTGCTGGCCGACGCGTTGTTCCGCGTCGGCAGCCCGGCCGAGGCCATGCAGGTCACCACCGCGGCGCTCGACCGGGTGACCGACCCCGATCTGCTGGTCGAGCTGCACTGGATCAACAGCCAGGCGCAGATGCAGTACGGCGAAACCGCCGCCGCGCTCGACGCTCTGCACAAAGCGCTGGCCAACCCCGACCTGACGCCGCGCCACCGCGCCCGCCTGCTGATCCCGGTGGGGCGCGTGCACCGGATGCTCGGCCAGGTCGAACTCGCCTCGCGCGCGGCGGAGGAGGCGCGCGCCGCGGCGAGCGAGTCCAATGACCGCTGGGCGCTCGGCTGGGCCCTGCACATCCTGTGCATCGTCACGGTCATGCGCGGCGACGGCGCCGCCGGCCTCCCGCTCTTCGATCAGGCGCTGGCCGTGACCGCGGACGAGCTCTCGCTCACCGACCTCCGGCTGCTGCTCCAGATCAACCGGGCCGTCACGCTCGGAGACCTCGACCGGTACCCCGAGGCTCTGGAGGCCGCCCGCGAGGTCCGCGACGCCGCGGCCCGGGTCGGCAGTACGGTCCGGCTCGGCCAGGCCAACTGCGCACTGGGCGAGTTGTACTTCGAGAACGGTCTGTGGGACGACGCGCTCGCCGCCGTGTCCGCCAACCCGGACGACGCCAAGGAGCACGCCGCCGCCTGCCAGGACCTGGCGATCACGGCGATGATCTCGCTGCACCGGGGCGACACCGAGACCGGCGTCCGCAGCCTGGCCGAAGCCGAGACGCACGCCTCCATGGTGGGCGAGCGGATCATCGGAGCCCTCACGCTGGCCCGGGCGCTCCTGGCCGAGCAGGAAGGTCGCCCGCGGGAGGCGCTCGCCGAGCTGCTCACCGGGTTCGACGACCACGCCGAGGAGATGGACGAGGCCGAGGACCTGTTCCCCGAGGCCGCCCGCCTGGCGCGCGAGCTCGACGACCAGGACGCGCTGGCACAGATCGCCCGGCAGGCCGAGGAGGCGCAACGCCGTGCCGACCTGCCCCGGCGGTCCGGCACCGTGCTGTACTGCCGCGGCCTCATCAACGACGACCCGCAGCTGCTCCTGCAGGCGGCCGAGCGGTACCTCGCCGCCGGGCGCACCCACCCGCGGGCCAGTGCGCTCGAGGCCGCCGCCGGCCTGTTCGCCGATCGCGGCGAGCGGGCGGAGGCGCGTACCGCGTTCAGCCGCGCGCTCGACGGTTACAACGTCCTCGGCGCCAAGTGGGACGCCGCCCGGCTGCAGAACCGGTTCCGGGAGTACGGCATCCGGCGGGCGCCGCGGGTCAAGCACCGTCAGGCCCGGTCCGGCTGGGACAGCCTGACCCCGACCGAGTCGAAGGTCGCCGAGCTCGTCGTGCAGGGCATGTCGAACCCGCAGATCGCCGCGCAGCTGTTCCTCTCGCCGCGGACGGTGAGCACGCACGTCTCGCACATCCTGAGCAAGCTGGACTTGCGCTCGCGAATCGACCTGGCGCGCGAGGCGGCCCGGCGCAACGAGGGCTCGCCCGACGCCTAAGCGGCCTCGGGCTCCACACACGACTCAGCCGGGGATCACCCCTCGTGATCCCCGGCTGAACCGTCCCTCGGTCCCCGCGATGGGTCTAGTGGTGCTTCGGGCCGGACGTGTGGGGCGGTGCCACCCGGGCCCGGCCGACGACACCGTCGGTGTTCTCCTCCCCCAGCACCGGGATCGATCCGGTGTCGGTGAGACCGACCGGCGCGGGGCCTGCCACGGCGGGGCCGGCAATGGCAGGACCGACCGCGCCGGTCGGGGTAGAAGCAGCCTCTCCGCCGGGGGCGGGGAGGCCGGTGGGGGCCGGGCCGAGGGGCAGGGCGACGCCGAACTGGGTGACGCCCTCGTCGGCCCGGCCGTGCTGCATGCCGTCACCGGACCGGCCGTGCTGCGTTCCCGGCTCCGGGCCCAGCAGCGGCACCTCGCCGGTGTGGTGGACGGCGGGCAGGTCGGTCATCGAGATCCCGTGGTGACGTCCGGCGCGTGCGGTCCACCCGGAGCCGTCGGGCTGCTGCGCGGCCGCACCGTCGAACGTGGTGCCGTACGGGCCGGACTGCCCGAGCGCGATCGGGCCCAGCGGGTCGATCGCCGCGTACGGGCCGGTCGGCACGTCAGCTCCGCCGGGGCCCCCGAGGCCGAAGCGGCCGTTGCCGACGCTGCCGGCGGGGCCGCTCACTGGGGCGGGGGCGCCGGCCGGGGCCGGTCCGCTCGGGCCGTACGCGCCGCTCACCGGCATCGGCCCGTAGGCCCCGCTCACCGGCATCGACGGCCCGGCACCGTAGGCGCCGCTCACCGGCGCGGCCGGGCCGGGGAAAGGGCCGCCCCGGTCGTGCCCGCCGTTCGCACGGTACGGGCCGTTGGGGCCCGTCGCCGCACCGGGCTGCGGCGACGGGCGGTCGTAACCGAGGGCAGGCAACCGGCCGCCGGGGTAGCCCAGCTGGTCGGAGTTGGCCCGCGGCGGCTGCGGCGTCGGCATCATCGGCAGCCGCGGCGCGGGCCAGGTGGGGCCGGGGCGCAGCTGCGGGGGGTGCGGCCCGGGCAGCACCCGCTCCTGACCGGCCACCATCCGTGGTTTCAGCGCCGGGGCGCCCACCGGAGCCGGAGCACCCAGCGCTCGAGCCAGGTGATCTCCGTTCACCCGCTCGCTGCGCACCCGCTCGCTGCGGAGCTTTTCGCTAGCGACCTCCAGTGCCACGATCGTGGCCTCCTTCCGACGTCGTTTCTGTCCTCGCCGGGTCCATCCCGGGGCGAAGTACCACCAGGTCAGGAACCACAGCAGGGTTCCGCCGGTGATGGGTAGCGCGAACGAGGTGCCCATGACGACGTCGAGGATCAGCAGCAGTACGCCGTTGACCGCCAGCATCATCAACGTGACGCCCCAGAACGCGAACCGGCTCGACGCCCTCACCAGCTGCGCCTCGAGCCGGCGCCGGAAGACCAGCCGGTGGAACGGTGCCGGGGCGATCAGCAGGCAGGTGGCGCCCGCGACGAGCACCAGGCTGACGACGTAGACCATCCGCTGGAAGCGGGTCGTCTCGTCGAACCGGCTCGTGAACGCCAGCGTGAGCAGGAACACGAGCAGCAGCTGCGTGCCGATCTGGGCGGCGCGCGTCTCGTGCAGGATCTCGAGGTAGTTCCGGTTCCACCGCTGGGTCGGGGTTTCCTGCGTCCGGGGGTCCCGCCGTTCGTTCCGGTCCGCCGAGCGGCCGGTGGTTACTTCCGCAGACATGACAACCCCGCCCTTCCTTCGCTGGGAAAAGACTCGTCTAGCGCGGATCGGAAGACATCGGTCGACTGACGTAGCCGCGAAGAAGCGCCCGCGGACGGGGCACCGGCGCACCTACGTAGGCCTCCGGGGCGCACCCGCACACCGGACACAATGGACTGTCGGGGACGCGGACGTCGGCGGTGGACGGCCGGTGGGACACCCAGTGGCGCATGATCACACCGCCGCTTCGAGCCGGCGCTGCCCGTACCCGGCGGACACCGCTGTCGCGCCGGAGGGGAACGGCGCGTCGATCGGCCGGTACATCGGCCGCGGACCGGGTTTACGCCGCGGGAAGTAGCGGTGGTAGATCTCCAGCCGCGCCGACGCGGTCGGCGGCACCATGCCGGCCCGGCCGAACGAGTGCAGGATCGCCTGGTGCAGCACGCGCGCGGCCTCCTGGAGCGCGAAGCCCTCGGCGCGGGCACCCTCCGGGGCCAGGCAGCGGGCGATCATCGGCAGCGCGTTGTAGCGGTTCTGGTCGGCGAGCTCGCGGCCGGCGATCTCGAACGCGACGTAGAAGCCGGAGAACGCGACCGGGTAGGCGAGCGTGTCGGTGAAGTGCAGCCGGTGGCGGGCCAGCGCGGGCACCGCGTACCAGCGCAGGCCGAGCTGGGCGAACCAGGCGTAGCCGGGATGCTCCAGGGTGACCTCGAGCACCCGCTCCGGGGAGAGCTCGTAGGCGATCACCGGGCCGCCGTGCACGCGGAGGAGCAGCGGCAGCACGTCGAACGGCCCGGGCAGGAGCCGGCCGCCGTCGACCGGGCGCCCGCCCGGCCAGCCGGCCCGCAGCGCCAGCGTGGTCAGCTCGAGGTGGCGGGGATCGCCCAGGACCGAGCCGTCGGCCTGCTGGTAGCCGGCGTAGCCGACGAGCTGGTCGTTGAGGATCTCCACGGCCGGGTCGAGCACGGTGGCGACCGAGCGGATCTTCCCGTCCCGGGTGGCCACCCGGAGGTGTTCGGCCAGCCCGGAGGCGACCGCGTCCGGATCGGTGACGCCACGCAGGTCACGGACGTGCAGCCCGCGCCAGCGCAGCCGGCCGATGCCCTTGTCGGCGTTGGCCCAGGCCACCCGGGCCGCCCAGGCCAGTTGCTCGGTAGTCGGAATGGTCGGACCGGTGAGCTGCCCCCGGTCGGCCGCGGCGAGGTCGATTCGCACTTGGCACCTCCGTCGGTGGTCGGACTCAGTCGCGCAGGACGCAGACCGTGGCGAGCGTGGGGTCGGCCGAGCCGTGAATGTGCATTCCGCTCGCGACCGCGCGGGTCAGTGCCGCGACCGCGTCGCCGTCGAGGCACTCACCGGGCATGACCGCCGGGACGCCCGGCGGGTACGGCGTGATGGGCTCGGCGCTGGTGCGCCCGACCGACTGCGCCAGCGGCACGGTCTCGGTGGCGGCGAAGTGGGCCTCGCGCGGCGTGCAGACCTGGGTGCGCGGGGCGAGCAGCGCCTCGACCAGCCGGCCGTCCCAGGCCGGGCGCAGCAGCCGGCGCGGACGGCAGGACAGCGTCCGCAGCGCGGTGACCAGCGCGTCGACGACGTCCGGCGAGGTGCCCGTGGTGATCGCGACGAACAGGTTGCTCTCGTCGGCGCCCTCGACGGCCACGGCCGGGTGCAGCAGCCCGCTGGTTCCCAGGCCAGGGCCGGGCGTCCGGAGCAGCTTCTCGATCTCCAGGCCGGTGAGGCCCAGGCCGGCGACGCTGATGACCAGGCGCAGCGGGTCGAACCGCTCGGCCGGGACGCCCAGGTCCTCGGCTTCGGCCACCCGGACACCGGGGATCGCGGCCAGGCGCCGCCGTGCGCTCGCGACCAGCTCCAGCGTGCGGTCGAGCAGCCCGCGGCCCCGGCTGACCATCGTCCGGCGGGCGTCGTCGATGCTGGCGAGCACCGGCAGCAGCGGGCTGGTGGTCTGCGTCATCTGCACGACGCGGCTGATCCGGTCGGCGTCGAACCGGTCGCCCTTGGTGAAGATGATCGCGGCACCGGACGGCGCGGCCAGCATCTTGTGCGCGGACGTGACGGCCACGTCGGCGCCGACCGAGATCGCGTGCGCCGGCAGGTCGGGGTGGAACGGCAGGTGCGCGCCCCAGGCCTCGTCGACCATCAGCGGGGTGCCGTGGCGGTGGGCCACGTCGGCGAGCGCGCGGACGTCGGAGCACGCGCCGGCGTACCCCGGGCTGACCATGCTCACCAGCCCGGCCCGGTGGCCCTGGGCGGACAGGCCGGTCAGCGTCTCGTCGAGCGCGGCCGGATCGATGCCGAGGCTGATGCCGAAGCCGCCCTCGTCGAGGCGCGGGGTGACCCAGTGCGGCGTCGCGCCGGAGAGCACCAGACCGGCGAGCGTGGACGTGTGGCTGTCGCGTGCGACGACGACGTGCTGGCTCGGCTGGGCCAGGTGCACCGCCCGGTTGCCGCCGGACGAACCGTCGAGCAGGAACAACGCGGTGTCGGCGCCCCAGGCGGCCGCGGCCAGCGCCTCGGCCTCGCGGCGGGCGTTCGTCGCGTCGGCGGGGGTCAGCCAGACGTCGGAGGCCAGGAACGTGTTCCCCAGCAGGGCACGCAGGCCGGAACCGACGGTGCGGCCACCGGCGTGCCCCGGCACGTGCAGCGCCCCGGTCTCCAGGCCGCGGTAGTGGAGGATCGCGTCGACGAGCGGGGCCGCGCTGTGCGCCGCGTCGAAGAGGACCGGGCGATCGGACGAGGGCAGGGCAACGGCGGTCATCGGTTCGCCGTCCTTTCACCGATGACCGCCGAGCCGCCGGGCGCACCGGACGGGCCGGCGCTCGGGGTGGGGGCGATCGACACGGATTTGGTGGGCTTTCCGTTGGGCGCGAAGATCATGTAGGCCATCAGGGCGAAGATCGCGGCCATCGCGAACCACTTACCGGTGGGCACCACGACGCCGTTGGCCACTTTGTCCATGATCAGGACTCCGACCTGGACGCCGACGATCCAGCCGAGCGTCACGGTGCCGAGCTCGGCCCAGTGGAGACTCGCGGCGTAGACGGCGAACACACCCAGGAAGGCGATCGCGCCGGCCGACCACCAGAGCTGGTGCCCGTCGGCCATGTAGCGGATCGCGCAGTAGCTGCCGATCAGGTCCAGACCGGTCAGCGCGACCATCGCGACGAGCCCCATCGGGGAGAACTCGATGAAGCTCTTGCTCGCCACGATCGGATCGGCCAGTGCGGACGCCACGGTCGGCTCGGTCAGGGCCGCGGGGAGACGGAAGACGTCAGCCGCGGCTGGTGCCGACGCGGCGGTCAAAGTCGAATACATGGCCATCAGCGCTCCACTTCCTCGCGGACTCGGCCCCGGCGGGTGTGTCCGTCGCTGTGAATACGCTCGCCCACTCTGCGTAACGAGACATCGGTCGACTGACGTAGACGCGAAGCGCACAGCGCAGTAGTGCCGTACGTCTGCGGGAATTGCATTGCAGCGTCGGCGGCTCTACGGCGATCCGATGGGTCGAACGGCCGAGTGTGCGGTGGACGCTCGGCGTCAGCGGGAGTGGAGCAGCAGGAGCACGGCCCCGGACGCCGGAAGGTTCACGGCTCGACGCGGCCGATAGGGTCGCCCGATGTCGTCCACGCCCGCACCGGCCGCCGTCCGGCAGATCGCGATCGCGCTGATCGTCGTCGGCGCGCTCGACCTGGTGTTCGCCGTCCTCGCGTGTTGCGGCCGGGTCGCCCGGCTCGGGCAGAGCGGCGACACCGGTTTCACGTCCGACGCCGAGGCCGCCGGGTTCATCACGTACACGCTGCTGGCCGTGGCCTCGCTACCGATCGGCGCGCTGGTGCTGGCGGCCGGCGTCATGCTGCTGCGCGGCCGGGCCCGGACGCTGGGCCGGGCCGGCGCGATCGCCGCGATGGTGCCGGTGTCCTGCTGCTTCCCGGCCGGCATCCCGGTCGGGATCTGGGCGCTGACGGTGCTCGGACGCGACGACGTCCGCGCCCTGCTCGACCACCCCGGCGGCACTCCCCCGGGCCCCGGCGGCTACCCGCCGCCCGGGGGCCACCCGCCGCCGCCCGGGGGCTACCCGCCGCCCGGGTACTGAGCGGCCGCGGTCAGGAGGTCTCGAAGGCCTGGGCCATGCGGGCCTGGTCCTCCAGGACCTCGTTGATCCGCGCCTGGACGGTGTCGAGCTCGCCGATCGTCTGGCTGGTGGAGTGGATGCCCGCGGCCACCTGCTGGCTGCTGGCCTGGATCCCGGTGATCTGGTCGGACACCTTCTGGGTGGCCTCCGCGGTCTCCCGCGCCAGCTCCTTGACCTCGTTCGCGACGACCGCGAAGCCCCGCCCGACCTCACCGGCGCGCGCCGCCTCGATCGTCGCGTTGAGCGCCAGCAGGTTCGTCTGCTCGGCGATGCCGCTGATGATGCGGATGACGTCACCGATCGCCTGGGACGCGTTGCCGAGCGCCTCGACCTCGACGGTCATCGCGCTGGCACCGCGCATGGCCTGCTCGCCGACCGAGCTGGCGTCCATCGACGCCCGGCGCAGCTCGTTGATGCTGCCGAGGAGCGCCTGGGCCTTCTCGTAGTCGTGCTCGGCCCGGCGCAGCATCTGCATCCGCTGCGAGACCAGCAGCTGGACGTTGCGCAGCGCCGCGGCGCGGGACGGCGAGAGCTCGATCTCGCGGGTGGTGAAGAAGTCCATCGTGCCGAGGAACCGGTCGCCGTCGAGGATCGGGAAGCAGACGCCGGACTTCACGCCGGCGCGCTGGGCGGCCGGTGCGCGCACGCAGTCGGTCATCTCCGCCAGGTCGCGGACGAACACCAGGTCGCGGGCCTTCCAGGTGCGTCCGGAGAGCCCGACGCCCTCGGCGAACGTGGCGGCCAGCGTCACCTTGCGGAACTCGTCACCGGCCGAGCCGGACTCGACCTTGAAGCGCAGGACGTTCTCCTGCTCGTCGAGCTGCCAGAACGAGCCGTAGGCCCAGCCGAACGCGGAGCGCACGGTGTCCAGGGCCACCCGCAGCGCGATGTCCTGGTCGTTCGACTCGCCGATCTTCGTCACGACGGTCGTGACCGCCTCGCGGTCCTCGAGCGTCTCGCGGAGCGCGGCGGCGGCGATCGCGTTGTTCCGCGCGATCAGCGCGATGCGGGTGATCGCGGCCCACTTCTCGCTGCCGAACGCCGGCAGCGGGTCGCGGCCGAAGAACTCCAGCACGGCGACGACGTTCCCGCCCTGCAGCAGCGGCACCGACGCCGCGTGCATCATGCCGGCGCGGTGGGCCGCGCCCCAGCGCAGGCACCGGTCCCCCGCGTTCGGGTCCTCGCTGGTCATCACCGGCCGCCGGTTGTTCACCGCGACGCCGAGCAGGCCGGCGTCCGGCGGGATGCTGGCCGCGCCGCCGATCGCGGCGTGCAGCGTCGACGCGAGCTCGCCGTACTCGGCGCTGAGCGCGTACTGGCCGTTCGGTTCCTTCGACCACCAGGCCCCGTAGGCCAGGTTCAGGGCCTGCACCAGCTCACGGACGATCTTCGAACTGGCGTCCTCGAGGCTCTCGACGCCGTCCCCGAGCGCCGACAACACCCGCTCGAGCGCTTCGACGTCACGCGGTACGACGAACGTCGTCGTGGGGCCCGAGTCCGACCGCGAGAACCAGCCCATGCCGTGCCTTCCCCTGAGAACGCCACTCAGGTGTCTGTTCGGCGGGCGCCCGGCCCCACTCAAGACAAATCACCACACCGTTACCGGTCAAAACTGGCGCGGCCGACCCGGCGGGCCGCGGTGCCGAGCGGAGCGGTGGCCACCAGGACGAACGCCGCGGCCAGCAGCGCCGGAGTCAGGAGCGTGCGGTGGTCCGGGGGTGCGCCGGCCCACCCGGCCGCGGCGAGCAGCAGCGCCGCGGCCAGGCCGCCGAGCGTGGCACCGGCGAGCCAGCGGGGACGGACGTCCGGTGGGCCGACCCGGGCCAGCCACAGCGCCACCGCGGCCAGCCCGAGCGCGACCGGCCAGACCCAGCCGGCCAGCCACACCAGCAGCACGGCGACCAGGAGCAGGCCGATCTCGCGCAGGTCCCAGGCCGGGCGGCGCCGGTCGGAGAACCAGCCGGGGCGGGCCAGGCCCACTCCGGCGAGCGCGAGCACGGTGGCCGCCGCGCCGACCGGATCGGTGCCCGGCACCAGCCGGACCGGTGCCACCGGCGCCACCGGCACCTCCGACGCCCGGACCACGGTCGCGCCCTCCGCGTCGCCGGCCCGGTACGGCTCGGCCTCCTCCTGCCGGTGCAGCTCGGTGGAGTACTCCGCGCCGCCGTCGAGCCCGTCTCGGACCGGACCCGCGGTGTTCGAGGGCCCCGGCAGCGCTCCGAACACCGAGAGGGCGAACCAGGTCCCCCCCCCCCCCCGCCAGCAGCAACGGCACCACGAAGGCCGCCCGGCCCCAGCGGTACCAGATCACGCACGCCGCCAGGCCGAGCAGCGCGGGTGAGACCAGCCGGCAGACCACCAGGTCGAGCACCAGCAGGACACCGAGGACGAGCGCGGCCGCGAACACCAGGCGGCCCGGCCAGGCGGTACGAGGGGCGGTCACGGCACGGGACTGTAGTGGCTCCGGTCCAGCGCCGTGCTCAGGTAGTCGCGCACCGCGTCGGCGTCGTCGGCCAGCAGACCGACGTACCCGTCGGGCCGCACGACCACGTAGCCGCCGGCCTCCGGGTCGATTCCGTAGGACCCGTACGCCGCCTGCGCTCCGGTGTTCAGCTCGACGGCGTGATCAAGGGCTGGAGCGGGCCGGAAGGCGAGGACGGTCGCGTGCGGACCGCGGAAGCGGTCGAAGAGGGTGCCGTCGCCGAGCGGCGCGTCGGGGGCCCGGTCACCGGCGCGGAGCGGGCCGGGAACCCGGCGGGTGTCGACCGAGAGCGCGCTGTCGCGGTAGTGGACGTCGAGCTGGTCGGTGTCCCGGCCGCGGCGCGGGGCGTCCTGGGAGCCGCGGAGCAGCAGCGTGGAGAGGCCGAGCACGTCGGCGGCGACCGGCTGGCGTTCGGCCTGGTAGGTGTCGAGCAGGTCGGGGTGCGCCCCGGCGAGGACGGCCGCGAGCTTCCAGCCCAGGTTGTAGGCGTCCTGCACCCCGGTGTTGAGGCCCTGGCCTCCGGCCGGCGAGTGCGCGTGGGCGGCGTCGCCGGCCAGGAACACGCGCCCGCGCCGGTAGCTCGCGGCGAGCCGGATGTTCACCCGGTACAGCGAGCGCCAGGTCACCTCGGTGAACACCAGGTCGTCCCGGCCGCTGCGTTCGGTGACGAAACGCTGCAGGTCCGCGGGCTCCTCGTCGGGCGCCAGCGGGGCGGTGAGCTGGAACGTGTCGGTGCCGGGAAGCGGGCAGAGCCCGAGCCTGAGCTCCTGGGTGGCGAGGTCACCCCAGATGTGCCAGTGGTCGCGGTCGAGCCGGCCGTCGGAGAACCGCACGTCGGCCAGCGCCATGCGTTCGGTGTCGAACGTGTCGCCGAGGAACGGGATGTCCAGGGCTTTGCGGACCGTGCTGCGGCCGCCGTCGGCGCCGACCGCGTACGTCGCGCGGATGCCCGCGGCGGTGACCCCGTCGTCGTCCTGGGTCAGGTCGGCCACCGGTGTCCCGTACTCCACCGCGACGCCGAGCGCGGCCAGGCGGTTGCGCAGGGCCAGCTCGGTGAGCTGCTGGGGCAGCATCACGATGCCCGGGTACGGCACGTCGGGGGCGGCCGCGCGTGGTTCGCCGAGCGTGCCCTCCCAGACGACGGTGTCGCCCCGGTAGGCACGCATCGGGGGGTAGGGGCGCGCGGTGGCGAGGATTTCGTCGATCACGCCGAGGTCGTCGAAGACCTCCTGGGTGCGGGGCTGGATGCCCTTGCCGCGGGACGCCCCGCTGGGGCCGGGCGCGGCGTCGACGATGCGGACCGGCACGCCGCGGCGGGCCAGGTCGATGGCGAGGGTGAGGCCGGTCGGGCCGGCTCCGATCACGAGTACGTCGGTCATGCGCACACCGTCGCGGCACCCGCTGGCGAAACGCTGGCAGAGCGCTGACCGTGACGGCGGTCACACCCCGTATTTCCCGGCGGTCTCGCGGGTCTGTGTCCGTGACAGCGCGCCACGCCAGCGCGACGAACTGGGAGAGGGGAACTCCATGACCGGCAAAGAGATCGTGATCGCACCGAGGCCGGTGCCCTACGGCTCCGCCGCCGCCGACCTGAGCGACGAGCCGTTCGCCATCCGGATGGCCGCCCGCCTCGGCGACACCAAGCGCTCGGTGGACCGCTTCGTCCACGAGCTGCGCTACCGCCCCCCGCGGGCCCGGACCGCCCGCATGCTGGTGCTGATCCCGGCGCACAACGAGGAAGCGACGATCGCGAAGACGCTGGACGCGCTGCTCACCCAGTCCCGGGTACCGGACCGGATCGTCGTCATCGCCGACAACTGCACCGACGACACCGAGAAGATCGCCCGCCGCTACCGCGGGGTGACGGTCATGCGGACCGTCGACAACCACGACCGCAAGGTCGGCGCGCTCAACCAGGCCTGGCGCCGCTGGCAGGCCGGCTACGACTTCATCGCCGGCATCGACGCCGACACGCAGCTCGCGCCCGACTGCCTCCAGCACCTGGAGGAGGAGCTCGCCAACACGCCCCGCGCCGGTGGCGTGATGGCCCGGTACACCTTCGACCAGCGCCTGGGCACCACCCCGATGGCGCGGCTGCTGATCCGCCTGCAGCGCATGGAGTTCGCCGGCTGGACGATGGACGCGCTGCAGAAGAACCGCACCACCTACGTCCTCGGCGGCCAGGCGTCGCTGTTCAACGCCGACGCCTTACGACGGGTCACCGAGCGCAACAACACCCCGGGCCCGTGGGACGCGTCCGCGCAGGTCGAGGACATGCAGCTCACCGGCGACCTGCGAGGCATGCGCTACGAGACGCTGGTCTCCCCGAACGCCCGGGCCCACGCCGGCGCGATGCTCACGTTCCGCTCGCTCTGGGCGCAGCGCCGCAAGTGGGACGAGGGCATGGCCCGCCTGCTCGCCAAGCCGCAGCTGTCCAAGTGGACCGCGACGCTCTGGCGTCAGCAGCTCTCGCTGCTCTCCAACGGCGTCACCCGGCTGCTGTTCCTCTTCCTGCTGACGTTCTCGCTGATGGTGCACCAGTTCGTCTGGTCCTGGTGGTGGCTCACCCCGACCGTGGTGGCGTCGCTGCTCAACGCCCGGGTGGCGTGGACGATGCCCAACCGCACGATGGGTGACGTCGTCACCGCGATGTTGCTACTCCCGGTCGAGGCGTACCTCTGGTTCCGGCTCGCCTGCACCACCGCGTCCTGGTCGAACGTGCTGGCCGGCATCAAGCGTGACGGCTGGGAGGACCAGGCCCGCGCCGAGCGCGGCGCCTCCAACGGCCCGGGCCGCATCATCACCGCGGTCGCGATCGTGGCGGTGCTCGCCGGTCTGACGGTCTTCGGCTGGCTGCACGCGCCGCTCTGGCTGCAGGAGCGGGTGCTGACCGTCGGCTGGTCGCTCCTCGCGGTGGTGACCGTGCTCCAGACCCTGATGATGCTGATCCGCCTGGTCCGCCCCTCGCGCGGCTACCGCCCCTGAGATGAACTTCCCGCTCCGGCCCGGCCGTCCCCTCCGCCGGGCCGGGGCGGGAGACAGACCGATCCCGGCCGGGCCGTCCCCTCCGTCCGACCGGGGTCGGAAGTACCGAGAGCCCCCGCAGCCACCGGCTGCGGGGGTCTTCGGCGTCAGATGGCGTCCTGGGGCAGCAGTGCCACTCGCGCCGGATCCGCGTGGCGCACCGCCGCGGTCGGGCGGGCTCCACGCGGTGGGTCAGCCGGCGTACGACGCGCCGTCGACCAGGCCGAGTTTGCGGCGGACCCGCTGGTAGAACGTGGCTTCGCCGAGGCGGACGACGCGGGCGGCGTCCGGATCGGTGCGCAGTTCCAGGCGCGTGCCGGGTTCGGCGGTGCCGGCGACGATGCCGTCCACCTCGACCGCGAGCGCCCCGCTGCCGTCCTCGACGGTGAGGGCCAGGCTCTCCGCGCAGTCGAGCACGACCGACCGGTTGAACGCCGAGTGCGGCGCCGCCGGCGTCACGACCAGGCCCTTGACGGTCGGGGAGATGATCGGGCCGCCGGCCGAGAAGCTGTACGCGGTGGACCCGGTGGCGGTGGCCACCACCAGCGCGTCGGCGGCGTACCGCAGGAACGGCTGGCCGGCGACGCTCAGCTCGACCGACGCCAGCCCGTGGCCCGGCGTGCGGACCAGCGCGATGTCGTTGAACGCGAGCAGGTGCTCCGACCACGCGGGCACCGACGCGGTGACCGCCGACCGCGGTTCGACGCGGTACTCCCCCGTGTCGATCTGGCCCAGTGCGGTGGCCAGGTCGGGCACGTCGACCTCGGCGAGGAACCCGAGCCGGCCGAGGTTGACCGGCAGGATCGCGCCGTGGTGCCCGTGCATCATCCGCATCGCACGCAGCATCGTGCCGTCGCCGCCGAGGCTGATGACCAGGTCGCTGGCGGCGGCCAGCTCGTCGGTGTCCACCGGCACCGCGGCGCAGTCGATCCGCTTGACCTCGTCCTTGAGACCGAGCACTTCGACGCTCTTGCTCTTCGCCCAGTCGATGATCGTGTCGATCGCCTGCTGGGATTCACGGGCCGGGTGCAGGACCAGGCCGACCTTGCGCAGAACGCCCACGGTGCCAGCCTACGGCCGCGGCGTGGCCGCGACGAGGAAAACCCGGCGGAACGGGTACCGGGCGTGGCCGCCGGCGACCGGGTAGTCGGTGTGCAGCCGGTCGTCGAGCGCGGCGGCGAAGTCGGCGTACTCGTCGGCGGGCAGCGCGGCGACGACCGGGCGGAGCGTGGTGCCCTCGAGCCAGGTGCGTACCGGGTGGGCGTCGCCGTCGGACGGCAGGTGGTGCAGGTAGGTGGTCTCCCAGGCGTCGACGGCGCACCCCGGCAGACGTTCGGCGTAGCCGGCCGGGTCGAGGACGGGGCCGGGTTCGTCGGTGGTGAGGTGCCGCTGCCGCTTGAGCTCGCGGACGGCGACGTGGGAGGGCGCGTCGTAGTTGCCGGGCACCTGGAACGCCAGCCAGGCGCCGGGGTGCAGCGCGGTGGCCCACTCGGTCACCAGATCGGCGTGGCCCGGGATCCACTGGAGCATCGCGTTGCTGACCACGACGTCGTCGGTGGCGGCCGGGCGCCAGGTGGTGGCGTCGACCACGCCGAACGTCAGCCGGTCCCCGGCCGGGGCGTCGGCGATCATGGCCGCGGAGGAGTCCAGGCCGGTGATCGTCGCCGCCGGGTAGCGGTCGGCGAGCGTCGCGGTGAGCGTGCCCGGCCCGCAGCCGAGGTCGACGACCGCGCGGACCTCGCCGGGGTCGGCGCCGATGCGGGCGACGAGTTCGACGAAGGGGCGGGAGCGTTCGGGGGCGCGCCGCAGGTAGACCGCGGGATCCCACTGCACGAAGGCCACTGGAGAGCTCCTCCCGACGGTTCTACGCTGCCGGTATGGGGTGGCGGCGCGGTGCGGCGCCCCGGGGCGACGGCCCCGGGGACGATGATCTCGCGTTGCCGCGCCCGTGGGACGCCGGGCCCCCTCCGCCGGAGCCCGATCTGCTGGAGTCCGGGGTCGGTGGGCCGGAGCGCGTCTCTCCGGGGGCACGGGGTATCCGGGCCTGGTTACGCCGCTCCCCGGCCGAGGCCGACCCCCTCCCGGCCGGCGGGTCCGGCTCCGATCCGGCCCCGGCCGGCGTCTCCGGCTCCGGCCCGACCCCGGCCGGCGTCTCCGGCTCCGACCCGACCGGCGAGGACCCGGCCCGCGGGGACGCCGAGGGCTCGGGCGACGGTGTGGTGAAGCGGGTGCCGGGTGGTGGGGCGGTCGGGCGGCGGGGGCTCGTGGTGGCGGTGCTCGTCGGCGCCGTGCTGGGCGGGCTGCTGGTGCACGGCTACGACGACCGGCTGGCCGAACAGGCGAAGCGGGACACGGTCGCGCTCACCGCACGCGTCGTCCCGATCGACGGCCCCGGCGGTCGGGGCCGCGACTCCTGGCTGCTGCGCCTCGTCGTCGCCAACCGCGGAGCGACCACGCTGACCCTGCGCTCGGCGACGCTCGCCGACACCCCGCTGCGCTCCTCCCTCCGCCCGGTCAGCCGGAACGTCACGCTCCCGGCCGGCAAGGAGGCCTGGATCTCGATGGACGTCTCCGGCGCCTGCGCCGGCGGCGGACTCACCCGCCCACCCACCGCCATCGACGCGATCGTCACCACCGGCGACCGCGGGGCCCGCCGCGACCGTGCCGACCGTGCCGACCGCACCGTGCGCATCGACCTCTCCGACGACACGTCGCTCCTGCTCAGCTCCGCCCGCCAGACCTGCCTGGACGCCAACTTCGCGCTCTGGGCCGCCGCCGAGGAGGCCGGGCCCGCGCGCCTCGACCGCAACGGCCTGACGATCCCGGTGCGGTTCCGGTCGAACCGCAGCCCGACCTGGGAGGTGAGCGCCGTCCGCAACGCCGCGTCCGGGCTGGCCGCCACCGTCGCCGCGACGCTGCCGATGCGCTTCACCGACGGCGTGACCCCGGCGGCGACCGTGCGCTGGACGATCACCGACTGCGTGCAGGCCAAGGCACTCGGCTACACCGATCTCCGGTTACGCACGACGCTGACCCTGCCGGACGCCACCCGCTCGATCGAGGTCACGACGACCCTCAGCGCGGCCCTGTCCGAAGCGGTCGCGGTGTTCGTCCGGCACGCGTGCGCGTGATCAGCGCCGTTTGACGTACTCGATGACCGCCTGGCGGGTGGTGCGGACGTTCAGCGCCTCACGGGCCGCGGCGATCCGGCGGTTGGCGGTGCGCAGGGACAGGAACTCGGCCGACGCGGCGGCGGCGATCGAGTCACCGGCCGCGAGCCGGTCGAGCAGGGCCCGCTGTTCGGCCGTGAGCGGCAGCCCGTCCCCGCCGTCGTCCGGCTCGGCCGTGGTCGGGGCCCCGTCGCCGTCCGCGGGCTGCGGTGCGCGTCGCACCGGTCCGATGCGGGCCAGGTCGGCGAGCAGCGCCTGGCCGGTCACGCTCTCGGCGTCGGCCACCGCCACCACGCCGGCACCGCGGGCCGCGGCCAGCACCGCGCCGGCTACCGCGTCGTCGTCGGCGACCGGGCCGGTCACGACCGTGCGCGACGCGGTGAGGTCCCACGGCTCGTCGGGGACGGCGAGCCCGGTGCGGACGGCCCAGCCGTCCGCGGCCAGCCGACGCACCACGGCGGCCAGCTCGGCGGCCGACCGCAGCACGTAGAGCGGCCGTCCGCTCACTCGGCACCGGCCAGCACGAGCGTCGCGGCCTCGGTGCGGGTGCGGGCGCCGAGCTTGCGCATGCCCGCGCGGACGTGCGTCTCCACGGTCTCCCGGGAGATGCCCAGCTGCCCGGCGATGCGGCGGGTGGGTTCGCCCGCGGCGACCAGGGCCAGTACCTCGCGCTCGCGGGCGGTGAGCGTGCTGGTGCGGGAGCGGTCGATCGTGGCGCGGCGCACCGAGAAACGACGCAGGGCCCGGTGCACCCGGCCCAGCAGCACGGTGAGGCCGGCGTGTTCGGCGTACTTCTCCGCGGCCAGCAGCGGCGGGAGCGCGCGATCGGCGTCGGGGGTGGAGAGGCCGGCGGCGAGCAGGCAGCGGATCTGTTCACGCAGCGCGCTGCCCTGCCAGAGCGCGGCGGCCGCCTCGAAGGCGGTGGCCGGCGGGGTGTGCTCCACGACGGTGCCGTCCGCCACGCCCGCCCAGGCCGAGAGCGTCGCACGCACCGGCAACAACCGATGCGTGCCCACGTCCTCGGCGGACGGATCGGGTACCGCGGGGGCGCCGGGGACCGGTGGCGCGGGGCGGAGGTCGTGGCGGGCCCAGCGGGCGGTGACCGCGCCCAGCCCACCGGCCAGCGAGCCGCTGCCGGGCGTGCCGTCCGGGTCGAGGGCCCGGTCGGGTTGCCCGTCGAGCCAGGACACCTCGCGGTCCACCCAGCGCACGACCTCGGACCCGGGGCCGCGCCCGGCCGCGGCGGTGCGACCGGCCGGGTCGCGGTCCAGCCGGGTGCGTGCCGGTGCCAGCGCACCGGTGTCGGCCAGCGCGAGCGACGCCGCCGCGAGCGCGTAGCTGCGTGCCTGCGCGGGCAGCGTGCGGTCGAGCAGGTCGACGGCGCCGCGGACGACCGTGTCGAGGTCGGCCCCGAGCAGCGCGCCGCACCAGAGTTCGGTGGCCGCGAACCGGGTCTCCCAGCTGTAGGCGAGCTGGCCCGCGCAGGCGGCGCGGTACTGCGCGGCGACGCTGCCGGCCTCGGTGATCCGGCCGTCGGCCAGCAGGTGCTCGGTGAGCAGCCAGCCGCTCCACCAGGCGTCGACGGGCCGGCCGTCGGCCAGCGCCGCGCTCGCCGCCGCGGTGAGGCCCTCGATCCACCCGTCCCGCCGGTCGCGGGCGGCCAGGGCGGCGACCCCCACCCGGACCGCGGGGAACGCGGCCAGCTCGGGCGGCACGGGCACGGCGCGCGCGGCCGATCCGCTGCCGTCGGCCGACAGCGCGGCCAGGAGCGTCACGCGGGTGTGCTCGGCACGCAGCACGTCGGGCGCGCCGGTGGCGGGCACCGCGCGCACCGCGGCCAGCGCCTCCCCGGCCGCGCCGGCCTGCAGCAACGCCTCCGCGCGCAGCACCGCCGCACGCACCCGGTCGCCCACCGCGAGCACCTCGGCCGGCGGCGCCGACGAAGCCTCGGCCGGCGGCGCCGGCAACGCCTCGGCCGGGGTCGAGGGCTCCTCGGCCGGGGAGACCGGGAGAACCCGGCGGCACGCGAGGGTGTCGCCGGCGGCGAGCGCGGCCTCGGCGGCCTCCAGACGCAGCGAGACCAAGGACCGGGGACGTCCCCCGTCGACCTCCGCGGGCACCCCACCGGCCGTGACCGCCGACTCCACCGCGAGCAGCAGCGCCGCCGCCCGGTCCCCCACCGTGGCCGCTGACCGCACCACCCCCAGCGCCGTGCGGTACGCGGACGCCGCGTCGCCACCGGCCGCGCTGTGCCGCGCGGACTCCGGCCCGCCGAGCAGGTCGGCCAGCCGCCGGTGCAGCCCGTTGCGCTCGGCCACCGGCAGCACGGCCGCGGCCACCTCGGCGAGGTACCGCGGCCGCGGCACCACCACGTCGCCGTCCACTGTGACCCAACCGGCCTCGGTCAGCTCGGGCACCCCGGGCCCGAGCAACGCCGGCGACGCCGGACGGCCGAGCAGCCCCAGCGCGGCCAGCGCGGTCCGCGCGGGGCGGGGCAGATCGGCGACCGCGGCCGCCACCGCGCGGTCGAGTGCCCCGGTGGCGCTGTCCTCGTCACCGGCCCCCGGCTCCCCGCCCGGCACCGGCGTCAGCCCGCCCGCCGCCGCTCCGGCCGCCAGCACCCGGATCGCCAGCGGGTTCCCGCCGCCCCGGGCGAGCACCGCGGCCAGCACCCGCTCGTCGAGCGTCGGCGCCACCTGCCGGGCCAGCTCCCTGGCCGCGTCCGGGGTCAGGCCGGGCAGCACCGTCCACCGGGTGGCCGCCGCACGCAGCGCGGCTTCGGTCTCCGGCGGTAACCCGCCCGGCGTCCGGATCGCCACCAGCACCCGACTGACGTCGGCCAGGAGTGGGAGCACAGCCAGTGACAGGGGGTCGGCGTGGTGCACGTCGTCGACCACCAGGAGACCGTCGCCGACGCGGGCCCGCACGGCCTCGGCGGCGAGCGGAACGTCACGCTCGGGCAGGCGGGCGCGGACCGCGCGCGACAGCGCCATCCCCGGCAGGTGACGCAGCGTGGCCAGCCCGCCACCGGTGAACACCGGGCCGCGGAACCGCCCGGCGAGCGAACGCAGCGCGGTCGTCCGGCCGATGCCCGGCCCACCGGCCAGAACCACCAGCCCTGGCTGTCCCAGCGGGGCGTCGAGGCCGTCCTGGATCGCCGGCGTTCCCCCGTCGGCGTCGACCACCGCATTTCCTCCCGCACTGAACCGATCTGATCCCCCCGTCCGAACCCTGGCTGGTGTGGCACGAAGTAGGGATGGTGCGGCCGAAGGATATGCCTAGGGTCAGTGCTGCGAATCCCGCACAGTCAAACCCCCGACACAGGTCGCAGGCCGCTTCCGACTCAGGCCACCCTGAACGGGTCACTTCGACAGGAGGAAATTTCCCATGAGCGACGGAACCGACGCCAACTTCGACGCCGGCGCACCGGACGACGCGCAGGCGGTCGACTACAACCAGGACGGCACGGAGGACGGCTACCTGGTGACCAACAGCGACGGTTCGCAGTACGAGGTCCTCGACACCGACGGCGACGGTGCGTACGACACCGTGCTGGTCGACACCGACGGCGACAACGCCGCCGACGCGGTGGGCGTCGACACCGACGGTGACGGTGTGATCGACGCGGTGGCGGTCGACACCAACCACGACGGGGTCGCGGACTACGCGGCGGCCGACACGGACGGTGACGGCGTCATCGACACCGCGGTGGCCGACACCGACGGCGACGGCGTGGCCGACGTGGCCTACCAGGACACCAACGGCGACGGCACCGCCGACGTCGCGTACTCCGACACCGACGGTGACGGCGAGTTCGACACGCAGGCCCAGGCCCCGTCCGGCACCCAGACCGGCGCCCCGGACCTGGCCAGCGCCTGATCAACCCGGCTGCCGGGCCCGTGGCTCACCGCGGGCCCGGCAGCGGCATGATCAAGGAAAAGCACCGAACACTTCAGGGAGCAGACAGTGGCGCCAGGTCCGCTGAGCCAGCGCGTGGCCGGACTCTGCCGGGAGGTCGGTCCCCGGCTCGGAGGCGGCACCGGTGTGGCGGTCGCAGACCTGTCCCGGCGGCTCGGCGAGCCGCTGCGGGTCGCGATCGCCGGACGGCTCAAGGCCGGTAAGTCGACGCTCGTCAACGCGCTGATCGGGCGCCGGGTGGCGCCCACCGAGGTCGGCGAGTGCACGCGGCTGGTGACGCAGTTCCGGTACGGGCCGGCCGACCGGGTCGACGTGGTCCGCCGCGACGGGCTGCGGGTCAGCCTGCCGCTCGACGAGTCGGGGATGATCCCGCAGCGCCTCGGCATCCCGCGCCAGGAGGTGTCCTACGTCGACGTCACGCTGGCCAGCGACCGGCTGCGTGACCTCACGGTCGTCGACACCCCCGGTCTGAGCTCGACCAACTCCCAGGTCAGCGCGGGCACGCGGCGGTTCCTGTTCAACGACAACCCGGTCGACGACGACCTCGACTCGGACTCGCAGAGCGCGCTCTCCGGCGCCGAGGCGATCATCTACGTGTTCACCCAGTCGGTCCGCGAGGACGACTTGGAGGCGCTGGAAGCGTTCCGCTCGATCTCCGCGCGGCTCTCGTCGAACCCGATCAACTCACTCGGCCTCTTCAACAAAGTGGACAAACTGGGCGGCGGGGGCGACCCGTGGCCGGTCGCCGGTCCGCTGGCCGAGACGCAGGCCCAGGCGCTGCGCCGCCAGGTCGCCGACGTCGTGCCGGTCGTCGGCCTGCTCGCCGAGACCACCGAGGCCGGGCGGCTGACCGCGGCGGACTGCGAGAGCCTGCGCGCGCTGGCCGCGCTGCCCGCGGTGGACCGCGCGGTGCTGATGGCCTCGGTCGACCTGTTCACCACCCGCGAGTGCGAGGTGCCGGCCGAGCAGCGCGAGCGCCTGCTGCGCCTGCTCGACCTCTACGGCATCCAGTTCGCGGTCGCGTCGCTCGCCGCCGACTCGACGCTGGCGACCGGCGAGCTGATCCGCCGGCTCTACCGCGCGTCCGGGTTCCCGCGCGTGCGCCAGACGCTCGACCAGGCGTTCCGCTGGCGCACCGACGCGATCAAGGCCGGCTGGGCGCTGACGACGCTGGAGCAGATCGCCGCGCGCGCCGAGCGTCCGGCCGACCGGGAACTGCTCCGCGACGCCGTGGAGCGCCTCCTCCAGCAGCCCGAGTACCACCAGCTGCGGCTGCTCGAGGTGGCCCAGCAGGTCACCACCGGCGCCGTCGAGCTGCCGGCCGGGATGGAGTCCGAGCTCACCCGGCTCGCGCTCTCCGACGACCCCGGCTGGATCCTGAACCTGGCCGGCGCGCCGGTCCCCCAGCTCGCGCAGGCCGCGCTCGAGGCCGCCACCCGGTGGCGGACGTTCGCGGTGGCCAGCGCCAGCCCCGCTCAGGCGCGGATCGCCCACGTGGCGCACCGCGGCTTCTACCTGCTGTCCCAGCGCGTCCGCGCGAACGCGTCCTGACCTTCGGCGAACGGAGTACCCCCACCATGCCGACCAGCTTCGTCCGGCTCATCGTGGCCGGGCTGACCCTTGTCCTGGCCGTGCTCACCGGCCTGGTCACCGGTTTTGTCGCTGGCGGACCGGGAGGGTGCGGCGACACCGGCCAGACCCCGGCGTCCTCCGTGTCGTCGGCCGCCCCGTCGACCGGCCCCTCGACGGCGGGCGGCGGTCCGGTGGGCGAGGCGTCCCCGTCCGACGACGGCGGCAAGCCCGACGTCGACGTGCCGGGCGGTACCCCGCCGGAGAACGGCGGACTGCCGGGCGTCAACGAGGCCTTCACGCTGGCCACCGACAACTGCGCCAGCGGTTTCGACGCACTGAGCGCGGTCTTCGGTTTCCTCGGCGCGCTCGTGACCGGGGGCATCATCGCCGGGATCGCGCTGTTCGTGCCGCGCACCGACACGCCGGCCGCCGCCGCGCAGCCGGTGTCCAGCGGGGCGTACGGGGGCTACGGCCCGCCGCCGCAGCAGCAACCGGTCAGCGCGAGCCACTCCACCGGCGCCCACGCGGTGCTCACCGACGCCCCTCCGGAGACCGGCCGGCTCACCCGGGAACGCCAGACGCTCGTCGAGACCGCGATCTACGTGCGTGACCGCGCCACCAGCAAGGCCATCGCCGACCGGCTGGCCTGGGCGCTGAGCGAGGTCGGCGTCGTCGAGGACCGGCCGGCCGGCGAACCGTTCGACACCGCCCGGCACGAAGCCGGCGGTACCACCCCGACCACCGACCCGGCGCTCTCCGGGACCATCGCGGCGGTCGAGATCTCCGGCTACACCGACCGGGGGCAGATCGTCCGAGCGCCGGTCGTCACGGTCTACCAGTCGGAGGCCCGATGACCACCCCCGCCGCCAAGCCCGACCCCGCCGCCGCACTGCGCGCGGTCGAGGAGCAAATCCGCGGTGCGATCGACACCGGCCTGGGGCACCTGCGCCGCCTCGACCCCGACCTGGCCGCCGACATCGACCAGCTCCGCCGTGCCGAGGTCACCCAGCCCACCGTGGTCGTCGTCGGCGAGACCAAACGCGGCAAGAGCTCGCTGATCAACGCCCTGCTCTCGACGCCGAACCTGTCCCCGGTGGACGCCGCCGTCGCGACCAGCGCGTACCTGGAGTTCTCGGCCGGCGACCCGCCGCGGGCGCTCGCCCACGTGCCGGGCGACACGATGCCGCACCCGCTCGGGCTCAACGCGCTGCGTGACTGGGGCACGGTGCTGGGCACGCTGCCCGACGGACGGCGTCCGCCGCAGCGGATCCAGGTGTTCCACACCGCGCCGCTGCTCAACAGCATCACGCTCATCGACACCCCGGGCGTCGGCGGGCTCGACTCGACCCACGCCGAGATCGCGCTGGACGCGGTCGCGCGGGCCACCGCGCTGCTGTTCGTCGTCGACGCGTCCTCGCCGTTCTCCAAGCCCGAGCTGGACTTCCTGCTCGAGGCCAGCAAGCGCGTCAACCTGGTGATGTTCGCGCTGACCAAGACCGACGCGTTCCCCGGCTGGCGCACCGTGCTCGACGACGACAAGTCGCTGCTGCACACCCACGCGCCGCGGTTCGCGCAGTCCGCGTTCTTCCCGGTGTCGGCCCGGCTGGCCGAACTGGCCGACCAGATGCCGATCCCGGAGGCCGCCGAGGAGGTGCGCCGGGAGTCGCGCATCGCCGACCTGCGCACCGCGCTGGCCCGCCAGGTCGCGGTACGCAACGGCGTGCTGGTGCAGGCCAACCTGCTGCGTACGGTGCGTTCGGAACTCGTCGGCCTGGACACCCAGATCGGCGAGAAGATGCGTGCCGTCGACCCCGACCCGGGTCAGGCCGAGAAGCTCAAGGCCGAGCGGGCGGAGTTCGTCCAGCGCAAGCGCAAGGACGCACGCACCTGGACGCTGACGCTCAACACCGAGGTGCAGCGGGCCCGCGTCGACTCGACCGCGCTGCTGCGCAACGAGATCAGCAAGGCGCAGGACCACTACCTGACGATCGTCGAGAAGGCCAACGGCGAGCGCATCAAGCGCCTGCCGACCGACATCGACCAGGCCCTGCAGGCGATCGCGCTGCGCCTCTCGGCCGAGATGGAGCGCCGGTTCCGGGTGATCGGCGCGCAGATCCTGCGCGAGGTCTTCTCCGACGCCGAGCTGTCGCAGATCCTGGCCCGGTTGAACGCCCGGCTGCGCTCGGTCGCCTCCGCGCGGCCCCAGCGTGACGGCGCCGGCGGCGACAACGCGCTGGTCATCACCGGTGCGGTGGGTACCGCGTCGCTGCTGGGCAACCTGAGCGCCACCGGTGCCGGTGCGCTGCTGGCCGGTACCGCGGCCGGGTTCGCGGTGCCGGTGATCGGCCTGGGCGTCGGTCTGGCCGCCGGTGCGTTCATGCTCTACCGCCGCCGGGTCGGCAACGACCGGCAGGCCGCGAAGATCTGGCTGCGCGAGGTGCTGAACGAGGCCAGAGCGTCGATCGCCGAGGAGATCTCGCACCGCTTCACCGACCTGCAGTTCGCGCTGACCGTCGCGCTCGACGAGGCGGTGGAGCGCCGGGTCGAGCAGCTCGACGCGCAGATCGCCGAGATCGACAAGGCACTGGCCGACGACAAGGCGAACCGGGCGAAGAAGCGCACCGCGCTGCAGGGTGACCGGGACGGGATCCGGGCGCGGATCAAGTCGCTGGACGAGGTGCTGGGCAAGGCGAAAGCGGCGACGAAGATCACCGTGCCGACGGGGGCGCCGAAGACGGCGGCTCCGAAGAGCGCGGGTGCTGGCGGCGCCGGTGCCGGGGGCGCTGGGGCCGGTGGCGCGGTTCCGGGGGGCGCGGTTCCGGGTGGGGCTGCGGATCAGGCGGCGCCGGCCGCGGCCGGGAAGGCGTGAGGCCACGATGGACGGCCACGTGGGCGACGACTTCCCGGACGGGTTCGAGGCGGACGGACCGGACGACCTCCCGGACGACAACGCGCTGCCCGGCGTGGGCGACCCGGCCTGGGAGCACGGGACCGTCGACCTCGACGACCCCGACGACCAGCCCGACGACGCCCCGTGGCCGCCGGACACGGCCGAAACCTTGGACCTCACCGACGAGGACTTCGCCGCGGCGGTCGAGCCCGACCTCCCCACCGACGAGCCCGACGCCCCCGACCCGGCGGACTCCCCGGACTACCCGGACGTCCCCGCGGTCGGCGACGACTCCCCCGTCGGCCTCGGCGCCGACCCCGACGCCCCCGCCGCCGACACCACCGACGGCGCCTGGCTCGACCTGCCCGACCTGACCGACGTCGACGTGCCGGAACCCTCCGGCGGACCGCCGTGGGTCGACACCGGCCTGCTCGGCGACGCCGACGTACCGGTCACCGGCGACGCGGTGCCGGCCACTCCGGAGGGCGGGTCGGACGACCTGCGTGCCGCCCTCGGCGAGCCCCCGTCGGTCGGCGACCCGACCGGGGACGCCTACCGCGAGCTCGTGGGCAGCGACGACCCCGCCGTACGCAACCTGGCCCGCCTCTGGGGCCCACCCGCCTGACCGGGCTCCCCCGGGCCCGCCGCTCCGGCGCGGTCAGGGGCCAGTCGGTTCGGGCCATCTCAGGTCGGCACCGAGCGCCCGGGCGAGCCGGGTGATCGTGCCCCGGGTGGTGAGGTCGCCGATACGGTCGGGGAGCCACGCGCACGCGAGGTAGGCGGCTCTCACATCGGCGGCGGCGCAGACCGCGGCGAGACATTCCTCGATCTGACTGACGGAGGGCCCGGGCCCGGACGGAAAGCGCGCGCCGGGTACCTCGGCGCCGTCGATGACGTCGATGTCGAGGTGAACGTAGACCGGGACGGGACCCAGGTCACCGAGGGCGGAGGCCAACGCGGCCGGGTCGGCGGAGAGACGGCGAACCCGGCTGGCGTCGAGGGCCTCCCGCTCGGCGGGGTCGAGGTCGCGGGCGTCGGCGAGGACGACACCTGCGTCGCGGTGACCGGGACGGGGAAGGCCGGGAGCACCTCGTCGAGGTGCCACGGCGTGACGATCGGCTCCCACACACCGGCGGGGGTGTGTTCAGCCATCTCCCCCCTCCGAGGTCAGGTGAACCGGGCTCAGCTGCTGCCGATCGCCAGGCACAGGATGATGAAGAAGCCGAGCAGCAACACCAGCGCGACGATCAGCGTCACCACGACCGCTGGTTCCTGGTACCAGCTCTTCTTCGTCTCCGCCGGTTTCGCGGGCATCGCCGCGGGCCGGGGCGGCATCGGGTTGTTGACGCGCGGGGGCATCGGGGTGCGCATCGGCCCGGCCGGGCTGGCCGGTGGGCCGGAGAGCGGACGCGCCTGGACGTGCGGCGGCGGAGCGCTCACCGGCCGGGCCGGGGCGCTGACCGGCTGCGCGCCGGACAGCTGCGGGCCGCCGGTGCGCAGCGGCGGGCCCGAACGCGGTGGCACCGGCGCCGACACCGGGCGGCCGGTGGGTGCGCCGCCCTCACCGGGCAGCGAACCGACACGCAGGCTGCCCTCGGCCACCACCGTCTCGGGCTGCTCGAGCGCGGTGGGAGCCACCTGGAGCTGGCTGTGGATCAGGTGCGCGGCCAGCGGGATGCGGCTCGAGCCACCGACCAGGAAGATGCCGACGAGATCACGCGGGTTGAGGTGCGCCTCGGTGATCGTCGTCGTGAGGCAGTTCACGGTTCGCTCCAGGTACGGGCGGATCAGGTGCTCGAGCTCGTCGCGGGTCAGGTGCGCGTCGATCTCCATGGCGGGCAGATGGATGTCGGCGCTGGTGGTGCGCGAGAGCATCTCCTTGGCGCCGCGCACGTCCTCCCAGAGCATCCGCCGGTTCCGCCGGTCGGTGGCGTCCAGCGGGTTCTGCAGGCGCTGCCAGAAATCGCCGTTGGTGCGCGAGTAGACGTGCCCGAGGTGCTCGATCACCGCGTGGTCGAAGTCGACGCCGCCGACGTCGGGCAGGCCGCCCTCGGCGAGCACCTCGAAGCCGGCCGCGGTGCGCCGCACCACGGTGGCGTCGAACGTTCCGCCGCCCAGGTCGTAGATGGCCAGCGAACGGCCGACCGGCACCGAGGTCTGCAGCTCGGCGGTGAAGTACGACGCGGCGGCGACCGGTTCGGCGATCAGCTTCGGACGCGGTAACCCGGCCCGGACCGCACCCTCGATCAGGACGTTGCGCCGCCGCTCGGCCCAGCGCGCGGGGTGCGTCATCCGCACCTCGTCGGGCAGCGCGCCCAGCTGGCGGCGGGCCTCGGTGGCGACCGTGCCGAGCACGGTGGCGAACACGTCGGGAACCGGCATCTCCCGGTCGCCCAGGAAGATCGTGCCGTCGTCGACCCGTCGTTTCGGGTTCGGCTCGAAGCGCCCGGGGTCGACCCGCGCGTTCCGCTCGGCGTCCCGGCCCACCACCATCCGGCCGTCGGTACCGAGGTACACCGCGGACGGCAGCAATGGTGAACCGTCGAACAACAACGGCCGAACCCGGCCGTCGGGCGTGCGGAGCATCGCCACCGTGTTCGACGTGCCGAAGTCGATGCCCAGCACGCGCATGAGGCTCCCCCTTTCGCCGATTACCCTATCGGTGCCGTACGACAGGCCGGATGGGCATCGTCGGTTCCCCGACGCACCGCGATACTGAATCGCGTGCCGCTCCCGTTTCTCGATGCTCCCCGTCCCCTCGCGTTCGCTCACCGTGGTGGCGCGGCCCGGGGGCTCGAGAACACGATGACGGCGTTCGCCCGCGCGGTCGACGCCGGCTACCGCTACGTGGAGACCGACGTGCACGCGACCAGCGACGGCGCGCTGGTGGCGTTCCACGACCGGACGCTCGACCGGGTCACCGACCGCACCGGGCGGATCGGCGCGCTGCCGCTGCGTGAGGTGCGTGCCGCCCGGATCGGCGGCACCGAGCGGGTCCCGCTCTTCGACGAGCTCCTCGACACCTGGCCGTCGCTCCGGATCAACATCGACGTCAAGGCCGACGCGGCGGTGGCGCCGCTGGCCGCGGCGATCGCGCGGCACGGGGCGTCCGACCGGGTGTGCATCGGTTCGTTCTCCGATCGACGACTGACCCGGTTCCGGAGGGAATGCCCATCGGTGGCGACCTCGCTCGGCCCGCGTGACGTGGCCCGGCTGCGGGTGGCCTCGCTGACCGGCCGCCGGCCCCGGTTCGCACCCGGGGTCTGCGCCGCGCAGGTGCCGATCCGCCACCGCGGCGTCCGGGTCGTCGACGCCCGGTTCGTCGCCGCCGCCCACCGGCTCGGCCTGCAGGTGCACGTCTGGACCGTCGACGAGGAGCCGACCATGCTGCGGCTGCTCGACCTCGGCGTGGATGGCATCATGACCGACCGGATCGACGTCCTGCGTGACGTCCTCACCGCCCGCGGCCACTGGGCCGCCTGAACGATCAGGACGCCTGTGACGACCGAGACGGTTGCTAGGTCCACCCCGCAGGAACGCCGCGGCTGGTACTTCTACGACTGGGCGATCTCGGCGTACAACACCACGGTCATCACGGTCTTCCTCGGCCCGTACCTGACCTCGCTGGCCGAACGGGCCGCCGGGTGCGCCGAGGAGGGTTCGACCTGCGTCGACCTGCACCCGCTCGGCATCCCGGTGGCGCCCGGCTCGTTCTTCGCCTACGTGCTGTCGCTGTCGGTGATCGCGCAGGTCCTGGTGCTGCCGCTGGTCGGGGCCTACGCCGACCGGTCCTGGCACAAGAAGCGCCTGCTCGCCTGGATCACCGCGCTCGGGGCGGCGGCGACGATCGCGATGCTGTTCGTCACCGGCGACCGCTACCTGCTCGGCGGCGCGCTCCTGGTCGTCTCCAACGTGCTGTTCGGCGCGGCCGAGACCGTGTACTACTCCTACCTGCCGCAGATCTCCGACCCGGACGAACGGGACGCGGTGAGCAGCCGCGGGTGGGCGATCGGCTACCTCGGCGGCGGCCTGCTGCTGCTGTTCAACGTCATCGCGGTGCTCGTCGGCGACGGCCTGGGCTGGTCGACCGGTGAGATCGCGCGCTGGAGCATCGTCTCGGCCGGGGTGTGGTGGGCGGTGTTCGCGTACTTCGCGATCCGTCCGCTCGTCGACCGGCCGCCGGTGGAGACGTCACGGAGCCGGTCGGTGTTCGCCGGCTTCGCCCAGCTGGGACACACCCTGCGCGAGCTCGGCAGCCTGAAACTGACGCTGTTCTTCCTCGTCGCCTACCTGATCTACAACGACGGCATCCAGACCGTGATCACGCTCTCGGCCACGTACGCGACCGAGGAGCTGGAGCTGGAACAGACCGCGCTGGTGCCGACGATCCTGATGATCCAGTTCCTGGCGTTCGGCGGTGCGCTGCTGCTCGGTGCGCTGGCCAAGCGGATCGGCGCCTGGAAGGCCGTGCTGCTCAGCCTGGTGCTGTGGACGTTCGTGCTGGCGGCGGCGTACTTCGTGCCGGCGCGGGCGCCGCTGCCGTTCGTGGCGCTGGGCGCGGCCATCGGGCTCGTGCTCGGCGGCAGCCAGGCGCTGTCCCGGTCGCTCTACAGCCAGTTGATCCCGGCCGGCAAGGAGGCCGAGTACTACGGGCTGTACCAGATCAGCGACAAGGGCACGAGCTGGATGGGGCCGCTGCTGTTCGGCCTGGCCTACCAGCTCACCGACAGCTACCGGGTGTCGATCCTGTCGCTGATCGTGTTCTTCGTGGTCGGGTTCCTGGTGCTGGCCGCGGTGCCGATCCGCCGGGCCATCGTCGAGGCCGGAAACACCCCGCCTAAGCTGCTCTAGTGTCCGCAGCGCGCCTCCCCTTCGATCCCCCCGGAACGCTCCGTTTCTTCTACGGGCCGATGGACTGCGGGAAGTCCACGCTGGCGTTACAGATCAACCACAACCACGCCCGCCAGGGACGCCACGGGCTGCTGCTGACGAAGCTCGACCGGGCCGGGTCGGCGAAGATCTCCAGCCGCGTCGGCCTCACCGCGAACGCCACCGAGGTCGACGCCACGACCGATCTGCACGACGTCGTGCGGGCCGAGTGGCGCGCGGGCCGCCGCGTGGACTACCTGATCTGCGACGAGGTGCAGTTCTACGAGCCCGAGCAGGTCGAGCAGGCCGCCGACCTGGCCGACCGGGCCGGCATCGACGTCTACGCGTTCGGGCTGGCCACCGACTTCCGCAGCGAGCTGTTCCCGGGCAGCCGCCGGCTGTTCGAGCTCGCCGACGAGCTGATCCGCCTGCAGGTCGAGGTGCTGTGCTGGTGCGGGCGCCCCGGCCAGCAGAACGCGCGCGTGGTCGACGGCAGCGTGATCCGCACCGGCGACCAGATCCTCGTCGCCGACACCGACGAGGCCGAGGTGCGTTACCAGGTGCTCTGCCGGCGCCACTACCGGATCGGCGACCTGGGCCCGGCGGTGCCGTCCGCGGGCCAGCTCGCGGTGCCGCTCTGAGGAGCGTGCCGCGCTAGGTCGCCAGTTCGGCGACGGCCTGACACGTGTTGTGGAGCGGGTCGGCCGAGTTGGCGTGCCCGGCCAGCCGTTGCAGGAGCGCGCGGAACGTCCCCTGCTCGGCCTCGGGTAGCGCCTCGAGCAGGTGCGCCTCGACGGCGCAGAGCCGTTCGTCGAGCTCGCGGAGCAGTTCCCGGCCCTGATCGGTGGCGACGATGCGCCGCGCCCTGCGGTCCGCCGGGTCGGGCTGCCGGGTGACCAGGCCGGCTTTCTCCAGGTCGTCGAGCAGGTACGTCATGACCGTGCGGTCGACGCCGAGCTGGTGGGCCAGCGCGAGCTGGGTGCCCGGGGTGTCACGGACCGACGTGGCCAGCACCTGGTAGCCCCGCGGCCCGCCGGGGACTCCCTCCAGCGCGGCGGCGCTGGCCTTCGCGTAGGCCCGGAACAGCACGCCGAGAGCCCATCCCAGGTCGTCACCGAGGGGGATGGTCGGGCGTTCGGGGGCGGGGACCGCGGCCATGGGACACATCGTACGGCTCCGGGGGAAGTTTTCCCGACTGGATCACAGACGGGTTGTCATTCAGATCGTCTGCTGTACATACTATCTAGGCAACAGCTCAGTGGTGTCACCACACATCTGCGAGGAGTTCTCGTGACCCTGTTCCGCCTCGACGCCAGCATCCGCACCGAGGGTTCGGTGAGCCGGGCGGTCGCCGACACCGTGCAGTCCGCCTGGCGTGCCGAGCACCCCGAGGCCCGGATCATCCACCGTGACCTGGGCATCGACCCGCTGCCCGCGAGCACGTGGGCCACCGCGGTCGGCGCCGGCATGACCCCGGCCGCGGACCGCTCCCCGGCGCAGAACGGCGCGGTCGCGCTGGCCACGTCGCTGGCCGACGAGCTCGTCGCCGCGGACGCGTTCCTGTTCGCGATCCCGCTCTATAACTACGCGATCCCGCACCACGTGAAGTCGTGGGTCGACACGCTGATCACCACGCCGGCGTTCGCGCCCGGTGCGCCGTCGGCGATCGCCGGCCGCCCGGCCGTGCTCGTGACCGTGCGCGGCGGCGGCTACAGCCCGGGCACGCCCCGCGAGGGCTGGGACCACAACACGCCGTACCTGCGCCGCGTGCTGGCCGACATCTGGGGCCTGGACCTCGAGGTGGTCGAGGCCGAGCTGACGCTGGCCGAGGTCAACCCGGCGATGGCCGAGCTGCGCCCGCTCGCCGCCCAGCTGCTCTCGTCCGCGCACACCAGCGCCGAGGAGACCGGCCGCAAGATCGGCCAGCGGCTCGCGACGTCGGCCGCCTGACGTCGTCGGCCGCGAGCAGTTGTTTCAGAGAAGGCGCGCCCCACGCCGGGGCGCGCCTTCTCACCGGCCGTAGGCCTCGAGGAGGCGCAGCCAGACCTCGCTGATCGTCGGGAAGCTCGGCACCGCGTGCCACAGGCGGGACAGGGGCACCTCGCCGACGATCGCGATCGTGGCCGCGTGCACGAGCTCCGCCGACGTCGCCCCGACGAACGTGGCGCCGACGATCACCTCGCGCCCGGTGTCGACGACGAGCTTCGCCCGCCCGGCGTACCCGTCGGCGAACAGCGACGCCCCGGCCACCTGCCCCAGGTCGTACTCGACCGCGCGCACCGGCAGCCCGGCGTCGCGCGCCTCGGCCTCGGTGAGCCCCACCGCCCCGACCTCCGGGTCGGTGAACACGGCCTGCGGCACCGCCGCGTGATCGGCGGTGGCCGCGTACCGGCTCCACGGCGTGGGTTCGGCGGCGTCCCCGCCGGCCCGCGCGACGATCGCCGCCCCGCACGCCCGGGCCTGGTACTTGCCCATGTGGGTGAGCAGCGCGCGCCCGTTCACGTCGCCCGCCGCGTAGAGCCAGTCGACGCCCGCGACCCGGCAGCTGTCGTCGACCCGCAGTTCGGTGACGCCGACCGTCTCCAGGCCCAGACCCTCGACCGCGGCCGTCCGCCCGGTCGCGACCAGGATCTCGTCGGCCCGGACCGTGCGGGTCGCGTCGGCGTCCGCGACGTCGATCCGGACGCCGGCCTCGTCGCGTTCGACCGCGGTGACCGTCGCCCCGAGCCGCACGTCGACGCCGGCCTTCGGCAGCCCGGCGAGCACGGCCTCGCTCGCGAACGGCTCCAGCCGCGGCAGCAGACGCTCGCCCCGCGCGATCAGCGTCACCCGGCTGCCCAGGGCGGCGAACGCGGTGGCCATCTCGCAGCCCACGACCCCGCCGCCGAGCACGGCCAGCTCGTCCGGAACCGCGGTCGCCGACGTCGCGTCCCGGCTGGTCCAGGGGTCGGCCTCGGCCAGACCCGGAACGTCGGGCACGGTGGCCCTGCTCCCGGTGGCCAGCACTACGGCCTGCCGGGCGGCCACCCGGCGCGCGCCGCCGTCGCGGGTGCGGATCTCGACCTGCCGCTCCCCCACCAGCCGGGCGGTGCCGCGGACCAGCGCGATGCCGGCGTAGTCGAGCCAGCCGACCTGGGAGTCGTCGGACCAGTTGTGGGTGAAGCTGGTGCGGCGGGCGAGGACCTGCTCGGGGTTCGGGCCGCCGCGCACCGCGGTGGCGGCACCGTCGACGCGCCGCGCGTCGGCGAGGGCAGCGGCCGGGCGCAGCAGCGCTTTGCTGGGGATGCAGGCCCAGTACGAGCATTCGCCGCCGACGAGTTCCCGTTCGACGAGCAGCGCGCTCAGACCGCCGCGGACGACCTGGTCGGCCACGTTCTCCCCGACCGGTCCGGCACCGACGACGATCACGTCGTACTCGTCCCCGCCCGCCACCGCCATGCTCGCCGCCTGTCTCTCCGTAGCCGTCGGCCGGGTAACCCGGCCGAGCGCACGGTAGCGGATCCCGGCGACGGTCACCGCACGTGAAGCCCACCGACCGCGCGCACCCGGGCGTGTTGGCGGGCGGGGTGGATCAGGGGCGGCGGGTGGCGGCCCAGACGGAGGCGCCGACCGCGACCACCGCGCCGGCCGCGGCGGCGTACGCGGCGACCTTGGCGACCCGGCCCTGACGCGCGGCCGTGACCAGCGTCACCGCGTCGGCCCCGTCGGACAGCGCCGACGCGAGCAGCCACGGCCGCGGACTCCGGCCACGCACCACCGCGTAACTCGTCCCCAGCGCGAGCGCAATCTCCCGGCTTGCGAACATTTGCGTGATAAACGTCGCTCGTGCCGCCGTGGCGCTGTCGATACCCATTCCCCGAGGTAGCGCAGTAGGCTGGACGGTGGACACGGCGCCGACGGCCAAGCGGAGAAGCGCGACCGCGAGGACGATCTGCCGGGACCGATCGGCGGCGGGGGATCCAACCTCGCTCGTGTGCTCCACGCGTGTCCTCCTTGTAACGAGTTGCCGCATACGCGCATGCGGTGGTGTGCTGCTGGGCACATAAGTCAGCGACGGCGGAATCTTCTGTCCGTCATCGTCGTTGGTACCGGTGGCTGACCGCAGACGCCAGGGGGTTGATGCAGATGGGTGAGCGCACGCTGCGCGGTAGTCGGCTCGGAGCAGTGAGCTACGAGACCGACCGCAACACGGAGCTGGCGCCCCGCCAGCAGGGAGAGTACCTGTGCCCGCGTGGTCACCGGTTCACGGTCCCTTTCGCCGCCGACGCGGAAATCCCGATCACGTGGGAATGCCGGGCCGACGGTACCGTGGCGCGAATCATCGACGGTGACGAGCCGGAGGCCAAGAAGGCCAAGCCGCCGCGTACGCACTGGGACATGCTCCTGGAGCGGCGCACGGTCGCCGAGCTCGAGGAGGTCCTGGCCGAGCGCCTGGAGGTCCTTCGAGGTCGGCGGAGCCGCTCCGCCTGACCGACGACACGAGAAACCCGCCGCCCCTTCGGGGACGGCGGGTTTCTCGTGTGTCTCAGCGGTCGATCTCGCCTTCGATGACGGTTCCGCGGCCGGGTGAGAACTCCCGCGGCGGCACCGGCTCGCCCTGACCCGGCGCGGCGGCGGCGTCGGCCTTCACCCGGCGCGACCGCACCTGCATCGGGCCCAGCAGCGCGCTGCTGACATCCGGCGGCATGCGGCGCACGGCCGAGCGCAGCACCAACCGCCCGGCGAGCGCACGGACCGGCGGCACCAGCAGCAGCAGGCCGACGACGTCGCTGATCAGGCCGGGCAGGATCATGAGCAGCCCGCCGGCCAGCACGACCGCGCCCTCGGCGGTCTCCTTCGCCGGGGTGCGCCCGGCCGCGGCGGCTTCGCGCAGCGCCCGGAACGCCCGGGCGCCTTCCCGGCGCAACAGCCAGCTACCGAGTAGCGCGCTGCCGACGAGCAGCAGGAACGTCCATCCGAGCCCGACCTCCTGGCCGACGCGGACGAGCAGGGTGATCTCCACGGTGGCGGCCACGATCAGTACGACGAACGCGGCGAGAAGGGCTCGCATGAGTCAAGCGTACGACCGGGCCGCCGCACCGGCCGAAACTCTCAGCGGCCTCTCAGCGCAGCTTGTCGATGACCTTCTTCGCGGCGTCCACGCGCGCCTGCACACCCCACAGCCCCACCCGCCACAGCGCTTCGCGGACGATGTCCGAGCTCATCTTGCTGTGGCCGCGCTCCCGCTCGGCGAACGTCACCGGAACCTCGACGACCCGGTAGCCGGCGCGCCAGGCCCGGTAGACCATGTCGATCTGGAAGCAGTAGCCCTGCGACGCGACCCCGGCCAGGTTCTCCGGTGCGATCACCTCGGCGCGGTAGGCGCGGAACCCGGCCGTGCTGTCCTTCACCGGGATGCTCAGCGCGAGCCGCGTATACAGGTTCCCGACGTGCGAGATCATCACCCGCGACATCGGCCAGTTGACGATCTTGCCGCCCGGCACCTTGCGCGAACCGATCACCACGTCGGCGTCGCGCAGCGCGTTGAGCAGCCGGGGCAGCTCGTCCGGGTCGTGGGAGCCGTCGGCGTCCATCTCCACCATGACGTCCGCGCCGTGCTCGGCCGCCCAGGCGAACCCGGCCAGGTAGGCCGCGCCGAGGCCCTCTTTGCTCGTGCGGTGCAGGACGTGCACGCGCGGGTCGGCGGCGGCCATCTCGTCGACGATCTCGCCGGTGCCGTCCGGTGACCCGTCGTCGGCCACCAGCACCTCGACCTCGGGCACCGCGCGGCGCAGCCGGGTGACGATCAGCCGGATGTTCTCGGCCTCGTTGTAGGTCGGGATGACGACGACCACGTTTCCCAGACCGGGATATTCCTCGCGATTCGAGGCCGGACCGGGGCCCTGCTCCATCTTCTCGGCCGTCATCGGTGTCAGCCTTCCTCCGTCGTTCGTCCCACGCCGGCCGCTCGACGTCGCCGCAGCGCAGCGGCCGCGACCAACGCGACCCCACTGAGCGTGCAGAACGCCGCTTCCGGCCACTGGCCCACTGCGGTGGCCAGCGTACGGTCCTCTGACAACGCGAGTGACCGGATCAGCGTTCCGGCCGAGAAGAGACCCGCGTGGTCGTAGATGTGCCCGTTCGGGCCGATCGTGGCGGAGATCCCGCTCGTCGACGCGACGACCGACCACTTGCCGTGCTCGACCGCACGGAGCCTCGCCATCGCGACCTGCTGCGGGCTCTCGCCGCTCAGGCCGAACGTGGCGTTGTTCGTCTGCACCGCGAGGATCTGCGCGCCGGCGTTGACCGTGTCGGTCACCAGGCCGTCGTAGGCGACCTCGAAACAGATCACGTCGCCGACCTGGACGGTGCCCGCGGTCGGCGTCGGCATGCCGACCGTGCCGATCTCCGTGCCGGCCTTGAAGTCACGGCGGACCAGGTCGACCTTGGTGGTGATCTTCCGGGCGAGCGACCGCAGCGGAATGTACTCACCGAACGGCACCGGGTGACGCTTCTCGTACCGGTCGGTGGGGCCCTCACCGGGCACCCAGACCAGGCCGGCGTTCGTCAGGTACTCGCCGGGGCCGCGCAGCACCGCGCCGACCAGGATCGGCGCCTTGATCGCGGTGGCCGCCTCGTCGATCTCCGCGCGGGCGTCCTCGTTGATCAGCGGGTCGATGTCGGACGCGTTCTCCGGCCAGATGACCAGATCGGGTTGCTTCGCCCGGCCGGCGGCGACGTCACGGGCGAGCGTGAGCGTGCGGGTGACGTGGTTGTCGAGCACCGCGCGCCGCTGGGCGTTGAAGTCGAGCCCGAGGCGGGGAACGTTGCCCTGGATGACGGCGACCGTGACGTTCCGGCCGTCGGCCTTCGGCGTCGGGAGGAACCAGGCGGCGAGCAGGACGACACCGACGGCCCCGAGCCAGGCCGCCGCCCGCACCCCCGCCCGCCGCCCGCGGGACGCGCGGGCGTCCGCCGCGGCCGAACCGGCGACGGCCGAGCCGGCCGATCTGGCCGAGCCGGCCGACGCGGCAAGGGGCGAGCCGGCCGATGCGGCGGCGGGTGGCCTCTGGTGGGGAGGTGGGGTGGCCGCGAGGAGGCGTCGGGCGAGCGGGTAATCGGTCAGGGGCCAGCGGCGCCAGAGGGCGGCGACGAGGAGGCCACCGAGTGCGGCGGTGGCGAACGTGACGAGGGGCGCACCGGCGACCGAGGCCAGGTGCAGCAGGGGGCCGTCGGTCTCGGCGAACGCGAGCCGGCCCCACGGGAAGCCGCCGAACGGCCAGCGCCCGCGCACCGCCTCCTGCGTGACCCAGCCGGCGCCGACGACGAGCGGCCAGCTCCAGCGGTACCGGTCGACGGCCCGCGAACTCGCGGCGAGCAGCGCACCGAGCCCGGCGACGTACGCCGCCTCCACCGCCCCCAGCAGATAGACGAACGCTTCGCCGACGTAGATGCCGACCCACTCGAGCAGGATCACGAAGAACACCAGGCCGTGCAGCAGCCCCAGCCAGGCGCCGCGGCGGGCCCGCTGGCGGTGCACCGCGGCGGCCAGCATCGCGACCGCGACCGGCGCGAGCCACCACAGGTCGTGGGGCGGGAAGGCCGGCACGAGCAGCGCGCCGGAGGCGATCGCGAGCAGCGCGGCGACCCAGCCCCGCAGCGGCGGCCGCTCGGGGTCGAGGTCCGCGGTGCTCCAGGGCCGCCACCGCCGCCGTCCACGCCCACTAGCGGGCGCGGTCTCGCCCGCACCGTCGCCGGTCGGGGCGTCAGCGGGGATCGTGTCCGGCGTGGTCTTGGTGGGCGGGGCTTCGTCGGCCGGGACGTCCGTTGCCGGGGACGCGGCGCTCAGGGACGCGGCGCTCGGGGACGCGGCGCTCGGGGACGCGGCGGCCAGTGCGTCCGTCGCCGGGGGCGAGGCGCTCAGGGACGCGGCGCTCGGGGGCGCGGCAGCCGGGGCGTCCTTCGCCGGGGGCGCGGCGCTGAGGGGCGCGGCGGCCGGGGGCGCGGCGGCAGGGGCGGCGTCGGTTGCGGGGGGCGGGCCGGGGACCACGGCGGCGGGCGAACCGCTCTCCGCGTCGCTTCGTGGCAGCACCGAACCTCCCTCCCGACCCGGGAGGGTCGTGTCCTGGCAACGATTGTGCCCACTCCCCCGACGATCCGGGGCCGGGTGGGGCGACCAATGCGACCGACCCCACTGTGGTAACGCCGCTCAGAACAAGCCACAGGGGCGCGGCGTGCACGCCGCGCCCCTGCTTCGGAGCTCCCCGACCGGTACGGGAGGAGTTCGGGAGGACCTTCGGACCGACTGCGGAGCGGCTGGCTGCCCGCTACGCCAGACGTTGTCTACTGACCCTCCGTCACCACCATCACCGCGACCTGGCACCGGCCGCGACCGTCGTCGTCCCGCCACCCTTCACCGGCTGGACCTGGCCCCTGCGGTGGCGCCACCGCGTTTGCCCAGCTAGCAAAGGCACGTTCCGTCGCCGTCCGATGCCCGAGGAAGTCACCTGGACACCGTAATTGCCGTCCGTCTCCTGTCAATACCGGCTTTCGCCGACAGTACGGACATCATGCCTGGTCAACCGTGACGAAGGGAAATCCGCCCCGCTGAATCAGACAAAACGGACAACCGGCGTGTCATCCCGCTCCGTGGTCTCACTCGCCGGTGAACACCGTCGAGCCGCGGACGACCGTGCGCAGACACCGCGGCGGGGTGGCGCCCTCGCCCAGCGCGGGCAGGCCCTGCACACCGGCGCGCGGGTCGGTGCTCCACCGGGCGACGCGGTCGTCGGGGGCCTGGATGACGAGTTCCTCCACCGCCCAGACCGCGAACGACGCCACCGCGCCCGGCACCAGCATGCCGCCGTCGTCCCGGCCGAGCGCGCGCCAGCCGCCCCGGGTGTGCGCGGCGAACGCCGCCCGGACGCTGATCGCGTGGCGCGGGTGGTGCGGGAACGCGGCCGCGCGGACGGTGCCCCACGGGTCGAGCGGCGAGACCGGGGCGTCCGAACCGAACGCGAGCGGAACGCCGACCCCGGCCAGGGCCGCGTACGGGTTCAGCGTCTCGGCCCGCTCCGCACCGAGCCGCTGGACGTACATGCCGCCGGGGCCACCCCACGCGGCCTCGAACGCCGGCTGCATGCTCGCCACGGCCCCGTGGTTGACCAGGGCCTTGATCAGCGCGGTGTCGAGCATCGAGGCGTGCTCGACCCGGTGCCGCCCGACGCGCAGCCGGTCGAGACCGACGGTTCCGGCCGCCAGCGCGAATCCCTCCGCGACGGCGGCCAGCGCCCGGTCGCCGATGGCGTGGAAGCCGGCCTGGGTGCCGTGGCGCACCGAGTCGACCAGGTGTTCGGCGATCTGGTCGGCGTCGGCGTAGAGGTGGCCGCTGGTGCCGGCGTCGTCGGCGTAGGGCGTGGAGAGCGCAGCCGTGCGTGAGCCGAGCGCCCCGTCGACGTAGAGGTCTCCCCCGGCGCCGACCGCGCCGAGCTCGCGGGCCTTCGCCGCCGCGCGCCACTCGCCCCAGTAGCCGTAGACGTCCGGGCCGGGCTCCTCGGCGGCCAGCGCGAGGAGGCCGGTGAAGTCGTCCTCGCCGCCGATGTCGGGCCCGCCGCACTCGTGCAGCGCGACGATTCCCCGCGCGGCGGCGTGCGCGCGGGTGGCGCGCTGGGCGTCGGCCCGCTGGGCGGGGGTGACCGACGCCAGCGCGATGCCCCGGACGGCGTGGTGGGCGTCGCGGGTGACCGGCTGCTCGGCGTCGTACCCGGGAAGGCCGGTGAGGCCGGGCACGGTCGACCGCAGCGCGCTGGACGCCGCGGCCGAGTGCACGTCGACCCGGGCTAGGTAGACCGGGCGGTCACCGGCCGCCCGGTCGAGCTCGGCGGTGGTGGGCGGGCGGCCCTCCGGCCACGCCGTCTCGTCCCAGCCGTGGCCCAGTACGACGCCGGGATGCGCCGCGACGTGACGCGCGAGAGCATCCAGCGCGGCGGTGAGCGACGGGGTGCCGGCGAGGTCGAGACCGAGCAGGCCGATGCCGGTCTGGGTGGTGTGCACGTGTGCGTCGACAAAACCCGGCACGACCAGTGCACCGGCCAGGTCGACGACCTCGTCGGCGCCGAACGCGGCGGCCTCGGCCGCGTCGTCGGAGCCGACGAACAGCACCCGGTCGCCCTCGACCAGCAGCGCGGTCGCGAAAGGATCCGCGGGGCTGTAGACCTCGCCGTTGCGGTAGAGCGTCGCCATGGAGGTCATTGTGCTCCCCGCCCCCGACAGTTCCCGCCCGGCGTCGGACCGGGTGGGCCGGGTCACGCCGGGGCGGCCACCACGCGCGCCGGTGCGGACGACGACGCGCGCCAGAGCGTCCAGGAGAGCCCGAGAAGCCCCGCGGAGCCGAGCAGGAAACCGACCGAGACCACGACGTCGGGGACCGCTCCGCGCAGCGCCGCCAGCAGGAACCCGACCGCGTACAGCGCCACCGCCCACCGGGGGAACGCCCGCCAGGACACGATCGCGAACAGCACCGTGCCGAGCGCGAACACCGCCGCGATCACCAGGAAGCCCACCCGGGCCCGGCCGTCCACGAGCGCCTCGACCTCGGCCGTGGTGAGGTCGGCGAAGAGGAAGTGGCTCGCGAACTCGGCGATCAGCAGGCCCGCGACGCCGGCCAGGTTGAGCGCGTAGCCCACCAGGCCGAGCGTGCCCGCGGTGTGCCGCTGCCAGAGGTAGAGGCCGGTCAGGGCGAAGAGTGCGAGCACCGCGGGCACCGGCGCGATGCTCTCGGTGACCGCGTTCTCCGGCAGGAGGTCCTCCCGGCGCAGGTCGTTGACGAGCAGCAGGACGCCGGTGAGCAGGCCGGCGGCACCGGCCAGCCGGTAGCGGGCGGAGTCGGTCATCGAAGCGCTCCTTGTGGTCGAGGAGCCTCGACGGTAGGGACGCGGCGGCGGCCGGCGGCAGTGTCGCCGGGCGCATCCCGACGCCGGACGGCACGGGTGCCCGTGACTGCCGACCTATGCCGTTCGACGGATTCTCCGCAGGTCGCGGTCCGGTTAGCGTGAACCCATGCGGCTGGCTCAGGTGGCGTCCACGTTGTACGGCACCGTGCTGGCCGGCGGGCTGTACTTCGGGGTCGCCGGGTTGGCGCCGGTCGTGCCGTGGCGGGCCGCGGTGTTCGTCGTCGGGCTGCTGGCGCTGGTCGCCCTCGAGCGCTCCGGCCGGGCCACGCTGCTCGGCCGGGCGGCACTGATCGTGGCCGTGGTGGCGGCCGACACGTCCGGGCTCGCACGGGTGCTGTTCCTGCTGGTGCCGTTCGCCGTCTACCTCACCCGGGGCCGGCGGGCGGGTCATCTGGCCGCGGCGGGCTGCGGCGTCGCGCTGGTCGCGTGGTGGACGTTCGCCGAGCCGGGCTGGTCGTCCGACCGCGAGGCGCTCGGTGACCTGGTGATGTTCGCGGTCGGGCTGGTGCTGGCGGTGGCGATGGCGGCGGCCACCGTCGCGGCGGACACCGACCGGGCCCGCGCCGAGCGGCTCGTGGGTGAGCTGGCCGCGTCCCGGGAACGGGTGGCCGCACTCGCCGCCGCCGACGAACGCAACCGGGTCGCGCGCGACCTGCACGACAGCCTCGGCCACCACCTCACCGCGGTGACGATCCAGCTGGAGAAGGCCACCGCGTACCGCCCGCGTGACCCCGGCGTGGCCGACCGGGCGGTCGCCGACGCGCGCGCGTCGGCCCGCGAGGCTCTGGCCGACGTCCGCCGCTCGGTCTCCGCCCTGCGCGCCCCACCGCCCGAGCCCCGCGCTCCGGACCCGGTCGCGGCGTCGGACCCGGTCGCGGCGTCGGACCCGGTCGCGGCGTCGGACCCGGTCGCGGCGTCAACCCTGGTCGCGGCGTCGGCCGCGGCGCCGGATCTCTTCGCGGCGCGGGCCGCGGCGCCGGTGTGGGCCGAGCGGGCGGATTCCGAGCGCGGAGGGGCGGCGGAGGCGCTGGTGGGGCGGCTGGGCGAGTTGGTCGCGCGGCTGGGGTCGACGGGGGTCGCGGTCACCTGCGCTGCGTCCGGCGCGGCACCGTGCCCGGCGGGGTCGGAGGACGTGCTGTTCCGCGTCGCGCAGGAGGGCCTCACGAACGCACTGCGACACTCGGGTGCCCGGTCGATCTCGGTGACCGTTCACTTCGCCGCCGACGCCACGACGCTGGCCGTCCACGACGACGGCTCCGGCCTACTCGCGTCCACCCCGGCGAGCGGGGCCGGGGGTGGTTCGGGGTTCGGGCTGGTCGGGTTGCGTGAACGGGTGAGTGCGGTCGGCGGGGCGCTGGAGGTCGACGGGCCGATCGGAGCGGGCACCACGCTCACCGCACGCATCCCGACGCACACCGCGGCCCGACCGGAGCCGGTGTGACGAACCCGACCGATCACTCGAGCCCGACCGGTCACGCGAGCCCGACCAGCGACGCGGGCATGACCAGCGGGGCGAGCTTGACCGGCGGGGCGGGCATGACCGGCGGGGCGGGCATGACCGGCGGGGCGGGCATGACCAGCGGGGCGGGCATGACCAGCGACGTGAGCTTGACCGGCGGGGCGGGCTCGAGCGGCGGGGCGGGCTCGAGCGGCGACCGGGGCGTGGTCGGTCTGACTCGGGTGCTCGTGGTCGACGATCAGCGGCTGGTTCGTGAGGGGGTGGCGTCGCTGCTCGAGCTGGAAGACGGCATCTCGGTGATCGGCACGGCCGCTGACGGGCGGGAAGCGGTCGCGCTGGCCGTGCGGCTCCGGCCGGACGTGGTCCTCATGGACGTACGCATGCCGGCCTCCGACGGCGTCGAAGCCACCGCCGCGGTACGCCGGCAGGCGCCCGACAGTCGCGTCGTCATGCTCACGACCTTCGACGACGAGGACTACGTCGTGCGGGCACTGCGGGCCGGCGCCAACGGATACCTGCTCAAAGATCTCCCCGCGGCGGAGCTGGCCCGCGCGGTTCGCATGGCCCACGCCGGCGTCGACCAGTTCGACCCGGCGGTCACGGCCCGCCTGCTCGCCGTGGCCGACCGAGGCGGCCCGCTCCCGTCCCCCGCCCCCGACGGCCTCACCGCCCGGGAGGTGGACGTCCTCCGCTGCCTCGCCCGAGGCGCCACCAACCGCGAAATCGCGGCCGCCCTGGTCGTCAGCGAGGGCACCGTGAAGAACCACGTGTCCAACATCCTCAGCCGCCTGGGCCTCCGCGACCGCACCCAGGCCGCCCTCTACGCCCGCGACCGAGGCCTGACGTGACGCTGCTCCCTCCGGCCCCCGACAGCCGCGCAGATGGCCCTGGATGCACAGAGGTGCCCGCTCGCATACGAGCACTACGCCCAGCTGTCTCCCACCCTGCCGGGGTCGCTCGAAGCGCCGCGATTGCCCGCCCACCGGCGCACCTCCGACCCCTGCGCGTGGCCGCTTCACCCCTCAAGGGCGCCGCGGGCTGGGAAAGCACCTCTTCCAAGCACTCCCGCCCGACCCGGCTCGCGCGAGCAGCCTCATCGTGAAGATGCGAGCACTACGCCCAGCTGGCTCGCACCCTGCCGAGGTTGCGCGGAGCGCCGCGATCGCCCGCCCGCCGGCGGCCTTTCAAGCCCCTACGCATGACCCCCAGCCCTCAAGGGCGCCGCGAGGCCTGGAAAGCGCCTCTCCCAAGCTCTCCCGCCCGGCCCCGCTCGCGCGAGCAGATCCATGGTGAAGATGCGACCTACCCGCCTCTCACCGCGCCGGGGTTGCTCAGAGCGCTACGGCTGCCTACCAACTGGCGCACCTTCAAGCCCTTCGCGTGGCCGCTTCACCCCTCCAGGGCGCCGCGAAGCAGGGAAAAGTATCTCGTCCAAGCACTCCCGCCCGGCCCGGCTCGCGCGAGCAGGTCCACGGTGAAGATGCGAGCGCGACGCCGAGCTGACTCGCGCCCTGCCGAGGTTGCTCAGAGTGCTGCGATTGCCCGCCCACCGGCGCACCTTCAAGCCCTGCGCATCGCCCCTCCAGCCCTCCAAGGGCGCCGTGAGTCCTGGAAAGCGCCTCCTCCAAGCGCTCCCCGCCCGGCCCGCCTCGCGTGAGCAGATCCATGAAGATTCCTCGGTCGGAAGCGACCGGCATTTGCCGACGCCCTGCCGCCGCGCGCTCCTGAAGCGCGCTGGCACACACGCACGGTGCTGGCACACGCGCACGCACGGCGCGGGCACGCAGGCGCGGGCACGCACGCACAGCGCGGGCACGCACAGCGCAGGCACGCACAGAACAGGCACGCACAGAACAGGCACGCACAGAACAGGCACGCACAGAACAGGCGCATACGGCACGGGCACGTGCGCCACGGGCACAAACGCACAGCGCTGGCACGCACGACACAGGCACGCAGGGCGCCGAGTTTCGGGTGGTCATGGCGCTGGCGGCAGCCGTGGCAACGAGGATCCGGTTTCGCGTAGATGAGTGGAACCCCCGCAGACGCCCAGCGGAGGAAGCCGTCGAACTATCGTCGGAACGTGTTCTCTGATCCGCCTCTGACGCCGCCCACGGCGGAGGAGCTCGAGTCATGGGCCGGCCGCGGGCGTGTCCGACGGGCGACCCCGACCGGCATCGAGGCCTGGGCGCTCCCGGAATCAGCGAAGGACGCGTTGATCTTCACCGGCGTCCCGCTCGTCGACGACCTCGTCGTCGAGGTCTCCTTTCGCGCCGAGCCCACCAGGTACCGGCTCGCTCGGCACTGCGACGAAGACGCCACGCTCGGGCACACGACCTGGGAGTTCGGTGCCGCACCGGAGACCGGCGAGGTTCGCCTCTGGTCGAAAGCTGGAGCCAGTTCCTTCGTCAACTCCTCGATCAGCCTATGGCTGTGCTCGCTGCACCTGGTCGGCCGCTGGCTCGCCGACTCCGCAGTCCTCGACCGCTGGGAGGAGAGCGCCGAGGCCGAGGCGCAGGCACTGTCCGAACTCGCCGAGCTGCTCCGGCGGATCGAAGCCATCGATCCGGCCGCCATCGCCGACGGCGATCACGAGCGGCAGTTCTGGCCCGGTGTGCTCGACCGCTGGCTCTTCTGACGTCGGCGACGGCCCACTCCCGCGGGCTCAGAGCAACGTCAGCGTGCGGGGCGTCACGTTCAGGCGATCGGGGCCGTCGGCGCCGCACACCACGATGTCCTCGATGCGCGCCCCGTAGCGCCCGGCCAGGTAGAAGCCCGGCTCCACGCTGAAGGCCATCCCCTCCTCCAGCACCGTCGGGTTCCCGCCGATGATCCAGGGCTCCTCGTGTTCCTCCAGGCCGATCCCGTGACCGGTGCGGTGGATGAACGCGTCGCCGTAACCGGCCGCGGTCAGGACGTCGCGGCAGGCGGCGTCCACCGACTCGGCGGTGACGCCCGGGCGGACGGCGGCCACGCCGGCCTCCTGGGCTTCCTGCAGTACCGCGTACGCGGTGGCGAACCCCTCCGGCGGGGCGCCGAGCACGTAGGTGCGGGTGGAGTCGGAACAGTAGCCGTCCACGGTGACGCCGCCGATGTCGACGACCACCGGGTCGCCGTCCTCGATCACCCGGTCGGACACCGCGTGGTGCGGGCTGGCGCCGTTCGGGCCGGAGCCGACGATCACGAACGACACGGTGGCGTGCCCTTCGCTCAGGATCGCGTCGGCGATGTCGCGGCCCACGGCGGCCTCGGTGCGGCCGGCGACGAGCCACTCGCCCATCCGCTCGTGGACGCGGTCGATGGCCTGGCCGGCGCGGCGCAACGCCTCGACCTCGGCCGGGGATTTGCGCACCCGGAGCGGGCGGAGCACGCCGCCGGCCAGCACCTGCTCGGCGGCCGGGAAGGCCGCGCGGAACGCGAGCACCTGTTCGGCCCACATCCGGTCGGCGAGGCCGAGACGCCGCGACGCCGGGATCAGATCGCGGATCAGCCCGTACGCGTCCGCGCCCTCGGCGAAGGCGCGGATCTCCAGATCGAGGCCGCCGGCCGGTGACGCCTTCGCGGCCGCCTCCTCGAGGGCCGGCACGACCAGCACCGGGTCGCCGTCGGCGGGCAGCACCAGGCAGGTCAGCCGCTCCAGCGCGTGCGCGTCGTAGCCGGTGAGGTAACGCAGGTCGGCGCCGGGCGTCAGCAGGAGCGCGTCCAGACCGGCCGCGGCCGCGGCCCGCTGGGCCACCCGGAGCCGGTCGGACGGGTAGAGGGCGTCAGACATGCCGTTCACAGTACGACGGACCCCCGACAGGAACGCGGCCCTCAGGACGAAGCGGGCAACTTGAACCGCGCGCGTGACGCCTCGGGGACCAGATCCAGGTAGTCGGGGTGGCGGGCGATCCAGCCGGCGATGTACGGGCAGCGCGGTAAGACCTGCAGGCCACGGCGGCGGGCGTCGTCGAGCACGTGCCGGGCCAGCTGGGAGGCGATGCCGCGGCCCTCGAACTCCGGCGGAACCCCGGTGTGGGTGAACACGATGGTCTCGCCGTCGAGCTGGTACTCGACCACACCGGCCAGTGCACCGTCGAGGTCCGCTTCGTACCGGCTCTCGTCGGGGGCGTCGCTGATCTTCACGTTGTCCATGCGTCCCATTGTCCCTGCGCGACCGGTGAGGCGAAGTCTGGCAGGCTGACCCCGTGATCACGACACCCGGCTCACTGATGCTCATCGACGCCGCAAGCATGTACTTCCGGGCGTTCTACGGCGTGCCGACGTCGATCACGGCGCCGGACGGCACGCCGATCAACGCCGTGCGCGGCTTCCTCGACATGACCTCCACGTTGATCACGAGGTTCCGGCCGCGCCGGCTGGTGGCCTGCCTGGACGAGGACTGGCGGCCGGCCTGGCGGGTCGCGCTGGTGCCCTCGTACAAGGCGCACCGGGTGGCCGGCGCACCCGACGAGGAGGAGATCCCCGACGAGCTGAGCCCGCAGGTGCCGGTGCTGCTCGAGGTGCTCGCCGCGGTCGGCATCGCGAGCGTGGGCGCCGCCGACTACGAGGCCGACGACGTGATCGGGACGCTGGCCACCCGCGGCCCCGGTCCGGTCGACGTCGTGACCGGTGACCGCGACCTCATCCAGCTGATCGACGACACGAGCGGCGTGCGGGTGCTCTACACCGGCCGGGGCGTGGCGAAGCTGGAGGAGATGGACGCGGCGGCGGTGCGGGCCAAGTACGGCGTCGAGCCGAGCCAGTACGCCGACTTCGCGACGCTGCGTGGCGACCCGAGCGACGGTCTGCCCGGCGTGGCCGGGATCGGGGAGAAGACCGCGGCCGGTCTGCTGGGGCGGTTCGGCGACCTGACCGGGCTGCTCGCGGCCGTCGACGCGCGCAACGCGGCGCTGCCGGCGTCGTCGTGGAAGCGGTTGGACGCGGCCCGGGAGTACCTGGCGGTCGCGCCGGACGTCGTGCGGGTGGCGCGGAACGTCCCGATCCCGCCGGTCACCGACGCGCTCCCGAGCACCCCGGTCGACCCGGAGCGGGTCGAAGCCCTGGCGGAGCGGTGGGGGCTCGAGAGCGCGATCGGCCGCCTCACGAAGGCGCTGTCGGGAACGTGATCCGGAACGTCGTCCCGCGGCCGGGCGCCGACCGGACGTCGATGTCGCCCCGATGGGCCCGGGCGATCGCGCTGACCGTGCCGAGCCCCAGGTGGGCGTCGTCGTCGGCGCCGGTTCCCGCGGTGAGCACGAGCGGCCGCAGCAGGCCCGGCTGACGCTCGGGCGGGATGCCGACGCCGGTGTCCTGCACCTCGATCGCCGGACGGGGCTCGGCCAGCGCACGCAGGCTGAGCCGGCCGCCGCGGTCGGTGAAGCGCAGCGCGTTGCCGGCCAGGTGCCCGATCGCGCGTTCGAGCAGTACCGGGTCGCCGACCGTCCACACCGGATCGGTGGCCTCCACGGTCATCGAGATGCCGCTGCCGTCGGCGGCCGGCGCCATCGCCGAGCCGACCCGGTCGACGACCGCCGCCAGGTCGACCGGCACGTGGTCACGCGCCGACTCGGCGTGCCGGGCCCGCGCGAGCAGCAGCAGCGTGTCGATCACGCGCAGCATCCGGTCGGAGTTCGCCTGCACCGCGCCGACGAGCCGCCGGGCGGTCGCCGGGTCGAGGCCGCCGCCGCTGTCGTCGGCGAGCAGCTCGAGCAGGGTGCGGATCGCGGTCAGCGGCGTCCGCAGGTGGTGGCCGACCAGATCGACGAAGTCGTCGATGAAGTCGTGGTGCTCCCGGGGAGCCGCGAACGCGGCCGAGAACGCCGCGTGGTCCGCGGCGATGTCGACACCGTCCGCCGACTCGCGGGCACTGTCTGCGAGGAAAGTGCGGTCGTGTCCGTTCTGCCCACTGCCCTCGTGCCGCACCGAACCCCCTGTCAAGTAGGAACGCCGATCGCCCGGAACGCCGGAATCAAAGCACAAGAAACGGCATTAACCGGGCGATCGGCGCGCTACAAGGCGGTGTAGGCGACCACTCCGCGCCGGGTGGCGTCGATCGCGGCGCGGGCCGTGGAGCGCAGGCCGCTGCCCGCCGGAGCCGCCGACGCGATCTGGTCGAGCAGGTCGAGCACCTGACGGCACCAGCGCACGAAGTCACCGGCCGGCATCTCGCCCTCGATCCCGGCGACGGACGTGAGGACCCGCTCCAGCGGCTCACCACGCGCCCACCGGTAGGCCGGCCAGACGAACCCGAAGTCGGGCTCGCGGGTGAGGGACAGGCCGCGCTCCCCCTCGTCGCGGGCGAGCTCGGACGCCAGCCGGCCGACGACGGCGAGCGAATCACGCAGCGGGCCGTTGGGCACCGGGGTGGGGCTCTCGTCGGCGCGCCGCGCCTCGTACACCAGCGCGGACACCGCTCCGGCCAGCTCCGGCGCGGACAGGCCCTCCCAGACCTCGGCGCGCAGGCACTCGGCGACCAGCAGGTCGGACTCCGACCAGATCCGGGCCAGCCCGCGCCCGGCGTCGGTCACCCGCTCGCCGTCCAGGTAGCCGCGGCTCTCCAGCAGGCCGCAGACCTGGTCGAACGTGCGCGCGAGCGAGTTCGTGCGGTTGTGCACACGCTGTTCGAGCTGGTGGGTCTCCCGCGAGAGCCGGTCGAAGCGCTCGGCCCAGCGCGCGTGCTCCTCGCGGTCGTTGCACCCGTGGCAGGGGTGGCGCCGGAGCGCGGTGCGCAGCTCCCCGAGCAGCTCGTCGTCCGCGGCGGCGGCGCGCCCCTTCCGCTTCCGGACGCCGGTCAGGTCGGACCCGGCCGTGCGCAGCGCCGACGCCAGGTCCCGGCGGGCCTGCGGCGAGCGGTGGTTGAAGTGCTTCGGCACCCGCATCCGGGTGAGGACGTCGATCTCGGCGGTGAAGTCGGCCAGGGAGAGCCGCCCGGCCCAGCGGTCGGCGGTGAGCACGAGCGGGCGGGCCTCGCCGAGCGGCTGGACCCCGGGGTCGAGCACGACCGCGAGGCCGGACCGGCGCCCGGTGGGCACCATGATGACGTCGCCGATGCGCAGTTTCTCCAGCGAATCGGCGGCCGCGGCCCGGCGCTGGTTGGCGCCCTGCCGGGCCAGCGCGTTCTCGCGGTCCTTGATCTGGCGGCGCAGCGCCGCGTACTCGGCGAAGTCACCGAGGTGACAGGTCATCGACTCCTGGTAGGCGTCGAGCGCGTCGTGCTGGCGCTGGGCCTGCTTGGCCAGGCCGACGACGGCCCGGTCGGCCTGGAACTGGGCGAACGACGTCTCCAGCAGCTCGCGGGCGCGTTCCCGCCCGACCGAACCGACCAGGTTCACGGCCATGTTGTAGGACGGCCGGAAGCTGCTGCGCAGCGGGTACGTGCGGGTGGACGCGAGGCCGGCGACGTGACGCGGGTCGATCTCCGGCGACCAGACCACGACCGCGTGGCCCTCGACGTCGATGCCGCGGCGCCCGGCGCGGCCGGTGAGCTGCGTGTACTCCCCCGCGGTCAGGTCGACGTGGGTCTCGCCGTTGAACTTCACCAACCGCTCGAGGACGACGGAACGCGCCGGCATGTTGATGCCGAGCGCGAGCGTCTCGGTGGCGAACACCGCCTTGACCAGGCCGCGGACGAACAGCTCCTCGACGACCTCCTTGTAGACCGGCAGCAGCCCGGCATGGTGGGCGGCCAGGCCGCGCTGCAGCCCGTCGAGCCACTCCCAGTAGCCCAGCACCTGCAGGTCCTCGGCGGCGAGGTCGCGGGTGCGCTCCTCGGCGATCGCGCGGATCTCGGCCCGCTCGTCCGGTGTGGTCAGACGCAGCCCCGCGGCCATGCACTGCTGCACCGCGGCGTCGCAGCCCGCGCGGCTGAACACGAACGTGATCGCCGGGAGCAGGCCCTCGCGGTCGAGGCGCTCGATGACGTCGGATCGGAACGGGACCAGGTTCTTGGCCCGGATCGGGCGGCCGGAACGGGTGTACTGGACCTTGCGCAGCTGCTCGCGGACGTACCGGGTGAGGTCCGGATCGACGTCCTTGTTCGTGAGGTTCTCGGTCTTCTTTTCGGTGAAGAGATCGAACATCCGGCGGCCGACGAGGACGTGCTGCCAGAGCGGCACCGGGCGGTGCTCGGAGACGACGACCGCGGTGTCGCCCCGGACCGTGACCAGCCACTCCGCGAACTCCTCGGCGTTGCTGACCGTCGCCGAGAGCGAGACCAGCGACACCGACTCGGGGAGGTGGATGATCACCTCCTCCCAGACCGCGCCGCGGAAGCGGTCGGCCAGGTAGTGGACCTCGTCCATCACCACGTAGGCCAGGTGCTCCAGCGTCGCGGAGTTCGCGTACAGCATGTTGCGCAGCACCTCGGTGGTCATGACCACCACGGGCGCGTCGCCGTTGATCGCGTTGTCACCGGTCAGCAGGCCGACCTTGTCGGCGCCGTAGCGGGCGACGAGGTCGTTGAACTTCTGGTTCGACAACGCCTTGATCGGCGTCGTGTAGAAGCATTTGGTGCCCTGACGGAGGGCCAGATGCACGGCGAACTCACCGACGACGGTCTTGCCGGCACCGGTCGGGGCGCACACCAGCACCCCGCGCCCGTCTTCGAGCGCCTCGCACGCCTCCCGCTGGAAGTCATCAAGATCGAACGACAGCTGCGCGGTGAAGTCGGTGTAGGCCGGGTGGCCGGCGCGCCGACGTGCCGCCGCGTACTGCTCGGCGGGGCTGCTCATGCGGCCAAGGCTACGCGAGAACGCGAGAGATAAATTGAGGCGTGTCTCTTCGTCCGATCGACGCCGTCCTGTTCGATTTCTCCGGAACGTTGCTGGCGGTCGAGCCGCCCGCGGACTGGTTGCGCCGCGCCGCCGGCCCGCTCGGCCTGGCCTTCACCGACGCCGAGTCGTCCGCGCTGGTCGAGCGGCTGCTGTGGGCCGGGCGGCCCGGCGGCCCGGCCCCGTCCGACCTGACCGGCGCGCTGATCGAGGCGTACGCGTCGCGTGATCTGTCGGTCGAGCAGCACCGCGACGCGTACACCGCGCTGATGGCGCGCGCCGACCTGCCGGACCCGCGGCTGGCGTCGGCGCTGTACGACGCGATGTTCCCGCCGGAGGCCTGGGTTCCGTACGCGGACACCGAACCGGTGCTGTCCGCGCTGGCATCTCACGGGGTGAAGATCGCGGTGGTCAGCAACATCGCCCACGATCTGCGGCCGACGTTCGACCACCACGGGTTGACGCGGTTCGTCGACGCGTTCGTGTTCTCGTACGAGGTCGACGCGATGAAGCCGAGCCCGAAGATCTTCCGCGTGGCCTGCGAGGAGCTGGGCGTGGAGCCGGAGCGGGCGCTGATGGTGGGCGACACGACGGCCGACGCGGGGGCGGTCGAGGTGGAGATGCCCGCGCTCGTCCTGCCGGCCAGCCCGCCCGGTGCGGTGCACGGCCTGGCCGCGGTGCTGGCGCTCGCCGGTGTACCGCCCGAGGTGCGGATCGGGGGCGGGGCGGGGCCGCTCCCCGGCTGATACCGGCTGAGCACCCGGCGGCACCGGCGGGCGCCGACGTCTTCTCCGAACCGACACTTGTCGTCCGGAGGAGACGTCCCGTGACCCTCGACACCCGCGCCCGCCGCGCCGCCGCCGTTGTCGCCCTGCTCGGCACCGGTGCCCTCGGCGTCGGCACGCTCGCGACCGCGTCACCCGCACTCGCCGCGTCGGCCAAACCCAAGCCCACGGCTCCGGCGAGCGCCAAACCGAGCGCCACGCCCAAGCCCAGTGGCTCACCCAAGCCCAGCGGCTCACCCAAGCCGACGGCCACGGCTCCTGCGGTGATCACGATCTCGGGGCTGAGCAGCGCCTTCGGTAACACGGCCGGCGGCACGAACACCGTGATCACCGGTAAGGGCTTCAGCCGCGTCGACCCGAAGAGCAAGTCCGCGGTGCTGTTCGGCAAGACCCCGGCCAGCACGTTCCTGGTGCTCTCCGACACGCAGATCGCCGCCACCGCGCCCGCGGGCACCGGCACGAAGGTTCAGATCTCGGTCACCGACGGCGCGAACACCAGCCCCGATACCCCCGCCGACGATTTCTCCTACCTCGAGCCGATCAGCGTCCAGCTTCCGGACAAGACGAGTCTCTCCGCCGCCGGCGGCACCAGCGTCCGGGTCACGCTGACCGCCAAGGCCCTCGACCTCGGCACGTCGACCGGCACGTTCGCACAGAGGAAGATCACCGCGACGGTCGACGGGAACGCTGCCGGCCTGACCTGGGTCGACGCCACGCACGTCGACCTGGTCGCCCCGGCCGGCACCCCGACGAAGACCGGCGGCAAGGTCTCGGTCGTGATCCTGAACAACGGCGTAGCCGGCGCGGCGGACACCACGCACGCCCGGTACGTGGCGGTGGTGACCAAGCTCAGCGCCGTCTCCGGCAAGGTCTCCGGTACGCCGGGCGTCGCCGGCAAGCCCGCGCTGACGATCGCCGGCGTCGGCCTGAGCGGTGCGACCGGGTTCTCGATCGGCTCGGCCAAGGCGACGTGCGCGCCGGTCAACGGCAAGGACGACACGCTCTGGACGTGCGCGAACGTGCCGGCCGGCACGGCGGGTGCCGCTCCGGTGCTCCCGACGTTCACCGACGGCCGCGTCGCGGGCGTCACCGCCGGCTCGATTTACGTGTACTCGGATCTCTGACCCTCCGCTCGCATCGCCGACCCCACCCGGGGGTCGGCGATGCGCCGATTCGCCACCTCGGTAGTTGTTAAGCCCTTTAGTTCATGTTTGTCTGTTTCGCGACGAGTTACGGCCGTGCATCGACGCGGCACACACCACCCCGCTCTCGCATGGAGACAGAGATGCTCGATACCTCCTGCCGTCCGCGTCGCGCGACGGCGACCGTGCTGGCCGGTTGCCTGGCCTTCGGCGGCATGATCGGCGCCCTCGGCTTCGCGGACATCGCCCAGGCCGCGGGCGAACCGACGGTCAAGGCGCTCAGCGTCACCAAGGGCTCGACGTCCGGCGGCACGGCGGTCCTGATCACCGGCACGGGCTTCAACGGCGTCAACGAGTCCAGTGGCGTCACGTTCGGCGCCACCGCGGCCGGCGGCACGCCCGCCACCAACGTCATCGTCCTGTCCGACACGCAGATCGCGGTCAAGGCCCCGGCCGGAACGGGTGCGGTGTCCGTCTTCGTGACGAACGCCAACGGAGCGAGCAGTGACACCTCGACCGACAACTTCAGCTACATCGCGCCGATCACCGTCACCGTTCCCGCCAACACGAAGCTGAGCGCGGCGGGCGGAACGAACTTCACCGCCAGCATCACCGGCGCGGGCGTCACCTCCTCGGGAGACGTGACCACCAAGAAGATCACCGCCACGGTCAACGGCGCCACCGCGAAGGTCGCCTACGGCGGGACCACCGACACGCTCACGATCACCGCGCCCGCCGGAACACCCACCGGAACCAGCGGCACGGTCTCGGTGATGGTGCTCAGCGACGGCGTCACCGGCACCCCCGACGCGTCCAACGCCAAGTACGTCGCCGTCGTGACGAAGCTCAGCGTGGTCAGTGGGCCCACGGCCGGCACGACCGGCTCCAGCGACAAGCCCGCCATCACGATCACCGGGGTGGGCCTCAAGGGCGCCACCGGCTGGCAGTTCGACGCGGTCGGCGCGACCTGTTCCGCGGGGAGCGGCAGCAAGGAAGACACGACGGTCACCTGCACCAACATCCCCGCGGGCACGGCGGGACCGGTGACGGTGAACTTCACGCCGGCGAACGGCGCGACGCAGGGCATCACGGCGGCCTCGACGTACACGTACACCGACCTCGGCTGACCCGGGCGGCGGGCTCCTTCGGGGGCCCGCCGTTCTAGTGCACGGAGAAGCCGCCGTCGACGAAGAGCGTCTGGCCGGTGACGTAGGCGCACGCGTCGCCGGACAGGAAGACGGCCACGCCCTCGTAGTCGGAGGGCTCGCCGTTGCGGCCGATCATCGTGCGTGCCGCCATCGCCGCGGCCTTCGACGGGTCGGCGAAGACCGGGGCGGTCAGCGGAGTGCGCACCACGCCCGGTGCCACCGAGTTCACGCACACGCCGCGCGACGACCACGCCTCGGCCTGCGAGCGGGTCAGCGCGGTCACGCCGCCCTTCGACGCGCCGTACGCGCCGCTGTTCAGGTACGCCCGCACGGCCTGCTGGGACGCGACGTGGATGATCCGGCCCCAGCCCCGCTCGGCCATCCGCGGCCCGAAGCGCTGCCCGAGCAGGAACGGCGCGGTGAGGTTGAGCTCGATCGTGGCGTCCCAGTCGTCGAGCGTCAGCTCGTCCATCGGGGGGCGGTGGTTGATCGCCGCCGCGGTGATCAGGATGTCGGGTTCCCCGTAGATGGCGGCGGCTTCGTCCGCGGCGCGAACCACCTCGGAACGCACACCGAGATCCGCGCTCACGGCCGCGACGCCGAGCTCCGCCACCGTCGCGTCGAGCGCCTCCCGGCCCCGCGCCACGACCACCACCCGGGCGCCCGCGCGCACCAGCGCCGAGGCCATCGCCCGGCCGATGCCCGAACTACCGCCGGTCACCAGGGCCACTCGTCCGGCCAGCGAGAACAGCTCCACCGTCACCTCCTGTAGGTACTGAGCGTCACCGAGAGCGTGACGTCCACCGGCTCCGGCAGCGCCGCGACCCGGGCGGCGAGCACCGCCGGCTCCACGTGCCACGCGGCCGGCCCCATCGCGACCGCGGTGACCGCCTCCGCGTGGGTCAGACGCAAGCTCGCCTCCACGACCTCGCCCCCGGCCCGGGTGAAGTACGGGCCGAGCGCCGCGTCCAGGCGGTCGGCTTTGCGGGGATCGACCGAGACCGCGCCCACCGCGGACGCGAGCTCGCGTAGGTGCCGGTCGGTGGGGGCGACCACCAGGACGACCCCGCCGGGGTTCAGCACGCGGTTCAGTTCCGCGCCGTTGCGCGGTGCGAAAACGTTGAGAACGACGTCCACCGCGCCCGATCGGAGCGGGAGCGGCCGCCACGCGTCGCAGCGGACGGCACCCGCACGCGCGTGTGCCCTGGCCGCCCGGCGCAGCGCGTAGCCGGAGATGTCGGCCGCGACCCCGACCCCGCCCGGCACCTCGTCGAGCACCGCGGCGAGGTAGTGCCCGGTGCCCGCCCCCAGATCGAGCAGGTGAACGCCCGGCGCGGATCCCGCGACCCCGGCGACGGCGGTGACCAGGGCGGACGTGATCGGGGTGAAGTGGCCGCCGGCGAGGAAGGCCTCGCGGGCGGCGACCATCGCGGCGGTGTCACCGGGTACCGGCGGGGCGTGGCCGGTGAGCAGGCTGACGTAGCCCTGCTTCGCCACGTCGAACGAGTGGCCGTTGGGGCAGCGCAGGGTGCGCCCGCTCAGCGCCAGGCCGACCGCGTCGTCGGCGCAGTGCGGGCACCGCAGGCGATCGACGACGTCCGCCAGCACCGTTCCCGCCCCCGCCCGCTCGCCGATCAGCCGGGATGCATCCTCGCATCCCCCGCCGACAGTTCTCAGGTCGGGACGCACACCTCGGTCGTGGCCACCTGCATGTTGATCGGCCCGCTGCGGAAGTAGCTCGGGTAGAACGCCTGCAGCCAGAACACGTACGCGGCGCCGCGCGTCAGCCCGCCGACCCTGACGTTCGCGGCGCGCCCGGCGAGCGGCGGCGTCACGCTGATCTGCCGGTAGGTCTGCGGGGCGTTGGGGCCGACCTCCTGGGGCACGACCCAGACCTTGTAGGCGTTGACCGGGCCGTCCCAGTAGCTGCGGACCCACCGCAGGGTGCACGACGACTTCCCGGGGGCGACGTAGACACGGACCCGCCAGTACGGGTCGGCCTGCGCGGGCAGCGGTGCGACGACCGCGCCGAGGAGCACGGCGAGCCCGATCAGCGCGGCGCCCACCCGGGCACGCACGGCGCTCCAGCGGTGTCTGACGGGCACGGCGGGATCCATCCTCTCGGGTAGCTCACCGCCCTATCGGCACGCCGTGGTCGGAGTTGAGCGGTCTCACGGTCAGCTCGAGGGTTGCCCCGACGCCCCGAGCAGGCGCACCGCGCCGGGCACGGCGGCCAGCAGCAGCGGCAGCGCGCCGGACGGCTCGCCGTCGGCGAACACGGCGGCACCCGGTGCGTCGACCCGGATGCGGGCGGCGCGGTAGGTACGGACCGCCGGGTGATCGACGTGGGTGCCCGAGTAGAGCCGGGGTTTGACGCGGATCAGCTCGAGGCGGCTGACCGGTTCGACGACGGTGACGTCGAGCAGGCCGTCGGTGGGGTCGGCGGCCGGGCACATGCGCATGCCGCCGCCGTAGCTGCGGGTGTTGCCCACGGCGGCGAGCAGGGCCGGGGTCTCGACGGTGGTGTCGTCGAGCCGGAGCGTCAGCGGATAGGTGCGCAGGCGGGCCAGCTCGGCGAGGATCGCCAGGTCGTAGCGGCGGGGGCCGCGGGGCCAGCGCATGCGGTTGGCGCGGGCGTTGACCGCGGAGTCGAAGCCCACCGAGAGGATCGCGGCGTACCAGCGCTCCGGGCCGTCCCGGTCGATCCGGACCGCGTCGATCGTCGTGGTGCGGCCGGCGTCGAGGTCGGCGAGGATCGCGCGCGCCGCGGCCGGCGGGTCCGCCGGCACACCGACGGCGTCGGCCAGGTCGTTGCCGGTGCCGAGCGGAACCAGGCCGAGCGGGACCCGGGTGCCGGCCACGGCTTGGAGCGCGAGGTGCGCGGTGCCGTCGCCGCCCACCGCGATCACGCCCCGGGCGTCGGCCGCCACGGCCTCGGTGACCGCGCGCAGGGCGTCGGCCCGGGTGGTGGCCGGCAGGAGCAGCGGGTCAGCCGGGCCGAGGGCCGCCAGCACCGCCGGCAGACGCCGCCCCACCTGGCCGCGCCCGGCACGCGGGTGGGCGAGCACCACCAGGCGTTGCGAGTAGTCGGGAGGCACGGCGAACTCTAACGCCGAATCCGCCCTCGCCGGCCGGCGAGGGCGGATCGCGGGTCAGAGGTCTTCGTCGCGCGTCGGGCGCGGAGCCTCACTGGGCTCGACCGGGCCGCTCCTGCGCACCGGACCGCTGGTCTCGACCGGGTCGAGCACGGTCTCGATCTCGGACGCCTGGTCGTCGTCGATGCCGGCGTACGAGCTCCGGGCCGCGGCCCTCGCGCGCCGCTTCTCGTTGAGGAACGCCGCGCCGACCGCGGCGAAGTACAGCGCGGTCATGCAGGCGCCGAGCGCGGTCATGCCGAACGGGTCGGGCGTGGGCGTCACGACCGCGGTGAACGCGAACGTGAGGAACACCGCCGCCCGCCACCACCCGAGCAGGCGCCGCGCGCTCGCCACACCGGCCAGGTTCAGCATGAACACGATCAGCGGGAACTCGAACCCGACGCCGAAGATGAGCAACATCCCGGTGACGAAGTCGATGTAGCCGGCGATGTTCGTGGTGAGCTGGTAGTCGCCGTCCACCGGGAGCAGGAACTGGATGCCCTTGGCGATGACGAAGTGCGCGAGCACCGCGCCGGCGACGAACAGCGGCACCGCGATCGCGATGAACCCGTAGGCCCACTTGCGCTCACGCGAGTGCAGACCGGGCGCGATGAACGCCCACAGCTGGTACAGCCAGATCGGCGACGCGATGATCAGGCCCAGGTAGAGCGCGATCTTCAGTCGGACGATCGTCGGCTCGAGCGGGGTGGCCGCGTTGAACGAACACCCGGCCGCGAAACGCTCGCAGTACGGATCGGTCAGGAACCGCTCCACCGGTTTCGAGAAGTACAAACCGATGCACAGACCGAGGAGAATCCCCAGGCACGCCTTGAACAGGCGGTCACGCAGCTCACGGATGTGCTCCATGAGCGTCATCGAGCCGTCCGGCGAGATCGGCCTCTTCGGCGTCCGCCGGCGCAGCCGCAGCGCTGGGCTCACCGCTGGTCGCGGGTCTCGCTCCGCGAGTCGACCACCCGGGAATCGACGACCGGGTTCTGCCGCTCGCCGAACTGGTCGGCCGGGTCGACGCGGTCATCGGTCAGCGGCGCACGCTCGTGCTTCGCCTCTGCCTTGCCCTTGACGTCGTCCTTCATCAAGCCTTCGGTCTCGGCCTTGAAGATCCGCAACGAACGGCCGAGGCCGCGCGCCGCGTCGGGCAGACGCTTCGCCCCGAACAGCAGAAGCAGCACGACGACGAGCACTGCGATATGCCAGGGCTTGAGAGCACCCATGACGACACCTCTCGAATCGGATACCGGTTCATCGTACGTCTCACCGGCCCACCGATCGGAAGGATAGGCCCTAGGACCGAGGGGAAACGACCAGGCCCTCCCACTCTCAGCTCGGTCTCAGCGAGCGGGACGGACCCGCTCGACCTTGGCCTGGACCTCGAGCACCCGCGCCTGGAGCGTTTCGAGCTCGACCTGGAGCGTCTGCGCCTCCTCGGCCCGGCCCTTCAGCACGTCGCCGGCGCGCTTGAGACGACGCAGCTTGGGCAGCAGCGGCGCGGCCACCAGGCCCAGCGCGACGACACCCAGCACCACCAGCGCCACGACGATCCAGCTCGCAAGGGTCACGCTGGCCACCCTAGACGCTGTACGCGGCGAGCGCCGCGCGCGCCTCGGAGCGCACCAGCTCCACCAGCTCGGGCGGCCCGACGACCTCGGCGTCCTCACCGAGCCCCATCACGATGCGCCGCGCCCACTCCAGGTCGCTGGCCTTGAGCGTGACCAGCCAGGTGCCGCCCGGCTCGGCCCGGACGTCCTCGCAGGGGTAGTACTCGGTGACCCACCGGCTGCCGAGACCGACACGGAGGGTCACGAGCGGGCTGTCGGCCGGTGGTTCGAACACCGCGCCGTCGGCGAGCCGGAACCCGCCGTCGGCCACGCCGATCCCACGGGCGGGCACCGACGGTTCCGTCAGCTCGGTGAGCTCGTCGATGCGGTCGAGGCGGAACATCCGGACCGCCTCGGCCCGGCGGCACCAGGCCTCCAGGTACGCGCGGCCGTCCACGACGAGCAGCCGCATCGGATCGATGACGCGCTCGCTCGTCGCGTCCCGCCCGGCGGTGTAGTAGACGATCCGCAGCGCGCGGCCGCGTTCGAGGGCACCGCGCACCCGGGCGGCCAGGCCGGTGTCCTCGTAACCGCCGGTGATCGCCACCCGCTGGGCCGAGCGGCCGGCCTCCCCGGCCGCGCTCTCGACCTTGGCCAGCGCGCGCCCGACCGCGGCACCGTCGACGCCGGGGGTCTCCCCCAGCGCACGCAGGGCGACGATCAGCGCGAGGGCCTCGTCGGCGGTGAGCCGGAGCGGCCGGTCGAGCTCGGCGTGGTAGGTGAGCGTGACGGTGTCGTCGTCGAGGGACATGTCGATCAAATCGCCCGGGCCGTAGCCGGGCAGCCCGCAGACGAACAGCAGCTGCAGGTCGTCGCGCAACTGCCGTTCGGAGACGCCGTGGTCGGCCGCCACCTCGGAGATCAGCGCGCCCGGCCGGGCCTGCAGGTACGGCACCAGCGCGAGCAGGCGGGCGAGCCGGTCGGTTCCGGTACCGCTCATCGGACGGGCTCCGTGTTCTCGGCGCTTCGGCGGTTCCCCGGAAGGCCGGGCGGGCGGTTCGGCGCGATCTCGGCCGCCATCCGGGTCAGGTGGCGGATGACCGCCTGCCGGACGTCGGGGGGTGACAGCACGACCACCGCGGAGCCGTACCCGGCGAGCCGCACCGCGAGCGCCTCCGGGTCGGAGTAGCGCAGCGTGACGACGTCCCAGGCCGCTTTCGCGTCGGGAGCGGGTTCGCCGCACTCGTCGGCGTCGTCCTCCCCGGGCGGCGGGGTCAGGGCCGGCGGCGCGGCCGGGTCGTCGACGGTGACCTCGTGGTCGAGGACGGCTCGATCGACGTCGGCATCGAGCAGTTCGGGGTGGGGGTGTTCCTCCGGGCGGACGTCCTCGGCCCACCGGCGCAGGCCGGCCGCCGAGCCGACCCGCACGCGGACGCGGGCGGCGCGCTGCTCGGTGGGCTCGGGGTCGAAGGCCTGGACCTGGGCGAGGAGGTTCAGGTCCTCGGGGGGTGCGAACGCGTCGGCCGCGCCGAACGGGCTCACCGCTCCGGCGATGCGCGAGAGGCGGAAACAGCGGGTGGCGCCGCGGTCGAGGTCGTGCCCGACCACGTACCAGCGGCCACGCCAGGACACCACGCCCCACGGCTGCAGCCGCCGCTGGCGCGGCTGATCGTCACGCGGGGTGCGGTACTGGAACTTCACCGCGCGGCGGACGTCGATCGCGGCGAGCATCGGGGTGAGCGCCGGATCCGCGTTGACCACCGGCTCGATGCCGAGCGGCGGGCCCTCCCCCAGTTCGACGCCACCGGCGCGCAGCTTGGTCAAGCCGCTGGAGGCCGCGGTGGAGAGCTCGGCGTGGTGCCAGAGCCGGGCCGCGATGCCGACGGCGGCGGCCTCCTCCGGATCGAGGTGCACCTCGGGCAGCGCGTAGTCACCCCGGGTGACGCGATAGCCGGGTTCGGTGTCGAACACACTGTTCGTGCCGGTTTCCAGCGGCACGCCAAGGTCACGAAGCTCGCCTTTGTCGCGCTCGAACATACGCTGGAACGCTTCGTGCGATTTCGGGTCTTCTTCCTCGTGCTCGTACCCGGGCACGATGGCGGCGATCTGCGCTGCGGTGAGGTACCGGCGGGTGGAGAGCAGGCAGAGCAGCAGGTTGACCAGGCGTTCGGTGCGTCGACGGGACACACCGAACGACGCTACTTCACTTCTGCGACCAGCGTGGCGCGGCCCGGCCGCCTGTTGACGAGTTCTCCCGTTACGGTGTGCGGCGTGATTCGGTGGCGGCGCGGGGTTGTTTCGTCGGTGGGGCGCTCGTGGGAAGGTGCGGTCGAGCTGACCGTGACAGTGGATTCTTCTCCGGTCCGCGCCCTGGCCTATCCGGCGTTGGTGGGGGCGCCGGTCGTCGGGGACGCGGTCCTCCTCAACACGACGGCGCTGTCACTCGGCCTCGGTACGGGTGGGTACGCGCTGGTGGTGGCCTTGCCGGACCGGTTGCCCCCGGACCCGGACGTGCTCGACGGGCCGGGGCACATGGTCAAGGGGCGGTACACACCGCAGCAGGTGACGGTGCTGGGCGTGGACGAGCAGGACTCGCCGCACCACTCGTTGCTGGCGTCCGACGTCACGCTGGACGGGATGCCGGTCGTGGTCGCCGACCTGCACTCCGCGTTGCCGGCGATCCTGGCCGGGATCGGACCGGGCCGACGCGTGGTGTACGTGATGACCGACGGCGGCGCACTGCCGCTGTGGTTCTCGCGCTCCGTGGCCACCCTGCGCTCGGCCGGTTTGCTGGCGGGCACCGTGACGGTGGGCCAGTCCTTCGGGGGCGACCTGGAGGCGGTGACGCTGCACACGGGGTTGCTGGCCGCTCGTCACGTGCTGGCGGCCGATATCGCGGTGGTGGCCCAGGGTCCGGGGAATCTGGGGACGGGGACGCCGTGGGGGTTCTCGGGTGTCGCCGTGGGTGAGGCGGTGAACGCGGTGTCGGTGCTGGGTGGGCGTCCGATCGGGTCGCTGCGCATCTCGTCGGGGGACGCGCGGGAGCGGCATCTCGGCGTGTCGCACCACTCGCTGACCGCCTACGGACGGGTGGCGCTGGCGCCGGCGGACCTCGTCGTTCCGTCACCGCTGCCCGAGCCGTCGGCGGGCCGGATCGAGGGGCAACTGGCCGGTCTCCCGGACCGGCACCGTCTGGTGCGGGTGGACATCACCGGCCTGGACGAGGCGCTGCGTGCTCTGCCGGTGAAGCTGTCGTCGATGGGCCGGGGCCTGGACGAGGACCGCGTCTACTTCGACGCGGCCGCCGCCGGCGGGCGTCACGCCGCCTCCCTGCTCTGAGCACGAAGCGGCCCGGCCCCCGAACGGGACCGGGCCGCCACGCTCAGACCTGCTTACTCCGCGAGGACCGCGTAGTGCGAGCCCGCGGTGATCGCACTTGTCTGCGAGGCCGCGACGTCGGTCACCGTGACCGAGCAGGTGCCCGAATACGTGGACGCACCCAGCCCGGCGGCGTCTCCGGCCAGGTTGTTCGGCACGGTCACCGTGAGCGACGTACCGGTCGTGTTCGCCGCGGTGGCGGTCGCGGTGGCGCTGCAGAACCGGATCAGCCACTTCGACGAGTCGTTGGCGTCGGCGAGCACCTTGGGCAGGTTCGTGCCGCTGATGACCGTCGCCAGGTTCGTCTGGTTCGCTCGTCCGGCCTCCACCGACAGCCCGGTGACGATCGGGGCCGCAACCACCGCACCGCCCGTCGCCGCCACCTGGAACGTCTTGCTGACGCCGTCCTGGGTGATCGTGAGCACCGGGTCACCGGCCGTCATACCCAGCCCGGTGGTGAAGGTCAACGAGTTACCGTTCAGCGCGCTGATCGCACCGGCCACGGTGGTGATCGGCGTGCTCGACGTCGCGTCGGCGTAGACCTTGACGTTCGTACCGGCCTTGCCGTTGAGCGTGACCGCCAGTCCGGACGTCGACCGCGGGTCGAACGCGAAGGCCGGGTCGGCCTTCACCCGCACGGTCTGCCCGCCGCTGGTGCCGAAACGACGCGACTGGTTGGCCGTCGCGAGCAGCGCACTGTTGTCGTTGATCAGCGGGCGGTTGGCGACCGCCTCGATCGCGGGCGGCGTGACGAACGTGATGCCGCCGGTCTTCGTCAGCGTGTCGCCGTTCGCGAAGGTGATGACGATGTCCCCGGTTCCGGCCGGGCAGGTGGCCGGAGTCTTGATGGAGATCGTCGTCGCACTCGTCACCACGTAGGTGGTGAGGGCGTCGCACGGCGACCCACCCAGACCGACCGAGGCGACGCTGTCCTCGGAGAGCGCCGGGACCGCGGCGCCGGCCACCGTCAGGTTGACGACCTGCTTGTTCGTGAGCGCCGCGACCTTGGCGTTGGTCGGCGAGCTGACCGTGATCGTTCCGGTGATGGCAGCGGCCTGGGCCGCCGCCGGAGGCAGGATCGCTGAGACGACAACGCTGGCGGCAGCGGCCGCCAGCGCAGGAGCAACGACGCGGCGCAGCCGCCGCGAATGAGCGAATGACATTTTTCGCAGAATCCTCTCGGGTGCTGCGCGGCACGCCGGTGAACGGTGGCCGCACGAGCCTCGTGTTCCCACGGAGACTAACACCGCTTTTGTCCTTTTCTAGGCGATATGTCACTTAAATTGACGCGGCCCGGTCCTCGAACTGAGACCGGGCCGCCGCGCTCACCTCGGGCTCACTCCGCGAGCACCGTGTAGTACGCCCCGAGAGCGATCGGGCTGGTCTGCTGCGGGGTCTGCGTCAGGTCGGTGACCGCCACCGGGCAGATCCCGGCGTAGACGCCCGCCCCGAGACCCGGGCTGAGACCCGAGACGGGCGGGACGTTGACGGTGACCGACGTGCCCGAATCGTTGACCGCGGTGACGTCGCTGCCCGCCACGGCAGCGCCGCAGAAGGTGATCAACCACTTCGAGGGGTCCTGGGCGTCCCCGAGCGCCCTGGGCAGACCGGTTCCGGTGATCGTGGTCGAGACCTGCTGGGAGGCACGGCCGCCGCTGACCGACAGGCTGGACACGTTCGGCAGGCTGACGACGAGCGGGGTGGGCCCGTTGGGCGTGGCGGTCGCCGTGAACGTCTTGCTGATTCCGCCCTGGGTGATCGTGAGCGAGACGGGACCGGGTGTCATACCGGCGCCGGTCGTGAACGTCATCGAGTTGCCCGGCGTGGACGACGTCGTGGTCTGGACGAGCGCCCCGAGACCGGTCGCCCCGGTGTACACCTTGAAGTTGGAGCCCGCCTTGCCGTTCATCGTGACGGCGAGCCCGGCGGCCGTCGTCGGGTCGAACCCGAACGACGCTCCGGCCCGGACCCGTACGGTCTGGCCGCCGCTCGCCGAGAACCGCGCGGTCTGATTCGCCGCGTTCAACAGCACGCTGTTGTCGTTGATCACCGGCGGCACGGTCCCGGTGACATCGGCTATCGACGGCGGCGTGACCAGCGTCAGGGCATTCGCTTTGGTCAGCGTGTCCGTACCGCTCCCGTTGGCGAGCGTGACGACGAGACTGGCGGCCCCGAGGATCGCGCAGTTCGTAGCCGTCTTGCCGATCACGGTGGTCGTACTGGTCACCACGTACGTCACCGCGCAGGTCGTCGCCACGCCGGAGGCGTTGTTGCCTTTGAGGCTGACGTCGTTGACGTTGTCCTCGGACAGCGCGGGCACGTCGTTACCGGAGACCGAGAAGGCCAGCACCTGTTTCGCCGAGCCCGCGGCGATCCTCGCGTTCGAGGGTGTGCTGACCGTGATCGTGCCGACGATCTCCGCGGCGTCGGCGGGAACCGGAGCCAGCACTGCGCCGAGGAGGGCGCCGGCGGCCAACAGACCGGCGCCGCCGACGCGGCGACGCTCCAGGTGAACGAACTGCATCTCACGGGTCCTCTCGAGAGCTTCGTGGCACGCCGATGAACGGTGACCGCGCCGGCCTCGTCTTTTACGGCGACTAACTGACGATATGTTCGTTTAGTCGCTATTACTGGTTTTCGCGGACATATCCGCGCGACCCCGGCGCGTCGGGGTTGGTTCGGCACGGACCGGAGGCACGCTGAGCGGAAGCGCGCAGTGGCTGATCAGGGGCCAGGCAACCAGCGGCGAACGGGGTGGGCGCATGAGGACACGCACGGGGGCAGTGCTGGTGGGGGTGGGCGCGCTCCTCGCCGCCGCCGGGTGCGGCGGCTCGGACAGCTCCGGGACGCCCAACGTGCGTCCTCCCGGTGGCCTCGCGCCTTTCACCACGCCGGCGGACGAGGAAGAGCAGGCCAGTTCGCAGCCGCTCGAGCCGGTGCTCACCACCGCACCGCCGTCGCTCGGGGCCACCGCTCTGCCGACCCCGGCCACGCAGGCGCCGCCGCCCGCGCCGGGTAATCTCGCGCCCTGCAAAACCGCGGGGCTGAACATCCGGGTCATCCGTCAGCTCGGCACCAGCAAGAACGCTCCCGGCGTCGGGCTGATCGCGCTCCGTAACACCGGGACGAAGACGTGTGGGCTCAGTGGGTGGCCGTCGGTCGGGCTCACGAAGGCCGGGACGCTACTGGGCGTCCCGGCGACGAACGTCAACAAGCCGCGCAAGCCGGTGGGGATGGCGCTTCAGCCGCAGCGGACCGCGTTCGCCGGTCTGCAGTGGCGCGGGTGCCCGCCGACCGCCACCGGGTGCCGGAGCGGCGACGGGTTCCGGGTGGGGGCGCCGGGCTCGGGCACCGCGCCGGCCGAGCTCAGCGGGTTCTCGACGGTCGAGCGGAACGGGTTCCCGGTGAGCTCGATCCTGGTCGGCTCGCTCCAGCCGACCACGACCGACATCATCAACTGGTAGCGCGCGGCCTCACATACTCGCGATCAGCCGGTCGACCCGCTCGTCCACCGACCGGAACGGGTCCTTGCACAGCACCGTGCGCTGCGCCTGGTCGTTCAGCTTCAGGTGCACCCAGTCCACGGTGAAGTCACGCCGCCGCTCCTGGGCCTTGCGGATGAACTCGCCGCGCAGCCGGGCCCGCGTGGTCTGCGGCGGCACCGACTTGGCCGCGAAGACGTCCAGGTCACGCGTGACCCGCTCGACCGCGCCGCGCTTCTCCATCACCTGGAACACGCCCCGGCCCCGCCGGATGTCGTGATAAGCCAGGTCGAGCTGGGCGACCCGCGGGCTCGACATCGACAGGCCGTGCCGCTCGGAGTAGCGCTCGATCAGCTTGAGCTTGGTGACCCAGTCGATCTCCCGCTCGACCGACGCCAGGTCGTCACCCTCGACCGCCTTGAGCACGCGGCCCCACAGGTCGATGATGCGACGCGCGGCCGGGCCGCCGCCGTAGCGCTCGACGAACTCCGACGCCTTGGAGTGGTACTCCATCTGGATGTCGAGCGCGCTGATCTCCTTGCCGTTGGCCAGGCGCACGGTGCGCCGGCCGGTGATGTCGTGCGACACCTCGCGGATCGCCCGGATCGGGTTCTCCAGCGTGAGGTCCTTCATCGTGACGCCGGCCTCGATCATGCGCAGCACGATGTCGGCCGCGCCCACCTTGAGCAGCGTCGTGACCTCGTTCATGTTCGAGTCGCCGACGATGACGTGCAGCCGGCGGAAGCGCTCGGCGTCGGCGTGCGGCTCGTCGCGGGTGTTGATGATCGGCCGCGAGCGGGTGGTCGCCGACGAGACGCCCTCCCAGATGTGCTCGGCGCGCTGCGAGAGGCAGTACACCGCGCCGCGCGGCGTCTGCAGCACCTTGCCCGCGCCGCAGATCAGCTGCCGGGTGACGAGGAACGGGATCAGGACGTCGGCCAGGCGGGCGAACTCCCCGTGCCGCGAGACCAGGTAGTTCTCGTGGCAGCCGTAGGAGTTGCCGGCCGAGTCGGTGTTGTTCTTGAACAGGTAGATGTCCCCGGCGATGCCCTCGTCACGCAGCCGGCGCTCGGCGTCGACCAGCAGTCCTTCGAGGATGCGCTCGCCGGCCCGGTCGTGCGTGACCAGGTCGGCGACCGAGTCACACTCCGGGGTGGCGTACTCGGGGTGGGAGCCCACGTCCAGATACAACCGGGCACCGTTGCGGAGAAAGACATTGCTCGACCGGCCCCACGACACCACGCGCCGGAACAAGTACCGCGCCACCTCGTCGGGCGAGAGACGCCGCTGGCCCCGGAACGTACACGTGACTCCGTACTCGGTCTCGAGACCGAAGATCCGCCGCTCCATGATTGAACATTAGCCGTCGTTGCACGCCCGCACCCGGCAACAGCGAGCGTGCCCGATTTACCCCGTAGGACAGTCGCTCTCCGTTTCGGTTCAGCCCTGGTTCAGCAACGCGTAGTAGCGCTTGCACTCTTCGTAGTCGGGCAGCGCCCCGTCCGCACGCGCCGCCGCGAGCGACGGGGCGGCCGCGTCCTTCGCGGACAGCTGGGGCTCGTCCACGGGCCACTGGATGCCCAGATCGGGGTCGAGCGGGTGGATCGCGTGCTCACGCGTCGGCGCGAACGTCTCCGAGCACAGGTAGGTGAGCGTGGCGTCGTCGGTGAGCGCGCAGAACCCGTGCCCGAGCCCCTCGGCGATGTACACCGCGCGCCGGTCGGTCTCGTCCAGCTGCACCAGCTCGTGCTGACCGAACGTCGGCGAGCCCACCCGCAGGTCCACGATGACGTCGACCACGGCACCACGCACGCACGTGACGTACTTGGCCTGGCTCGGCGGCACGTCGGCGAAGTGGATCCCCCGCACGACGCCCCGCGCCGAGACCGACAGGTTGCCCTGCGCGAGCCGCAGCGGGTGCCCCACCGCCTCGGCGAGATGGTCGAACCGGTACCACTCGGTGAACAGCCCACGCGGGTCGCCGTGCTGGACCGGCGTGATCTCCCACGCGCCGTCGATGCTCAGGGGTCGAATCTTCACGCGGTCACCGTAGCGGCCCCGGACCTAGGGCTTGCGCCCCACGGTGACGAACTCGTTGTACGCGAAGAACTTCCCGGCGAACCGCGGGAACGGGAACGAGTACGTCTTCTCCACCGCCAGGCCGACGTCGGTGGCCAGCGCCGAGACCTCGTCGAACCCGCTGAACCGCACGTGGGTCGCGTCGGTGGTGTAGCCCTTCTCCTGCGGCGTGATGAACACGATGCGCCCACCGGAGCGCAGGTACGGCAGGTAGGACTCGACGACGGCCTTCGCCTCCGGCTCGAGCAGGTGCTCGACCAGGTGGGACGCGAGGATCGCGTCGAACGCGTCGGGCTTGGCGTCCGCCGAGGCGTGGAACTCGTCCACCGTGTACGCGGTGAACCCGCGCTGCCGGGCGATCTCGATCGAGGTGGCGTTGTGGTCCACGCCGACCGGCTCCGGGTTCTTGCCGTCCTTGAGGTGCGACAGGTTACGGCCGATGCCGCAGCCGACGTCGAGCGTGCGGCCGAGCCGGAGCCGGCGCAGGTTCCACCGGTACGGGGCCTGGACGTTCAGCACCTGCTTCCAGCGGGCGGTTTCCAGCCGCCGGAGCCGCTCGGCGTAGTCCGCTCCTGCCGTGCCTGGTGCTTCGTTGGTCGCCACTGCGTGCCTCTCCTCGAGGGGGCTCGGTGCTCCCGGCACCCTATCGCCCGCCCGCGACCACTCAACAACGGCACGATCGCGCCGATGAGTCGACCAGGTCACCGCAGGAACGAGGAGAGACGATGGCGGCGTTCTCGCTGCACCGGATGAGCATCCGCGGCAACATGCTGATCACCGCGGCCGTGGCGCTGGCCGTCGCGGTGCTGATCGGCGGGGTCAGCCTGGTGCAAATGAAGCGGATCGCCGACCGGGCGGAGGCGATCTACCAGGAGTCGCTCAAGCCGTTGACGATCATCGGCGACGTCCAGACGTCCGTCTGGCACTTCCGCTGGGCCAGCCTCTCCTCCTCGACCGCGACGAACGCGGAGCAGAAGGCCACCTACCAGAAGCAGACCGCCGAGCAGCTCGACCTGGTGACCGGGTCCATCGCCGAGTTCGGCAAGTCCTCGGCGTCGGCGGCGGAGAAGAAGGCGTTCGCGGAGTTCACCGCGTCCTGGCAGACCTACCTGGAGCTGCGGACCCAGTCCGACGCGCTGCGCGACGCCGGCAAGACCGAGGAGTGGCAGACCTTCCGCGCCACCAAGCTCAACCCGCAGGTCGCCGACGCGGTGAAGAACCTCGACGAGGCCAAGGAGCTCTCCGACGCGAACGCGGCCGCGGCCGCCGCCGACGCGAAGAGCGCGGCGAGCAGCGCCTCGACCACGATCGTCGTCGTGCTGGTGCTCGGCATCGCGCTCACCGCGGCGCTGGCCCTGGCCGCGGCGCGCTCGATGGTGGGCCGGGTGCACGCGCTGCGCGACCAGCTGCGCGCGATCTCCGAGGGTGACCTGTCGCAGCGGCCGGTTGACCAGGCGCCGAACGAGATCGGGGAGATGTCGCGCGCGGTGCAGCAGGCCGCCGAGAAGATGCGCGACACGATCCTCACGCTCGCCGAGACCAGCGTCGGGCTCTCCCGCAGCGCGGCGTCGCTGCAGGGCGCCAGCCAGGAGCTCACCGAGAACGCGGACCGCGCCAGCCAGCAGGTGACGGCGCTGGACACGGCGGCCGGCGAGGTCACCGGCGGTGTGCAGGCGGTGGCCGGCGGCGCCCAGGAGATGGGGGCGGCGATCCGCGAGATCTCGGTCAACGCGTCGGACGCCGCCACGGTGGCCAATCAGGCCGTGGAGTCGGCCGCGGCGACCCAGCAGGTCATGCTGCGCCTCGGCAACTCCTCCAGCGAGATCGGCAGCGTGCTCAAGGCCATCACCGCGATCGCCGAGCAGACCAACCTGCTCGCGCTCAACGCCACGATCGAGGCGGCGCGGGCCGGTGAGAGCGGCAAGGGGTTCGCGGTGGTCGCCGGCGAGGTGAAGGACCTCGCGCAGGAGACCGCGAAGGCCACCGACGAGATCGGCCGGCGGATCGACGCGATCCAGCAGGACACCCGCAGCGCCGCCGAGGCGATCTCGAGCATCAGCGAGATCATCGGCAAGATCAACGACTACCAGACGACGATCGCCTCGGCCGTCGAGGAGCAGAGCGCGACGACGGCCGGCATGACCGGTGACCTCGACCGGGTCGCCGGCGGCACCAGCGAGATCAGTGGTCAGCTGAGCCAGGTGGCCCAGCTCACCCAGGCGACCGAGGGCGCGGCGCGGGCCACGCAGACGGCCGCGGGCGAACTGGACGTGGCGTCGGAACAGCTGCGCGCCGCGATCGGATCGTTCCGCTACTAGGAGCCGAGCAGCTCGATCAGGTAGTCGCCGTAGCCGGACTTGCGCAGCGGCTCGGCGAGCGCACGCAGCTGGGCGTCGTCGATGTAGCCCTGACGCCAGGCCACCTCCTCGACGCAGCCGATCTTGAAGCCCTGCCGCTCCTCGATGACCCGCACGTACTCGGCCGCCTGCACCAGCGAGGTGAACGTCCCGGTGTCCAGCCAGGCGGTGCCCCGGTCGAGCACGGTGACCTTGAGCTGCTGCTCGTCGAGGTAGGCCTGGTTGACCGCGGTGATCTCCAGCTCGCCCCGGGCCGAGGGCTTCAGGCCCTTGGTGATCTCGACGACGCGGTTGTCGTAGAAGTACAGCCCCGGCACGACGTACTTGCTCTTCGGCTTCTCCGGCTTCTCCTCCAGGGAGAGCACGGTGCCGGTCTCGTCGAACTCCACGACGCCGTAGGCCTCGGGGTTGGCCACCGGGTAGGCGAAGACCCGGCCACCGGTGAGGCCGTTGTGGGTGGACAGCTGCCGGCCCAGACCCGCGCCGTGGAAGATGTTGTCACCCAGCACGAGGGCCACCGGCTGGTCACCGATGAACTCCTCGCCGATCAGGAACGCCTGCGCGATGCCGTCGGGTGACGGCTGCACCGCGTACTGGATGTCCATCCCCCAGCGCGACCCGTCGCCGAGCAGCTTCTCGAACTGCGCCGCGTCACCCGGTGTCGTGATCACGAGGACCTCACGAACACCCGCGTACATCAGCGTCGAGAGCGGGTAGTACACCATCGGTTTGTCGAACACAGGCATGAGCTGCTTCGACACCGCGTGAGTGATCGGCCACAAGCGTGAACCTGTGCCGCCGGCCAGGAGGATTCCGCGCACGGCGGGAAGCCTACGCGATTCGGTAACCGCGTGTATTTCCCGTCGGGCGCCCCGCTCAATCCCGACGTGAGCGGCGTTACTTGGCCGCCGGGTCCGCGCCGGCGTCCTCGACCGGGGGCGCGCTGTACCCGCTGTCGCCGGCATCCGGGTTGAGCTCGGGGATCGCGTCGACACCGAGATCGCCGGCGGCGACCGCGCCGGCGGCCCCGAGCGTGCCCGGCGCCACCTGGGTCTCGCGGTGGGCGTCCTCGGCGGTCCGGCCGGCCGACGGGTCGCCGGGGCGGGGCAGGCCGGATCCCTCACCGACCGACTGGTTGGGAAAATCGGGTGACGTTGTCATGGAACGGACATACCCGGCGGTGACCGCCGTATGCGTGGCTCGGCGATTCACGATCTGTCGCTCCCGGTGACTACACTCCGGTCCCCGTGAGGATTCTTGTCACCGGCGGCGCCGGGTTCATCGGATCGCATTACGTCCGCACGCTCCTGAGCGGCGGATACACGGGTGCGGACGACTGGTCGGTGACGGTACTGGACTCCCTCACCTACTCCGGCAACCTGCCCAACCTCGACCCGGTCGCCGATCACCCCCGGTACACGTTCGTCAAGGGCGACATCACCGATGTCGATCTGGTGAACGATCTGGTGCCCGGACACGACGCGATCGTGCACTTCGCGGCCGAGTCGCACGTCGACCGGTCGATCCTCGGTGCCGCGCAGTTCGTCACCACCAACGTGCTGGGCACCCAGACGCTGCTGGACGCCGCCCACCGCCACGGCACCGGCCGGTTCCTGCACGTCTCCACCGACGAGGTGTACGGCTCGATCGAGCTGGGGTCCTGGCCGGAGACCGACCCGCTGGCGCCCAACTCGCCGTACTCGGCGTCCAAGGCCGCCAGCGACCTGCTGGCGCTGGCCTACCACCGCACCCACCACGTCGACGTCGTGGTGACCCGGTGCAGCAACAACTACGGGCCCTACCAGTTCCCGGAGAAGGTCATCCCGCTGTTCGTCTCCAACCTGCTGGACGGCAAGCCGGTGCCGCTCTACGGCGACGGCGGCAACGTGCGTGACTGGCTGCACGTCGACGACCACTGCCGGGGCATCCAGCTGGCGCTGCGGGGCGGCCGGTCCGGCGAGGTCTACAACATCGGCGGCGGCACCGAGCTGACCAACCGCGAACTGACGAAACTGCTGCTCGACGCCACCGGCCGCGACTGGGACCAGTTCGTGACGCCGGTCGAGGACCGCAAGGGCCACGACCGCCGCTACTCGGTCGACATCACCAAGATCCACACCGAGCTGGGCTACTCCCCGCAGGTGCCGTTCGAGACCGGGCTGGCCGACACCGTGGCCTGGTACCGCGACAACCGCGACTGGTGGGAGCCCCTCAAGCAGCGCGCCTCCCTGGAGAAGTAAGTCGTGCGCTGGCTGATCACCGGCGCCGCCGGCGCCCTCGGACACGACCTGCGCTCGCTGCTGCCCGACGCGACGGCGGCGACGCGCGCGGAGCTGGACATCACCGACCCCGACGCCGTGCGCGCCGCCGTGGCCGGGCACGACGTGGTGATCAACGCCGCTGCCTACACCGCGGTGGACGCCGCCGAGTCCGACGAGGCCGCGGCCACCCGGGTGAACGGGTTCGGGGCGGCCTTCCTGGCCGAGGCCTGCGCCGCCACCGGCGCCACCCTGTTGCAGATCTCGACGGACTACGTGCTGCCGGGCGACGCGTCCGCGCCCTGCCCGGAGGACTCCCCCACCGACCCGGTGAACGCCTACGGGCGCAGCAAGCTGGCCGGCGAGCAGGCCGTGCTCTCCGCGCTGCCCGACCGCGGTTACGTCATACGCACCGCGTGGCTCTACGGCGAGAACGGCAGCAACTTCGTGGCGACGATGCTCACGCTGGCCGCCACCCGCCCCACCGTGAGCGTCGTGGACGACCAGCACGGGCAGCCGACCTGGACGGCCGCGCTGGCCGGGCAGCTGGTCGCGCTCGGGCACGCCGCCCGCGAGGGCCGGGCGGCACCGGGCGTCTACCACGGCACCGCGAGCGGGCAGACCACCTGGCACGGGCTGACGCAGGCGATCTACACGCTGGCCGGGCTCGATCCGGCCCGGGTCGGGACCACCACCAGCGACGCGTTCCCGCGCCCGGCGAAGCGGCCGGCCTACAGCGTGCTCGGGCACTCCCGGTGGGCGTCCACCGGTGTCGAGACGCAACCGCACTGGCACGACCAGCTGGAAGAGGCGCTCAAGCGCCCGGCGTTCGTCCGGCTCATCGAAGCGGCGCACTCGTCGTGACCTGGGCCCGGGTACGCGCGCTCCTGGGGAGCGCCGCGTCCGTGGGCGCCGGGTACCTGGTGCTCGGCGGGGCCGGGTACCTGTTCCTCGCGGTCGCCAGCCGGGTCTTCGACGAGTCGGCGTACTCGGCGCTCGCGTCGGTGTACCTGCTCGTCAACATCATCGGCCCCGGGCTCTTCGCCGCGATCGAGCAGGAGACCAGCCGGAACGTCTCGACGCGGTTGGCCCGCGGCGAGGACCCGCGGCCGGTGGTGCGCCGGCTCGGGCTGCTCTCGGCCGGGCTGTTCGCCGGCATCGCGGTCGTGACGCTGGCGCTCTCGCCGGTGCTGCTGCCCGACGTGCTGCACGGCAACGCGGTCCTGCTGGCCGGGCTGCTGATCGCCAGCGCGTCCTACGCGGCGGTGTCGGTGACCCGCGGCAACTTCGGTGGGCGCCACGCGTTCGGCCGGTACGGCACCTCGGTGGGCACCGAGGGCACGGTGCGGCTGGTGGCCGCGGTGGGGCTGGCCGCACTGGCGCTCGGCGGCGCGGCCGTCGCCGGGGCGTCGAGCCTCTACGGCCTGGTGTTCTGCGTGGCCCCCGCGGTCGCGGTCGCGCTCACCGCCGGCTGGTTCACCCCCGATCTGCGCGGCGGGGCGGGCGCGGCCGAGGCCGCACCGGAGCCGATCGGGCCGCTCGTGCGCAGCACCGGCCTGCTCACCGTGGCCTGGGGGTTGTCGCTGGCGATCGCGAACGCCGCGCCGGTCGTGGTCAGCGCGCTGTCGGCGGACGACGCCACCAACGCGGCGTTCGCGTCGGCGGTGGTGCTGGCCCGGATCCCGCTGTTCGTGTTCCAGGGCGCCCAGTCGCTGGTCCTCCCGTCGTTCTCCCGGGCCGCCGCGTCGGCCGACCCGGGCGCGCTGCGCCGGGCCGTGCGCCCAGCGTTGCTGCTGGTCGCCGCGGTGGGCGCACTGGCGGTCGGCGTCAGCGCGGTGCTCGGGCACTGGCTCGGGCGCATCGCGTTCGGGCCCTCGTTCACCAGTTCCGACGCGCTCGTCACCGCGTTGATGGTCGGCACCGTCGCCGGCATGGCCGTGCAGATCGTCCAGCCGGCGCTGCTCGCGCTGGGCCGGCACCGCTGGGTCGCCGGCGGCTGGGTGGTCGGCCTTGTCGTCTTCGCGGCCTCGTTCGCGTTGCCGTTCGCGCCGGTCACCGACGCCGTGATCGCGCAGCTGGCCAGCGCCGGCGCGACGATCGGCGTGCTCGGCGCGGTGCTCTACCGGGCGCTGCGGCCCGTCCCCGCCTCCGCTCCGAAGGAGTTCAGCGATGTCCAACCCGCCTGAGCCGCGGGTCAGCGCCGTGGTGCTCGCCTACAAAGCCGAGCCCTGGCTGCCGCGCGCGGTCGAGGCACTGCTGGCGTCGGAGAAGGTCGCGGTCGACGTCGTCCTGGTCGACAACGGCTGCACCACCGACGACGTCGAGGTCCTGGAGAAGCTCGACGGCGTCACGGTCGTGCGCCCCGGCGTCAACACCGGTTTCGCCGGCGGCTGCAACCTGGGGGCGCGGTCGGCGACCGGCGAGTACCTCGCGCTGGTCAACGGCGACGCCGTGGTCGAACCGACGACGATCGCGCGCCTGGTCGAGGAGGCCGCGAAGCCCGACGTCGGCATCGCGGTGGCCAGCGTACGCCTCGCCGAGGACCCGACGCTGCTCAACGCGGGCGCGAACCCGATCCACGTCCTCGGCCTGTCGTGGTCGGGCCGGATGGGCGAGCCGGAGACGCTCACCGAGCCGGTGGAGACCGCCGGGGCGTCCGGGGCGTGCGTCGTGGTGCCGAAGGCCCACTGGGACGCGCTCGGCGGGTTCGACGAGGAGTACTTCGCCTACCACGAGGACGCGGACCTCTCGATCCGCACGTGGCGGCGCGGGCTGCGCGTGCTCTACGTGCCGGACGCGGTCGCCGTGCACCGGTACGAGTTCTCACGCAACGACTTCAAGATGTACCTGGTCGAACGCAACCGGCTGCTGTTCGTCTCGACGTTGTGGAGCGGCAAGGCGCTGGTGCTGCTGGCGCTGCCGCTGGCCGGGCTCGAGGCCGCGATGACGCTGATGGCGGCGTCGCAGGGCTGGTTCCCGGCGAAGGTCAAGGGCTGGCGGTGGCTGTGGAGTCACCGGGCGCACATCAAGGCCCGCCGCAAGGTTCTGCGTGCCGAGGCGACGGTGCCCGACCGCGTCTGGATGCAGCGTCTGACGACGAAAGTCGACGCTTCGGTCATTCCGGTACCAGCTCTGGCCGGTACGGTCAACGGTCTGGTCACGATCTGGTGGAAGGTCGCTCACCGGTGGGTATGAGTAGCGGCGCGCGATTAGAGTCCGTGGGAATCGAGAGCGAAGGCGAGAGCATCGTGACGGACGAGGATCCGGCTCTTCTGAGTAGCGCGGAAGTAGCCGAGAGCACCGGCGTCGAAACGCCCGCGGTCGCCGAAGGTGATCTGCACGAGGCGCCGCCGGTGGACGTCCCCGACAACAAGGACGTCTGGCTGGTGATCCCGGTCTACAACGAGGCCCAGGTCATCGCCGACGTCGTCGAGCACGCCCGCCGGACGTTCCCGAACATCGTCTGCGTCGACGACGGCAGCCGGGACGGTTCGGCGGCGGCGATCGCACCGACCGGGGCCCACCTCGTCCAGCACCCGATCAACATGGGGCAGGGCGCCTCGCTGGAGACCGGTCTGCGCTACGCGCTGTCGCGTCCGGGCGCCGAGTACTTCGTGACGTTCGACGCCGACGGCCAGCACCGCGTCGAGGACGCGCTGCGGATGCTGGAGGTGGCGCGCTCCGGCCAGGCCGACGTCGTCCTCGGCTCGCGGTTCCTGGAGTCGAAGGAAACCGTGCCGTGGCTCAAGCGGTTCGTGCTCAAGACCGTCGTCGCGCTCAGCCCCACGGCCCGGAAGCTGAAGCTCACCGACGCGCACAACGGGCTGCGGGTGCTCAACCGCCCGGCCGCCGAGGGCCTGCGCATCCGCATGAACGGGATGGCGCACGCGTCCGAGATCGTCGGCAAGCTGGCCCGGTCGGACTGGCGGGTCACCGAGATCCCGGTGACGATCCTCTACACCGACTACTCGCGGGCCAAGGGCCAGTCCCTGGTCAACGGCGTCAACATCCTGTTCGAGCTCTCCATGCGGCACCGAGGCGTCTGAGTCATGGTCAACCTGATCCAGTTCCTGCTGCTGCTCTCCGTGGTGGCAGTGCTGTTCTACTTCGTCCGCAGCCAGCACGGGGTGCGGCTGCAGGCCAGCAAGCGGCTCGCGTTCATCGGTTTCCTGATCTTCACCGCGTACGCCGTGCTCCGTCCGAACGACGTGACCTGGGTCGCGCACAAGGTCGGCGTCGGCCGTGGTGCCGACCTGGTGCTGTACGCGACCGTCGTCGCGTTCGTGTTCGTCGTCATCAACTTCTACCTGCGCACGCGGGAGATGGAACGGCGGATCACCGAGCTGGCGCGGGCGGTGGCCCTGCGCGACGCCGAGATCCTCAACCAGCACCGCCTGCCGCTCACCCCGTCGTCGCAGCCGGACGCGGACGCGGCGATGCTGGCCGCGGTGGTGGCCGAGGGCGGCCAGCGCTAGGCGTTCGTCAGCTGGGCGCGCGCATGCCGGCCAGGGCGTAGCCGAGCATGCGCACGGCGCTGCGCTCGGCGTCGTCGGAATGTTCGGGGTTGGCCAGGGCCAAGCCGTTGATGAGCCGCAGCAGATCGCCGACCGGCACCTCGGCGCGCAGCGCGCCGGCGGCCTGGGCCCGGGTGAGCAGCCGCCCGGCCGACTCCTGCATCGTGGCGTGACACCAGGTGCTGTCGGTGTGCTCGGTGCGCAGCGCGGCGGCCATGCCCCGGTTGCGGATCGAGTGGCGCAGCACCGCCTCGAGCCAGGCACCGAGCGCGGCCGCGGGGTCGGGGTCGTCGAGCCGGGCGGCGGCCTGCGCGCAGAGACCGTCGATCTGCTCGTGGAACACGGCTTCGAGCAGCGCGGCCCGGGTCGGGAAGTGACGGTAGAGCGTTCCCGACCCGACACCCGCGCGGCGGGCGATGTCGTCGAGGGAGGCGTCGGCGCCGTGCTGGGCGACGGCCTCCCGCGCGGCGTCGAGCAGCCGGTCGTAGTTCCGGCGGGCGTCCGCGCGCTGCGGGCGACGGGCGGCTACCGGGGACATGCCCCGGATAGTACTAGCGCAGCTGCGCCTCGATCGCCTCGACGATCTCCGGGGACTCCGGGTCGGTGCGCGGGCGGAACCGGCCGACGACCGCGCCGTCCGCGTCGACCAGGAACTTCTCGAAGTTCCACTGGACGTCACCGGCCTCGCCGTCGGCGTCGGCGTGCGTGGTGAGCTCGGCGTAGACCGGGTGGCGATTGTCGCCGTTGACCTCGATCTTCTCGAACAGCGGGAACGTCACCCCGTAGGTGGCCGAGCAGAACTCCTGGATCTCCTCGGCGGTGCCCGGCTCCTGGCCCATGAACTGGTTGCAGGGGAAACCGAGGACCGTGAAGCCCTTGTCGGCGTACTTCTCCTGCAGCCGCTCGAGGCCCCCGTACTGCGGGGTCAGACCGCACCGGGACGCCACGTTGACCAGGAGCAGCGTCTGCCCCGCGTAGTTCCGGAGGCTGGCCGGTTCACCGGACAGCGTGTGCAGCGGGATGTCGTAGATCGCCATGGAGCGACAGTAGCTCCGGGGTGGCAGGTATGAACGCATGCGTCGATGCATCAGGTGGGTGTGCGGTTCCGGGCAATCATCTCCTCACCGCTCAGGTTCGAGGGAGGCCCATGAGCCAGCCGATATCGTTCCCCCGCCCGCGGACGCGACCCGAGGACTCGTACCCCCGCTCCGCCCCCGAACGACTTCCCAAGCGGGTGCCCGGTGCCGCGTTGCACGGTGTGCCCGGGGCGCGCCGGGCCGAGCCACCGCGGCTCGACTGGCGGCCCTATCCCCCGCAACCACGGCGCGGGTTCTTCGCCCGGCTGCTCAGACGGGCAGTCGAAGCACTTCGTCGATAGCCGCGAGCAGGTCACGCCGGTTGAACGGCTTCTCGATCAGCGTGACCTCGGGGTCGATCGTGCCTTTCGACGTGAGCAGCCGCTGCGCGAAGCCGGACATGTACAGCACCGCGATCGCCGGGTGGAGCGCCCGGATCCGGTCGGCGACCTCGCGGCCGGAGAGGCCGGGCATCGTGATGTCGGTGAGCAGCAGGTCGAGCCGTCCGGAGTAGGTCGCGGCGAGGTCCACCGCCTCGGCTCCGGTCCCGGCCGAGATCACCGTGTACCCGGCCCGGGTGAGGATGGTTTCGATCGAGCCGCGCAGGTCGCGTTCGTCGTCGACGAGAAGGATCGTGCCGAAGCCGGGCCGGGGCTCGGTGCCGGGCGGCTCGTCGGGCGCCGGGATCACGTCGTCGGCCGCCGGGAGCAGGATCGTCACCGTGGTGCCGACCCCGGGCGCCGAGTCCAGCCCGATCGTCCCACCGGCCTGCGACACGATTCCGTACACCGACGCGAGCCCCAGACCGGTGCCCTGTCCCTCCGCCGCTTTCGTGCTGAAGAACGGCTCGAACGCGCGCTCGGCCACCTCGGGTGTCATACCGGTGCCGGTGTCGGCCACCCGTAGCCGCACGTAGGGCCCCCGGTCGAGGCCGTGCAGGGCCGCGTCCATCGCCCCGAGCACGGTGTGGTCGGTGTGCACGCTCAGCGAGCCGCCGGCCGGCATCGCGTCGCGCGCGTTGACGGCGAGGTTGACGAGCACCTGCTCGATGCGGCCCGGGTCGGCGCTCACCGCCGCGGGGCGCATCGCGAGGTCCGCGGTCAGCACGATGTTGGTGCCGAGCGTGCCGGCGAGCAGGCGCTGCACGTCACGGACGACGTCGTTGAGGTCGAAGACCTGCGGCCGGACGATCTCCCGGCGCCCGAACGCGAGCAGCTGCCTGGTCAGCCGGGCACCACGCTCGGCGCCCGCGAGGACCTGCGCGACGGCCTCGCGGGCGCCGTCGAGAGCGGGGGCGGCTTCCTCGAGGTCCTCCTCGAGGATCGAGGCGTGGGTGCTGATGATCGCCAGCACGTTGTTGAAGTCGTGGGCGACGCCACCGGCGAGCTGTCCGAGGCTGTCCAGACGCTGGGAGCGCTGCAGTTCGTTCTCCAGGCGCTGGTGCTCGGCCTCCTGGACCAGGCGGGCGGAGATGTCGTGGACGGTCGCGGCCACCAGGAGTCCCTGGTCGGTCTCGATCGAGGCGAGCGAGATCTCGGCCGGGAACTCGCTGCCGTTCTTGCGCCGGGCCGCGAGTTGCAGGCCCTCCCCCATCCGCCGCATCCGCGGATCGGTGACGTAGATCGCCCGGTGGCCGGCATGACGCTCGCGCACGTTCACCGGCAGCAGGACCTCGACCGGCTGGCCTTCGAGCTCGTCGGCCGCGTACCCGAAGATGCGCTCCGCCTCGGAGTTGGCCAGCTGGATCACGCCGTTGGCGTCGACGCCGATGATCGGGAGCGCGGTGGCGTCGAGCAGCCAGCGGAACTTGGCCTCGTCGCGGTGGCGGGCCGTGACGTCACGCGAGACGCGCGCGGCTCCGACGATCCGGCCGTCGGCGTCGGTCACCGGCGACACCGACAGCTCCACGGTCAGCCGGTGACCGTCGCGGTGGATGCGCTGGGCCTGGTAGATCCGGACGCTCTCGCCCTCGCTGATGCGCCGGAGGATGTCGATCTCCTCACCGGCGGTCTCCGGCGGGTAGAGCTCGGCCATCGGGCGGCCGCGCATCTCGTCCTCGGTGTAGCCGTAGAGCTGCTCGGCGGCCGCGTTCCACGAGGTCACGCGGCCGTCCAGCGACTCGCCGATGATCGCGTCGCGGGCCGAGCGCACGATCGCGGCCGACCAGCTCTGCGCCGCACCGACGCTTCCGCCGGTGCGCAGGGCGAGCGTGGTGCAGGGACCGGCGGTGCCCGTCGCCGTGGTGCGGGTGACGGTCGCGGTGAAGACGGTGCCGTCCGGGCGGCGGAACGTCTGGGTCGTCGCTGTTTCCGGGGTTCCGGGCGGGGCCAGCAGATCGGCGAGCGGACGGCCGACCAGGTGGTCGGCCGGGCACGCGAACAACTGGGCGGCGGCCTCGTCGGCCAGCGCGACCCGGCCGTCCGGGCCGACAGCGATGAACGACAAAGCTCCCATTTACCCCATAATGCCACGCGGTCGGGTCGGGTGACCGGTCGGCTCTGCGCAAACGTCGGAGGGGTCGGGTACCTTCGCGGCGGGTCGTCTCAGGAGGGGGCGCGATGGGCGTGCGGATGGGCACTGCGGCCGGACGCTGGGTGCTGCTCGCGACCGTGCTCGGCTCGAGCCTCGTGATGCTCGACGGCACCGTCGTCAACGTCGCGCTCGAACGCATCGGCCACGACCTGGGCGCCGACTTCGCCGCGCTGCAGTGGATCGTGAACGCCTACACGCTCGCGCTGGCCGCGTTGATCCTGCTCGGCGGCGCGCTCGGCGACCGGTTCGGCCGGCGGCGGGTGTTCCTGTTCGGCGTCGCCTGGTTCGCGGTGGCGTCGCTGCTGTGCGCGGTCGCGCCCACCGCGGAGATGCTGGCCGGCGCGCGTGCGCTGCAGGGCATCGGCGGTGCGTTGCTCACCCCCGGCAGCCTGGCGATGATCGCGGCGACGTTCGACCCGGCCGACCGGTCGCGGGCCGTCGGCGCGTGGTCGGCGTTCGGCGGCATCGCCGGCGCGATCGGCCCGTTCGTCGGCGGGTGGCTGGTCGAGTGGGACTGGCGCGCGGTGTTCCTGCTGAACCTGCCGCTGGCGGTCGTGGTGATGGTCGTGGCGCGCCTGCACGTCCCGGAGTCGCGCGACCCCGACACGGTCCGCGGCTTCGACGTGAGCGGCACGGTCGTCGGGGCCGGCGGGCTCGGCGTGCTCACCTACGGGCTGATCGCCGCCGGCGGGCGCGGGTTCGACGTGATGGTCGGCACGCTGGTGGTCGCCGGGCTGGTGCTGCTCGGCGTGTTCCTGGTCATCGAGCGCCGGTCGCCGCACCCGCTGGTGCCGCTGGACCTGTTCGCCAACCGCACGTTCAGCGCCGTCAACGGCGTCACGTTCGCGGTGTACGCCGCGCTCGGCGTGTTCTTCTTCCTGCTGGTGCTGCAACTGCAGGTCGTGGCCGGGTTCTCCCCCCTGGCCGCGGGCACCGCGCTGCTGCCGGTCACCGCGGTGATGCTGCTGCTCTCCGCACGCACCGGCGCGCTCGCCGATCGCATCGGCGCCCGTATCCCGCTCACCGCCGGCCCCCTGGTGGCCGCGGCCGGATTACTGCTCGTCACCCGGGTCGGCCCCGACGCGTCCTACGTCACCACGGTCCTGCCCGCCGTCCTGGTGTTCGGCCTGGGCCTGTCGCTGACCGTGGCGCCGCTCACCGCCACCGTGCTGGGTTCCGCGGAGTCGCGGCACGCGGGTATCGCGTCCGGCGTGAACAACGCGGTGGCCCGGGCGGCCGGCCTGCTCTCGGTGGCGGTCATTCCGGTGGTGGCTGGGCTGTCCGGCCAGGCGTACGCGAACCCCGACGTGATGGCGGACGGCTTCCGCATGGCGATGATGATCTCGGCGGGGTTGTTGGTGGTTGGTGCGGTGTTGGCGTTCGTGCTGATCCGGACGCCGGCGCGGGGTTCGGTGCCTGGGACGGTGGGCGCGGGGGCGGCGCCCGGGGCGGTGGCCGCGGACGCGGCGCCTGGGGCGGTGGGCGCGACCGCGGCGCCTGGGGCGGTCGGCGCGACCGCGGCGGTGGCCGGGTCGGTGGCCGCGGATGCGGTGCCGGGGGTGGGCGCGGGTGCGGTGCCTGGGGATCGCGCTGGCGGCGGGCCGGACGAGGTTCCGGGTGCGGTCCCGGGCGGGGCGCCGGGCGCGGTCCCGGACGGTGTTTCGGGGGCGGCGCCGGGCGGCGGTTCGGAGGGCGATGCAGGCACGGTGCCTAGTGGTGTTTCGGATGGGGTGGCGGCTGCCGGTGCTGGAGAGGCGGCTGTTGGCGCCGCCGTGACAGGAGGCGGTCGGGCGGAGGATGCGGCCGACGGCTTTGATCTCGCGCAGTGTCTGCATTGCGGCATCACCGGGCCTCAACTGCACCCCGGCCCCGTTGTTTCCGCCGAGGCGCCACCCTCCACGCGCTGACCCCAGCATCCGCGAAGCCGCCGAACAACGCGGCGATGATCGCGCCCGGGTGGTGGCCGAAAACGGGCCGAGGTCTGCAGATGCCGCTGCGGGGCGAGTTCTACCGAGTCGACGGGCACCCGGCAGGCCTCGGCACCATCCAGCGCGATGGGACCGGGTGAGCTTCGCCGCACGAGCTCTAACGCGTGGACGCTGCTGCTCGAGCCGGTCTGGAGGGGCACCAGCGGGGCGCAGCCCGCGCGGAGGCATGCCCGGTAGCGACCGCCGCATGCCCGACAACCACCGCCGCATGCCCGCACCGCCGTCTGCCGGGCAGCAGCCGTCGCGCAGGGCCGGACGGGGACCGCTGCCGAGAGTGCTGCGCAGGAGCCTCGGCAGAGAGCGCTGGGCAGAGGCCGCTGCAGGGAGCGCCGCGTGGGGATCGCTGCAAAGTGCTGGACAGGCTCCGCCGGATGGGCACGACCGCCGGTTGGGCACGACCGCGCGGAGGTTGCCGCGCAAGTGGTCTGGGAGATGGCGCACCTCGGTTGGAACCGCCGTCAAAGGTGCCAGCGAGGCGCTGCCTGGAGCGCCCCGCTAGGGGGCATTGCCGGACGGGCGCCGCAACAGAGAGCATCGGGCAGGGACCGCCGGGCAGGGACCGCCGGGCAGGCATCGCCATGGAGGCACGCCGAGACGGTCTGCCACGGAGGCGCGCCGAGGGTGTTCGGCGAGGTGGCCCGCCGGGAGCCACCGCCCCGCAAGCGCTGGTTGGGCGCCGCTGCGCTGGCCTCGGATGGGCGCTGCTACAGGCACGGATATGCACCGCCGCGCAGAGACGCCGACACGCGCCGCCACGCAGGGACCCGCACACGCCGCCATGCAGGGACACCGACACGCGCCCCGCGCAGGGCCCCGCAATCACCCCGCGCAGGAACCCGCAGCCGCCCCCGCGCAGGGCCCCGCGGCCGCCCCCGCGCGGAGACACCGACACACACCGCCGCGTAGAGCACCAATAAAGCGCCGCCCTGTGGAGGCACCGGGTGGGTGGCGCTGGGGAGGGCTGCCGCCAGGTGGGCGCCGCTGGAAGCGGCGCCCGCCTGGGTGGGTCAGCGCTTGCGGTTGCGCTTGTCTTCGGGGGTGTCGGTGCCGCCACCTACGAGGCCGGCTCGGCGGAGGGCGTCGGCGAGGGCTCCTTCCGGCTCGGGGCGGGAGCGGCGTTGGTTGTCGCGGCCGCCGCTGCTGTGGGTGCCGCGGCCGCCGCCGCCTTGGCCTCGGCCGTCGCGGCTCTGACCGCCCGCACCTCGACCATCGCGGCCCTGGCCACCCGAGCCCTGGCCACCTGCTCCTCGGCCTCCGGCACCCTGGCCGCCCGGGCCGCGGCCCTGGCCGCCTGCCCCCTGGCCACCGGGACCCCGGCCGTCACGACCCTGCCCGCCCGGACCCCGGCCGTCACGACCCTGACCACCGGGGCCACGGCCATCACGGTC
>NZ_BAAAGX010000037.1:130505-136856 GCF_039524755.1 Cryptosporangium japonicum
GCCTCGGCCGGCGGCGGCCTGGCCGGGACCGCCGCGGCCGCGGGCGCCGGGCTGGGGGCGGGTGCCTCGGGCGGAAGCGCCGGCCTCGTCGTCCAGGCGCAGCGTCAGCGAGATGCGCTTGCGTGGCACGTCGACGTCGAGGACCTTCACGCGGACGATGTCGCCGGGCTTCACCACGTCGCGGGGGTCGTTGACGAAGGTCTTGGACATCGCCGACACGTGGACCAGGCCGTCCTGGTGAACGCCCACGTCGACGAAGGCGCCGAACGCGGCCACGTTGGTGACGACGCCTTCGAGCACCAGGCCCGGGCTCAGGTCGGAGAGGGTTTCGATGCCCTCGGTGAACGTCGCGGTCTTGAACTCCGGACGGGGGTCGCGGCCGGGTTTCTCCAGCTCGGCGAGGATGTCGGTGACGGTGGGCAGACCGAACCGCTCGTCGACGAAGTCAGTGGGCTTCAAGGCCCGCAGGGTGGTGGTGTTGCCGAGGAGGCCGCTGACGTCGCTGCCGGTGGTCTCGACGATGCGGCGCACGACCGGGTAGGCCTCGGGGTGCACGCTGGTGGAGTCGAGCGGGTCGGCGCCGCCGGGGATGCGGAGGAAGCCCGCGCACTGTTCGAACGCCTTCGGGCCCAGGCGCGGCACCGCGGACAGGCCGGCGCGGGAACGGAACGGGCCGTTGGCGTCGCGGTGGACCACGATGTTCTCGGCCAGGCCGGTCGTGATGCCAGACACCCTCGCCAGCAGGGGCACCGACGCGGTGTTCAGGTCGACACCGACCGCGTTCACGCAGTCCTCGACGACCGCGTCGAGCGACTTCGAGAGCTTCAGCTCGGACAGGTCGTGCTGGTACTGGCCGACCCCGATCGACTTCGGGTCGATCTTCACCAGCTCGGCCAGCGGGTCCTGGAGGCGGCGGGCGATCGAGACCGCGCCGCGCAGGGACACGTCGAGCCCGGGCAGCTCCGCGGAGGCGTACGCGGACGCCGAGTACACCGACGCGCCGGCTTCGGAGACCACGACCTTGGTCAGCGTCAGCTCGGGGTGCTTGGCGATGAGCTCGGCGGCCAGCTTGTCGGTCTCGCGCGACGCGGTGCCGTTGCCGATCGCGATCAGCTCGACGCCGTGGGCCGCGGCCAGCCGGGCCAGCGTCGCGATCGACTCGTCCCACCGGCGGCGCGGCTCGTGCGGGTAGATCGTGTCGGTGGCGGTGACCTTGCCGGTGCCGTCGACGACCGCGACCTTCACGCCGGTACGCAGGCCCGGGTCGAGCCCCATCGTCGCGCGGGTGCCCGCGGGTGCGGCCAGCAGCAGATCACGCAGGTTGCCGGCGAACACGGTGACCGCGTCGTCCTCGGCGGACTGGCGCAGGCGCAGCCGCAGGTCGATGCCGAGGCGCACCAGGATGCGGGTGCGCCACGCCCAGCGGACGCAGTCGATCAGCCACCGGTCGGCCGGGCGCCCGGCGTCGCGGATGCCGAAGCGGGCGGCGATGCGTACCTCGTAGTCGCTCGCGCCGGTGGGCGGCGGTGCGTCGTCGGGAAGCGGTGCCTCGGACGCGAAATCGAGGTCGAGCACCTCCTCCTTCTCGCCGCGGAACAGCGCCAGGATGCGGTGCGACGGGAGGCGCGTGTAGGGCTCGGAGAACGCGAAGTAGTCGGCGAACTTGGCGCCGGCCTCCTCCTTGCCCTCCCGGACCCGCGACGCGACGTGCCCGCGCTCCCACATGCGCTCACGCAGCTCGCCGATGAGGTCGGCGTCCTCGCCGAAGCGCTCGACGAGGATCGAGCGGGCACCGTCGAGCGCGGCCGCGACGTCGGCGACGTTCTTCTCCGCGTCGACGTACCCGGCGGCGAGTTCCTGCGGGTCGTTCGAGGGCTCGGCCAGCAGCGTGTCGGCCAGCGGCTCGAGGCCCGCCTCGCGCGCGATCTGCGCCTTGGTGCGGCGCTTCGGCTTGTAGGGGGCGTAGATGTCTTCCAGGCGGGCCTTCGAGTCGGCCGCCTGGATGCGCTCGAGCAACGCGTCGTCGAGCTTGCCCTGACCGCGGATCGACTCGACGATCGCGCCGCGCCGCTCCTCGAGCTCACGCAGGTAACCCAGGCGCTCCTCGAGCGTGCGCAGCTGGGCGTCGTCGAGAGCGCCGGTCTGTTCCTTGCGGTACCGGGCGATGAACGGCACCGTCGAGCCACCGTCGAGAAGGCCGACCGCGGCATCGACCTGCCGTTCCGCGACACCGAGCTCGTCGGCGATGCGCCGACCGATCGACGCCGCTCCGGTCAGCCCGACACCGGCCGGGCCCGACTCGCGTGCCCCCACCGATTCTGTTCCCACGCAGCTCCGCCTTCTCCTCTGCGCCGACTGGTCAGCCGGCTCGGTTCCGTTCTCCGTGCGAAACCGTAGCGTCCGCCGCCCGGCGGCGCGCGCGTCGTCCACAGGTTCGAATATTCAACGTACCGTTGACAACGAGATGTGTAGACTGGAGCGCATGGCTGACGCATTCACCCCGCCGAGCGCGAGCCGGGCTCGCGCCGAACGCACGTACACCGCCCTGTTCCGCCTGGCCGAACGGCACGCGGCCACCGACGCCGACCGGGCCCGCCAGGTCAACGGCGCGGTGCTCGGGCCGCACGAGGCGGTGCGGCTGGTCGCCTTCCTGGCCGGCGGTTCGGCGGCGTACCGGGAGGACGAACCTCCGGTCGACGTCGACGACCTCACCGCCGCGCTCACGCTGATCCCACTGGTGCGCGCCGAACTCGACGAGTTGGAGCTCAGCGTGCTGAGCATGGCGCGAGGGCGCGGGATGACCTGGGCCGACATCGCGTTCGGCCTCGGGCTCGGCAGTGCGCAGGCCGCATCCCAGCGTCACGACCGCCTCGCCGCGCGCAGCACCGACACCGCGGACTGACCAGCGCCGGAACGGCTCCGTTAAGACGCGCATGGGCGGGCACCCCTTTTCCGACATAAATGCCGAAAGGGGACCTCACCATGCGACGCATCATCGCCGCGCTCACGTTCGCCGGGCTGATCGGTGGCGGGGTGGCGGCCGTCGGGGCGACCGACGCCGGGCTGAACGCGCAGGACCGGCTGTTCCTCCGCTCCGCGCACCAGGGCCACCTGGCCGAGATCAGCGGCGCGCGGATCGCGCGGCAGCGGTCCACCACCACCAGCGTGCGCGACCTCGCCGCCCGCTGGATCGCCGACCACACCGCGCTCGACCTGCGGCTCTCCCAGGCCGCGGTCGCGCTCGACGTCGTGCTCCCGGCCGCGCCGGACGCCGCGCAGGAGGCGGTCGAGGCGCGGTACCGGGCCGCCGCCGTCGCCGAGTTCGACGAGCTCTGGGTGAGTACGCAGATCACCGCGCACCACCGGGCGAGCGCGCTGGTGGAGGCCGAGCTCCGCGCGGGTTCCTCGGCCGCGGTGAAGACCCTCGCGCGTGAACTGCGCCCGGTGGTCGCCGCCCACCACCGGCTGCTCGCCGCGGCCGCCCCCGCCGCCGGGGTGGTGGTGCCGGCCGAGGAGAACGCGCCGCCGCCCGGTGCGGTGCGCACGGCGATACCGACGCCGCGCTCGGCGCCGCCGCCCGGGTGGCGGGTCACCGAGTCGCCCGGGACGCCGGGCTGGACACGCCCCTCGGCGGACACGACCGGGGCGACGCTGTCGCCGATCCCCATCCCGGGCGGACCCGGGCCGTCGCTCACCGTCGGAGCCGGTGGCTGACCCGTTCGTCACAGTTGGTGGAGCCAACCAGGCCCCCCGCCGGTGACCGTCGCCGCGGCTGACGGACAGTGGTGCAGTGGCGCGGACGGACGGCGGGACGGCGAGCCGGGCTCCGCGCCTGCGTGCGGCGTTCGCCGGCACCCGCGCGCTCCGTGTGCCCGCGTTCCGGGCGCTGTTCGCCGCGCAGATCGTCTCCGGGGTGGGTACCTGGTCGCAGAACCTGGCGACCTCGCTGCTGGTGCTGCACCTGACCGGCAGCGCGGCCGCGCTCGGGCTCGTGACCGCGATCCAGTTCGCGCCGATGCTCGTGCTCTGGCCGGTCACCGGGCGCGTCCTGGACCGGTTCGACGTCCGCCGCGTGCTGCTCACGACCGGGGTGGCCGGTGGGGTGACCGCGCTCGGGCTGGCCGCGCTCGCCGCGACCGGACACGCTCCGCTCTGGGCCGTGATGGTCGCGGTCGGCCTGTTCGGGGTGGCCGGCGCGTTCGACCGGCCCGGCGTCTACACGCTGCTGCCCCGCACCGTCGACGAGGACCACCGGCCCAGTGCGATCGGCCTGGTCACCGCCAGCAACGCGGTCGCGCGGCTCGGCGGTCCCGCGCTCGCCGGGCTGCTGTACGCCACGGTCGGGCCGGCGGCGTGTTTCGGGTTCAACGCCGTCTCGTACGTCCTGGTCGTCGTCGCCCTCGCGCTGCTCCCCCGCCTCCGCGCCACCGCCGCCGACGGACCGGCCACCGCACCCGCGGAGAGCAGCGGGGAGCCGACGAGACCCGGCGGCGGTCTGGGGCTCGGGTACGCGTGGCGGAGCCCGGACCTGCGTTCCGCACTGCTGGCCAACGCCCTCATCGGCTGTCTCACCTTCAACTTCGGGGTGATGCTCGCGGCGATGGTCACGTTCACCTACGACGGCGGCTCCGGCACCGTCGGGCTGGCGTACTCCACCGACGCGGTCGGCGCGGTGCTCGGCGGCCTGTTCGGCGTGGGAGCGGTGGTCACCCGGCGACGCACGGCCCTGGCCTGCGTCGGCCTCGGCGCGACGATCGTCGCCGCGGGCGCCGCCCCGACCCTCGTCCTGTTCCTCGCGGTCCTGCCGGTGATGGGTATGGCGATCACGCTCTACCAGTCCTCGGTCACCGCGCTGGTGCAGCAGTCCTCCGCTCCGGCGATGCTCGGCCGGATGATGACGCTGCTGACGCTGGGCTGGTTCGGGACGACACCGATCGGGGCACTGCTGATCGGCTGGATCGCCGACGCGCTGTCCCCGCGGGCGGCGATGGTCGTCGCCGGCACCACGTGTTTAGTCTGCGCTGCCGCGTTGGCTCTGCGAAAGGAACGCGAACCGTGACCCGTTACGTCCTGATCGGGGCCGGAGCGATCGGCGCCCCCGTCGCCGCCCAGCTCCACGAGAGCGGCGCCGACGTCGTGCTCGTCGCCCGCGGCGCGCACGCCCGCGCGATCCGCGAGCACGGGCTCACCTACGCCCGCCCCGACGGCGACCGCCAGGTCCGGCTACCGGTCGTCGAGTCCGCCGCCGAGCTCGAGCTCCGGACCGGCGACGTGCTCGTCGTCGCCACCAAGACCCAGGCCACCGAGGACGTCCTGCAGGAGTGGGCCTGGCGGCCGGTGACCGGCGCCACCACGGCCGCCGAGACGTTGCCGCTGATCAGCCTGCAGAACGGGCTGGAGAACGAGCGGGCGGCGCTGCGCCGGTTCGCCCGGGTGTCGGGCGCCTCGGTGTGGATGCCGAGCAGCTACCTGCGCCCGGGAGAGGTCGTGGCGCCGGGGCAGCCCCAGGTCGGCACGTTCTGGCTCGGCCGGTACCCGGGCGGCCTCGATCCCGACGCCGACCAGTGGGCCGACGACCTGCGCCGAGCCGACTTCGTCGTCCGTCTCGTCGAGGACCTGCCGCGCTGGAAGGCCGGGAAGCTGCTGGCCAACCTCGGGAACGCCGCGGACGCGCTGTTCCCCGACGACGACCGCGCCGGTGCGCTGAACCACGCGCTGCGTGCGGAGGCTCGGCGGGTACTGGCGGCGGCCGGGCTCGACCCCGCCGACTCCCGCGACGACCCGGAGGTCGATCTGAGCGCCTTCGGGCTCGCCCCGGCGTTGCTCGACCGGTACGGCGGCAGCTCCACCCGGCAGAGCCTGAGCCGCGCGTCCGGCGACACCGAGGCCGACTTCCTCAACGGCGAGATCGTGCTGCTGGGCCGTCTGCACGGCGTCCCGACGCCGTTGAACGCGCGGATCCAGGCCGCGGTGGCGTCGGTCGCGCGCGACGGCGTCCCGCCCGGCGGCGTCGGCAACGATCTTCTGGACGCCCTGCTGAGCGACGCCGCACAGCAGGGAGCCCCCACCGGGTGAGGTGGGGGCTCCCGGACGCGGCCCGCGGGATAGGCGCGCGTCACCGACCGAATGGGTCGGTAGTCGAAGCGGTGCGGCGCGGGGTCAGCCGGCGGCGCGCAGCGGAGTGCCGAGCGGCGTGGTGTGCGTGAGGCGGCTGTGCAGGTTGCCGCGGGCGGCCACGTCGTTGTAGTAGGTGTGGCGGCGCCGCGCGATGCACCCGTCCTGGCGCGCGTGGGTCGGCAGCTGCTCGGGGTCGAGCTGGGAGTTGATGCCGTCGCGGAGCAGGGTGAGTGC
>NZ_BAAAGX010000038.1:0-610 GCF_039524755.1 Cryptosporangium japonicum
GAGCTGATCGACCATCGTGTTGACGGTGTTCTTCAGCTCGAGGATCTCGCCCTGGGCGTCGACGGTGATCTTCTGCCCCAGGTCACCCTTCGCGACCGCGGTGGTGACCTGGGCGATGTTGCGGACCTGACTGGTCAGGTTGCCCGCCATCGAGTTCACGTTGTCGGTGAGCTCACGCCAGGTGCCGGAGACGCCGCGCACCTGGGCCTGGCCGCCGAGCTTGCCGTCGGTGCCCACCTCGCGGGCCACCCGGGTGACCTCGTCGGCGAACGAGCCCAGCTGGTCCACCATCGTGTTGACGGTGTTCTTGAGCTCCAGGATCTCGCCCTGGGCGTCGACGGTGATCTTCTGGGTCAGGTCGCCCTTCGCGACGGCCGTGGTGACCGACGCGATGTTGCGGACCTGGCCGGTGAGGTTGCCGGCCAGCTGGTTCACGTTGTCGGTCAGTTCCTGCCAGGTGCCGGAGACACCGCGGACCTGGGCCTGGCCGCCGAGCTTGCCGTCGGTGCCCACCTCGCGGGCGACCCGCGTCACCTCGTCGGCGAACGACGAGAGCTGGTCGACCATCGTGTTGACGGTGTTCTTCAGCTCGAGGATCTCGCCACGGGCG
>NZ_BAAAGX010000039.1:0-20808 GCF_039524755.1 Cryptosporangium japonicum
CTTTCAAACACACTGTTGAGTTCTCAAACAACACACGCGCACCGGATCCGCCCGCTAAGGCTTCACTCAGGGCTTCCTTCTTGTGGTTGGCTGCATCTAGTCGGATTCGCGGTCCGCTGGACTTTCGTCCGCGCCGCTCCGCCCGCAGCAACCCCTCCAACTTACCTCGGTCGGTCTCGCTTCGTCAACCCGGCTCTTCGAAGAAGTTTCCGTGTCAGTTCAGCAACCGCCCGGCGGTTCGTCCACCCGCATACGCTGGTTTCCGTTCCGCGTCGCTGCGGTGAATCTTTCGACCCGCTCGCGGCGACAGGCAGAACTTTAGGCAGAGCCCATCCGCATCTGCAAATCGGCTGGTCAGAGGCTGGCCCACCGTCGCAACCGGCCAGTTGGTGGCGCCTAACCCCCGCCTCACCCGTCACATCCGCCGCGAGATGGCAGCCGACCGTCCCACGTGATGGAACGGGTAACCGCTGGGTAACCTTCCGGCGTGTCAGACCACGAGCTACCCCTTACCGACCGGCCCCGGCCCTACGTCGACAGTGAGGTGGGCCGGCTCCGAACGGTCATGCTCCACCGACCGGGCCCGGAGCTCCGACGACTCACCCCACGCAACAACGGTTCATTGCTCTTCGACGGCATCCCCTGGGTGGCCAGAGCCCAGGAGGAGCACGACGCGTTCGCCGAGGCACTTCGCGCGCACGACGTCGAGGTGCTCTACGTCGATCAGCTGCTCGCCGAAGCGCTCGCCGACCCGGGGGCGCGCAGAGAGATCTCCGAGTCGCTGCTCGGTGACCGGCGCTGGGGCGACACGCTCCGGCGCCGAGTGGCCGACCATCTCCAGGAGCTCGACGCCGAGAGCCTCGCCGCGACCGTGATCGCGGGCCTCGCGCACGAGGAACTCCGCAACGGCACCGGGCTCACGTACCAGCTGATGAACGAGTACGACTTCGTCGTCGAACCGCTGCCGAACACGCTCTTCACCCGCGACTCGAGCGTGTGGATCGGCGGTGCCTCCGCGGTGACGAGCATGGCGATGCCGGCGCGGCTCCGGGAGAGCACGATCACCGGCACGATCTACCGCTGGCATCCACGCTTCGCCGGATCGCCGTCCCTCTACGGCCGTGACCTCGAACCGCTCGAAGGTGGCGACGTGCTGCTGTTGGCGCCGGGAGTGGTGGCGGTCGGGGTGGGCGAGCGCACCACACCCGCCGGCGCCGAGCGGCTCGCGAACCGGCTCTTCGCCGACGGTCGGGCCAGCACCACGCACACCGTGCTCGCGGTTCCGATCGCGCAGCAACGCGCGACGATGCATCTCGACACGGTCTGCACGATGGTGGACCTGGACGCGGTGGTCGCGTACCCGGCCGTCGCCGACACGCTCATGGCGTACCGGCTGACGGCGGGCACCGACGGCGAACCCGCGGTGAGCGGCCCGGTGCCGTTCCTGGCCGCGGCCGCGCAAGCGATGGGGCTGGACCGGCTGCGGGTGATCCCGACCGGCCTCGACCCTGTGACCGCCGAGCGCGAGCAGTGGGACGACGGCAACAACACGCTGTGCATCGCGCCCCGGTTGGCGGTGGCCTACGAGCGGAACGTCGAGACCAACGCCCAGCTGGAGGACGCCGGCATCGAAGTGATCCGCATCCCGGGCAGCGAGCTCGGGTCGGGTCGCGGAGGGCCCAGGTGCATGTCCTGCCCGATCGTCCGCGACCCGCTCCGATCTAACGAAGGGTGAGCTGCCGCCCGCGCAGACCATCGCGCGCGCGGCGCTCGGCCGCGTTCAGCGGATCGGTGACCGACACGGCGTCGGCGTAGCGCTTGGCGAGATCGGCGAGCGGCTGCTCGTACTCCGCGGGCTCCGGGTCGTGCGGCAGGTCCCAGACCGGGGCCAGCAGGCCGTGCGCCCGGAAGGCCCCGACGTAGCGCCCGGTGGAGCCGAGCGCCAGGTCACCGGCGGCCTGCAGGCGGGCGAGCGCGTCGAGCGCGGTGTCTTCGGCCTCGGGCAGCACCCAGCGCAGGTGGGCCTTCTCGGTCACCTGGCACCAGTACGCGGCCGGTGCGGTGGTGACCGGAACCGTCGGGAGGATCGAGGAGTTCGCCTGCTCGAGGCTCGAGGTGATCTCCGGGTCGTCCGGGCGGGGCTCGTCCAGCCAGTAGTCGAACGTGGGGTGCACCGTGACGTCGAGGTGCCCGTCGGCGGCGAGCAGGTCCTGGAGGCGGGGACCGGGGCCGGGAAGGCCGGAGGCCCCGACGTAGTTGCCGGGTTCGGCGCGCAACGCGTCTTCGATCACGGCGGCCAGATCGCGGCTCAGGTCGCCTGATCGAGCCGGCATCTGCACCGACAGAAAGATCCGGCCATCCGGCTTGACCAGGGCCGGGAGTGCCATCGGCAGCACCGTGGTCAGCACTACCGGTCGATCCGGGTGGTCCGCGAGTTTCAGTGGCGCGGTGGCCGCCGGAACCAGTTCCCGGAGCGCGACCCACTCCGCCTCGGTGGCCAGCCCTTCGAACGGACGTCCGACAAAGACGTCCCGGACCTTCTTCTCGCGCCTCTCGCGTCCCCGCTTGCCCACAACCGCTCCTCACTGCTGACTTCGGTCGGCAGGAGCCTACGACGAGGGTCCGACAGTCGGGTGCCCCGCACGGCGGAACCGCACTTCGACCACGGAACCGCCGTCCTCGCGCGGGTGGAGCGAGACCCAGCCGCCCTGCCGGTCGAGCAGCTGCCGGATGATGTACAGGCCCAGCCCGACGCCGCCGAATCGTCGCTGGTCACCGCGGTCCACCTGCCAGAACCGCGTGAACACCGACTCGGTCTGCTCGGCCGGTACGCCGATTCCGCGGTCGGCCACCCGGAACCAGACCGAGGCCGCGTCGGCACCCGCGGTGATCTCGACGTCGCCCCCGTCCGGCGAGTACTTGTACGCGTTCGTCAGCAGCTCGGTGACGATCGTCGGGATCGTGTCCGCCTCACCGGCCGCGGTCGGTAGCGTCGCCGGGATCCGGACGCGGAGCCGGTGGCCGTCCTCGCTCGCGGGCGCGGAGGCGAGCGCGACCCCCAGCGCGGCGTGCAGGTCGAACGGCTGCGGCGGGGTGCCGCCGGCGCGGTCACCGCTGAGCAGTCGGTCGACGAGCTCCGCGAGTTGCTTGCTGCGCGCGCCGATCACCTCGGCGGCACCCCGACGCCCGGCGTCGTCGAGCTGGTCCCACCGGTGGACGAGCGTGTCGGCGTAGCCGCGGACGATCGTGAGTGGCGTACGCAGCTCGTGGCTCGCGGTCGCGAGGAAGAGGTTCTGCGCCTCCTCCTGCCGCCGGGCCTCGCTGACGTCGTAGAACGTCACGACGCGCCGGGCGGTGTCGAGCGCGGCGCAGCGGGCCTCGATCCAGCGGCCGTTGGGCAGCCGGTGCTGGCGGACCTGGCCGGGCGCCGGCACCGGGAACGGCAGGCACTCGTTGAGCATCTCCCGCGCGGAACGACCGGTGACCTCCTCCGCCGCGGGATTCCAGGCTTGGACGAGCCCGCCGACGTCCACGACCGCGAGCCCTTCCGGCACGGCGGCCGCGACCGTGCCGATCGGTTCGGGCAGCCGGTCGGGGCGCATGGTCGCGAGTGCGCCGACCCCGGCGGCGAGACATTCGAGCAGGGCACGCTCGGTCTCCAGCCGGCCGCCGCGTGGCGACTCGAGCGCGACGGCGAGCGCACCCAGCGGCCCGAAACGGCGGACCACGCGCGTCATCAGGATCCAGTCGCAGTGGTGTTCACGCAGGTCGTCGCGGATGAGCGGGGTCGCGTCGTCGGGGCCGAACTCGATCGTGCGGTGCGGGCCGCCGAACAGGCGGGTCAGCGACGAGCCGGACAGCGGTAACCGCAGACCGGCCATCCAGCTGACGCTCTCGCCGGCCGCGACGACGCGCAGCGCACCGGGCTCGCTCAGCAGGAACGCGGCGCCCACTCCGCCGACCAGTTCCACCAGCGCGTCCAGCACGCGTCGGAGGGCGGGCAGCTCGACCGGCCGCCCGGCGACGTCGTCGAGGATCCGGGTGATGGACCGGAACGCTTCCGCGGCGTCCAGCGATGGCAGCACGGTTCCATCGTGCCTCTAGCCGACCTCGCGCTCCAGGTGGCTCAGCAGGTCCGCCGGGCGGTTCGTGGCGATCATGTCGGCGCCGAGCTCGACGACGAACTTGATGTCGTCGGGCTCGTCGACGGTCCACACGTAGAGCTGGTTGCCGGCGTCGTGGATGCGTTCGGCGAAGCGGGGCTTGGAGCGCAGCACGTGCAGGCCCGGTCCGGCGATCGTCGCGCCGAAAGGCAGCGTGCCTTCGCGGTAGAGCCGCGGGATGCCGTCGAACAGCATCACCGCGGGCAGCGTCGGCGCCAGCTCACGCAGCCGCCGCACCGCCATCGGCGAGAACGACATGACGACGACGGTGGAGTCGGCGACGTCCGGGGAGCGGCGCTGCGGCACCAGCCCGAACCGGCGCAGGCTGGCCACGACGCGCTGCTCGACCAGGCCGCCCCACCGGGTGGGGTGCTTGGTCTCGACGTAGAGCTGCACCTGCCGGCCCGAGTCGACGAACAGTTCGAGCAGTCGATCGAACGTCAGGACCCGGCGCTCGGCGTCGCGGATCTTGTCGTCGAGGTACGACCGGTCGTAGGTGACGAGCGCGTCGGCCGAGTCCGGCAGGTCGATTTTCCACCCGCCGAAGTCGAGCGAATGCAGGTCCTGCAACGACCGGTCGCTGACCGCGCCGCGTCCGTTCGACGTCCGCTCGAGCCGGCGGTCGTGGACGCAGACGAGGTGACCGTCGCGGGTCAGCCGAACGTCACATTCCAGGCCGTCCGCACCTTCGGCGAGTGCCTTCTCGTAAGCCGCCAGAGTGTGCTCGGCGAGCAGATAAGAAGACCCTCGATGGGCTACGACCAGTGGGCCGTCGGATCGCACGGCCGAAAGATAGCGGAGTGCCGGGAGTCACGTCGGGTGCGCCCAGGAACACTGCGTCACATCTTGGTGAACTTAAAGTACGCGAGCGGGCAAACCCGTGTCGGCGACGACGGCCCGTCCGGACCGCTCCCAGGCCAGCATCCCGCCGTCGAGGTTCGCGACGTTCTCCCAACCCTGCGCGGCCAGGTACGCGGCTACCTGCGCCGAGCGCCCACCGACCCGGCAGACCACGACCACGTCGCCGACGGTCGGCACCTCGGCCAGCCGCTGCGGGATCTCGTACATCGGGATGTGATGGGCGTGCGGCGCGTGGCCGGCGTCCCACTCGTCCTGCTCACGCACATCGAGCAGGTAAATGTCGTCTCCGAGGGAGTCGGGCGTGACATCGGGAACGTCTGCGGGAATCGACGGCTGCACCATGCGGTAATTCTGTCAGCTTCAGCGCTGGATGAGCTCGCTGGTGCCCGCCGACGTGGGACCCGCCTGCTGGTTGACCGCGTAGGCGGCGCCCAGCCCGCCGAACCCGACCAGGATCAGCACCGCACCCAGCACCACGCAGATCTTCGTCCACGTGGGCAGTGACCGCGGCGACTCGTCCTCCGGCTCCTGGAGCGGGGCCCGCATCGGCGGCGGCGCCAGACGCATGTTCATCTGCACCTGGGGAACCGGGCGGCGCTGCTGCTGCACGGGCGGGCCACTGACCGGGCCGCGCTGCGGCGGGACGCGCGGGCTCGGCACGGAGACCGCGACCGCGACCCGCGGTGGCCGGGCCTGCTCTGGTGATCGCCGCTGCGCGGGGATCACGGCCGTCGACGCACCGGGCGTGGACGGCGCCGGCTGAGCCGGCAGAAAACCGGTATCGGCGGCGGCCGGCTTGATCCTCGGGATCTTGCCGGTCTTGCGCCCACCCGCGGCCCGACGGAACTTCGGGTCTTCGGGTTTGACGAAGAGAACTCCGGTCGGCGTATCGCCGTTCGCGTGCCTACCCACGGTGGCCTCGGTGCGTCCTCTCGAGCGACGGTCAGGAGACTGCCAGGACGCCAGTACTGTAACGACTCAGCACTACCCCGGGGTAGTTTTCGCCCAGACAGTTGGCAGTTAGCGGGACAGCACGATGCGAACGACCGAATTGTCGATGCGTTCGGCTGATTAGTTGAACCGATCCTCACTGCGCTACGTCTAGGCCCGTAACAACGAGCAACGGCCCGTCGACGAGGTGTCGACGGGCCGTCCTGGTGAACGCTCAGCGACCCTTGGTCGCGTTGTTGGCCGGGTTCGCGGCGAGCCAGTCGGCCACCGTGTCCTTCTCCACCGCGCCCCAGAGCGCGATCGCCTTCTCCTTGTCCGAGACCACGACGCTCTGCCCGTCGATGTTCTGCGAGCCCTTGTGCGGCGACGTGATGAACGAGATGTCACCCGGACGCAGGCTGCGGAACTCCAACGCCATGTCCTTGAGCGAGAAGTCGTTGTCGACGGTCAGCGACTTGGTCGCGGCGTCCAGGAAGCTCTTGAGCTTCACCGGGTTGCTCAGCGTGCCGGAGTCGGTGGCCTTCTGCATCAGCGCCCGCAGGAAGATCTGCTGACGCTGCACGCGGTCGAAGTCGCCGTTCGGCAGACCGTAGCGCTGGCGGACGTAGTCGAGCGCGGCGTCGCCGTCCAGGTGGTTCACGCCGGCCTTGAACGTCCGCTTGCTGCGCGGGTCGGTGACGGTCTTGTTGACCGTGACGTCGACGCCGCCGAGCGCGTTCGTCATGTCCTTGAAGCCGTTGAAGTCGATCTTCACGACGTGGTCGATCTTGACGCCGGTGAAGTTCTCGACGGTCTTCACGGTGAGCGGGATACCGCCCCAGGAGAACGCCGCGTTGATCTTGGCGCGAGCGCCACCGTGCCCGTCCAACTCGGGCACCGACACGTAGGTGTCCCGGGGGATCGAGATGATGTACGCCTTCTTGTGGTCCGCCGGGATGTGCAGAACCATGATCGCGTCGCTGCGCTCGTTCTTGCCCGCGGCGCCGGTCTTCGGGGAGCCCTTCGGGTCGTAGTCCGCGCCGTCGCGGGAGTCCGAGCCGAGGAACAGGATGTTCTGCGTCCCGCTGACCGACTTGCCCGGCCGGTCGTCGAGACCGGAGAACGCGTCGGTGCGGTGCAGCTTCTCGTCCAGGTTGGTGACGTACGCGTAGCCGCAGCCGGCCACGACGAGGACGATCACGGCGGCCAGACCACCGATCACGAGGGCAATGCGGCCCCAGCGCGGCTTGGCCTTGCGGGGCGTCGGAGGCGCGCCGGGAGCGCCGTAAACGGTTCCTCGGGTGACGCGTGGTTTCGACGCGGGGGGTTCGGTGCGCGCCACGGGGGGTGCTCCTCGCTTTGGGGGGTCGTCTTTCGCTGTATCGCCGGTTCCGGGCGAAATCCAGCGTATAGACGGCCGTCGAGGAGAACTGTTGTCGCGCTGACGTACCACCGCACCGCGAGGAGGCGTTTTACCTGGTCAGAGCGCTGACGTCGGGGAAGCGACAGTTGCGAACCACTCGATCGTGCGGGCCAGACCGTCGGCCGGGCTCACCGCCGGGGCGAAGCCGAGCAGCTCACGGGCCCGGGTGAGATCGGGACGACGCAGTTCCGGGTCGTCGGTGGGCCGCGGGAGGTAGCTGATCGTGGACCGCGACCCGGTGAGCTCGACGATCGTCTCGGCCAGCTCGCGCATTGTGAGCTCGTGCTCGCTGCCCAGGTTCACCGGGCCCGGCTCGGCCGAGTCGAGCATCGCCAGGATGCCGTCGACCAGGTCGGAGACGTAGCAGATCGACCTCGTCTGGCCACCGGTGCCGTGCACGGTGATCGGTGCGCCGGCCAGCGCCTGCGACACGAACGTCGGGATGGCCCGGCCGTCGTCCGGGCGCATCCGCGGCCCGTACGTGTTGAAGATCCGGACGATGCCGGTGTCGACGTCGTGGATGCGGCGGTAGCCGGCGGCCGCGGCCTCGGCGAACCGCTTCGCCTCGTCGTAGACCGAGCGCGGACCGATCGGGTTGACGTTGCCCCGGTAGGTCTCCGGCTGCGGGTGCACCTCGGGGTCGCCGTAGGCCTCGGACGTCGACGCCAGCACGAGCCGGGCACCCTGCTCGCGGGCGAGCTCCAGACAGTGGAACGTGCCGGCCGAGTTGACCTTCATGACCTCGAAGGCGAGCTTCTCGAAGTCGGTCGGCGACGCCGGCGAGGCGAAGTGCAGCACAGCGTCGAACCGGCCGGTGACCGGGAGACCGTCGATCACGTCGGCCTCGACCAGCGTGAACCGGGGTTCGTCGACCAGGTGCGCGATGTTCTCGCGGCTACCGGTCAGGAAATTGTCGACGACGACGACTTCGGCTCCACGCGCGAGCAGCGCGTCGCTGAGATGGGAACCGACGAACCCGGCGCCGCCCGTCAACAAGATTCGGTCGCCGGTTCCGTACCGCTGTGCCATCTGCGTGCGACCGCCCCGGGTGTGTCGGCTGTGGTTGGGCCAGAGTACCCAGCCCTCGGAGAAACCAACGCGGCGGCGCCCCACCCTCCCGGACGAGGGGTGGAACGCCGCCGCGTGGCGGGGAAGAACCTCAGACCGCGCCGGAGCCGGTCAGCGACCGGACCTCGAGCTCGGCCCACTTGTCCTTGTCGCTTTCCTTGGACAGGTACGTACCGATGATCGCGCAGGCGAACCCGATCGGGATAGAGACCAGACCGGGGTTGTCCAGCGGGAACCAGTGGAAGTCCACGTCCGCGGGGAACAGCGACAGGCTCTTGCCGGTGGTCGGGCTCACGCCCTTGCCCGACACGACCGGCGAGAAGAACACCAGCCCGACGGCGGCGATCAGACCGCCGTAGATGCCGGCGGTCGCGCCGGTGGTGTTGAACCGCTTCCAGAACAGCGAGAGCAGGATCGCCGGCAGGTTCGCCGACGCCGCCACCGCGAACGCCAACGCGACGAGGAACGCCACGTTGAGCTGCTGCGCGAAGATCGCCAGGACGATCGAGATCGCACCGATCACGAACGCGGAGATCTTCGCGACGTTGACTTCCTTGCGCTCGTCGACCTGTCCGCGCTTGATGACGTTCGCGTAGAAGTCGTGCGCGAGCGAGGAGCTGGAGGCCAGCGTCAGACCGGCGACCACGGCGAGGATCGTCGCGAACGCCACCGCCGCGATGACCGCGAGGAGCACCGCGCCGCCGCCGTTGCCGGCGTACTCCTTGCCGAGTTCCTCGGCCAACTGTGGTGCCGCGGTGTTACCGGCCGCGTCCTGGGCCGCGATCGCCTTCCCGCCGACGAGCGCCGCGGCGCCGAAGCCGAGCGCGAGCGTCATCAGGTAGAAGATGCCGATCAGCGTGATCGCCCAGTTGACCGACGTCCGGGCGGCCCGTGCGGTCGGCACCGTGTAGAAGCGGATCAGGATGTGCGGGAGACCGGCGGTGCCGAGCACCAGCGCGAGGCCGAGACTGATCAGGTCGAGCTTGCTGATCAGCGTCTTGGTCGCGTCACCCGCGGTTTCGACGCCGTAGCGCAGACCCGGCTCGAGGAACGCCTGGCCCTTGCCGGAGGCTTCGGCGGCCTCGCCCAGCATCGTCGAAATGTTGAAGTTGAACTTCCACAGCACCAGCAGCGTCATCAGCGCGGCGCCGGTCATCAGCAGCGCGGCCTTGACGATCTGCACCCAGGTGGTGCCCTTCATGCCGCCGACCGTCACGTAGACGATCATCAGCGCGCCGACCAGCACGATCGTGACGATCTTGGCGGTGTCGGCGGTCATGCCGAGGAACGTCTCCCCGGCCTTGATGCCGAGCAGCAGGGCCACCAGCGCGCCCGCGCCGACCATCTGCGCGAGCAGGTAGAAGATCGAGACGACGATCGTCGAGAGCGACGCCGCCGTGCGGACCGGGCGCTGACGCATCCGGAACGACAGCACGTCGGCCATCGTGAAGCGGCCGGAGTTACGCAGCGGCTCGGCGACGAGCAGCAACGCGACCAGCCAGGCCACGAGGAAACCGATCGAGTACAGGAAGCCGTCGTACCCGTTCAGCGCGATGATGCCGGCGATGCCGAGGAACGACGCCGCGGACATGTAGTCGCCGCCGATGGCCAGGCCGTTCTGGAAGCCGGAGAAGCTGCGGCCACCGGCGTAGAAGTCGGTGGCGGTGCGGGTCTGGCGGCTGGCCCAGATCGTGATGCCGAGCGTCGCGGCGACGAACACGAGGAACAGGACGATCGTGAGCGTCCTGGCGCCGGAGCTCGTACCGCTCGCCTCGGCGGCGAGGATCGTGTCGACGGTCATTCAGCTGCCTCCCCGGACGCGGCGGGCTTGGTGGTCTCTGCGTCCTTGGCCGCCTTGGTCTCCGAGGCGGTCGGGGCGGGCGTAGTGGTCGTCGTGGTCGTCGTGGCGGCCGGGGCCGCCTCGGCGTCGAGTTCGGCCTTGATCTGCTCGGCGAGCGGGTCGAACCGCTGCGACGCGTAGCGCGAGTAGAGCCAGGCGATGAGGAACGTCGAAACGAACTGCAGCACGCCGAAGACGAGCGCGACGTTGATGTTGCCGACGACCTTGCTGGCCATGAAGTCACGCGCGTAGGCGGACAGCAGGACGTAGAGCAGATACCAGGCCAAGAAAGCCACGGTCATCGGGAAGATGAAGCGGCGGATCGTGCGGCGAAGTTCGGCGAACTCCGGACTCGCCTGCATCGCGAGCGCGCGGGCAGCTCGTTCGTCAGGAGCGTCGGCGTCCGTGGGCTGGACATCGGTGGACATGCGGGCACCTCCCCGGTGATCAGAGTGGGGTGCCCGCACGCTAGAGGTGCTTGACCGGTCCGGACGCTGTGTGTGCAGCTAGTTGCGACGAGCGGTCACGCGGCTGCGCTCAGTGGCCTGGGTCACAGCGCCCGGCGGTCGGGATCAGACGGGGAGCTTCTCGCGCGCGACCTTGGCGGCGTGCTCGGTCGACTTCCGGGCCGACTTGGCCGCGTGTTCGGTCGACTTCCGGGCCGACTTGGCGGCGTGCTCGGTCGCCTTGCGGGCGTCCTTGGCCGCACGTCGGGCCCGCCAGGACAGGCTCGGGCGGCCCTGTGTGTCGACGGCGGCCAGCACCAGGCCACCGAGGACGGCGAGGTTCTTCTCGAACTCGGCGCGCTGCCTGGCCTTGGTCTCCGGCGAGGCGTCGGCCGACTTGTGCGGAAGGATGCCGCCGGCCGGCACGAGCGAACCGGCGAGCAGGAGCGCCGACAGGCGCGGCGCGCGGCCGAACGCGAGCGCGGTACCGGCCAGGATCTGGACGGCCGCGGTGGCGCGCACCACGGTGGCCGGGTCCTTGGGCACCGAGGGGAACTGGTTGGAGACCCGCTCGACCAGCGGCCGAACGGCTTCCGCGGATTCTCCGGGGTCACGCAGAGCGGCGTAGCCCCCACGGACGAACGTGTAGCCCAGCAGCGTGCGGGCAGCGAAGCGTACCGGTGTCATCTCCAAAAGATGCCCGCGAAGCGGGCATCTAAAGCTTGAGCCGGGAGCCCACTAATGCGCGGTGGCGACGAAAAGGCCGGTGTCGGTGGTGAGATGGAAGTGGCCGTCGCGGTCGATGACGGCGGCTACCTCGGCCCGGATCTCCGCGGCGTGCTCGACCGAGAGCCGCCGTCCGCAGACCGCGGCCAGCAGCATCATCACGGTGTCGGGATCGAGCAGCCGGAAACCGTCGGCGAACCGCTCCTGACGCACCCCGGCGAACCGTTCGGCCAGCACGAGCGCGCCGTTGCCGAGGTGGAAGCGGGGCACGTCCAACGGACGCCAGCCCTCGACCCGCCCGGCCAGCAGCCGGTCGAGCTCGATCAGGTGCGTGGGGCCGTCCGCGGCCAGCACGATCGACCCGCCCGGCCGGAGCACCCGGTCGAACTCGTCCAGCGCGGGCATCGGGTCGTCGAGCACTTCGAGCAGGTGGTTCGCGACGACGGTGTCGAACGCCGAGTCGCCGAGCGGAAGGTCGGCGAGGTCGCCTTGGGCGACGGTGACCTGCGGCGCGCCGTCGACCGCGTTACGCAGTTCGGTGACCACGTCCGGGTTGGTGTCGGTGAGCCAGACCCACCAGGCCATCGGTAAGCGGTCGTAGTTGTACGTCCACAGCAACCCGGCACCGGCGCCGACCTCCAGCACCGCCGCGACGTCAGGCGTGTGGACGAGGATGCGGTCGAACAGCCAGCCGTACCAGGGCAGCCCCGCGGTCAGCGGATCGTGTTGCGCACGCATCCCTTCGGATAGCTGGGAACGGCCGGTGCGCCGCACGGATCCACCCTGGGTGGTATCGCGGAAACGGTGCATGGTTCCCGTCCTCTCGGGTCGCGCCCCTAACGGAATCACCATTCTGGGGCACAGGAGGCTATTCCTCGAAACGATCGGTGAATCGCAACTATCAGTGACGGAGCGACTCTGGAGCGTGTAGTCGAAGCATCATTGCGCCGACGTTCCCGGGAATTCTGCGTCGCGTCGCCATGGACACCGTAACCATCACCGCGAAGGCCAGGGGAACCGTCCAGGCCGCCGGTTGGGCCACCAGCGCGGCCGGCCATCCGGTGAGCGTCGGCCCCGCCACCGCCAGCAGCACCGCGACGGCCGCAGCACCCCCTCCGACCAGCAGACCGGCGGCCGCGCCGAGGTCGGTCAGCCCGCGCCACCAGATGCCGAGCACCAGCAGCGGGCAGAAGCTCGAGGCGGCCACCGCGAACGCCAGTCCCACCACCTGGGACACGTCGAGGCCGTGCAGCTGCAGCGCGAGCACCGTCGGCACCGCTCCGGCCAGTACCGCGGCCCAGCGGAACCCGGCGACCGAACCGGCCGACCGGCTGACGTCGGGCGCGCCGAGCACGTCGGCGGCGAGCACACCGGCCACCGAGACGAGCAGCCCCGACGCCGTCGACAGGAACGCGGCGAACGCACCCGCCGCCACCAGGCCGCCGACCAGCGACGACGCGAACCCGTCGAGCATCGCGCCGGGCAGCACGAGCACGACCGCGTCGGTGTTGCCGGTCATGAACAGCTCCGGCGTGTAGACCCGGCCGAGTGCGCCGTACAGCGCGGGGAACAGGTAGAACGTGCCGAGCAGGCCCAGCACGACGAGCGTCGTGCGGCGGGCGGCCGCGCCGTCGGGGTTGGTGTAGAAGCGCACGAGGACGTGCGGCAGCCCCATCGTTCCCAGGAACGTCGCGAGGATCAGCGAGTAGACGCCGAACAGCGCGGATCCCCCGGTGGTGGACGGGGTGAGCCAGCTGGTGCCGTTCCGCGCGGCCAGGCCGACGAGGTGGGGCACCGCGGCGTCGGCCGGGAACGTGACCGTGGCCGGACCGATCTCGTGCGTGCCCGCGGCGAGCGTGGTCGTGCCCGTCCGGTCAGTGCCGTCGATCCGGCCGTCGGCCTGGATCGTGACCGGCTGGGCCACCTCGACGCGCACCGGCGTGCGGACGGTCACGTCGGTCGCGGCCCGGAACACCGGCGCGGTCGGCGGGGCGAGCTCGGCCCGCTGATCGGCCTGCCAGGCCAGCAGCAGGACGGCGACCGGGAACACGATCGCGGTGAGCTTGAGCCAGTACTGGAACGCCTGGACGAACGTGATCGAGCGCATGCCGCCGCCGGCCACGTTCGCGGTGACGACGATCGCGACCCCGACCGCACCGACCCAGTAGGGCGCGCCGGTCACGGTGCCGAGCGTCAGCCCGGCGCCCTGCAGCTGCGGCACCAGGTAGAACCAGCCGATGAAGACGACGAACGCGGTCGTCAGCGACCGCAGCCGGGGTGAGGCGAGCCGGGTCTCGGCGAAGTCCGGCAGCGTGTAGGCACCGGAGCGGCGCAGCGGCGCGGCGACGAACAGCAACAGCGCGAGGTACCCGGCGGCGAACCCCACCGGGTACCAGAGCATGTCGACGCCGTTCTTCATCACCAGACCGGCGATGCCGAGGAAGCTGGCCGCCGACAGGTACTCGCCGCTGATCGCCGCCGCGTTCCAGGTCGGGCTCACCGCGCGGCTGGCGACGAGGAAGTCGCTGGTGGTGCGGGCCAGGCGGACGCCGTAGAGCCCGAGCGCGATCGTCGCCAGGGTGACGGCGACCACGGCCACCAAGCCGGCGACGTTCACGGTCACGATCTCTCGACCAACTCGACGAAGTCGCGCTCGTTGCGCTCGGCGCCCCGGGTGTAGATCCAGCCGGCGCCGACGAACAGCGGGTAGGCGGCGACACCGAGCAGCAGCCACGGCAGCCGGATGCCGAACAACGTCGTCTCGGCCAGCCCGGGGAAGAGTGCGAACACCAGCGGCAGCGAGCCGACCGTGAGCGCGACCAGCGCGGCCATCCGGACCGCGAGCCCCAGTTGCGCCCGCACCAGCCCGCGAACCAGCACTTCGCCGACGCCGGTCTGCTGGTCGAGCTCGGCCCGCACCGGCGGGGTGCGTCGCGCCTGCGGCATGTCGCCGAGCACGACGCGGACGCGCTGGGGACGACTGCTCTCTTCCACGGTCAGCGCCATCCCGTCTTCGCGGCCCGCACCAGACGATCCTTGAGCTCACGGGTGTGCCGGCGGCTGACCGGTAACTCCCGGCCGTCCACGACCACCACGTACCCGCTGGAGCCCAGCCGCAGCTCGGCGATGACCCGCAGCGCCACCAGGTACGAGCGGTGGATGCGGACGAACCCGGCGTCGGCCCAGCGTTCGGCGAGCAGCGAGAGCGGCACCCGCACCAGGTGGTTCCCGTCCGCGGTGTGCAGCCGGGCGTAGTCGCCGTGCGCCTCGACCCACCGCACCGACGAACGGGGCAGCATCCGGGTGGTGCCGGCCAGCTCCACCGGGATCACGTCGTCGGCGCCCGTCTCGGGCTGGGGCTGCGGACCGGTGCTGGCCACCCGCGCCCGCGCCGCGCGTCGGACGGCTTCGGCCAGCCGATCGGCACGCACCGGTTTGAGCAGGTAGTCGGCGGCGCCGAGGTCGAAAGCGTCCACCGCGCGATCGTCGTGCGCGGTGACGAACACCACGGCCGGCGGCGACGCGAAGCGCCCGAGCAACCGGGCCAGCTCCATGCCGTCCAGACCGGGCATCCGGATGTCGAGGAACACGACGTCGACGCCCCGGTCGCGCAGGTGGCGGAGCGCCTCGGTGGTGTCGCCGGCGGTCACGACCTCCGAGACACCCTGGTCGCCGCGGAGCAGATACGCGAGCTCGTCGAGCTGGAGCGGCTCGTCGTCGACGGCGAGGACGCGGAGTCCCTTCACGATGCCCACCCACTCACCACTCGGACTCCCGGCTGGAATTTCGGTACCCGCATGCTCACCTTCGTGCCGGCGCCCGGCGCGGTCTCGACGACCAGGCCGCAGCCCGGTCCGAACACCGAGCGCAATCGGTCGTCCACATTAGTCAGGCCGACGTGCGCGCTCCGGTTGTCGTCGGTGCGTTTGAGTTGATCGGGGTCCATGCCGACGCCGTCGTCCTCGACGCTGATCAGGCACTCCGACCCGGCGTCGGACGCCACGATGCTGACCGTCCCGGTGCCGGCCTTACCCGCCAGCCCGTGCTGGACCGCGTTCTCCACCAGCGGCTGCAGGCACAGGTACGGGACGACGACCGGCAGCACCTCGGGCGCGACCTGCAGACGCACCTGGAGCCGCTCGCCGAAGCGGGCCCGCTCGATCAGTAGGTACCGGTCGATCGAGCGCAGCTCCTCCGCGAGCGTCGTGTACTCGCCGTGCGCCCGGACGCTGTAGCGGACGAACTCGGCGAACTCCTCGATCAGCTCACGCGCGCGCTCCGGGTCGGTGCGGACCAGCGCGGAGATCGCGGACAGCGCGTTGTAGATGAAGTGCGGGCTGATCTGCGCCCGCAACGCCCGTAACTGCGCCTCGGCCAGCCGCTCGCGGGAGACGTCGAGCTCGGCGAAGGCCAGCTGCGCGGACACCCAGTCGGCGGTCTCGACGGCGGCACGCACCAGGCCGGGCACCGGGTCGGTGTCGACGATCGCGACCAGCGCGCCGGCCATGTCCTCGCCGGTCGACAGCGGCACCACGACCGCGCCGCGGACCGGGCATTCGAGGAGGTCGCAGAGCAGGTCCTCGGCATGCAGCGCGACGACCCGCCCGGTGCCTTCGAGCGCCTTCAACACGGCCGGGGCGTGGTGCTCGCCCGGGCCGTCCCAGGCCAGCACCCGGTCGGGCGCGACCAGGCCGACCGCGGCGCCGCCGAGCAGCTGGTGCAGCGGACGGATCGCTTTCGCGGCGGTCGCCTCGGTGAGGCCCGACCGCAGCGGCGGCGCGGCCAGGCTCGCCACGTGCAAGACCTGGTAGGTCGCCCGCTGGGTGGGCGTCGCGATGACCCGTCGCTTCCGCGACCGCAGGACCAGTGCGACGCCCAACAGGACCGCAACCAGAACGACCGCGGCGACGGCACCCGCGGTCGGGGACACGGGAGCGGCGCTGCTCATCCGCTCATGATGGGGGGTGTGACGTAGGCCGCGCGAGCGAACCGGTCAGTACGCCCCGTCCCGCTTCATGACAGCGAAGAGCGTTTTGTAGAGAATCATGAAGTCGAACGCGAGCGACCAGTTGTCGACGTAGTACAGGTCGAGCCGGACCGCGTCCTCCCAGGAGAGGTTCGACCGCCCCGACACCTGCCAGAGCCCGGTGATGCCCGGCCGCACCAGCATCCGGCGCCGGACGTCCCCGTTGAACTCCTCGTTCTTCACCGGCAGCGGGCGGGGCCCGACCAGCGACATCTCGCCGAGCAGCACGTTGATCAGCTGCGGCAGCTCGTCGATCGAGGTCTTGCGCAGGAAGTGCCCGACCCGGGTGATCCGCGGGTCGTTCGCCATCTTGAACAGCAGTCCGTCGGTCTCGTTGCTGCCGAGCAGCTCGGCCAGGCGCTGTTCGGCGTCGACGTACATCGTCCGGAACTTCCAGACCCGGATCGTCTCGCCACCGCGGCCGGCCCTGGCCTGCCGGAAGAAGACCGGGCCGGGGTCGGAGATCTTGATCGCCAGCGCCGCCGCACCGAGGATCGGCGAGATCAGCAGCAGGCCGACGAACGCGGCCAGCCGGTCGAGCAGGCCCTTGAGCAGCCAGCCGACACCGGAGATCGTCGGCTCTTCCACGTGCAGCAGCGGCAGGCCCTCGACCGGGCGGATGTGCACCCGGGGACCGGCGATGTTGGTGAGCGCGGGCGCGACGACCAGCTCGATGCCGCTGCCCTCGAGCTGCCACGCGAGCCGGCGCAGCGCGTCCGGCGTGACGCCGCGGGCACCGCAGACCGCGATCGTGTCGGCGCCGACCTGCTTCACCCGGTCCAGCGGTTCGACCTTGCCGTTGAACACCGGGATCGGCAGCGACGCCACCTCGGTGGTGGGCTCGGTGAGGCAGATGCCGACCGGCACCAGGCCGGCGTTCGGGTTGCGGGTGGTGATCCGGTAGACCGACAGCGCCTCGCCGAGGGTGCCGACCAGCAGGATGCGCTGCGACGCCCGGCCGCGCTTGCGCACGACGTGCAGCACCTTGCGCGTCCCGAATCGCACGAGCAGCGTCACCACCGCGGTGAGCGGCAGCACCGTGCCCACCGACAGACGCGACAGGTCGGCCTTCTGCGTGAACGCCAGGAAACAGACGATCGCGGTGAGCGTGATGATCGCCTTGACCACGCGCTTGAACTCGTCCGGACCGAGGCCGAGGTACCGGCTCTCGTACGCGCCGTGCACCCAGAGCGTCAGGACCCAGGACGCCGGCAGAATGACCAGCGCGGTCCAGTTCAGGACGTCCCGGTCGAAGAAGCCGGAGCCGGCCTGGTCGTAGGAGTTGATGACGAACCAGCCCGCCGCCGAGCAGCTCAGGAAGTCGAGCAGGAGCAGCAGCCACCGGTACCGGTTGGCCCAACGCGGGTGCCGGGTGCCGCTCCGCGTACGGGGCGAGCGCTGCACACCCCCGGGTTCGAGTACCAGGCTGCTCTCCAGAGTCGGCGCCAGCGCGTTCGCGACCGCCTCCGGAGGCTCGACCGGAACAGGGGCGATGGTTGACGGCGGGGCGACAGCCGAAGGTGCGGGTGGAGCGGCGAGGTCGGGCATACGGCCGTTCTTCGTAGAAGTTGGCTGTGAAGTAGGTGACGGTGTCCGCTCAGCGCGCTGGGTCACGACTGTCGCCTCGACCGCACGAAGGTCCACTCCCCACTTCGGTCACCCGTCGGATGAAGCACGGTAGCGCTCCTTCCCCTGGTGCGAAACCAGGGACACCGGTGACTGGTGGGACTCATTACTGACTGCATGGACTTCACCGGATCAACTTGGACATTCTGCGGTCGGCGAGTGGCTTGCCACCCGTCTGGCAGGTCGGGCAGTACTGCAGCGACCGGTCGGCGAACGAAACCTCGCGAACGAGGTCTCCACACACCGGGCACGGCAAACCGGTCCGCGCGTGGACACGCAGCCCGGAGCGCTTCTCCGCCTTCAGCGTTGCCGAACCCTGGCCGATGCTGCGCTCGACGGCGTCGCTCTCGACCGATCGGAGAGCACCGTACAGCCGAGCGATCTCCTCGTCATTCAAGCGACTCGCGATCGCGAACGGAGAAAGCTTCGCGACGTGCAGGATTTCGTCGGAATAAGCATTTCCGACACCGGCGATCACGGTCTGATCGGTGAGCACACCCTTGATCTGGCCGCGATGGCTCCGAATACGCTCGGTGAACTCCGCCTCGGAGACCGCCAGCGCGTCGGGCCCGAGGCGCGCGACGCCGGGCACCTCGTTCGGATCGCGGACCAGGTACACGGCCAGGCTCTTCTTCGTGCCGGCCTCGGTGAGGTCGAAGCCGGATTCGTCGTCGAGGTGCACGCGCAACGCGATCGGTCCGCGGCCGGGCTTCGGCGGCGCGGGCGGCAGCTTGTCGCGGTAGTGCAACCAGCCGGCGCGGGCGAGGTGAGCCACCAGGTGGATGCCCCCGACGTCGAGGTCGAGGAACTTGCCGTGCCGGGTGGCTCCGGTGATCACCGCGCCGTGCAGCGAGAGCGGCGTCGGATCGTAGGTTTTGAGCACCCCGATCGCGGCGACGTCGACCCGCGTGATGGCGTGGCCGACCGCCCGCTCGCGCAGGTAGGCCGCGAGCGCCTCGACCTCCGGTAGCTCGGGCACACCTTCAGTCTGCCCTCGCGCATCCACTCATCGCGCGCGGACCCCTACGGCGTGTCCGAATCGGTGCGGTCGGCCTCGGCGGTACGGAGGAAGGGCTACCACCGCTCACGGGCTGACGAGAGGCTCCACGGTGGGGAGCGGCAGCGGCACGCCGGAGGACGCGTCCGGACCGGGTGACGGGGCTTCGGAGGACGGCGACGGCTGGGCCGGTGCGCTGGTCTGGGTATCGGTCTGCGGCTCGACGGTCGGCGCGTCGACCTGGATCGTCACCTCGGCGGTGCGTTCCTCGGTGCGGCCGTGGCAGTCGGCCGTCGCGACCGTGAGCCGGACCCGGAAGCGGCCGGCCGGGAACCGGTGCGTGGTGGTGAGCTCGTCGGCGTGCGCCCCCGGCTGCCCCGTGCAGCTCACCACCTCGGCCGAGCTGGCGGCGGTGCCGTCGCCCCAGCTCTCGGTGAGACCGGCGTAGCGGCCGCTGCCGTCCGACCACCGCACGCGGAAACGCACCAGTTCGTCGGTGGTGAACGGGCCGTCCGGAACGACGATCCGCACGGTGAGCCTGGCCGCCACGTCGCCACTGTTCCGTGGTGGCGACGTGGCGGCGGGCGCCACGGCGGCGTCCCGGGCGCGGCTCTTCCCGGCCGGGGACACCGCCGGCGAGGCCGACGGGCCGGCGTCGAGCGCCGCGCGACCGGGCGCGGATTCGGCTCGAACGGTGTCGTGCGCGCCGGACGGGGGTTCGGCGATCGCGGCACCGAGCAGGAACGCGGGAACGGCCAGTGCACTCAGCACGGCCACCCGACGTCCGGTTCCGTTTCCCCGCCACACGAACAGCTCAACGCCCGAACCTTCGGTTGGTAACGCGACACGACCGATAAGTAACAGATAGTGGCGGGAAGTACGCGCAGATCACCTCCCAATGTGGTACGCATCGGACGGCGAAAACGACCAGACGGGGGTGACCCAATCGCTGCGCCGGTGATGCCACGTACCCGGCCCGCGGAGCGCTACCGAGCCCGGATCGCGGTGGTCGGTGGCGATCGGGATCCGGGACTGCACCGGACGGCGGGTCTCCTCGAGTCGGAGCCGAGTTTCGACGTTCTCACCGACCAGGTGGCCGGCCGGGACCGGCTCGGGCTGCTCGACCGCGCTCAGCCGGACGTCGTCCTGGTCGGGCGGTTCCCGGGCCGGCCCGACCTGACCGCGCTGATGGCGCGCGAGGTGATGGACGCCGCCGGGCGGCCGAGCCGGCTGATCGCGCTGGCCGCCGGGCCTCCCGACGCCGAGCTGCGCGCCGTGCTCCGCGCCGGAGCCATCGGCTTCCTGCGCGCCGACGCCCGGCGCAGCACCGTCCTCGAGGTGATCCTCCGCGCCGCCGAGGGCGCGGTGCCGAGCAGCCCCGCCGCGACGAGCACGCTGGCGACCGCGTTCGCCGCACCACCGAGGCAGCCCGGGTCGGGCGCGCGGCTGAGTTCGCTCACCCGGCGCGAGCGCGACGTTCTCCGGCTGGTCGCCAAGGGCCTGTCGAACGGCGAGATCGCCGCCGCGCTGGTGGTCACCACGAGCACGGTCAAGACGCACATGAACGCAATCCTCGGCAAGCTCGGCCTGCGCGACCGGGTGCAGGCGACCGTCTTCGCCTACGAGAGCGGCCTGGTCCGGCCGGGTGGCCCCTAGGGCCTGTCCTCAAAGCCAGAGGGTGAGGGTGGCGAGGTCGATCATT
>NZ_BAAAGX010000040.1:0-9299 GCF_039524755.1 Cryptosporangium japonicum
GATGCGAGCACGGCGCGATGCGAGCACGGCGCGATGCGAGCACGGCGCGATGCGTGTATCGCCCACCAGCGCGGCAAGTGGTCCCGTTACGGCGAGCTAGAGCGCGCCGTAACGGGACCGCCCGGAGCGCGCCCTCACAGACCGCTACGTGCAATGAGATCGGGCCCTCACACCACCCGAAGCGGACCCGAAATGGCGGGTCAGAGCACGCCATCGAGGGACCGCTTCACGCGCCCCCTCGACCGCAGCCCGCACGGAAAACTGGGCCGGGGGCAGACAGCCCGAATTGAAAGCTGCCGTGCTTCGGCGTAACCGCGGTTCGAACCCGGCCCTTTCGGGCGCGCAGAGAGGCGACCGAGGAGCACGACCTTGAAGCGGTCCCATAACGCCACGTCATAGCACGCAATTAGGGGACCGCTTCGCCCGGCTTCAGGGGGACCGCTTCGCCGGGCTTTAGGGGACCGCTTCGCCGGGATTTCGAGGGGACCGCTTCGCCGGGCTTTGGACAGGCCATGTTCGGTGTGTGCCCAGATTCACGAGGGCCGGCTGAATTCGGCGCCCTTGGGGCACGGAATGGGTACTTCCGCCGGCGCCACCCGAAGCGGTCCCGTTTAGGCCAGTCCTGGCACGCCGCTTCGGGACCACTTGGGGCCGCGCCCGGCAGCTCAGACATCGCTAGGTCGGAGCCACTCGAAACAGTCCCTAACTGGCAGGCCAGGGCACGCCCTCTCGGGACCGCTGCACCTCGTGCAGGAAGGGCTGACCCCTCATCCCCCGATCCGGGCCCGAAACGGCGAGCTAGACACGCCCACCCCGCCCCTCTAGATCCGAGCGCTGTAGAGCGGACCCGAAATGGTGGGCCAGAGCCCACCCTAGAGGGACCGCTACGCCGGAGAAGGGCAAGCCGCACACGCCCCCGAAATGGCGAGCCAGAATACGCCCCGAGAAACCGCTGCCCGGAAAGAGCTCGCACCCATCACACCTCACAGCGGGCCCGAAAGAGTGGGGCAGAGCCTGCCCTTACGGGACCGCTGCACCTCTCGCGGGAAAAGCTCGCCTCCACCGAATCAAGCGGACCCCATCCGGCAGCCTCGGACACGCCCTTTCGGGACCGCTTGGCTGGCGACCACGTACAAATCACGAGTCGGGCGGTAAGGGCCACGCGGCGGCTACCTCGCAGTTCGGGCCGCACGGAGTGGGCACACCGGTCCAGCCTCCGCCTCGGATCGTCTCCGCGACTTCCGCCGCTACGGCGCAGGGGCGCCATCGCACGTCCTGCCAGCCGTACCGCAGGGTGATCTCCCGTCGTCGACCCGCCGCGTTGTCCCGCGCCAGGTCGCGCCAACGCGCGGGGATCGGCTCGTGCGCCGCGCGACCATCGAGTTCGATCGTCGTGCGGAACTCCACCAGGCCGACGTCCTGGCGGGTGCCGTTCACGGCGCGTTGGCGCTCGCCGCCGGGGAGTCCGTGAGCCCGTTCGACGTCGACCAGGAACAGCCACTCGAGTGCCGAGTGCGCGCCGCCCTCCACGTCGGCCAGCACGGCGAAGAACTCGTCGCGTCCGGGCATTCTCGGGTGGGCGCGTGCGAAGTCGCGGGCCTCGCGCAGCGCTTGGGGATACTGCTGGGCCGTCCGACCGAGCACGGCGGCCCGGTCGGCCGGGGTGCGTGCGGTCGCGCACAGGTCGACGGCGGTGCGCGCGACGCCCGTACACGGGGGTGACCCGGCCGGCACGAAAGGCACGCGGGAGCGGTGCACCACCAGACCTCGTCGGGAGCGGGCATTGCGCGGCCGGACGATCGTGACGTGGATGGCCTGCTCACGTCGTTCGGGGATCAGACCCCACACCAGACCGGCGGTGCGGTGGCTCAGCGCGGCACCCGGGCCGGCGTGCAGGACCGCCACCCAGTACCGCGTCATCCTCGGCAGTGGGCCGTTGAACACCACGTAGATGCCGGGAATCGGGCGCTGCCAGCGACTCGCGGCGACCTGGGCGGACCAGTGCCCGCGGGTGAACCCGTGGGCGAGCAGCTGATCGCGGGTCGCCGCACCGTGTTGCCGCCGCAGCAGTGCGTCCCAAGACTCCATGTGCTCACGGTGACCGCTGCGCCCGGGTGGGAACGGGAACGGCGCGAATCTGTGGATAGCCGCTCTAAGTGGGTCGGTTCGGCTGGGACGCTGGGGTACCAGGTGAGGAGTCGCCGATGAGTGTGATCATCCGCCCAGCTCTGCGCGAGGAGATCCCGGCGTGCGCCGCGATCGTCGCGGCCGCGTTACGGGACGACGCGGTGGTGGAGGCGGTGGTGCCCCGGGAGGGGGGTGACCGGCTTCGGCAGCTCACCGCGTTCTACACCGCAGGGTTTCTGCATGGTGCTTTTGTCAGCGGGGTGGTCGACACCGCGCGGCGCGCTGAAGGCGGCCCCATCCTCGGCGTCGCCGCCTGGATAGCCCCGTCCCCGCACCCCACCGAACCCGGCCCCGAACACCCCGACAAAAACGCCAGCCCCGAACACCCCAGCCCCAACCCCCGGCCCGAACACCCCCGGCCCGAACACCCCCGGCCCGAACACCCCCGGCCCGAACACCCCCGCGAAAACGCCGGCCACCAACACCCGGCCGCGGGCACGAAACACCGGCTCCGGCCGACCCGGCCGCACTGGTACCTCTCCGACATCGCGGTCGTGGCCGCCGCGCGCCGGGGCGGCATCGGGAGCGCGCTGCTCGCCCACCGGCTCGGCCGCATCAGCGAACCGGCCTACCTCGAGGCCACCACCCCGGCGAGCCGGCGCCTCTACCAGCGCTTCGGCTTCGAGGTCGTGGCCGCGCTCCACCTCACTCCGGACGGCTACCCGGTGGCGATGCTCACTCGCTGAGCTGCCAGTCCTCGTACTCGAACCCGGGCGCCACCACACAGCTCACCAGCACCGGCGTCTCCCCCGCCGGGGCGGCCGCCTGCCACTGGCCACCGGGCACCAACGCCTGCAGCTGCTGCCCGGCGTCGAGATCGGGGCCGAGCGTCACCGCGTGCACGTCGTCGGCGTCGGGGGCGGACCCGATCCGCAGCGTGAGCGGGCCGCCGCTCTGCCAGAGCCACAGCTCGTCGGAGCGCACGACGTGCCAGCGGGACTCCTCGCCCGGCGCGAGCAGGAAGTAGATCGCGGTCGCGGCCGCACGGGGGCCGGGGTAACCGGCCGGTTCGAACGAGACCGGTGACCGCCAGGTCTGCCGGTACCACCCGCCCTCCGGGTGCGGTTCGAGGTCCAGGTGCCGCGCCAACGCCGGTTTGCTCACCCGGCCACTGTAGGAGCTCACGCCGGCGCGGCGGGATCGCCTCCGGGCGCGGGCGGCGGCACGAGGCCGGCCGGCGGCGCCTCCAGCGGTGTGCCGGCCGGGCTGAGCACGACCGGTGCCCCGCCGGCCGCCACGCCGGCGGCCAGCAGCCGACGGCGGCGCCACACGAAGCCACCGGCGAAGAACGCGCCGAGCACCAGCGTGCCGAGCGTGACCCACAGGCTGAGGATCGCCAGGTCGGCCAGCACCAGCACGCCCCAGAAGAAACCGGAGGCGACCCAGCGCGGCCGCCGTTGGTGGCGGGTCCTGGCGAGCGGATTCATGCGAACACCGTTCCCCGCCGGGACGCCGGTGACACCTCGGGCCTGCTTCAGAGGCCAACAGGCCCTAGCGGCTGTCGTCGTCTCCGCGCTCGAGCTGGGCCAGGAAACGCTCGAGTTCGGCGCCGAGCTCTTCCCCGCTCGGCACGTTCTCGTCGAGTTCGCCGCCGAGCTCGGCCTGCTGACGGTTCGACACGAACGAGTCGTACTGCTCCTCGAGCGCCTTGACCACACCGACGGCCTGTGGGTCGTCGGCGAGCTGGGCGTCGATCTCGCGCAGGCGGGTGACCCCGGCCTGGTGCAGCGACCCGACCGGCAGCAGCAGCCCGGTCTCCTCGGCGACGCCGTCGAGCAGCGCGGCCGAGGCCTGCGGGAACTCCACCGACGCGAGGTAGTGCGGCACGTGCGCGACGAAGCCGATCGCGTCCTGGCCGCGTTCGCCGAGGCGCAGCTCCAGCAGGGCCGAGGCGCTGCCGGGAATGCGCAGGTTGCCGCGCCACACGTTGGTGCGACGCACCAGCTCGGGCCGGGTGCCGTGGGCGGTCAGCGTGGTGGGCCGGGTGTGCGGGACGGTCATCGGCACGCCGCCGAGCCCGACGACCAGCCGGACGCTGAACCGTTCGGCGATCTGGCCGACGGCGGTGGTGAACCGCTCCCACATGACGTCCGGCTCCGGGCCGGTGAGCAGCAGGAACGGCACTCCGGTGGAGTCTTTCAGCGCGTGCACGACCAGCTGCGGCGGCGTGTAGGACTCGTAGTGGTCCTCGACGAAGACCATCGGTGGGCGGCGCGCTCGGTAGTCGTGCAGCAGATCGATGTCGAAGCGCGCGACGACCTCGCCGTCGAGCGTCTCCACGAGGTGGTTGGCGGCGAGCTGTGCGGCCGAGCCGGCGTCGAGGAATCCGTCCAGGGCGTGCAACAACACCAGCCCACTGTCGGACGGGGGTTCCCAGTCGCCGACGATCTCGTACAGCTCCGCGGGGTCCGGCATGACGGCGACCTCTCCAGACAGCGGGCTCGTCACCAGGCGGGGGTGCCTGGCGAAGGAGCCTCCACGGCTCACCCGTTGCAAGTCAGCCGAGCGCCGCGGCATTCCGTGGGGGCACCCACTCCCACCGTACCGGCGCGGGTGCCCCGGGCCTCACTTCGAGAGGGGATCCTCGCCGCGGCTGATCGCCTCGGCGAAGGGACGCGCGAACTCCTCGTTCAGCTCGACGCCGCGGGCCTGCTCCTCGTCGAGCACGGTCTCCAGCGCGGCCTCGACGGGCGCACCGGCGGCCTGCTCGTACGCGGCCGCGATGCCCTCTTCGACGACCTCGGCCAGTTCGACCGCGTCCACCGCGTCGGACTGACCGACGTTGTCCGACACGACCTCGGGATTCTCGGTCACAGACGACACCGGGGGCCTCCTCAACAACTCGGATGTGCACCCGTACGTACCCCGCCAACAACAGGAGGCAAACGGGTGCGGGGCCGCGCTCCGCCAAAAACAGCGGAACGCGGCCCTGAGACCGCTCCGGTCAGCCCTTCTCGCCGTCGCTGCCGATCAGGCGGGTGAGCGCCTCGACCGCGTCCTCGCTGGACGACGCCGCCTCCTGATTGGCGGCACGCAGCTCGAGAAAGACCTCTTCCCGATGCACCGGCACACTGCGGGGGGCCCGGATGCCGAGCCGGACCACGTCCCCCCGGACTTCGAGCACGGTGATGACGACGTCATCACCGACCATCACGCTCTCACCGGGCCGACGGGTCAGCACGAGCACGGGCAGTATCCCCCCTCGAGGACGAGTACCCGCAGCGTAGCCGAGCGACGAGTCAGGCGAGGGGAGCGCGCACCGGCAGGTTGCTCCCGGTCAGTACGCACTGCGCCGCCTTCATCGTCATCGGGTCGACGACGATCGGCGCCATCAGATTCGCCGTCGAGTCCCGCGGGGTGTCACCGGCAGTCACGATCAACAGCACGAGCAGCTGGGTGGGGTCCTTGGTCCCCATCGCGGCCAGCGTCTCGTCGTCGATCTCCGGTGCGTACTCCGGGAAGAACTGGTGCGGCGCGATCGTGATGAAGCGCAGCTCGGGGTCGTCCACTGAGCGCAGCGAGTTCAGCAGGCCGACCTCGTCGAGGCGGACCAGCACGAAACTCTTGTGCCCCGGGAAGCCCGGCATGGGCGACACGAACTCGATGGTCGGCAGCTGCTCGCCGGCAGCCGCGGCCTTCGCCTCCGCGTTCTGCGCGGACGCCTCGAGGGACATGTCGGTTGCCATGTCAGAGGAAGACTTCGCGGACTTGGTTCTTGGTGACATGTACTCCTCCTGGATTATGAGCAAAAAGGGCTGATCGGTCGGTTTCTCATCGGCTTGGCGCCGTCTAGGGACCGCATTTAGCGGAGGAAATCCATCAGGGAAGGCTGAATGACCTTGGCCGTGGCGCCCAGCGCGGCCTGGTACGCGGTCTGCTGCAAGGTCATGTCCGTGATGGTTTTGGGCAGGTCGATGTCCTCGATCTCGGTCAGCTGGGTCTGGAGTTCCAGATGCCGGTCGTTGGCGGTCTGCTGCATCGAGTCGACGCGGTTCGAGCGCGCACCGACGCTGGCCTGCGCGGTACGGATCGTGGTCAGGGCCGTGTCCAGGCGGTCGAGGTCGTCCGACAGCTTCGACGGGTCGTTCTTCATGTGGTCGGAGATGTCGGCGAGCACCTTGAACACCTGGTTGTCCCCGGTGCCGAAGACCTCCTCGCCGCCGGCGTCGACACGCAGCTTCGTGCCCTCGGCGATCGTCCTGGTGACCGCGCCGGAGTCACCGAGGTAGTTGCCGTCGGTGTCGTACGCGGCCGGCCCCTCGGTGGTGCCGCCGAAGATCGGCCGGTCGATGTACTTGGTGTTGGCCAGGCCGATCATCGCGTCGCGGATCTGGTCGATCTCCGACGCGATGCCCGCGCGCGCGGTGTCCGAGCCGCCGGCGCCGGCCGACATGCCCTGGAGCATCAGGTCGCGGACACGCAGACCGTTGTCGTGCGTCGCGCCCAGCGTGGAGTCGATCGTGTTGAGCCAGTTCTTGCCGTCCGCGGCGTTGCGTGCGTACTGCTCCTGGGTGCGCATGTCGCTGCGCAGCAGCATCGCGGTCATCGTGCCGGTCGGCGAGTCCGACGGCTTCGAAATCAGCTTTCCGCTGGTCAGCTGCTCCTCGGTTTTGCTCAGCCGACCCTGGTTCGCCTGCAGCCCGCGCATCGCGTTCATGGAGAGCGAGCGTTCGGTGACGCGGATGACCACGGCAGCTGTCCTTACCGACCGGTGTTGTTGATCAGGGTGTTGAGCGTCTGGTCGATCGTGCTCATCAGCTTCGCGGCGGCCTCGTAGGCCCGCTGGTACTGGAGCAGGTTCGACATCTCCTCATCGAGGCTCACACCGGACGTGGACTGGTGGTTGCTGTCGAGGTCGGCGGTGATCGTCGACTGGGTCTCCGCCTTCAGCGTCGCGCTTTTGGCGGTGACGCCCAGGTCGGCGACCAGCTGGCGGTAGGTGACGTCGGGCCCGGTGCCGGACGTGGCGACGTCGCCGAGCGCGTCGGCGTTGCTGCCGTCGAGCCGCCCGTTCGCCGAGCCCGAGGCGGCGACCTTGTCGGGATCGGTGATCGACATCGTGATCGACTTCGCGTCGGTGCCGGTGTAGAACGGTTCGCCGGCGTCGCCGTTGCGGTCGAACCCGTTCTGGTGGATCCCGTTCACCGTGGCCGCCAGCTTCGCCGCGACGTCGTCCAGCGACTTGGCGTACTTGGGCAGCACGGTGTTGAGCGAGTCCATCGACGAGCCGAGCTCACCCGAGGTCACGATCGCCGGCTGGCCGTTGTCGGTGAACGTCAGCGACGGCGGGTTGGCGCCCTGCTCGCTCAGCGTCTCGGCGCCGTTGAGCGCCAGCGCACGGGACGCCGTGCCGCTGACCAGCGTCGACCCGAACAGGGAGACGTCGACGGCGCCGGTGTCGCGGACGGTCGCGGTGGCACCGGCCAGGTCGGCCAGTTTCAGCACCAGCGCGTCCCGCCGGTCGGCGAGTTCGTTGGCCGGCAGCCCGCCGACCTTCGCCTGCATGATGCCCTTGTTGAGGCTGGCGATCTCGGCCGCGGCCGTGTTGATGTCCTTGACCTGGGCCGCCGCCCCGGCGTGGGAGGAGCTGTAGATCGTGGAGAGCTGGGTGTGCGCCTGGTTGAGCCCGGTCGCGACCGCGCCGCCCTGCTGCATGACCTTCGTGCGCACCGCGCCGTCACCCGGCTGGTTCGAGAGGTCCTGCCAGTCCGACCAGAACGAGGAGAGGCGTTCCTGCAGCCCGGTGTCGCTGGGCTCCTTGAACACGGCCTGGACGCTGTCGTAGATCTGGCTCTGACCGGAGTGGTAGGCGTTGTTGCCGTGCTCGGTGCGCACCCGGGCCTCGAGCAGCTCGTCCCGGATGCGGGTGACGTCGCCGACGTTGACGCCGGTGCCGACCGGGTCCTGCTTGGCCCAGATCGTCGGGACGTTCGACACGCCCTCGACCGAGGACATCTCGGTCCGCTGCCGGCTGTATCCCTCGGTGTTGACGTTCGCGATGTTCTGGCCGGAGACGTCGAGACCCTGACGCTGGGCCCGTAGCGAGCTCAGCGCCGTCGAGATACCGGAAAACGTGCTGGACACGGCTACATCGCCTCATCCACGAGCCGCGGGCGCGCGCCGGTGGTCACGGTCCCGCCGCGCGGGCCGTAGGTCTCCACCGCGCCGCCGACGGTCAGCAGCGTCTCGCGGACCGCGCGGTGGCCGGACGTCAGCAGGTCGCGGTTGGCGTCGGCCAGCGCGGTGATCTCCGCGGTCAGGGTCAGGAAGGCCTTGCGGTGTTCGGCGAACAGCTTTCCCCAGGGGTCCGGCGCGGCCTCGGCCAGCGCGGACAGGCTCGGGTTCGGAGGCAGGCCCAGCAGAGCGGCGACGACCTCGACTTCGGCGGCCCGGAGCACCTCGACCTGACGGATCTGCTCCAGCACGAGCTCGACCTCACGGGTAGCGTGAGCGAGCCAGCGGGTCCGGGCGGAGGCCAGGACCAACTGCTCCTCCTCCAACTTGAAGAGCAGCAGCTCGAGCATCTCCCGTCCGCGCCAGAGGATGTTCGACAGATCCGCAAAAGCCACGGGTCGACCCTTCTCTGCTCCGGCGGAGCACCGGAACGGCACCCCTTGCTGCTCTGACCGTCGGCAGCACCTCCGATGGCCTGAGAGGTTTCGTCGCACCCGGACGCGAACCTTCTTGCAACTTTTGTTGCAAATGTTCGGATTAGTGTTTTTGATGGTTGGTGGGGTTACACCCTGCAACTGGGGCGCTCCGCAGTGACATCAGTAGCCACGCGAAGCGTCCGGTGGGTCCCGGTCTTCCCGGGGACCGTCGACGAACGTGAAAGGGCCGTTCCTGTGCGCCTCACCGCTGACACCGTGGGCACCGTAGGTAGTGGTGCCAACGCCATCCGGCACAACGAGGACCTGGTGCGTGAGCATTTGCCGCTGGTCGGCCACCTCGTCCGCGAAATGCTCGGCCGCGTCCCCGCCCACGTCAACCGCGACGACCTCACCTCGGCCGGCCTGGCCGCGCTCGCCGCCGCCGCACGCTCCTTCGACCCCACGCGGGGCACGCCGTTCGGCTCGTTCGCCACCGTCCGCATCCGCGGCGCCCTCCTCGAC
>NZ_BAAAGX010000041.1:0-28937 GCF_039524755.1 Cryptosporangium japonicum
CGAGCGGAATGTCGGCGAGGAAAGCGGCCGTCCTCACCGCCGTCGGCGTGCTCGCCGTCGTGGCCGTCGTCGCGGCCGGCTTCGTCACGCCCACCCGCCCCTGGGCCGAGGAGACCGGCTCCCCCACCGTCGAGACCGCCGACCAGGCCCCACCCGCCCCGGTCGACTCCCCCCGCGCCGGCTCCGACTACGGCGTCGAGACGACGACCGACGACTGCCCGGCCACCGCGGACGGCGGCCGGTGCGTCGTCGAGCCCGAATGCTGGTCGGGCATGGTCGTCATCGTCGGCCAGGTGACGATCGAACGTCAGCCCTGCGAGGACCTCCACCGCTGGGAGACCTTCGCGGTCGCGCCACTCCCCGGCGACGCGCTGACCTCCAACCAGAAGACCCTCGCCGCCCACCCCGCGGTGCAAAAGCTCTGCCGCGCCGACGTCATGCTGGCCACCCGGCGCGCGAACGCGCCGAAGATCCCGGCCGCCGAGTGGAGCGTCGACGTCCTCCCCCCGAGCGAGGCCGCGTTCGCGGACGGGTCCCGGGTCTACCGCTGCGTGGCCGCGGTGATCAGCCCCGACACCGACGGCAGCACCGGGTCGGCGTTCACCGGCTGAGTGCCCGCAGCGCCGAGTCGAGCGTCGTGAACACGACGTCGGGGCCACCGCCCTCCCACGAGGGCACCGGGTCGGCCTGCCCGGGCGCCGGCTCGTACAGCCACCAGAGGTTGCCCCACGGGTCGGCCAAGCGCGCCAGCGTCGTCTCGCCGTAGAACGGGGTCGGTTCCGTGATCGTCGTGGCCCCGCGCGCACCGGCCCGATCGAGCACGGTCCGCGCCGAGGTCACCCACACCTGCAGCAGCCCCGGCCGCGACGGCCACCCGTCCAGCCGGTCGGCCAGCATGAGGTCGACGGTCCCCAGCCGCACCTGCGCGTGGATCAGCTGTCCGGTGGGCGTCGGCGTCCGGGCCGCCACGGTCTCGGCGGCACCGAACACCTCCGTCACGAACGTGACGAACCCCGCGGCGTCGTCCACGATCACGAACGGGTTGAGCACGGCGCCCTGGAACGGGACCGCATCAGTGGCAACGAGAATGTCCATGCCCCGAGCGTCCCCGCCGTTCCGGTCAGTTCCTGGCCGTTATCACCACCGGTGTCCGGGACGAGCCGACGACTCCGACGTCCCCCGCGAACGCACCGACCCGAGGAGGACCCGATGAAGTACCTGATCCTGATGTACGGCACGCAGCGCGAGTACGACCTGATGGCCGGCGCGGGCCCGGACGACTTCGCGCTGATGCACGCGTTCATGGAGCAGTTCAGCAAGGACCTCGTGGAGTCCGGCGAGTTCGTCGACACGCGCGGGCTCGACGCTCCGGTCCACACCCGCCGGGTCAGCCAGAAGGACGGCGTGCCGGTCGTCACCGACGGTCCGTACGCCGAGACGCAGGAGGTGCTGGCCGGCTACTGGGTCGTCGACTGCGAGAGCTTCGACCGGGCCACCCGGATCGCGGGCCGGCTGGCCGGCTGCCCGAGCCCCAACGACGTCTTCGCCGACGCCTACTGCGACGTCCGTCCGATCCTCGACCACGCGCCGGAGCCGGAACTCTGACCGGCGAACCGGCACTCGAGGACCTGCTGCGCTCGTTGGCGCCGCAGGTCCTCGCGGCGGTCGTGCGCCGGTACGGGCACTTCGACGCGGCCGAGGACGCCACCCAGGAGGCGCTGCTCGCCGCCGCGCTCCAGTGGCCGGACGCGGGCCGGCCGGACGACCCGAAAGCCTGGCTGATCCGGGTCGCGGCCCGCCGGCTCACCGACATCCTGCGCAGTGAACAGGCGCGCCGGGCCCGCGAGGCGCGTGCCCTGCCCGACGATCCCGGGGAGGCCCGCGGCGCCGACGACACGCTCATCCTGCTGTTCCTGGCCTGCCATCCGTCGCTGCCGGTCGCGTCGCAGATCGCGTTGACGTTGCGTGCCGTCGGTGGCCTGACCACGGCGGAGATCGCCCGCGCGTTCCTGGTGCCCGAGGCGACGATGACGCGGCGCATCACCCGCGCCAAGCAGCGCATCAAGGACAGCGGTGTGCCGTTCGCGCTCCCCGCCGACCAGCGGTCCCGGCTCCCGGCGGTGCTGCACGTCCTCTATCTGGTCTTCACCGAGGGGTACGCGGTCACCGCCGGTCCGGCGCTGCACCGGGTGGAGCTCACCGCGGAGGCGATCCGCCTCACCCGCCTGCTGCACCGGGCGCGGCCGGACGACGCCGAGGTCGCCGGTCTGCTCGCGCTCATGCTGCTGACCGACGCGCGGCGCCCGGCGCGCACGGCGCCGGACGGTTCGCTGGTGCCGATGTCCGAGCAGAACCGCCTGCGCTGGGACGCCGAGCGCGTGGCCGAGGGCGTCGCGTTGCTGGAGTCCGCGCTCCCGCGGGGCCCGGTCGGCCCGTACCAGGTGCAGGCCGCGATCGCGGCGCTGCACGACGAGGCGCCGAGCGCGGAGGAGACCGACTGGCCGCAGATCCTCGCGCTCTACGAGGTGCTGCTGGAGATGGCCGACAACCCGGTCGTGGCGCTGAACCACGCGGTCGCGGTGGCGATGGTGCGCGGGCCCGAGGCCGGTCTGCGCCTGGTCGGCCGGCTGGTCGACGACGGACGGCTGGCCGCGGACCATCGGGTGGCCGCCGTGCGCGCGCACCTGCTGGAGCGCGCCGGCGACCTCGACGCGGCCCGCGCGGCCTACGAGGAGGCGGCGGCACGCACCGCGAGCGTTCCGTCGCAGCGTTACCTGCGCGCCCAGGCCGCCCGGCTGTCCGGTCGCCCGGGCCGGCTCCGACCTCCGGGGTGAATCGACCCACCCGGAGGGAATCATGACCCGTCTCGCGGCCTTCGTCGCCGGTCCGCTGTTCGTCGTCGCCTGGGCCGTTCAGGCGTTCACCCGCGACGGGTTCGACCCGGGGCGGCACCCGGTGAGCCTGCTCGCGCTCGGCGACCTCGGCTGGGTGCAGATCGCGAACTTCGTGCTCACCGGTGGGTTGCTCGTGCTCGCGGGCGTCGGGTCGCGCCCGCGCCGGGGCGGGGCCCTGATCGCCGGCTTCGGCGTCGGCATGATCGTGGCCGGGGTGTTCGTGACCGACGCGGGTGCGGGCTTCCCGGCGGGCGCGCCGGCCGGCGCCCCGGAGCGCCTGTCCTGGCACGGGATCATGCACGAGCTCGGGTTCGTACTGGCGTCGGTGTGCTGGACCGCGGCGTGCGTCGTCCACCTGGTGCGGTTCCTGCGCCGCCACCGGTGGACGGCCGCCGCGGCGACGGCCGCGACGCTCCTCGCCGTCCTGACGCTGGCCGCCTGGCCCGACCCGGACGGCCTCCCCGTCCGCCTGATCGTCGCGACCGCCGTCCAGCTCGCGTTCGTGACCGCGCTCGCCGCCCACGGGCCCGGCGTACGCGCGGGGCGCGTCGGGTACCGGGTTACCGGCCGGTCGGGTCGAGAAGCGCGGCGGTAGCGGGCTGGTGCAGGTGGCGGGCCCAGTCCAGCGGGGTCGCGTCGAACCGACGGTCGCGGATGGTCGGGTCCGCTCCCAGCGCGAGCAGCCGTCGGGTGAGCTCCACCTCGCCGGTTCCCGCCGCGTGGTGCAGCGCGGTCTGCCACTCCTGCTCGACCGGCGCGTCGGCGCGGCCCAGCGCGTTGACGTCGAAGCCGAGCGCGACCAGGCGCTCGACGGCGTCGGGCGCGGCCGCCGCCGCCCAGACGACGAGGCCGGGCCGTTCCCGGACGGCCCGCGCCACCACGTCGGCGGGCGCGGGGGCCGGCGCGCCCCCGAACACCGCCGCGATCAGGTCGGCGACCGGATCCGGCGCGGGCGCGACCGCACCGGCGGCCAGCAGGTACTCCACGATCTCGGTGTTGCCGCACAGCCGCGCGAGCTCGACCGGGGTCCGCCCGTCGCCCGCGGCCCAGGCCGGCCCGTCGCCCGCGTACGGGGAGCGGACGTCGACGCCGTGCTCGGCCAGCAACCGCACCCGGTCACGCAGGTCGTGCTCGACCGCCCAGCGCAGCTGGACGCGCAACTCGTGGGTGTCCGCGAGGCCGTAGGAGAACAACAGCTCCAGGTGCTCGTTCGACGCGCCGAACATGCAGTTGTAGAGCGTCTGGGCGTCGTCGGGGTCGGCGCCCGCCTCGAGCAGCAGCCGGGCCAGCTCACGCCACCGCGGATGGCGCGGCTGGTGCTGTTCGCCGCTCCCGAACACGCCGGTGAGCGCGGTGAACGTGTTGGGCTCGAGCACGAAGCCGCAGCCCGGGTCGGCGCCGGCGGACAGCAGCGCCCGTGCGGTCGCCACCGCGTCGCCCCCGGGCACCCGGGAGTAGGCGAGGTAGAGCAGCGGCTCCCAGCCGAACGGCCCACCGGCCGTGCGGGCCAGCGCCGGTTCCGCGTCGAGCATCGCCGACACCTCGGCGGCCCGGCCGGCGGCCGCGGCGGCCCACACGTGCCCGCGCGTCAGCTCCGGCTCGTCGGCCAGCAGACGCGCGGCCGCACCCCACCGCCGCGGCTCGTCGTCCCCGGTGTACGTCAGGCACGCGAGCCGGCAGAACTCGTCAGCCGTCTCCACCCCGCCGACGATAGCGAAATCAGTTCGCCGCGAGCAGTTCCAACGTGTCGATCACCCGGTTGGAGAAGCCCCACTCGTTGTCGTACCAGGCCACGACCTTGACGTGCCGTCCGTCGACCCGGGTGAGGGCCGAGTCGAAGATGGACGACGCCGGGTTACCGGTGATGTCGGAGGAGACCAGCGCGTCCTCCGAGTACTCGAGGACACCGGCCAGCGGGCCGTCGGCCGCCGCGCGGTACGCCGCGAGCACGTCGTCGCGGGTGACGTCCCGGCTGACGAACGTGTTCAGCTCGACGATCGACCCCACCGGCACCGGCACGCGGATCGAGTCGCCGGACAGCTTGCCGTCCAGGTTCGGCAGCACCAGGCCGATGGCCTTGGCCGCGCCGGTCGTCGTCGGGACGATGTTGATCCCGGCGGCGCGGGCCCGGCGCGGGTCGCGGTGCGGGCCGTCCTGCAGGTTCTGCTCCTGCGTGTAGGCGTGCACGGTGGTCATGAAGCCGTGCTCGATGCCGGCCAGGTCGTCGAGCACCTTGGCCAGCGGCGCGAGCGCGTTCGTCGTGCACGAGGCGTTGGAGACGATCGTGTGCGCGGCCGGGTCGTAGGCGTCGGTGTTCACGCCGTAGGCCAGCGTGACGTCGGCACCGTCGGAGGGCGCGCCGACCAGCACCCTGCGCGCGCCGGCGTCCAGATGGGCCCGGGCGGCCTTCGCCGAGGTGAACCGGCCGGTCGCCTCGAGCACGATGTCGACGCCGAGCGACGCCCAGGGCAGGTTCGCCGGGTTCCGCTCGGCCAGCACGGTGATGCGCCGGCCGTCGACGACGAGTTCGTCGCCCTCGGCCGAGACCGGGCGGCCGAGGCGGCCCGCCGTCGAGTCGAACGCGAGCAGCCGGGCCAGCGCGGCCGGTTCGGTGAGGTCGTTGACGGCGACGACGTCGAGTTTGGTGTCGCGCTCCAGCATCGCGCGGAGCACGTTGCGACCGATGCGGCCGAAGCCGTTGATGGCGATCCGAGTCATGACCTCAGCGTCGCCCGCCCCGGCGGCGCCCGGCAGTGGCGTGAGCGCCATGGTTCGAAAGGATCGCGCCACGACGGGAGCGTCCGTCAGGAAAGCGCATGGCCGGGTCGCAGTACGGCAAGGCGCAGGTCCACTACGACCTCACGTCCGACGAGTACTCGGCGGTCCACGACCGGTTCGTCCGGGGCCACCGGGTGGTGGACCTCCGCGGGTATCTCGTCGGCACCGAGGACCGGTACGCGGTCGTCTACGAGCCGGATGCCAGCACGGTCCGCTGGTGGAGCCACCCGCGGCTCGACCCGGACGGGCTCGAGGCCACGAAGGCCGACCACCTGGCCGAGGGCAGGCGCCCGGTGCTGTTCACCGGCTACGCCAGCTCCGCCGGGCGCAGCTTCGCCGGGGTCTGGGACGACGTGCCCGGCCCGCAGCGCTCGCTCCACTACGACCAGCCGATCGACGCGTTCCGCACCCACGAGGCCCGCGCGCGCCGCCGGGAGAAGCGGGTCGTCGACCTGTCGGCCTACCGCCACGTCGTGCCCACCGAACGGTCGTTGTTCAGCACGATCTGGGACGACGACGACGGCCGCACCGACTGGATGCTGACCGGCCCGTCCGACTCACCCCGGGCGCAGGCGGAGTTCGACCGGCACTCGGCGGCCGGCTGGAGCGTCGTGCGCTCCAGCGGCTGGTCCGGCCCGGACGGCGTCCGCTACGTCACGCTGTGGGAACGGGTGGCGAGCACGTTCGTCGCGGTGCACGGCTGGGACCGGCCCGCGCTCGAACGCGACCTGGCCGCGCACCAGGCCGACGGGCTGCGCCCGGAACAGCTCGGTCCGTACCCGGTCGACTCGCCCCCGGTGGCGCGCTACACCCCGATCTGGCGCCGACGCGACGCCGACGTCGTCGTCCCGGCGCTGGTGGCCGAGTTCGCCCGCGGGTACGGCCTGCCCGCGGTCTCGCTCGCGATCGCCCGCGGCGACCAGGTGATCTACACGCACGGCCACGGCGAGCTCGTGCAGCCGGAAGGCCCCGGGCTCGGCTCCGACCTGGTCGTCCCCGGCGTCGGCACGATCCCCGAACCCGTGATCACGCCTGCGCGGCCCGTCGACCCGGACGGGACCCTCTTCCGGATCGCGAGCGTCTCCAAGACGATCACCGCGGCGGCCGTGCTGCGGCTGGTCGAGCGCGGCACGATCGGCCTCGACGACCAGCCGTTCGCCGCCCGGGGCGCGCTGGCCGCGTTCGCGCCCACGCCGGCCGACTCCCGGCTCCGCGACATCCGCGTGCGCCACCTGCTGCAGCACGGCGCCGGTGGCTGGCCCAACGACGGCGACGATCCGATGTGGTCACACCGGGAGCTCTCCACCGACGACCTGGTGCGCACGGTGCTCGCGGAGACCCCGCTCGACACCGATCCCGGCACCGCCTACGCGTACTCGAACTTCGGCTACTGCCTGCTCGGGCGCCTGATCGAAGCGGTGACCGGCCGCACCTACGCGCAGCACGTCCGCGAGGACCTGCTCCGGGCCTGCGGCGTCACCGGCATGCTCACCGCCCGCGACGCGCCCCCGAACGGCGACATCATCCGCTGCTACCCGGCCCCCGGCGACGAGGACCCGTACCGGATCCGGATCGACCGGATGGACGCCCACGGCGGCTGGCTGGCCACCGCCGTGGACGTGCTCCGCTTCGCGGTGCGCGTCGACGGTTCCGGTCCCGACGTGCTGGACCCCTCGTCGGTCGCTTTCATGACGACGCCGAGCGGGCTGGCCGGGAACAGCGGGTACGGTGCCGGCTGGACGACCTCCGACGACGACGACGCCGAGCCCGGGGTCGGGTTCCACTCCGGTGTGCTCCCCGGCGCCACCGGCCTCCTGCAGCGCGCGCCGGACGGTCTGACCGCTGTGGTCCTGACCAACACGAACGTGCGCCACGACACGCCGGACCGGACCACCGACACGCTTGCCGGGCTGTTCCGGCTGCTGGCCCGGATCCGCGGCCAGGTCGACTACTGGTGACTCACTCGCCCCGGGAGAACGTCCGGCGGTACTCGGTCGGCGTGGTGCCGAGGATGCGCTGGAAATGCCGGCGGAGGTTCGTGCCGGTGCCGAGCCCGACGTCGGCGGCGATCCGCTCGACGCTGCGCTCGGACCGTTCGAGCAGTTCCCGGGCCCGGTCGATGCGTGCACGCATGACCCACTGCATCGGCGTGTAGCCGGTGTCCTCGACGAACCGGCGGGAGAACGTGCGGGCCGACACCGCCGCGTGTCTCGCGAGCGTGGCCAGCGTGAGCGGTTCACCGAGGTGGTGCAGTGCCCACTCGCGGGTCGCGGCGAACTGTTCGCCGAGCGGTTCCGGCACGCTGCGTGGCACGTACTGTGCCTGACCGCCGCTGCGGTAGGGCGCCGCGACCAGCCGCCGGGCCGCGTGGTTGGAGGCCGCCACGCCCAGGTCGCCGCGCAGCACGTGCAGGCACAGGTCGAGGCCGGACGCCGCGCCGGCCGAGGTGAGCACGCTCCGCTCGTCGACGAACAGCACGTTCTCGTCGACGCGGATCCGCGCGTACTTCGCGGCCAGCGCGCGCGTGTAGTGCCAGTGGGTGGTCGCCCGCCGTCCGTCGAGCAGCCCGGTGGCGGCCAGCGCGAACGCGCCGGTGGAGATCGCGGCCAGCCGGGCCCCCCGCTCGTGCGCCCCGACCAACGCGTCGACGACCGCGCGCGGCGGCTCCTCCCGGTCCGGGAACCGGTAGCCGGGCACGAACACGATGTCGGCCCAGCCGAGCGCGTCCAGCCCGTCGGCGACGTGGTACGACAGGCCGTCACCCCCGGCCACCAGCCCCGGTTCGACGCCGCACACCCGCACCTCGTACGGCATGCTCGCCCTGGTCGTGAACACCTGCGCCGGTATCCCGACGTCCATCGGCTTGGCTCCGTCGAGCACGAGCACCGCGACGCGATGCAACCGACCCTCCCCCACCCACCCACTCTAAGCCGCACCCCGTCCGCCGACCGGTCCGGGCGTGGCTCGATCGGTGCCGGTCAGGGGTGGAGGTCCCACCAGCGGGGCGCGTCGTCGTCCGGGGTGTCCGGGCTGGTGAAGTGGAACGGGACGTCGAGGCTCCGGGCGACGGCGTGGCCCTGCTCGGTCGCCCGGCGCGCCTCCGGCCACGGTGGGGCGTGCCCGTTGAACAGGCGGAGATCGCCACCGCCCCGCACCAAGGTCAACGGCTCCTCGTCGAAGCGGTCGTGGTGGCGGCCGGGCCGCTCCACGATCGCGACGAGGACGACGAACCAGCCGTGGGTGTCGCCGTCCCACCGTCCCTCCACGGCGACGATCGGCGCGGTGATCGCGGCGGCCCGATCGATCAGCTCGGTCGTCGTCGTCGGCGGCGGCGGCTCGGCGTGGAGGAGGTTCTGTCGCTCCAGTTCGGCGTGCCGCTCGGCCGGCGGGTCCTGCTCACCAGAGGCGTTCATCCCGCGATCATGGTCGACGGCTCAGAGCTGGTGGAGGGTGGGCTTGCCGCCGCCGACGACGACCGGGGGGCCGTCGGGGAAGGTGGTCTTCTGGTCGGTGGGGGCGCCGGGTGTCGTGCCGTCGGCCGGTGGGAGAGCGGGCGCCGCTCCGAGTGCGACGACCAGCCCGGTCGTGACGACGAGTGCTTTGATCACGATGGATCCTCCGTTCGGTGAGGCGGACCCGATCAGTTTCGGAGGATCCGGCCGATCGGGCATCGGTCACAACACCGAGGAAGGCCCCGCGGCCGGTCATTACGATCCGACCGTGGACGTGGACGGTGTGGTCCGGGTGGTGGAGGAGCTGGTCGCGCGGCCGTTCACCGAGGAGCCGGCGCACACCGGCGACTGGTTGGAGGGGCTGCCCCAGAGCGGCGCCGAGGCGCACTTCGCGCCGCTCGCGGTGTCCCCGAGCCTGTACGAGACCGCCGCGGACGACGACGGGACGATCGGTGACCTGTGGTGGGAGGCCTATCGGGGCTTCGAGGAGCGCCGGCACGACGTCGGTGCGGCGCTGGCCTCGCGGTGGGGGCCGTCGCAGCCGTACTCGTTCCACGCCGAGCACGAGCGGGTGCTCGCCGGCGACGAGGAGGTCTCGTCACTCCACTACGACCTCGCGATGTTCACCGGCGGCGACGAGTTCCCCGCCTGGCGGCGCGACGGCCGGCTCGTCGGGCTGCTCCTCGGCCAGATGGACAAGGAGTTCCCGATCGTGCTGACCGTCGCCGTCCTCGCCGCGGAGGCGGCCGGCGGATAGCGGGCGGAAATCGGCTTTCGCCGGGCGGGGTCGTCGGGAACGATCCGGTGCGGAGCGGGACCCCGCGAGCCGATCCAGGGAGGCATCGTCAGGTGAACACGCCGGACCGCTCGGGCGTCGGCACCGGAAAACGCCGCCGCCCGGTGCCCGCGATCGGCGAGGTCGTGGCGCCCGCCCGCCTGGGCGGGTCGTTCCGGTGGCTGCTGGCGTCGTCCTGGACGACGAATCTCGGTGACGGCGTCGCCGCCGCGGCCGGCCCCCTGCTGGTGGCCTCGCTGACCGACAGTCCGGTGCTGATCGCGGCGGCCGCGTTGCTGCGCTGGGCGCCACCGCTGGTGTTCGGCCTCTACGCCGGGGTGCTGTCCGACCGGTACGACCGGCGCCGGATCGTCGTGCTCGCCGACGGCAGCCGCGCGGTGGTTCTCGCCGTGCTGGTCGTGGCGCTCGCCACCGGCCGGCTCGACTCGACGGGCGCCCTGCTCGCCCTGGGGCTGCTGGCCACCGCCGAGGTCTTCGCCGACAACACCACCGCGACGCTGACGCCGATGGTGGTGTCCGCCGACGATCTGGTGCTGGCCAACGCCCGCCTGCAGGTCGGGTTCGTGACGCTCAACCAGCTCGCCGGTCCGCCGCTCGGCGCGGCGCTGTTCGTGGCCGGGCAGGTCTGGCCGTTCGTCACCCAGGCGGTGCTGGTCGCCGCGGGGGTGCTGCTGATCCGCCGGATCCGCCCGGTCGCGCACGTGGCCCCGCCGACGAGCAACGTCCGGCGGGAGATCAGCGAGGGCATCGCGTGGACCGTGCGGCACGCGGCCGTCCGCACGCTGGCCCTCACGATCCTGATCTTCAACGTGACGTTCGGCGCGGCCTGGTCGGTGCTGGTGCTCTACGCCCAGGACCGGCTCGGACTCGGCGCGATCGGGTTCGGCCTGATCACCGCGGTGTCGGCGGCCGGCGGGATGCTCGGCACCGGGCTCTACGGCGTGATCACCGCGCGGGTCAGCCTCGGCAACGTGATGCGCGTCGGCCTGGTCGTCGAGACGTTCACCCACCTCGGGCTGGCCGCCACGACGTCCGCCCTGGTGGCGTTGCCGATCTTCTTCGTCTTCGGCGCGCACGCCTTCATCTGGGGCACCACCTCGACCACCGTGCGCCAGCGCGCCGTCCCCGCCCACCTGCAGGGGCGGGTCGGCAGCGTCTACACGATCGGTCTCTACGGCGGCCTGGTCGTGGGGGCGGCCGTGGGTGGGGTGCTCGCCGGCCGGTTCGGCGTGACCGCGCCGTTCTGGTTCGCGTTCGCCGGCTCAGCGGTGTTCCTGGCCCTGCTCTGGCCCTCGCTGACCCGGATCGCCCACGCCGAGCCCACCGCGGCCGCGTGACCCGGCCGCGAGCACCTGGTCGGTGACCACGGCCAGCGGCTGGGTGGCGTCGATGATCGTCGCGCCGAGCCGGCGGTAGGTCGACTCCGCCGTGACGTTGTCGCGCAGCGCGGCGGCCAGCTCCTCCGGGTGCGCGCCGAACGAGTTCGTGGTGCGGTTCGCGAGCCGGGACCGCAGCGTCGGCGTGTCGACGACGAGACAGACCACGACGTCGAACAGGTCCAGGACCTCGTCCTCGTTCTCGACCGAGCCGCAGAGGTACACGGTCCGGTCCGTGGCGCGCGCGGCCAGCGCGACGACCCGGTCACGGTCGATGATCCAGCCGAAGCGGTTCAGCCAGCCCGGTGGCACCGGATCCGGCGGGTCACTGACGCGTGCTCCGCTGACCCGGTCCACCCAGTGGTGGTAGCCCTCCATGTCGGCGTCGATCGCGTCGTGCCCGCGCCGCTTGAGCAGGCCGGCGACCGACGACTTCCCCGCGCCGGAATTTCCCGTCACCCAGACCAGGGTCATGCCCGGAAGCCTGGCACGACGAAAGTGACGTGCACGCACTTTTTCGCGACGCGCGTCGTCCGGTTAATGGGTTTTTGCGTGGTTAGTATCGCCGGGTCTTTTTCGGACCTACGGGGGTACTGATGCTCGGTCGAAGATGGGGAACGGCGTTCGCGGCGTTCGGGATACTCGCAGTTCTGTTCACGACGGCGGAGCCGGGAGCCGCGACGGTGCGCTCGATCGACCCACCGAACGGCCAGTTCACGATCGACGTCCACTCGGTTCACGGCAACGGGTGCCCGCCCGGCACCGCGAAGGTGGTCCGCGCCGGGGACCGAACGGCCTTCACCGTGACGTACAGCAATTACACGGCGCAGAACGGCGGCGGGATCGCGATCTCGCAGCGGCGCGCGGCCTGCACGATCGCGGTCGACGTCGGCGTGCCGCACGGCTTCACGTTCGGCATCACCCGGACGACGTTCCGCGGATTCGCCGACCTCGCCGAGGGCGCCACCGGACGCCTGGACACCCAGTACTGGTTCGTCGGCATGGACGTGACCGGCAAGATCAGGCGCGACTTCACCGGCGAACTCCAGGACAACTGGCAGGCCACCGACGAGGTGCCGCTGCCGGAGGTGATGTGGATGCCGTGCCGCCCGGGCGGTGTCCCGCTGAACATCGAGTCCTCGCTGACCGTCAACGCCGGGCGGATCAATCCGGGCACCACCAGCCTGATGACGATGGACGCCACCGACAGTGAGGTCACCACGATCTACAACATCGCCTGGCGTGAGTGCTGACGCCATGCGCGGACGATTCCTTCTGCTCGCTCCCGTCCTGGCCGGCGCCCTCGCCGCCCCTCCCGCCGCCACCGCCGCCGAACCACCGGACGGGCAGTTCAGCGTCCAGTCGATAAACGGCAGCGGCTGCCGGGCGGCCACCACGCAGGTCAGGCTGCGCGACCTGAGCCGGGTCGACGTCAGTTTCACGGCGCTGCAGGCCCAGCAGGGCCGCGGTGTGCCCGCCTCCAGCCGGCGCTCGGCGTGCACCGTGTCGCTGCGCGCGCCGGCGGTGCGCGGTTACACGTTCGGGGTCGACAATGTGCTGCTCCGCGGCCGGGCGACGCTCCCGGCCGGCACGAGCGCCACCGCGACCGCCAGCTCGTGGTTCGTCGGCTCTCCCCGCACCGTGCACGCCGAGCGGGAGATCCCCGGAGTGTTCGACGCGATCTGGGATCTGCGCGCCGTGGTCCGTCCCGGATCGGTGTCCTGGATGCCGTGCGGGACGAACACCCCGGTGAATTTGCGGGTCGACGTGCGTGTCGACGCCCGCCCCGGCGGCGTCGGCCGGATCAGCCTGGACGCGGGCACCAACGAACCGTCGGCGTCCTACCGCTTCGCCTGGAAACGCTGCTAGTGGGGTGCGCCCGGGGCGACTCGCCCCGGGCGCTCTCCGGCAGAATCGTTCCCCGTGCCCACGACCACCGCGGACGTCATCGTCGTCGGAGCCGGGCCGACCGGTCTGCTGCTCGCCGCCGAGCTCGGTCTGGCCGGTGTCCGGCCGGTGGTGCTCGAGCGGCACCCCGAGCCGCGTAACGTCGCCAAAGCCGGTGGCCTCGGCGGCCAGATCCTCAAGCTGCTGCGCCACCGCGGGTTGCTCGATCGGCTCCGCACGGTCGCCGACGACCCGGATCCGGCGCCGCGGTTCCCGTTCGGCGGCGTGCACGTCGACCTCACCGCGCTCCCCGACGCGCCGATGCACGCGGTCGGGGTGCCGCAGGCCCGGCTCGAGCGCCTGCTCGAGGACCGCGCCCGCGAACTCGGCGCCGACCTCCGCCGTGGCCACGAGATGCGTGCGCTGACCCAGGACGCCGAGACCGTGACCGTGGAGACGCGCGGCGGTGAGCGGCTCACCGCCCGCTGGGTCGTCGGCTGCGACGGGCCCCGCAGCCCGGTCCGCACGTTGGCCGGCATCGACTTCCCCGGCACCACGTATCCCGAGGTCAACCGGCTGGCCCGCGTCACGGTACCGGGCCGGCCCGACGGCGACCTCGACGTCGACGGCGTCGGCCGGCTGGGCGTCGGGTTCACGCGGACCGCCGGCGGTGTGTTCGGCTACGGCGGCATCACCGACGGCGTGCTGTTCGCGAGCACGGTGGAGGAGGAACCCGTCGAGTACGACGACGACCAGCCGATGACGCTGGCCGAGTTCCGCGACAGCGTCCGGCGTGTGCTCGGGGTGGAACTGCCGATGGGGACGCCGCTGCGGCTGTCGCGCTGGCAGTTCCAGGACCGGCGGGCCGAGCGGTACCGCGACCGGCGGGTGTTCCTGGCCGGCGACGCGGCGCACCTGCTGCCGGCCACCGGCGCGGCGCTCAACCTCGGCCTGCTCGACGCGGTGAACCTCGCCTGGAAGCTCGCGGCCGAGGTGCACGGGTGGGCGCCCGGCGGGTTGCTCGACACGTACGAGAGCGAACGGGGGTACGCGGCGGCGCGGGCGCTGCGTCAGACCCGGGCGCAGGTGGCGCTGCGTCGCGGGACGGACCCGGCCGCCGAGGCCCTGCGCGAGGTCGTCCAGGACCTTCTGGCCGACGCCGGAGCGGCGCGCCGCCTGGGCGCGATGATCGCGGGCGCGGACGTCCGCTACCCGGGAGTGGGCACGCACGCCCTGACCGGTACGTTCGCGCCCGATCTGGGCGCGGACCTGAGCCGGGCCCGCCCGGTGCTCCTCGACCTGGCCGACCGCGCCGACCTCCGGGCCGCCGCCGAGCCCTGGACGGATCGGGTCGACGTCCGCACGCTCGTGGCCGCCGACCGCCCGGCCGACGCCGTCCTGATCCGCCCCGACGCCCACGTCGCCTGGGCCGGCACCGACGCGGTGGAACTGGTCCGAGCGCTCACGGTCTGGTTCGGCTGACGCCGACCACCTACGGCGTCGCGGCCGAGCGGTCGTCCCACCGGTGGGCGTTCGGGCACGCCCGGTTCACCGGCTCCGACGGCAGCACGCACCCGCCGAGCACGTACTCGCCGCGCTCGGCGGCCTCGAACCCCTCTTTCGACGGCAGTCCGAACAGGATCGGCCGCCCCTCTTCACCGCACACCGGGCACGTCGAGTTCATCCGTCGACCGTAGCTAGGCCTCCAAGGCCTCGTAGAGGGCACGGACGGCGGGCAGGCGCGGTACCGCGTCGCTGCCGACCGCCGCGAACGACTGCAGGAGGTAGCCGACCAGCCGATCGGCGGCCACGCCCAGCGCCGGTGAACCCGATCGGGTCACCCCGGCGGTCGCCATCATGATCAGCGGCAGGTCGTGCGGGGAGAAGTCCGCGCGCAGCACTCCGTCGGCCTTGGCCCGCCGGACCAGCCGCACGAACTCCCGGAACCCCCGTTGCCGCTCCTCCTCCAGCGCCGCGACACCCGGGAACTGTCTATTCGGAAGAGGTCTTCCAGTTAAGGGGAGAGTCATGGAGATCGGCATCGCGTCCCTGTCCGACCGGCAGCACCCGGTCACCGAGGCCGCCCGGATCGCGCAGATCATCGAGCTCGGTGTCCGCGCCGACGAACTCGGCCTCGACGTCGTCGGGGTCGGTGAGCACCACAGCCCCGACTTCGCCGTCTCGTCGCCGGTCCCGGTGTTGGCGGCGATCGCCGCGCGCACCAGGAACATCCGGCTGACCAGCGGCGTCACCGTGTTGAGCGTCCACGACCCGGTCCGGGTCCAGCAGGACTTCGCCACGCTGGACCTGATCAGCGGTGGCCGCGCCGAGATCACCGTCGGGCGCAGCGCCTACCCGGAGCCGTTCGCGCTCTTCGGGGTCGACATCCGCCGGTACGACGAGGTGTTCGCCGAGAAACTCGACCTGCTCCTGCGGCTCCGCGACGAGACGCCGGTCGACTGGCGGGGCGAGCACCGCCCGCCCCTGACGGGTGCGGTCGTGGTGCCCCGCCCGGCCCGGGCCCCGCTCCCGGTCTGGATCGGCGCCGGCGGCACCCCGGCCAGCGCCGCACGCGCCGGGGCGCTCGGCCTGCCGCTGATCCTCGGCTACCTCGGCGGCGACCCCACCCACCTGCGCCGTCTCGTCGACCTCTACCGGGCCGCCGGGGCCGCGCACGAGCACCGCCTCCGGGTCGGCGTCGCCGCGCACTACTTCGGCGCCGCGTCCGCGCGCGAAGCCGCCGACACCTACCGCCACTACCACGACTTCCTCCGCCCCAAGTCGCCCGGCGGAGGCGGGTACGTCGTCAGCAGAAGCGATTTCGACGCCGGACGCGGCCCGCGCGGCGCGTTGATGATCGGCACGTCGGAGCAGGTCACCGAGAAGCTGGCGCAGCTGCACGAGGTGGTCGGCTACGACCGCCTGTCGCTGCTGGTGGACTGGGGCGGCTTACCGGACGGGCTGGTCCAGGCCTCGCTGGACCGCCTCGGTACGGAGATCGCGCCCTCGCTCCGCGCCGAGAGGGCGAAGCTCACCTCGACCATCGTCTCGGTCGAGTCGAGCGACTGACCGGTGAGCTCCTCGAACCGCCGCAACCGGTAACGCGCCGTGGTCACGTGCACCGGGATCACCCGGGCCGCGCGGGGAACGTTGCGGTCCTCGGCGAGGTACGCCGCCACCGCCTCGAGGATCAGCTCACCGAACGGACCCTGCGCGGCCACCGGCTCCAGGTAGCGCGCCCGGAGCATCCCGTTGACCTCGCCGGCGTGGGCGGCGGCCGCGCGCCAGCTCAGGTCCTCGAGCGTGTGCGCTCCGGTGAGCCCGCGGTGAGCACGGTGTGCGCCGACCGGAACGACCGGGCGAGCTCCGGCAGCGGCACGGAGGGCCCCGGCGCGATCAGCACGTCGTCGCCCACCGCCTCCGGCCGGAACGGCAGCGCGGACGCACTGCGCGCCGATCGCCGCCGGCACGCTCACCCCGGGGTGCCGCGCGGCCTGGCGCTGGAGTTCACGCAGGTGCCCGGCGACGTCGCCCAGACCGTCTTCGACGCGAGCCTCGCGGTGAGCGGCTTCAACCACGTCTGCCTGGAGGTGGAGAGCGTCGACGCCCCGTGACCGGGTGCGTCAGCGCACGGTGACGACCGCGACCGGGAACTTCCGGTCGGTCTTGGTCTCGTAGTCGGCGGCGTCCGGCCAGTACTCGCGCCAGGTGCCGTACAGCGTCTCCCAGTCGTCGCTGCCCGGACGGACCACGCGGACGTCGGCCTCGACGGTGTCGGCGCCGAGCTCGATCGTCGCCGGCCCGTCGAGGGCCTCCAGGTTCGCGACCCACTGCGGGTCCTCGGGTGCGCCACCCGCGCTGCCGCAGACGATGTAGGAGCCCTCGAACGGGGCCGCCACCAGCGGGTTGACGAAGTTCTTCCCGGACTTGCGGCCGGGGGTGTGCAGGAGCAGAACCGTCTTGCCTTCCCAGTGGCCGCCGAGCACACCGTCGTTCGCCCGGAAGTTCTCGATCACCGTGTCATTGAACGAAGCCATGGCACCCACGCTAGTGGACACTTCAACCTCCTCGGCGGTAACCCGGGGTTCGCTGGTCACCGGCCGCAGATGATCCGCCGTCGCGAGGTCAGCATCCCGGCACGCCAGTGAGAAAGTCGGTCGCGCGTGGTGGCCACGGGCCCGTACCGTCCCGAGCGCCGGAGACCGGAACGCGCGGAGGAGATCGACATGGGCCGCACCGAGAAGTTCGAGACGTCCTTTTGAGCCGAGCAGCAAGCGCCGCCGGGGGTTCCCTCTAGCGAGACCCACGTCAAACGCGGCAACCGGGTCGTCGGTCTCGACACCGAACTCGTCGAGAAGCTCGGCGGCAAGGACCCCTGCCCGTGCGGCTCCGGACGGCGGTTCCGTCGCTGCTGCCGCCCGGGCGGGCGCTACGACGACACCAACGGCCACTACTACGTCCGCCCCTGACCGCCCCGTCCCAGGGGCGAACCCGGCGGCGAGCGGAGCACCCGATGGGCGAAGATCGGGGCGTGGTCAGGCTTCGTGTCACGGTGCTCGGGGGGTTCCGGGTGTCGCGCGGCGCCGACGAGGTGCCGGTGGCCGGCGTCCGGCTGCGGAGCCTGTTGGTCCGGCTGGCGCTGGCCGGTGGCCGCGCGGTCGAGCCGGCCACGCTGATCGATACGATCTGGGCCGAGGAACCGCCGTCCGGCGCCGCCGCCGCGCTGCAGAACCTCGTGTCCCGGTTGCGGCGGGCGCTCGGCGCGCCGATCACGCAGACGCCGGCCGGGTACCTCCTGGCCGTCGACGAGACCGATGTGGACGCGTTGTGCTTCGAGCTGCTCACCGCCACCGGGCGGGCCCACCTGCGGGCCGGCGACGCCGGAGCCGCCCACGCCGCGCTCGCCGAGGCCGTCGCGCTCTGGGGTGACCGGCCGGGCGCCGAACCGGCGGTGGTCGCCGCGGCCGCGCCCGCGGTGGCGACCCGGCTGGCGCGCCTCTCGGTCGACGCGGTCGCCGACCTGGCCGACGCCGAGATCACGCTGGGCCGCCCGGAGGAGGCCGTCGCCCGGCTCACCGGGCTGCTGACCGAGCGACCGGCCCACGAGCAGGCCGCCGCGCTGCTGATCGACGCGCTCGCCGCCCAGGGCCGCCAGGCCGAGGCGCTGACCGTCTACGAACAGCTGCGCACCCACCTGGCCGACGCGCTGGGCGCCGACCCGGGCACGGCACTGCGTGACCGCCACGCCCGCCTGTTGGACGGCCGCAGCCACCGGCCGCACCGGACCCTGCCCGCGTCGACGACCAGCTTCATCGGCCGCGACGACGACCTCGCCCGCATCGGTGACCTGCTCGGCCGGGGGCGGCTGGTCACCGTGCTCGGGCCCGGCGGCGCCGGCAAGACCCGGCTCGCGCTGGAGGCCGCCCGCCGCCGCGCCGACGCTGTCCGGTTCGTCGACCTCTCAGTGGTGACCCAGCCGGGGATGACCCAGCCGACGATGACCCAGCCGGCGGAGATCGCGGCGGCCGTGCTCACCGGGCTCGGGCTGCGCGTCGGCCGGATGCGTTCCGCCGACGACGAGCTGGACGCGCTCGTCGGCGAGCTCGGCGCACCCGGGACGCTACTGCTCGTCGACAACTGCGAGCACGTGATCGACGCGGCGGCGCACCTGGTGGCCGCGCTGCTGGCCCGCTGCCCCGACCTGCGCGTGCTGGCCACCAGCCGCGAGCCGCTCACCGCCGACGGGGAGGCGCTCGTGCCGCTCGGCCCGCTCGCGCTGCCGGCCCCGGACGACGACGTGGCGGCGGCGACGGCCACGGCCGCGGTGCGGCTGTTCACCGAGCGGGCCGCGGCGGTGCGCCCCGGTTTCGCGGTCGACGAGGTGACGCGCCCCGACGTCGTGCGCGTGGTGCGCGCGCTGGACGGGCTCCCGCTGGCCCTCGAACTGGCCGCCGCCCGCCTGCGCACCGTCTCGCTGCCCGACCTGGCCGCCGGGCTGTCCGACCGGTTCGGCCTGCTCGCCACCGGCAGCCGCACCGCGCCGGCCCGGCACCGCACGCTGAGCGCGGTCATCGCGTGGAGCTGGGACCTGCTCGACGAGCCCGAGCGCACCGCCGCCGAACGGATCTCGGTCCTGCCCGGCGGGGTCACGCCGGCCTCGGCCGCGGCCGTCGGCGCCGGGGCCGCGCTCCTGCCCGCGCTCGTCGACCGGTCGCTGGTGCAGCTGGTCCCGGAGACCGGGCGTTACCGCATGCTCGAGACCATCCGCGAGTACGGCACCGCACGCCTGCGTGCCGCCGGGGAGTACGACGCGGTCGCCGGTCGCGCCGCCGCGTACGTCACCGCGTTGATGGCCCACCAGGACCCGCTGCTGCGCGGCCCGGACCAGGCGGCGGCCCTGCGGCTGGTCGGCGCCGAGTACGGCAACACGCTCGCCGCCCTGCGTCACCGGTGCGTGGCCGGCGACGCCGACGGCGCGATCGACCTCGCGCTCCACCTCACCTGGTACTGGCAGATGTCCGGCCGGCACTCCGACGCCGTCCACTGGCTGGGCGAGGCGCTGGCGGTGCCCGGCGGCGCGCCGGGCCCCGGACGCGACCGCGCGCGGGCCGTGTACCTGTTCAACCGGGCCGACGTCCACTCCGGCTCCACCGCGGCCGACCGGGCCGAGATGCGCGCGCTGGCCGGTCGGCTGTCGAGCGACCCGGACCTGCCCGGGCACTACCGGGTGATCGGCCCGATCATGCTTTTCCTGCACGACGAGCCGGCCGCGCTCGCGAGTTTCCGGCACCTGGCCGACGGCGACGACGAGTGGACGGCCGGCCTGGCCCACCTGTTCCTGGCCGAGCTGGCCGAGAACGCGGGCGCGCTCGACGAGATGCTCGGGCACGTCGAGGCGTCGCTGGAGCGCTTCCGCCGCTGCGGCGACCGCTGGTCGCGCGCCGCGGTGCTGCTGCTGCGGGCCCGGGTCCGGCGCTACGACGACCTCGACGGCGCGCTCGACGACGTCCGCGAAGCCCGCGACCTGGCCGACGAGTTCGGTGGGCTCAGCGTCGGCGACCGGCTCCGGCGCGATCTGCTCTGGAGCGACCTGTACCGGCGCCGGGGCGACACCGCCCGCGCGGCGGCGCTGATCCGCGCGGCCGGGGAACACGCACCGGCGGAGATCCAGGTGCTGCTCGACGCGTGCGAAGCCGTCCTGCTCCTGGAGTCCGGGGACCTCGGCCGGGCCGGTGCGCTCCTCGCCGAGCACCCGGTGCGCACCGACACGACGCGGGCGCTGGTGCTGAACGCGCGCGCGTCGCTCGGCCTGGCACGCGACGACCCGGCCGCGGCCGACCGCGCGGTGCGTTCCGCGTACGCGGCCGCGCTGGCCACCGGGGAGCGGCCGATCCTGGCGTCGGTGACGGTGACCGCGGCCGAGCTCGCCGCGCGACGCGGGCAGCGGCACGAGTCGGCCGTGCTGCTCGGCGTCGCCGCCCGGCTGCGTGGCACGCACGACCGCACCGACCCGCGGGTCCGCGCGCTCACCCGTGACGGCGAGGCGGCGCTCGGCGACCGGCGGTTCGCGGCGGCGTACGCCGAGGGCTGGGAGCTTGACGCCGACGCGGCCCTGGTTCGGGTGCGTGAAGTCCCGCGCCGGGTCTAACGCGCCAGGAACTCGCGTGCGCCGCGGAGGCGTGTCCGTAGACGCGCCTGGGTGCGGGTGCTGTCCAGGCGCACGTCGAGCGGACCGCTCCCCTGCCGCGCGGCCGGGAGCGCCGCCTCGTCGAGGCCGTCGCGTCGCGCGATCAGCACCCCGAGTTCGTGCCGGCTGAGCGCGTCGGCGCCGGCCACGTGCGCGATGCCGACGTACGTCGAGGCGGCGAGTTCGAGCAGCGCCGCCGCCAGGTCGGTGACGTGCACGGGGCACCGGATCGTGTCGGTGTACAGGCCGCCGCTCGCCGTGCCACCGGCCAGCGCGTGCACGAACTTCTCGTGTCCCGAGTCGCCGTCGCCGAGGATCAGTGAGGTGCGCGCGACGACGGCGTCGGCGAGCAGGCCGTTGATCGCGGTCTCGGCCGCGGCCTTGGCCGCGCCGTACGGGGTGACCGGATCGGGGACGCAGGTCTCGTCGTAGGTGACGTCCCGGCCGGAGAACACCAGGTCGCTGGAGACGTGGACCAGCCGCGCCCCGGTGGCGGCCGCCGCGGCGGCGACGTGCATCGCGCCCTCCGCGGTCGTCACCCAGTCGGCCTGCACGTAGGCGGTGTTCACGATGACGTCGGGGCGCAGTTCCTCGACGAGCCGGCGCACCGCGGCGCGGTCGCGGACGTCGAGCCGGTGGCCCGGCCCGCCCGGACGGAAGTGCGTGGTGACGCTCCGGTGGGCCTGCCGGGCCACTTCGCGGCCGAGGAACCCGCTGCCGCCGACCACCAGAAGCTCCACACGGCCACACTAGGCACATGGCTACCGTTCACGACACCACGCTGGTCCCGACGAAGCTCGAGCTCCTCACCGCGTGGCTCCCCCGCCGGCCGTGGTACCGCGGGTCCGGCGTTCCGCGGCTCACCAAGGCCGGTGGCTTCCGGCTTGACGATCCGGCCGGTGAGGTCGGCATCGAGATCATGGTGGTCCTCGACGCCGCCAGCCCGGACGTGGACGCGTATCTCGTGCCGATGACCTACCGGGCGGCGCCGACCGAGGGTGAGCTCATCGGGACGATGGAGCACGGGGTGCTCGGCACGCGGTTCGCGTACGACGGGGACGGCGACCCGGTGCTGCGCGCCGCGCTGATCGCGCTGGTCCGCGGGGACGTGCAGCCGCAGGCGCAGTCGCGGAGCGACACCGTCGACCCGACCGTGCGCGTCGGGCTCCGGCCGCCGGTCTCGGACGTCACGATCCACCGCGTCCTGACGACGTCCGACGCGCCGCCGCAGCCCGGCGAGGTGTCCGTGCCGTGGCGCACCGCCGACGGCGGGGAGGCCCGCGGCGTCGTCGCGTCAGGACGCTAGTTGTTCGTGGCCGGCCCGGTTGATCTCCGACCAGACCGCGTCGAGCGACAGGCCGAGCACGTCGGCGATCGCGGCGATCGTCGGGAACGCGGGGGTGGCCACCCGGCCGGACTCGATCTTGCGCAGGGTCTCCGGCGACACCCCCGCGTCCAGCGCGGTGTGCAGCATCGAGCGCTCCCCGCGCGCGTTGCGCAGGAGGGCACCGAGGCGCTGTCCGCGTTCGACCTCTTCGGGCGTGAGTGGCAGCCTGACCATGCTGCCGATTCTAATACCGGGATACTATGGCCGGGATAGTTATTGGTGGCACGAGTTAGGCGTCGCATGATCGAGATCCTCAACCTCACCGACCTGCCCCGGGCCCGGGCCGCCGGCGCTCTCGTCGCGAACATCCTGCAGACGATGAAGGGCCGCAGCGAGGTCGGCACGAACCTCCTGGACATCGACCGGTGGACCCGGGAGATGATCACCGAGGCCGGCGCGGAGTCCTGCTACGTCGACTACGAGCCGTCGTTCGGGCGCGGGCCGTTCGGCCACTACATCTGCACGTCGGTCAACGACGCCGTGCTGCACGGCAAGCCGTACGACTACGCGCTCGCCGACGGCGACCTGCTGACCCTCGACCTCGCCGTCAACCTCGGTGGGATCGTCACCGACTCGGCGATCAGCTTCGTCGTCGGCCAGAAGCGGTCCCCGGCGGACCTGGCGCTGATCGACGCGACCGAGCGCGCCCTGAGCGCGGGCATCGCCGCGGCCCGGCCGGGTGCGCGTATCGGCGATCTCTCCGCGGCGATCGGCGCGGTGCTGAACGCGGCCGGCTACTCGATCAACACCGAGTTCGGCGGGCACGGCGTCGGGTCGACGATGCACCAGGATCCGCACATCTCGAACACCGGCCGCGCCGGTCGCGGGTACAAGCTGCGCCCCGGGCTGCTGCTGGCGCTGGAGCCGTGGGTCATGGCCGACACCGACGAGCTCGTCACCGACGACGACGGCTGGACCCTGCGCAGCGTGACCGGGTGCCGCACCGCGCACAGCGAGCACACGATCGCGATCACCGAGGAGGGCGCGGAGATCCTCACGCGCGCGTGACCGTTTAGCTCCGTACAAATGGGTTAAATGGTGTAAATGATCACCACGGTCGGACGTGCGGTGACGGCAGCCGGTCTCGCCGTCACCGCCGCGTTCTCCCCCGCGCCCAGCGCCGGGACGACGCCCGCCGCGCTCGTCCCGACGATCGTGCGTGCGCTGCCCGGCACCGCCACCGCGCCGTTCGACCGGGTCCGGCGGCTCGACGCGCCGCCCGGCTGGACCGTGACCGTGTGGGCGCGGGTACCGAGCGCCCGCCTGCTCGCCTGGACGCCGGACCGCCGCCTGCTGGTGTCCCGGCCGGAGTTCGGCGACGTCGTCGCGCTCACGCCCGGGCGCACCTCCCCCACCCAGCGCACGCTGGTCAGCGGCCTGAACAAGCCGCACGGCCTCGCGTTCGCCGGCTCGACGCTCTACGTCGCCGAGAGCGACCAGGTCGACGCGTTCACCTACCGCGCCGGTGCGCTCTCCGGCCGGCGCGTGGTCGTCGACGACCTGCCGGACGACCGGAGCCCCGAGCTGCGGGGCCAGTACTCGCACGAGCTGAAGAGCGTCGCGGTCGGTCCGGGCGGAGCGCTGTACGTGTCGGTCGGCTCGACCGGCAACATCACCGCCGCGGACCGCGACGCCCGGCCGGAGCGCGCCACGATCCTCCGTGCGACACCCGGTGGACGGCCGACCGTCTTCGCCCGCGGCGTCCGCAACGGCACCGGGCTGGCGGTCGCCCCCGACGGCGCGGTGTGGACCGCGGTGAACAGCCGGGACCAGGTCGCGTACCCGCACGACCGTGACCTCGACGGCGACGGGCGCTCCGACCGCGGCGCCGTGCTCCAGCAGTACGTCAACGACCACCCGTTCGAGCCGCTGGCCCGGCTCACCCAGGGCCGCGACCTGGGCTGGCCCTACTGCAACCCGGACCCGGGCCCCGGCTACACGCGCCGCCCGTTCGTCCGGGACGTCCAGACCAACCCCGACGGCGCGAAGCTCGACTGCGCGATGCTCCCGCCCGTCGAGCAGGGCGTGGGGGCGCACTCGGCGCCGCTCGGCCTGAGCTTCGCGTCCGGCGTCGGGAACCTCGGGCCGGGTGCGCTGCTGGGCCTGCACGGCTCGTGGAACCGTCAGCCGCCCCGCGCGCCGGAGGTGTCGTTCTTCGCCTGGCGGGGCGGGACGCTCGGCCCCCAGCAGACCCTGCTGACCGGGTTCCAGCAGCCCGACGGGTCCCGGTGGGGCCGCCCGGTGATGGCGGTGACGGGCCCCGACGACGCGGTGTACGTCAGCGACGACAAGGCCGACGCGATCTACCGCGTCACCGCGCGCTGAACCAGGTCGACGATCGTCTTCTCGACGACCGGCGACCAGCCCCGCAGCGCGAACGAGGTGGGCCAGAGGTCGCCGTCGTCGAGGTTCGCGGCGTCCTGGAAGCCCAGCGTCGCGTACCGGTATTTGAACTTGCCGGCGTCCTGGAAGAACAGCACGATCTTGCCGTTCTCGTCGGCGTACGCGGGCATGCCGTACCAGGTCTTCGGGGCGAGCTGAGGCGCGGTGTCCGTCACCAGCACGTGCACCCGCTCGGCGAGCGCCCGGTCGTCCGGCGCCATGGTCGCGATGCGGTCGAGCACCGCCTGCAGGCCGTCGGCCTTCTTCGCGCCTTTGCGCCCCTCGGCACGCAGCTCGGCGGTGCGCTCCTTCATCGCCGCGCGCTCCTCGGCGGTGAATCCGTCGGTCCGGGTGGTGGCCATGGTGTGCTCCCTCGTGGTCGGTGTGTCGTGAACGCTAGGCGTCCCACCCGACCGGTCGCTTCTTGATTCCTGACCGCCTGAACTCGAACCCGGCGGCCACCACCGCGCCGGCCAGACCGGCGACCGCGGCCGCGATCAGCACCCCGGACAGCCCGCCGCTCCGGAACAGCACCCCGAACAGGCCGACGCCCACCGTCTGACCCAGCTGCCGGAACGTGGTCAGCACGCCGGCGGCGAGGCCGGTGCGGTCCGGGGGCAGCGCCGCGAAGACCGCCGCGCCGAGCGCCGGCCCGAGCAGCCCGATGCCGACCCCGGTCACGGTGAGCCTGACCGGCAACGATCCGATCGACAGCACCGCACCCACGCCGGTGAGCAGGAGCCCGCCGCCGAGCACGCGCCGGCCCGGCCGCCCGCGCCCCGCGGTCAGCGAGGTGACGAACGCCGCCGCGGCCAGCGGCGCGAGCGCGAACCTGGCACGCAGCGGCCCGTACCCGAGCCCGGACTGCAGCCACACCGACACCCACACCAGCGCCCCGAACGGCGCGGTCGACGCCACCACGCACACGATCACCGCCGTGAACCGGGCCCGCGCGAACAGCCGCACGTCCAGCAGCGGGGCCGCGCTGCGCCGTTCCACGGCCCCGAACGCGGCCAGGGCACCCGCCGCCACGACCAGCCACCCGCTGCCGCCGGTCGTTACACCGTAGGTCAGGCTTCCGGCGGCCACCCCGAATGTGCCGGCACCGGCGAGGTCGACGCCGCGCCGCGCCCCACCGCGCGCACCGGGCCGGAGCGCGGCCGCGCCGAGAGCGGCGGTGAGCGCGGCGAGCGGCAGGTTGAGCAGGAAGATCGACCGCCAGCCCAGGTACTGGGTCGACACCCCGCCGAGCACCGGGCCGATCGCCGCGGCCAGGCCGGTCACCGCGCCGAACACGCCGAGGGCGCGTGCGAGGTCGGCGCCGCGGTACCCCTCGCCGATCAGCGCCACCGACGTCACCGCCAGCGCCGCGCCACCGACGGACTGTGCTCCGCGGGCCGCGATCAACGCCCCGGTGTTCGGCGCCAGCGCGCAGGCGAGCGACGCCGCCCCGAAGATCCCCAGACCGGCCAGGTAGACGGCCCGGGCCGTCCACCGGTCGGCCAGCGTGCCCGTCGTCAGCATCAGCACGGCCAGTCCGAGCGGATAGACGTTCGCCACCCACGACAGGTTCTCGAGCGAGGCGTGCAGGTCCGCGCCGATCCGGGGCAGCGCCACCGAGAGCACCGTGGTGTCGAGCAGGAACAGGAACGAACCGAGACAGACCGCCGCCAGCGGCATCCATTTGCGCATGCGGAGCAGCGTCCGGCCGGTGGCCCGCGACCCCCAGCCAGCACGCAATCACTGACGAAAACTGTCAGACTTCCCCTCATGCCGACGAAATCCGTCACGCTCGACGAGGTCGACGAGGGGCTCGTGCACGCTCTCCAGGTCGACGGGCGGGCCTCGTTCCGGCTCGTCGGCGAGGTGCTGGGCGTCTCGGAGAACACGGTCGCGCGCCGGTACCGACGCCTGCGCACGGCGGGGCTGCTTCGGGTGGCCGGCACGCTCGACGGTGCGGCGCTGGGCTACTCGGCCTGGACGATCCGGCTGCAGTGCCTGCCCGACGCCGCCGCACCGATCGCCGGAGCACTCGCCGCCCGGCCCGACACGTCCTACGTCTACCTGTTGTCCGGCGGCACCGAGATCTCGTGCAGCGTCCGGACGCGTAGCGCCGAGGAGAGCGAGGCGCTACTGCTCCGGACGCTGCCCCGCACGGCCCGGATCACCGCGGTGTCCGCCCATCTCCTGCTCGCCGGCTACGCGCTGCCCGACGACTGGGCCGGTCCGGCCCGGCTGACGGAGGACCAGGTCGCCCGGCTGACCCCACACCACGACGCGACCGAGCCGGTCACCCCGGGCCCCGCCGACCAGGTCCTGCTCGACCGGCTGGCCGCCGACGGACGCACCACCCACGCCGAGCTCGCCGCGGCGACGGGATGGTCGGAGCCGACCGTCCGCCGCCGCCTCTCCGGGCTCCGGCGGTCCGGTCTGCTCCGGTTCCTCGTCGACGTGCCACCGCACGTGCTCGGATTCCACGCCGAGGCCCGGCTGTGGATCTCGGCGCAGCCGTCGAAGCTGGACGAGGTGGCGTCCGCGCTCGCCACCCATCCCGAGGCCTCGCTGGTGGCCCTCACCACCGGTCCCACGAATCTGCTCGCCGCGGTCAACTGCCGCGACTCCGCCGACCTGGCGCGCTACCTCACCCGGCGCATCGGGTCGCTCGACGCGATCCGCACGCTGGAGACGGCACCGGTGATCCGCACCCTGAAACGGGCCGGCACCGTTCTCCCGATCGAGAGCGCATCGGCTCAGTACCGCCCGGTGACCGGCGTCCAGCGCTGATAGCTGCCGCCGTTGCAGCCCAGCGTGTAGATTCGGCCATCGGTGTTGCTGTCCAGGCAGAGCCCGGTCGAGAGATTACGCAGCGTCACCTGGTTGCCGTACCGGGTCCGGGTCCACACCTGGTAGTTGCCGCCGTTGCAGGCCAGTGTGTAGACACGCCCCGCGGTGTTGCTGTCGAGGCAGAACCCCGTCGCGAGGTTCCGCAGTGTGACGCCGCCGTCGGCCGAGCGCAGCACCCATTTCTGGAAGCTGCCGCCGTTGCACCCGAGGGTGTACGCCCGCCCCTCCCCGTTGCTGTCGAGGCAGAAGCCGGTCGCGAGGTCGCGGTAGGTGGTGTACGTCCCGGCCACCGCGGCGCTCGGCACCGCCGCCGCGACCGCGATTCCGGCCAGCGCTCCGCCGACCACGCACCGCGTAGAGATCTTCATGATTCCCCCATGAGATTTAGGGCTACATAGGGCGAATTATGGCACTTTGAGGCTCTTGCCGGATCCCACCGACAGCGATCACGCGTTATACGACCTGTTTGTCCAATTAAGACCTCCAGAAAATTGTTTCGGATTTACCATCCCGAAGCGGACCCTAAGAGTCCCTGAACAGGCCGTTCGGCCCTCGCGGACCGCCACGAACAGCGTTTAGGCTGCCCGGCCATGATGTCGATGTTGTCATCCGGCCCTTCCGCAACACGCAAACGTTTGACACCCCTCTGGGTCGGTCTCTCGGTACTCGTCCTCGTGGTCGTCGCCGGCGGTACCGCGGTCTTCTTCGCGACCACTAGCGACGCGGGCGCCTCCGCCGCCGAAAACGGCAAAAGACGCACCGCCGCCGAGCTGGCGCGCAAAGGCTTGAACTGCATGCAGACGACGCCAGTGACCGAGGGCGTCGCGCCGGCCCAGGAGCGCGTGAAGTGCTCGACCGGCGGCGGCGGCGACGCGGTCGTCTCGACGTTCGACAGCGCGAGCGCCGCCCGCCAGGACGCCGACCAGGCTTTCGGGAAGCTCTCCCGCAGCGCGAAAAAGGAACGCGGTGTAGTCGTCGGCCCGTACTGGACCGTCTCCTGCTCGTTCCGTCAGGTCTGCGAGGGAGCGCGCGACTACCTCGACGGCGAGCTGTTGTCCGACTAGGGCCTGCCTCGTCGGGCCGAGGTCGCGGATGCCGTGTGGGGGCGGATCGCGCGGTAGTCACGGGCCGGGGAGGCCGGTGGAAGGGCCACCGGCAGGTGCCCGATGCGATCGTGCGCACGCGGTCGATGGCCAGGCCGGCCACTAGCTGTCCGCCGGTCGAGCGGCGACAACCCGCTGCTCGACGAGATTTCCGTGTCCCGGCCAGGGCTCAGCCGGCGGCGAAACCGACCGGACCGGGTCGTGGCCGGACGAACGCCGAACGGAAATCGGTCAGCGGTGCGGCCGGCGCCGGGCAGGTGCGTAGCTGCCTCGCGCACACAGCCTGTCGGGACGGAACGGCTAGCGAGTGTCCTGTAAGTGGTTGAGCTGCGACTTCTGGTAATCGTGTGG
>NZ_BAAAGX010000042.1:0-170598 GCF_039524755.1 Cryptosporangium japonicum
GGCGGAGGCAACAGCGCCGGAGGCGGCGGAGGCAACAGAAGCGCGGGTGGTGGAAGCGCGGAAGCAGGGGAAGTGGAGGCGGCGATGGCGGTGAGGGCTCAGCGACTTGGTTAGGCGGGCTCGGTTACAGCCAACGCACCCTGATCAGCTTGCGAGGGCTGGGCGAGGGTTTGCGTCCTCCTCGAGGGCGCCGGCTCGGTTGAGGACCTCGGCCGCCCAGCGCCAGCGCTTGCAGGGCCAGGGCGGCGCCGAGGGGCCCACCGCGCAGGTGAGGTACGTGCACTCGCCCCGATGATCGGGCCGGTGCAGCTCCCGGAAGAGCCGCGCCGTCTCGATCTGCTCATCGGTCGGATTCTCGGGCAGAGAAAAGCCAGCACTATCCATGCCGCCGATCATACGACAGGTCATACCCACGTGTCGACGAGATGTCGTAGAAACGACTGCCGATACCGTCCGCCGCATGATCGATCCGCACGGCGACCGGGCCGTCTACCGTCAGCTGGCCGATCAGCTGCGCGCGGACATCAACAGCGGCGAGTACGGGCCGGGGGCCGCGATCCCGTCCGAAGCCACGTTGATGCAGCGCTACGGCGTCGCCCGCAACACCGTGCGGCTGGCGATGGTGATGCTCCGCGAGGAGGGCCTGGTGGTCACCCACCACGGCCGCGGTACGTTCGTCCGCGAATCGCTCCCGATCCGCACGATCTCCTCCGACCGGTACCGGGCGGCGCTGGCGTCACCGGAGCTCGGCGAGTACCGCACCGAGGTCACCCACCAGGAAGTCCCGGCCACCGCCCAGGTCGCGGCCCTGCTCGGCGTCGCAGTCGGCACGCCGGTGCTGGAGCGGCGGATTCTCTTCCTCGACGGCAGCCTGCCGCAGCAGTTGAGCACCTCGTACATCCCGGCGGAGCTGGTGGCCGGCACGCCGGTGGCCGATCCGCAGCGCGAGCCGTGGGCCGGCGGCACGATCGGCGCGCTGGCCGGCATCGACGTGCGGGTCACGTCGGTGCGCGAGGTGGTCCGCGCCCGGATGCCGCTGCCCGACGAGACGCGTTCGCTCGCGGTCGCGGTCGGCACGCCGATGCTCACGGTCACCCGCACGATGTTCGCGGGCGACCGGCCGGTCGAGGCCGCGGTGGACATCGTCGTGCCTGGTGACCGGGGCGAGTTGGAGTACCGAATCGACCTCGACGGTTGAATTTCCGGCGAACGGGCAGTGTCGCTGGCATGACCGCCGATCAGCTCACCGACCGGGACCTGGGTGACCCTCCGCGCAACGAGTCGGAGGCCCAGCGGCTCGACCGCAACCTGAACGAACTGCTGCAGGAACTGCGGGTGGCGCAGACCGGCGTGCAGATCCTGTTCGCGTTCTTACTCACGCTGGCGTTCCAGCAGCGTTTCACCGAGGTCGACGCGTTCGGCCGATCGGTCTACATCGGCGCACTCGGCTGCGCCTTACTCTCCAGCGGTTTCCTGATCGCGCCGGTCGGCTACCACCGGCTCGTGTTCCGGCGCGCGATGAAGGGTGAGGTCGTCCGCACCGCGAACGTGTTCGCGCTGATCGGGCTGGCGTTCCTGTCCGTCGCGCTGGGCGGCGCGCTGACCGTCATCCTCGACGTGATGTTCAGCAAGGAGACCGCGATGGTCGGCGGGGTCGTCGCCCTGGTGTTCCTGGCCATCCTGTGGTTCGCGGTCCCGTGGATCCGGGTGCGCGCCAAACGCGGCGACTCGGGCGCCGAAGGCCACTAGTCCTCGGGCGGAGTCTCGATCTCGCCGCGTTCGTCGGCGGCTAAGACGGCCACGGCCCAGCGGTGGCGGGCGCACGGCCACAGCGCGGGTGTGTAGTGCGTGGCGCTGGCGCAGTACGAGCGATCGTGGGCGTCCGGCGCCGAGGGCTGGTGCATCGTCAGCAGCCGGTGTGCAGTTTCGACGTCCTCCTGCACCAGTGGCCGGTGGTAATGCACTACCCCTCCCCTTCGCACGCGATCTCGCGGACCATGACACATTTCCACGTCCATTGAGAACGCATTCGTCGCCGCCGTCCACCCTTTGGGGTCAGATTCTGACGGATCGGTGGGCTGCCTCGCGTCCGCTGTGTCCCAAGCGTCCCTCCTCGTAAATCAACGAACGCCGGTCACCTCCCGACGGAGGCGACCGGCGTTCGGCGGACGGTCAGGACCGGCGCAGCTTGATCCGCGTCCGGTACTGCGCGGCCAGCACCAGGAACAGCGCCAGGAAGAACATGATCGAGCCGATCACGTTGATCTGCGGCGGCACCCCACGCTGGTTGGCTCCGAACACGAACATCGGGAACGTCACGAGGTTGCCCGAGTTGAAGTTCGTGACGATGAAGTCGTCGAAGCTCAACGAGAACGACAGCAGCGCGGCCGCGACGATGCCCGGCAGCACCAGCGGCAGCGTCACCCGCCGGAACACCTGGTACGGCGTCGCGTAGAGGTCGGCCGCGGCCTGTTCCAGCCGCGGGTCCATGCCCTGCAACCGCGCCTTCACGGTGACGACGACGAAGCTCATGCAGAACAGCACGTGCGAGATGAACAGCGTGGTGAACCCGCGGTCGACGCCGCCCTGCACGAACAGCGCGAGCAGCGAGGAGCCCATGACCACCTCGGGGGTGGCCATCGGGAGGAACACCAGCAGGTTCGTCGGCTGGCGTCCACGGAAGCGGTGACGGACCAGCGCGAACGCCAGCAGCGTCCCGAGCACGACGGCGCCGAGCGTCGCGACCAGCGCGAGCCGGATCGAGAGCCAGAGGCTGTCGCACATGCCGCCGATGCCGCAGACGTCGGTCCACGCGTCGAGCGAGAACTCGTGCCAGGCGAAGTTGAAGCGCCCGGCCGGCTTGTTGAACGAGAAGACGAACACGACCAGGACGGGCAGCAGCAGGTAGCCCAGCGCGGCGAGCCCGGCGAACGTCACCAGGTGCTCGCGCACCCAGCTCAGCGCGGCCGAGCCCCGGGACCGCGGCGGTGCGGCGCGGTGGCCGCCCCGGTTCTGCGTGAGGGTCGCCATCAGACCAGCTCCTCCGTCCCGGCCCGGCGCACGTAGACGAGCACCATGGAGATGATCACGACCATCAGGATCACCGAGAGCGCGGCCGCGCCCGGGTAGTCCAGCGAAACCAGGAACTTGCTCTGGACGACGTTGCCGATCATCGACGTCTGCGGTGTTCCGAGGAACTCCACGTTGACGTAGTCGCCGGCCGCCGGGATGAACGTCAGCAGCGTTCCGCCGACCACGCCCGGCAGCGACAGCGGGAACGTCACCTTGCGGAACGTCGTGAACGAGTTCGCGTAGAGGTCACCGGCCGCCTCGAGCAACCGGCCGTCGAGGCGCTCCAGGCTGGTGTAGAGCGGGAGCGTCATGAACGGCAGGAAGTTGTAGGTCAGACCACAGACCACCGCGATCGGCGTGGCGAGCAGCCGGTCGTCGGTGAAGCTGAGCAGGCCGACCGCACGCAGCACGTCGGCGACCCAGCCCTCGTCGGCCAGGATGATCTTCCAGGCCAGCGTCCGCACCAGGAAGCTGGTGAAGAACGGCGCGACGACCAGGATCAGCAGCACGTTGCGCCAGCGCCCGGCCTTGAACGCGATCGTGTACGCCAGCGGGTACGCGATGATCAGCGCGGCGAGCGTCGCCAGGCCGGCGTAGACCAGCGAGCGCAGGAACTGGGGCGCGTAGTCGCTGATCACCTGGCCGTAGATGCCGAAGTTCCAGGTCAGCGAGTAGCCGAGCTCGAGCGAGCCCTCCTGGAGCGACTGGCTGATCAGCGTGATCGTCGGGACGACGAAGAACACGGCCAGCCAGAGCAGCCCCGGCAGCACCAGCAGGTACGCCGTCGACTTCTTCGACGTCATGACACGGATCCCGCGGGCACCCCGCCCAGCTCGGGGTCGATGATCTCGCCGGCGTGGATGTCCTGGCTGCCGTCCAGCCCGAACGCGGACGCCGGGTCCCAGTGGATCTGCACCTCGTGGCCCGGCCGCGGGCCGAGGTCGGAGGTGAGGTTCTGCGCGAAGACCGAGAGCGTCTGCCCCCAGCGGGTGCGCACCTGGTACTGCGTGCTCACGCCGATGAAGCTGGAGTCGACGACCTGGACGTCGATGCGGTTGTGCCGGTCGGGCACCGGTGCCCCGTTCGGGCTCAGGTGCAGCTTCTCCGGGCGCACCCCGACGTAGAGCCGGCTCGCGTTGGACGCCGACCGGTTCGCCGGCAGCGCCACCCGGTAGCCGGAGACGTCGAGCAGGAGGTCGCCGCCCGACCGGCCGTTGACCGTGCCGGCGAGCAGGTTGGACTGACCGAGGAAGTTGGCGACGAACACCGTGGCCGGCGTCTCGTAGAGCTCGACCGGGCCGCCGAGCTGCTCGACCCGGCCCTTGTTCATCACCGCGATCGTGTCGGCCATCGACATGGCCTCTTCCTGGTCGTGCGTGACGTGCACGAACGTCGACCGGACGCCGGTCTGGATCTGCTTGAGCTCGAGCTGCATCTGGCGGCGCAGCTTGAGGTCGAGCGCGCCGAGCGGCTCGTCGAGCAGCAGCACCTGCGGGCGGTTGACCAGTGCGCGGGCCAGCGCGACACGCTGCTGCTGGCCACCGGAGAGCTGGGTGGGCTTGCGCTGGGCCAGGTCGCCCAGCTCCACCATCGCCAGCGCCTCGCTGACCTTGTTCCGCACGTCGGACTGGCGGCGCCGGCGCAGGCCGAACGCGACGTTCTCGAAGATCGTCAGGTGCGGGAAGAGCGCGTAGCTCTGGAACACCGTGTTGACCGGCCGCTGGTACGGCTTCTTCGTCGTGATGTCGTCCTGGCCGAGCAGGATCCGGCCCTCGGTGGGCTCCTCGAGCCCGCCGATCATCCGCAGCGTGGTCGTCTTCCCGCAGCCCGACGGGCCGAGCAGCGCGAAGAACGACCCCTCCGGGATCGTCAGCGACAGGTTGTCGACCGCCGTCATCGGCCCGAAGCGCTTCGAGACCTCGAGCAGCCGGAGGTCCCGCCCCGTCCCCGGCGCGGTCACGCTCCGATGACCTTCGCGAACTTGTCCGCGAACGAACGCTCGGTGGCGTCGTCCAACGCCTTGAACGTGTGCAGTTTGGACAGCGTGGCTTCGGTCGGGAAGATCAGCTCGTTCTTCGCCAGCTCGGGCTGGGTCTGCTCGACGATCTCCTTCGCGCCGACGACCGGGCAGATGTAGTTGACGTAAGCGGCGAGCTCGGCCGCGACCTTGGGGTCGTAGTAGTAGTTCATCAGCAGCTCGGCGTTCTTCTTGTGAGCCGCTTTGTTCGGGATCATCATGTTGTCGTTCGCCCTGGTCGCACCGGCGTCGGGCGTCACGAACTTGATCTTCGGGTTGTCGGCCTGGAGCTGGACGATGTCGCCCGACCACGCGACGCAGGCCGCGACGTTCCCGGCCGCCAGGTCCTGGGTGTAGTCGTTACCGGTGAAGCGGCGGATCTGGCCGCTCTTCACGGCGGCTTCCAGCGTCGCCAGCGCCTCGTCGAACTGGGCCTCGGTGACCGACGCCGGGTCGGCCCCGTTCTCCAGCAGGATCAGCCCCATCGTGTCGCGCATCTCGGTGAGCGCGGTGACCTTGCCCTTGAGCTCGGGCTTGGTGAGCAGCTCGGTGATCGAGTTGACCGGCGCCGTGACGTCGGTGTTGTACGCGATGCCGGCCATGACGCCGGCCCAGGGCAGCGAGTACTCGCGGGCGGAGTCGAACTCGACCTCGGTGAGCGAGGGCTGGATGTTCTTCTTGTTCGGGACGTTCGCGGCGTCCATCTTCTGGACCCACTTGAGCCGGATGAGGCGGGCGGCCATCCAGTCGGTGAGCACCATGACGTCGCGCTTGATGTCGTTGCCGGCCGCGAGGTCGGCGCGGACCTTCCCGAAGAACTGGTCGTTGTCGTTGATGTCCTCGACGTAGTTGACCTTGATGCCGGTCTGCTTGGTGAACGCGTCGAGGGTCGGGTGGACCTTCTCGTCGTTCTCCGCGACGTCGATGTACAGCGGCCAGTTGGAGAAGTTGACGATCTTGTCCTTGTCGGACAGGTCGGCGGCGGCGGCCTGGTCGGCCTCGGTCTTCTGGGCACCCTTCGTGCCGCACGCCGCGAGCAGCGGTCCGCCGGCAGCCAGTAAGCCGGCGGCACCGGCGCTACGGAGCACCGACCGACGCGACAGCAGCTGGCGCAGCGACCGCATTACGTCCGGGTCGACATCCGTCATCGGAGCTGCTCCTTCAGATACTTCTGGGGCCGCCGGTAGCGGACCGTGATTAGTTGAGTGTGCCGGGTTAATGCTGCCGCTAACGGTGCGGCTGTGGCCAGCGGGTCGGAAAATTACGCATCCCGGAACACGGTCCGGTGCCACGGTTTGGCCGCTTTTGCCGTCAAGTCGTACATGACGTGCTTGACGGCGGTGTATTCCTCGAACGAATACGTCGACATGTCCTTACCGAAGCCGGACGCTTTGACGCCGCCGTGCGGCATCTCGCTGATGATCGGGATGTGGTCGTTGACCCAGACGCAGCCGGAGCGGATCGCGCGGGTCGCGTGCAGGGCACGGTGGACATCCCGGGTCCAGACCGAAGCGGCCAGACCGTAGGGCGTGTCGTTGGCAAGCGCGATCGCCTCGTCCAGGTCGGAGTCGTCTCCACCCTGGTGGGCCGAACCACCCCCGAACGGCACGGCGACCAGAACCGGACCGAAAATCTCCTTCTGAACTATCTCCGAGTCTTGCTCGACATCGACGATCAGCGTCGGCGCATAGTACGAACCTCTGATCAGATCGTCGGTCTTCGGGATCTCACCGCCGACGACGACGCGCGCGCCGTATCCGCGGGCCCGGTCGACGAAGCCCGCGACCCGCTCCTGCTGGGCGCGGTGGATGAGCGGACCCTGGTCGGTCGCGGGGTCGAGCGGCGCGCCCAGCCGGACCGCGGACATCAGCGCGGCGACCCGGTCGACGAACTCGGCGAAGCGGGAGCGGTGGACGTACGCGCGGGTGGCGGCGGTGCAGTCCTGGCCGGTGTTGATCAGCGCGCCGGCCACGGCACCGTGCGCGGCGGCCTCGAGGTCGGCGTCGTCGAGCACGACGAACGGCGCCTTGCCGCCGAGCTCGAGGTGGATGCGCTTGGGCCCCGCGCTCGCCAGCTCCATCACCCGGCGGCCGACCGCCGACGAGCCGGTGAACGACACCATGCTCACGTCCGTGTGGGAGATGAGCGCCTCGCCCGCCTCCCGCCCGACCCCCGTGATCACGTTGACGACCCCCGCCGGTGCACCCGCCTCGGTGGCCAGTTCCGCGAGGCGCAGTGACGTCAGCGGCGTGTTCTCGGCCGGCTTGAGGACGATCGTGTTGCCGGCGGCGATGGCGGGCAGGATCTTCCAGGCCGCCATCTGCAGCGGGTAGTTCCACGGGGCGATCGAGCCGACGACGCCGATCGGTTCCCGGCGCACCATCGAGGTGTGGTCGGGCGAGTACTCGGCGGCGGCCTTGCCGGCCAGTTCGCGGGCGGCGCCGGCGAAGAACGCGGTGTTGTCGACAGTGCCCGGCACGTCAAACTCGGTCGAGAGCCGGATCGGCTTGCCGGTCTGCCTGCTCTCGAGCTCGGCGATCTCGGCGGCTTCGGCGTCCAGCAGGGTGGCCAGCTTGGTGAGCACGGCCGACCGCTCGCCGGGGGTGGCCCGCGACCACTCCTCGAACGCGACCCCGGCCGCCGCGACGGCCCGATCGACGTCGTCGGCGTTCGCGAGCTCCACCGACTCGACGGTCTCCCCCGTGGCGGGGTCGATCACGTCGTAGGGGGTTCCGCTCGAACCGCGTGCCCGTTTCCCGGCGATGTACTGGTGCACCCGTTAGACCGTCCTCTTCTCGCGCCGCGAGATTACAACCGATCCAGGCCCTGGAAACGGTCGGATGGGCTGAGAATGACAGGCACGGCCGTAATCGGGCAAGGAATCCGTGAAACAATACGGTCTCAGATGATGAATCCGTTGTGGAACCTCGGAAACGTCTTGGTAACCGGGGTTCACGAAGGTCCGTTTTAGGGGTATCCGCATGGCCGAATCAGCTCTCAGCCTCTGGCTCGACGGGCGGACGCCCGCACCGGCGGACCGCCGGGCCGGGTTGGCGGGCGATCTGGACGTCGACGTCGTGATCGTCGGCGCCGGCTTCACCGGCCTGTGGACGGCCTACTACCTGGCCGCCGCCGATCCCGCGCTGCGCATCGCGGTGTTGGAGGCCGAGTTCGCCGGATTCGGCGCCTCCGGACGCAACGGCGGTTGGTGCTCGGCGCTGTTCCCGGCGTCCACCGCGCGGGTCGCCCGCGACCACGGCCGGGACGCGGCGATCGCGCTGCGCCGCGCGCTGTTCGACACGGTCGACGAGGTGGGGCGCGTCGCCGTGGCCGAGAACCTGGACATCGACTGGGCCAAGGGCGGCACGCTGACGCTCGCGGCCGGCGCGGCCCAGGAGTCCCGGCTGCGTGCGGAACTCGAGGACGAGCGGCAGTGGGGCTTCGGTGACGCCGACTACCGCTGGCTGAACGCCGACGAGGCGCGGGCGCGGGTGGAGGTCGCGACCGACGTCCGCGGCGCGCTGTACACGCCGCACTGCGCGGCGATCCATCCGGCGAAGCTCGCCCGGGGGCTGGCCGCGCTCGTCGTCGCCCGGGGCGTGCAGCTGTTCGAGGGCACCCGGGTCACCCGCCTGGAGGCGCGGCGTGCGGTGACGGACGCCGGCACGGTCACGGCCGACGTGGTGATCCGGGCGACCGAGGGTTACACGCCGTCGTTGCCGGGCCACCGGCGCGCGGTGGCGCCGCTGTACTCGCTGATGATCGCCACCGAGCCGCTGCCGGCCTGGTTCTTCGACAGCGTCGGCTGGCGGTCGCGCGAGACCCTCACCGACGGCAGGCACCTGATCATCTACGCGCAGCGCACCGCCGACGACCGGATCGCGCTGGGCGGGCGGGGCGCGCCGTACCCGTACGGGTCTCGCCTGCGGCCCGAGGCCGAGCGGGACCAGGAGGTCTTCTCGGCGCTGCACCGGACGCTGCTGGAGATGTTCCCGGGGGCCAGCGGGGCCTCGATCACCCATACCTGGGGCGGGCCGCTCGGGGTGCCGCGTGACTGGCACGCGTCGGTGGGGCTCGACCGTTCCACCGGCATCGGCTGGGCCGGCGGGTACGTCGGGGACGGCGTCGCGACGACGAACCTCGCCGGGCGCACGCTCACCGACCTGGTGCTCCAGCGGGACACCGACCTGACCCGCCTGCCCTGGGTGGGCCACCGGTCACCCCGCTGGGAACCGGAGCCACTCCGCTGGCTCGGCATGAGCGGCGGCCTGTGGGCCATGACCAGTGCGGACCGCGTCGAGGCCCGCACCGGCCAACCCGCCCGCCGAGCGTCGCTCATGCAAGGGCTGTTAGGCGGTTAAGGCGGCGCAGCCGCCGTTGTAGTGACCTGGAGCCCGCCCAGGGCAACGCTGCCAGTCGAGCGCGAATCCGCCGCGTATAGCTGATACTCAAGGGTTCGCGCTCGCCTGGCAGCGTTGTTCTGGGCGGGCCGCCCCCTAGCCTTCGATGTTGGACATGACGTGCTTGACGCGGGTGTAGTCCTCGAGGCCGTACATGGAGAGGTCCTTGCCGTAGCCGGAGTGTTTGAAGCCCCCGTGCGGCATCTCGGCGACCAGCGGGATGTGCGTGTTGATCCACACGCACCCGAAGTCGAGCTTCTTGGCCATCCGCATCGCCCGGCCGTGGTCCTTCGTCCAGACGCTGCTGGCCAGCCCGTACTTGACGCCGTTGGCCCAGCGCAGCGCCTCGGCCTCGTCGGAGAACTTCTGCACGGTGATGACCGGACCGAACACCTCGTTCTGCACGATCTCGTCGTCCTGGTTGAGGCCGGACACGACGGTGGGCGCGTAGAAGAAGCCGCGGTCACCGACGCGGGCGCCGCCGGCGTCGAGCGACGCGTGGTCGGGCAGCCGGTCGATGAAGCCGGTGACCTTCTCCAGCTGCGCGGCGGAGTTCACCGGCCCGTAGAGCGCGTCTTCGTTCGACGGCGCGCCGGTGACCGTGCCCCGCGCCTGCTCGGCGAGCGCGGCGACGAAGTCGTTGTGCAGGTGCGGCGCGACGAGCACCCGGGTGGCCGCGGTGCAGTCCTGCCCGGCGTTGAAGTACCCGGCGACCGCGATCGCCTCGGCCGCCGCCTCGAGGTCGGCGTCGTCGAACACGATGACCGGCGCTTTGCCGCCCAGCTCGAGGTGGACCCGCTTGAGGTCCTTGGCCGCGCTCCCCGCGACCTCCATGCCGGCACGCACGCTTCCGGTGATCGAGACCATGTCGACGTCCGGGTGGTCGACGAGCGCGCGGCCGGTGTCGCGGTCGCCGGTGATCACGTTGAACACACCCTCGGGCAGGAACTCGGCCGCGATCTCGGCCAGCAGCAGCGTCGACGCCGGCGTGGTGTCCGACGGCTTCAGCACCACGGTGTTGCCCGCCGCGATCGCCGGCGCGAACTTCCACACGGCCATCATCATCGGGTAGTTCCACGGCGCGACCTGCCCGCAGACGCCGACCGGCTCACGACGGATGAACGAGGTGTGCCCGGCCATGTACTCACCGGCCGACTTGCCCTCCAGCACCCGCGCCGCCCCGGCGAAGAACCGGATCTGGTCGACCATCGGCGGGATTTCTTCCTCGGCCGTCAACTGGAGCGGCTTGCCGGTGTTCTCCGACTCGACCTTCACCAGTTCGTCGGCGCGCGCCTCGATCGCGTCGGCGATCTTCAGCAGGGCCTTCTGCCGTTCGCTGGGGGTCGAGTCGCGCCACGACTCGAACGCGGCCCGCGCGGTCTTGACGGCCGTGTCCACGTCCGCCGCACCGGAGAGCGGGGCGCTCGTGTACACCTCGCCCGTGCTCGGGTCCACCACGTCCGTCGTCCGTCCGTCGGTGGCGGCCGTCTGCTTGCCACCGACGAAGTTCTGCAGCGTCATCGTCTCTCCGTAAGTTCGACTGAGCATGCACCTCCTATCTCATTGCATCCGTAACGGAATCCGCAAGAAGAAGGCGAAGATTCAACGGATTCACTTGCCTCAGGCAGTGGGTCTCAGCAACCATGAGCAGGTGCAGCCCACCTCCTCGAGCCGCTCCGCCGGCCCGCCCGTCGTCCTGGACGACATCGCGAAACGGATCATCGAGCAGCTCCAGAAGGACGGCCGACGTTCCTACGCGGCGATCGCGAAGGACGTCGGGCTCTCCGAAGCCGCCGTTCGCCAGCGGATCCAGCGCCTCCTCGAGGCCGGGGTCATGCAGATCGTCGCGGTGACCGACCCGTTGATGCTGGGGTTCCGGCGTCAGGCGATGGTCGGGGTCCGCGCCGAGGGTGACCTGCGTGAGGTGGCCGAGCGGCTCGGCAAGTTGGACGAGATCGATTACGTCGTGCTGACCGCCGGGTCGTACGACGTACTGCTCGAAGTGGTCGCCGAGGACGACGACCACCTGCTGCGCGTCGTCAATGAGCTGATCCGGCAGGTACCGGGTGTGCGGAGCACCGAGATCTTCATGTACCTGCGCCTGGTGAAGCAGACCTATTCCTGGGGGACCAGATGACCACCACCCCGATCGAGACCGCCGGGGCAGGCGGGAACGACAAACTCTCCCGAACCGCGTACGACCACTTGTGGATGCACTTCACCCGCATGTCGACGTACCGGGACGAGCCCGTCCCGACGATCGCTCGCGGCGACGGCATGTACATCTACGACACCAACGGCAAGAAGTACCTCGACGGGCTGGCCGGCCTGTTCGTGGTGCAGGCCGGCCACGGCCGCGTCGAGCTGGCCGAGGCGGCCTACAAGCAGGCGCAGGAGCTCGCGTTCTTCCCGCTCTGGGGGCACGCGCACCCGGCCGCGATCGAGCTGGCCGAGCGGCTGGCGCACTACGCGCCCGGCGACCTGAACCGGGTGTTCTTCACGACCGGCGGCGGCGAGGCCGTCGAGACCGCGTGGAAGGCCGCGAAGCAGTACTTCAAGCTGACCGGCAAGCCGTTAAAGCACAAGGTCATCAGCCGCTCGATCGCGTACCACGGCACCCCGCAGGGCGCGCTGTCGATCACCGGCATCCCGGACGCCAAGAAGTACTTCGAGCCGCTGGTACCGGGCGCGTTCAAGGCCCCGAACACGAACTTCTACCGCGCCCCCGAGCACGGTGACGACATCGAGGCGTTCGGGCGCTGGGCCGCCGACCAGATCGAGCAGGCCATCGTCATGGAGGGCCCCGACACCGTCGCCGCGGTGTTCGTCGAGCCCGTGCAGAACTCCGGCGGCTGTTTCCCGCCGCCGCCCGGGTACTTCCAGCGGCTGCGCGAGATCTGCGACCGCCACGACGTGCTGCTCGTCTCCGACGAGGTGATCTGCGCGTTCGGCCGGCTCGGGACGATGTTCGCCTGCGACAAGTTCGACTACGTGCCCGACATCATCACCTGCGCGAAGGGCATGACGTCCGGCTACTCGCCGATCGGCGCGGCGATCTTCTCCGACCGCCTGATGGAGCCGTTCCTCGAGGGCGCGAACTACTTCCCGCACGGCTACACGTTCGGCGGGCACCCGGTGTCGGCGCGCGTCGGCCTGGCCAACCTCGACCTGTTCGAGCGGGAGAACCTCAACGGCCACGTGCTGGCCAACGAGGACGCGTTCCGCGCGACCCTGGAGAAGCTCCACGACCTGCCGATCGTCGGTGACGTGCGCGGGAACGGGTACTTCTACGGCATCGAGATGGTCAAGGACAAGACCACCAAGGAAACGTTCGACGCCGACGAGAGCGAGCGGCTGCTGCGCGGGTTCCTGTCCAAGGCGCTCTTCGACGCCGGCCTGTACTGCCGGGCCGACGACCGGGGCGACCCGGTGATCCAGCTGTCGCCGCCGCTGATCGCCGACCAGTCGCACTTCGACGAGATGGAGCAGATCCTGCGCTCGGTTCTCACCGAGGCGTGGTCGCGGATCTAAGTTCTACAGCGTGTGGAAGAATGCGGCTCAACGAGGCCGGACGAGGAGGAAACCGTGGCCGAGGACGAGCCGGTAATCGCACCTGACCAGCTCAGGGAGGGGCACCCGAAGCTCTGGCGTGGGCTGGCGATCGCTTCGCTCATCTCGTTGCTGATCATGATCGTCGGCAACCACGAGGGACACGTCGAGGACCTGTTCCTGGCCGGTTTCGCGGTACTCATCGCGGTCGCGCTGGCCTGGGACGCCATCCAGCGGCGCTACGGCGTCAAGCGCTGAGTTCTCACGCACGAAAAAGCCCCCGGTCTCCCGGGGGCTTTTTCGTGCGAACGACTAGCCGACGCGGCGGCTGTAGAGGCCGCGGACCTGGCGCAGGGCCTCGTCCACGTCGTCCTCGAAGTACCCGCCCTGCACGAGGCCGAACTGGCCGGGCATCAGGTCGCTGTCGGAGACCTGGCCGCCGCTGCGGCCCTCCATCATCGCCTGGATGGCGTCGAACAAACGCTCGACCTGGCCCGGGTCGTACCCGGAGCCGAACCGACGCGGCCGGAAGCTCGACCGGAGCTCCGCGACGACGGCCTTGTCCTCGTTGGTGAACGGGGAGACGAGGCCGGGAACGGCGCCCATCTCCATCGTCATCTCCTTGCCGTACCGGCCCGCGTACTCCGGCTCGGCACCGCCCCGACCGGCCGGGAGCTCCCGGAAGCCGGACTCCTGACCGAACTGGCGACCACCCCGGGGCGGCGGCACCGACCCGGAGACCGGCACCCCGGACACCACCGGGTGCGGACCGGTGCCCTCGGGCTCCGGGTAGCCGCCCCGACCGGCGGTGCGGTACTCGCCGGTGTTGCCACCGCGGTACCCACCGGCGAACTCGCGCGCCGGCACGTCACCGTAGGACGGCTGCTCCTGGTACGGCTCCGGGTACCCGCCGCCGTTACGCGGACGCGGGCCACCGCCGCCGTAGGGACCACCGGAGTACGGCTGGTTCTCGGAGTAGGACGGGCCTTCGCGGTACGGCGCGCCCTCGGCGTACGAGGGGCCCTCGCGGTACCCGCCGGCCGACCCGTAGGGCGGGATCTCGGCGTAGGCCGTCTGGTCCATGTACTGCGACTGGTCGGCGTAGGGAGCCTGCTCCGCGTAGGACGGGCCCTCCTGGTACCGGCCGTTGCGGTCCGCGTAGGCGGCCTGGTCGGCGTATTGCGCGCCCTCCGCGTACGACGGCTGCTCGACGTACGGCGGCGCGTTGTCGTAGCGGTCGTTGCCGCCGCGGTAGCCACCGCCGTACGAGGGCTCCTCGCGGTACCGGTCGCCGCCGGGGCCGCCGCCGTAGGGCGCCTGCTCCGGGTACGGGGCGTTGTCGCGGTACCGGTCGTCGCCACGGTACGGGTCGTTCGGCTCGTTCCAGCCGCCGCCGCTGACCGGCGCGCCCCGGTACTCGTTGGGCTCACGCATCTGCGCGGCCTCACGCATCGGGCCGGGCTGGTGGATGGTCGGGGCCTCGCCGGGGGCGCCGCGGTAGCCACCGCCGTAGGACGGCTCCTCGCGGTAACCGCCACCGCCACCGCCGTAGACGCCCGGCTGCTCGCGGTAGTCGGGCTCGTCGCGGTACGGGGCCTGGCCACCGTAGGACGGCTCCTCACGGAAGCCAGGACGGCCGTAGGTGCCCGACGGCTCGTTGCGGAAACCGCCGCCGTAGGTGGCCGGCTCGGGCTGCATGCCCGGCGACCCCATCGCGCCGTACGACGGCACCTCTTCGCGGTCCTGGTAGGCCGAGGGACCGGCCTCCAGCGCGCGGAAGCCGTTGGAGCCGCGCGGCGGCAGGCCCGAGGCCAGCTCGTCGAGCTCCTTCTCGAGCCGGTCGAGGTGGAGGTCCACCTGCCACTCGTCGTAACCGCCGAAGCGCGTGCGGAACACCACGTCGCGGATGTCCGCGGCGGTCAGCGGGTCACCGATCGGCCGCCGCGCCAGCGTCGCCTCGGCCCGGTCGAGGAACTCGTCGACCTCGTCGACCTTGTAGCCCCGCTTCAGTGCCTTCCGGCGAAACCTGTCGCCCTGAGCCATTGTCCTCATACCTCCGCTGCCGCGAGCTGGCCGCATGCGCCGTCGATCTCTCGACCGCGTGTGTCCCGGACCGTCGTCGGGACGCCAGCGGCCCGCAACCGGTGCACGAACTCCCGCTCCACTGCCTTCGGGCTGGCGTCCCAATCACTGCCCGGAGTGGGGTTGAGCGGTATCAGGTTCACGTGCGCAAGCCTCCCGGCCAGCAGCCGACCCAGCAGGTCTGCTCGCCACGGCTGGTCGTTCACGTCCTTGATCATGGCGTACTCGATGGAAACGCGTCGCCCGGTTCGCTCGGCGTACTGCCATGCGGCCCCGAGCACCTCAGCGACCTTCCATCGGGAGTTCACCGGCACCAACGTGTCTCGTAGTTCGTCGTCAGGCGCGTGCAGGGACACCGCGAGAGTGGCGTTAATGCCCTCGGCTGTCAACCGGTTGATGGCAGGTACGAGACCAACGGTGGAAATGGTGACCGAACGTTGGGAGAGACCCAGTCCGTCCGGTGCAGCATCGGTGATCCGGCGGAACGACGAGAGCACCCGCTTGTAATTCGCGAGCGGCTCACCCATGCCCATGAAGACGACGTTGGACAACCGGTCCCCCGTCTTCGCCATCTCCCGCGCCGCAACCATCACCTGCTCGACGATCTCCGCGGTCGAGAGGTTCCGCTTGAGGCCGCCCTGTCCGGTGGCGCAGAACGGGCACGCCATTCCGCAGCCGGCCTGACTGGAGATGCAGACCGTCGCCCGGTCGGGGTAACGCATCAACACGCTCTCGACCAGAGAACCGTCGAACGTGCGCCAGAGCCATTTCCGGGTCTCGCCGTCGTCCGTGGTCACCGAGCGGACCGAGGTCAGCAGCGTCGGCAGGAACGCCTCGGCGAGCGCCTCACGGTCGGCGGCGGGCAGGTCGGTCATCGCGTCCGGATCGGTCGTCAGCCGCCCGAAGTAATGGGTCGAGAGCTGCTTGGCCCGGAAGGCGGGACGACCGAGGGCGGACACGGCTTCGCGGCGCTCCGCCGGGTCGAGATCCGCCAGATGGCGGGGCGGGGCGGTCCGGCGGGGCGCGTCAAGCACCAGAGGGAGTGTCGTCGTCATCGCTTGTTCATTGTCACACGCCGCAGCGGGCCTGCGGCCGGTCTCGGACAGAGGCGTCCGCCACGAAGACGTCTCTCACAGTGATATTCCACCGATTTACTGCCGTGGGTGATCGGACGAACACCTGACGTGATTTGTTCGCACCATTTCTCGACGTCAGGCCGGGGGTGCGAACGCCGTCAACAGGAGGTACGCCACTGGCGCCGCGAACAGCAACGAGTCCAGCCGGTCCATCAGTCCGCCGTGCCCGGGCAGCAGCGAACTCATGTCCTTGACCCCGAGATCACGTTTGATCATCGATTCGGTGAGATCCCCGAGCGTGGCCGCGACCGCGATCGCGAGGCCGTAGATCACGCCCTCCCACCACGCTCCGTTGTCGAAGCCCAGTTCCAGGAACGCCGCGCCCCCGATCGCGCACGCGATCAGCGAGCCGGCCATGCCCTCCCAGGACTTCTTCGGGCTCACCGTCGGGGCCATCGGATGCCGTCCGGCCAGCACGCCCGCCGCGTAGCCGCCGATGTCGCTGCAGGCCACGGTCGCGATGAACGCGATGATCCGCATCACGCCGTCGTCGGCGACCTCGAGCAGCACCGCGAAGCCGCCCAGGAACGGCACGTAGGTGGCCACCAGCACGGCCGCGGTGACGTCACGCTGGAAGCCGACCGGCCCGTCGGGGATGCGCCAGATCACCACCGCGACGACCGTCAGCAGCAACCCGAGCAGGAGCGCTTCGGGACCGCTGACGTACGTGATGGCGATCGTGCCGACGCCGCCGACCACCAGCGGGATCATCGGCGGGCGCGCCTCGACCGGCCGGATCGCCCGCACCAGTTCCCAGATTCCGACGCCCATCGCGGCCGCGATCACGGCGGCGAACGCGATCTTCGACGTGAACAGCGTCACCAGAACGAGCGCGGCGAGCCCGACCCCCACACCGATCGCCGCCGGCAGGTTGCGCCCGGCGCGACCGGCTCGGGCAGCGCTCGCCACTGCTGCCCCCAGCGGTGGCCCGACGACTTCTCCGGGTGCTTGCCCGGCGTCGCCAGAAGCGTTGTTCTCCACCGGCGGCGCGTCCTCACTCATGCCCGTGTCGGGCCCTCCCGGCGGGTGCGCCGGGAGGGCAGTTGTCGTTCAGACTTCGAGGAGCTCGGCTTCCTTGTGCTTCATCAGCTCGTCGACCTGGTGGACGTACTTGCCGGTGGTGTCGTCGAGTTCCTTCTCGGCGCGACGCACGTCGTCCTCGCCGGCCTCGCCGTCCTTGCCGATCTTGTCCAGCGCTTCCTTGGCCCGCCGCCGGATGTTGCGGATCGAGACCTTGGCGTCCTCACCCTTGGAGCGGGCGACCTTCACCAGGTCGCGCCGGCGCTCCTCGGTGAGCTGCGGGAAGATCACGCGGATGATCGAGCCGTCGTTGCTCGGGTTGACGCCGAGGTCGGAGTCGCGGATCGCGCGCTCGAGCGCGCCCAGCTGGGAGGCGTCGTAGGGCTTGATGACCGCCATCCGCGCCTCCGGGATCGTGATGGAGGCGAGCTGGGGCAGCGGCGTCATCGCGCCGTAGTAGTCGACGAAGATCTTGCCGAACATCGCCGGAGCCGCCCGGCCGGTGCGCACCGAGCCGAAGTCCTCCTTGGCGACCTCGACGGCTTTCTCCATCTTCTCTTCGGCTTCGAAGAGAGTTTCGTCGATCACTGGTGTCGCCTCCTGGGCTCGGTCTCTTGCCGGCGTGCAGATTATTTCAGTCCGTCGAAGCCGTGGTGACCGCCTCCGTGGTCACCAACGTTCCAATCCGGTCACCGCGCACCGCACGCGTGATGTTGCCGGGAACGAGCAGGTCGAAGACGACCAGCGGGAGATCGTTCTCCATGCAGAGACTAATCGCGGCGGCGTCGGCCACGCCGAGGCCGCGGGTGAGCACCTCGGTGTAGCTGATCCGGTCGAACCGGACGGCCGCCGGGTTCTTCTTCGGGTCGTCGTCGTAGACGCCGTCGACCTGGGTGGCCTTGAGCAGCACGTCCGCGCCGATCTCCAGCGCACGCTGCGCGGCGACGGTGTCGGTGGTGAAGTACGGCATGCCCGCGCCGGCGCCGAAGATCACGACGCGGCCCTTCTCCAGGTGACGCATCGCGCGCCGCGGGATGTACGGCTCGGCGACCTGCGCCATGTTGATGGCGGTCTGGACGCGGGTGTCGATGCCCTGCTTCTCCAGGAAGTCCTGCAGCGCGAGGCAGTTCATCACCGTGCCGAGCATGCCCATGTAGTCCGAGCGCGCCCGGTCCATGCCGCGCTGCTGCAACTCGGCGCCACGGAAGTAGTTGCCGCCACCGACGACGACCGCGACCTGCAGCCCCTGGCGGACGACGTCGGCGATCTGGACGGCGATCGCCTGGACGACATCGGGATCGACACCGAACTGGCGGCCGCCGCCGAACACCTCACCCGAGAGCTTGAGCATCACGCGTGACCACGGACGGTCGCGGCCGACCGGCTTCGTGTCAGGGACTGGTTGGGTCTGCAGTGTCATCGCTGGCCTCCTGGATGATCATGCGAAAGCCGCCGGTGGCGGGTATGCCACCGGCGGCTTTCGTGCGTCGTCTGGACACGCGAGCCGGCCCCGGTGGGCCGGCCTCGTCAGGCCTGTCCGACCTCGAACCGGACGAACCGGCTCACCGAGACACCGGCTCCGTCGAGCTGGGCCTTCACGGTCTTCTTGCTGTCCTGCACCGAGGACTGCTCGAGCAGCACGTTCTCCTTGAAGAAGCCGTTCACCCGGCCCTCGACGATCTTCGGGAGCGCCTGCTCCGGCTTGCCCTCTTCGCGGGCCGTGGCCTCGGCGATACGACGCTCGTTCTCGACGACGTCGCTGGGAACCTCGTCGCGGGTGACGTACTGCGGGCGCATCGCGGCGACCTGCATCGCGGCACCGCGGGCGACCTCGACGTCCCCACCGCTGAACTCGACGAGCACGCCGACCTGCGGCGGCAGCGACGGGTCCTTGCGGTGCATGTAGGTGGCGACCTGGCCGTCGAGCACCGCGACGCGGCGGAGCTCCAGCTTCTCGCCGATCTTGATCGAGGCGGCCTCGATGTTCTCGGCGACGGTCTTGCCGTCCTTGAGCTTCTCGGCGAGCAGCGCGTCCAGGTCGCTCACCTTCGCCGCGGCGGCGTGCGCCACGATGTCGGCGGCGAGAGTCTGGAACTCGTCGTTCTTGGCGACGAAGTCCGTCTCGGAGTTGAGCTCGATGATCGCGCCCTCGGCGGCGGCGATGAGGCCGTTCGCCGCGGTGCGCTCGCCACCGCGCTTGGCGGCCTTGGCCGCACCCTTGATGCGCAGCACCTCGACGGCCTTGTCGAAGTCGCCATCGGCCTCGGTGAGCGCCTTCTTGGCGTCCATCATGCCCGCGCCCGTCTGGTCGCGGAGCTTCTTCACGTCGGCGGCGGAAATGTTCGCCATTGTCCGTTCTCTCAGATCCGTAGTCTGTGGCCCGGCGTTGGGCCTGGGGTGTTCGCGGGCTCCGGCGGTTCCCCGCTGGGCGTCTTGACCGACGCGCGGCGTTCGGGGCGGTTCACCGACGGAACCGATGCGCGGGGGCCGGGCGGGTTGCCGTCCGGACCCGAGGCTCGGATCCGGGCGGGTAGCCGCCCGGATCCGCGCGTGATCAGGACTCGGTGCTGGCCGGAGCCGGCTCGGCGGCGACCGGGGCCTCAGCGGCCTCGGCGGCCGGAGCCTCGGCGGCCGCGGGCTCCTCGGTCTTCGACTCGAGCAGCTCGCGCTCCCACTCGGGCAGCGGCTCGTTCTCGGCCGGGGCGTCCGGCTTCGCGTCGGCCTTGCTGCCACCGGCGCGGGCGATCAGACCCTCGGCGACGGCGTCGGCGACGACCCGGGTGAGCAGAGCGGCGCTACGGATCGCGTCGTCGTTGCCCGGGATCTTGTAGTCGACCTCGTCCGGGTCGCAGTTGGTGTCGAGGATCGCGACGATCGGGATGTGCAGCTTGCGCGACTCGTCGACCGCGATGTGCTCCTTCTTGGTGTCGACGATCCACACCGCGGAAGGCACCTTCTGCATGTCGCGAAGACCGCCGAGCGTGCGCTCGAGCTTGTCCTTCTCGCGCTTGAGGACGAGGGCTTCCTTCTTCGTGAGCACGTTGTCGCCACCGGTCTGCTCGATGATCTCGAGCTCCTTGAGGCGCTGCAGGCGCTTGTACACGGTCTGGAAGTTCGTGAGCATGCCACCCAGCCAGCGCTGGTTGACGTACGGCATGCCGACCCGGCGGGCCTGCTCGGCGATGGCCTCCTGGGCCTGCTTCTTGGTGCCGATGAACAGGATCGTTCCGCCGTGCGCGACCGTCTGCTTGACGAACTCGTACGCGTTGTCGATGTACGTGAGCGTCTGCTGCAGGTCGATGATGTAGATGCCGTTGCGCTCCGTCAGGATGAAGCGCTTCATCTTCGGGTTCCAGCGTCGGGTCTGGTGCCCGAAGTGCACGCCGCTCTCGAGGAGCTGGCGCATTCCGACGACGGCCATGAGTGTGGCGCGTCCTTCCGTTTGTAGGCGGCGCACGTGTTCGGCGCACCGCGGTTTCCTCGGTTGTCGCTCCGGGGTGCTGCGCTGCGGCAGACCCGGCGCCCTGGTGCCCCACGGTCGATGGCCCCCAGCAGGGGACCGAGGAGACCGCCGCGCGTTCGTCACCTCCTCGCCGGAGCGGGAAGGCCGCCCTGCCGCCGGAGCGGAGGAGCAGGACGCGCAGTGGGCACGCGAAGTCGACCCGCTGATGCGGGTCGCCGCCCAGAAGTCTACGCGGAGTAGGGGCCGAACGCCGAACCCGGTCGTCGACGCGGGTCAGCGGGGGTGTCGTGGGGGTGGGTCCGGTTGCGAGCCGTGGGGGTGGCCGGCGCTCCGGGACCGGGTGTCCGAGGAGTGCTGGGCGGGTCAGCCGACGGCGATGGCCGCGCAGAGCAGAACGGCGATGCCGACGATCACGGAAAGCGCACCGGGCCGGGCCAGAAGAGCGGGCAGCGACTGGGTGCTCCCGGCGACACCCGACCGCGCACCCTTGAGCACACCGACAGCCAGCAGCACCAGCCCGACCACCCCGAGACCACCGCCGAGCGCACCCCCGGCATCCGGCACCTCCGCCAACGCCGAGCGCCAGCTCACCACCGCCGCCGGCACCGCGGTAGCCACCACCATCACCAGCACGAGCGCAGTACGCGCACCCGACCGCCACTGCGCAGGCGTCGGCCGCCGCCGCGGCGCCTTCTTCGCGGGGACGGAGCGGGAGGTCGAATCGACCGGCGCGGGCGCGGATCCACCCGGGTAGGGCCGCGCGGCAGCCACCTCGAGCGGCACCGGCCCCCCAGCACCGGAGATCTCACCCTGCGTGCCGCGGTCTCCTGCCTCCGGGAGGGCTGATTCGCTCATCTCGGACCCCACCTGCGTGTTCACGAGCTCCGAACCGGTCGAACCATCTCCGGGGGCGTCCTCCGCCCGCTCCACCGTCCGCCCGACCGCCCGCGCGGGCAGGAACCGCCGCACAGCCTCCCGAGACGGAAGCATCGCCACCAACCGCGCCCCGAACGAGGGCGTAGCTGCCGCCGAGTCCGACACCTCCGGCCCAGGCCCGAGCGGCCCGGGCGGCGACATCCGCTGCGTGTCGTCCCCCGACTTCACCCGAGCCCGCGTGCGAGCGACGAGCGCATCGAACGTCGGAACCGGCTCCGCGATCGTGATCGGATGCGGCACCGACCCGATCGGAAACGCCCCACCCGGTTCGTCGTCGGGGTCGGCCGCCTCACCCGCCTCGACCGGCCGAGAAGCCTCCAAGACGCGCCCGTCCTTGTCGACCAGCCCGAGCCGGACCAGGACCGACTCGGTCTCCGGCCAGTGCGAACGCCCCTCAACTCCACCCGAGGCCAGGTCGACTCCACCCGCAGTCACGTCGTCCGTCACTTCCTCTGCGCCGTCCATGCTCGAGCGCGCGCTATTTTCGGCCGAGGTCGCACCGTTCCCGTGCGAGGTCGCACCATTCCCGCCCGAGCGCGCACCGTTCCCGTCCGAGCGCGCACCGACCCCGTCCCAGGACGCACCCCGTCCGCTCGGGTCGACCTGAGGTTCCTCCAACTGGATCGGCGCCAACGAAACAGTTGTCGCTTCCCCGGCCTTCACTCCCCCGTCGGCGCTGGCGATCTCCCCGACCGACTTTCCGGCCCCATCCGTCGGAGCACTGGACCGCGCACCCGCCGCAGCCTTCGAGGACGCGTCCACAGAAGCCGCATCACCCGAAGCAGCGTCCCTGGGGGCAATGCTTCGCGGCGCAACGCTGGCCGGGGCCGTATTCGCCGGCGCAACATTCGCCGAGGTCCCTATCGCCGGGGCAGCACTCACTGGGGCAGCGTCCGAGCCGACCCGCGATGCATCCGCCGAAGCCACAGGCCCGGCACCTCCCACCGCCGACCCACCCTCAACGGCCGCCGAGCCACTCCCCGCTAGCGCCCCCTCCCCAGCCGATGCCCCCGAGACCGCGCTAGCCGCCGCAGAGCTCACCTCGGTAGAGACGTCCCCAGCCCGCGCGCCCTCGCCGACCGCCGCAGACGCAGCAGGACTACCAGGCGCGCCACCAGCCGCCTTGGCCTTCGCCGCAATGGCCTTGGGCACCGCCAGCGTCCGATAAGCCTGAATCAACTCCAACGCAGCCGGATGCTGAACCCCACCACCCGACGCGCCATCCGTCCCCGACCCACCCTCGGCCTCTCCACCGACCGAGCCGCCCACCGTCGAGGCCCCTCGACTGCCCGAGCCACCCCGACCCTCGGAGCCACCCCGACCCTCCGAGCCACCAGGTCGCGCCGAGCCCTCGGGAAGCTCCGAGCCCTCGGGAAGCTCCGAGCCCTCAGGAAGCTCCGAACCATCAAGCCGCTCCGAGCCGACCCGCGACTCCGACAAGCGCTCACCCGGAGCACCCGACGCATCCACCGATCCCCGCTCACCAGCGGAGGCCGCTAGACGGCGCTCACCCGAGACCGAACCCGTATCCGCCGAGCCACGCTCACCAGAAGCTGCCCCCGCACCCGACGAACGACGCCTACCCGGGACACCCGGCTCATCCGATGAACCACCAGCACCAGCGGCCCCGGCAGAAGCCCCCGACAACGAACTCCGAGCCGCTCGCGGCCTCCGCGCCGGAGGAACCGCAGGCGCCTCCTTCGAGGCCTCCGCCTCAGCAGCCCCAGCCCCACCCCGAGACCGCCCCGGCGCCGCCTTCCGCACGGCCTTCCGAGGCTCCGCCGACGCCGTACTCACACTCCGCCGCGCAGGCCGAGCCGCCGCAGCCGAAGCCCGCGCCCCACGCCCCGCCGCTTTCCCGTCCCCACCCTCACCGCGCGGGGCCACCCCATCTGACCCCTCGGAAGCCCGAGCGGCACTCTCAGCGCCAATTCCCGAAGCCCCCGGCGCGTCACCCCGGTCCCCCGGCCCGGGCACCCGGGAAGACCCCCGATCCGACTCGTCCGCCAACGACGGGTTCTCGACCATCGGAGCTCCTCCCGCTGCGACGCGACCCGCGATTCGCGCCTTAGCAGACGTTACCGAGGTGACAGCCACAACCCGATGACCGACCCGGCGTCCCCGAAAAGCCCCACCACCAACCAGCCATACGGTTCGTCCGATTAACACCTTTCATGATGGCCGATTCCTGCTTTAGGAGGACCTTAAGTCAAGATATGGTGGGCCAAAAACCCCGCCCGATGTGCTGAACAGGAAAGACAGCGCCTATGGTCTGGGGTCATGACCCCTGCCGGCAACGCTGGTTCCGAACTCACGTCGCACAGTGAGGCTTCCCGCTCGCAGGAGACCCGTCGCGGCATCGCACGCATGCGCGGCTTCGGCACCACGATCTTCACCGAAATGACGTCGCTCGCCGTCCGCACCGGCGCGATCAACCTCGGCCAGGGCTTCCCCGACACCGACGGCCCCGGAGCGATGCTGCGCGCCGCCGTCAAGGCGATCCAGTCCGGGCAGAACCAGTACGCGCCGGGCTCCGGAACCCCCGACCTGCGCAGCGCGATCGCCCGCCACCAGGGCGACTGGTACGGCCTCGACTACAACCCCGACACCGAAGTGCTGGTCACCGCCGGTGCCACCGAGGCGATCGCCGCCACCCTGCTCGGCCTCTGCGAGCCCGGCGACGAGGTGCTCTGCGTCGAGCCGTACTACGACTCCTACGCCGCCGTCATCGCGCTCGCCGGCGCCGTCCGCCGCCCGGTGACCCTCCGCCCGCCGGACTACCGCCTCGACACCGCCGCGCTCGCCGCCTCGATCACGCCGCGCACCCGCGTCATCCTGATCAACTCGCCGCACAACCCCACCGGCGCGGTGTTCGACCGCGAGGAGCTCACCGAGGTCGCACGCCTCTGCGTGGAGCACGACCTGATCGCGGTCACCGACGAGGTCTACGAGCACATCGTCTTTCACGGTGAGCACGTCCCCCTGGCCACGCTGCCGGGCATGCGCGACCGCACCGTGACGATCTCGTCCGCCGGCAAGACGTTCAGCGCCACCGGCTGGAAGGTCGGCTGGATCTGCGCATCACCCGATCTGGTCGCCGCCGTCGCCCGGGTGAAGCAGTTCCTCACCTTCACCAACGCCGCCCCGTTCCAACCTGCCGTCGCCACCGCGCTCTCCCTCCCCCGCGACTACTTCTCGGCCCTCGCCGCCGACCTGCGCGCCAAGCGGGACCTACTCTGCCAGGGTCTGGTGGCCGCCGGTTTCGATGTCCACATCCCTGCCGGCACCTACTTCGTCACCGCCGACGCGGCTCCGCTGGGCGGCGTCGACGGCATCGCGTTCTGCCGCGCGCTCCCCGAACGGGCCGGTGTGGTGGCCGTTCCGGTCGGCGTCTTCTACGACCAAGAGGCCCACGACGTGGTCCCCGGCGCGTCCCTGGTGCGCTTCGCGTTCTGCAAGCAGGACGACGTCCTCCACGAGGCCGTCCGCCGCCTCGAGCGGCTCCGCGACGGCGGCCCGGTCGTCGAACCGGCTCCGCGACGCATGCCCGGCACCGCCGAACAGCCCGGCGCCTGGGCGCGCTGACCGGGTTTTCCACAGGCTGCCGACGGCAGCTGGCGAGGGCGGGCGAAAGCGACCACCCTCGCCTTCATGCCTTATCAGATCGACGCCGACCCAGCCGGCCGCCGCCCGCATGATGTCCTCCCCGTGGCATCCCTGCTCGCGTGCCTGCTCCTAGCCGCCACCTTGATCGCCCCCACGTCCACGCGGCCCCTCACACCCACCAGCGCGATATCCGCACGAGCCGCCCCCCAGCACCATCCACCAACTGCCCACCAGCCGTCACGAGCCGCACCCACCCTCCTCTCGGCGGCAGCGAGAGCAGCGGCACCCGAGCACCGCCAGGCCGCACTGGCGGCCGCACCTGACACCGAGGTCAGTTGGCGCTGGCCCCTGGACGGACCGGTGCGGGTCGTCCGCCGATTCGACCCTCCAGCCGGCCCGTACGCAGCTGGCCACCGCGGCGTGGACCTGGCCGCGAACCCCGGAGCCCTGGTGCGCGCCGCCGGTCCGGGCGTGGTCCGTTTCGCAGGCCCAGTGGGCGGCCGGGGTGTCGTAAGCATCACGCACGACGCCGGCCACCGCACGACCTACGAGCCGGTACGCGCCTCCGTCCACCCAGGCGATCGAGTGGCCCCCGGAGCTCCCCTAGGGCGACTGGACGGAACCCACCTGGCCTGCCCCGCCGAGTCATGCCTGCACTGGGGCCTGATCCTCGCCGACCAGTACGTCGATCCCCTGACCCTCCTCCGCCCCACCGCCGTACGCCTCTACCCCGACCCCTGACCGACCGCCGCGCATCGGCATGACGCTCCCGCGCCGGGCGGAACGCGATGCCAGGTCGAACGGGGTGTCAGCCCGTGATGATCTGGTCAGTGCTCAGCGGGGCGTAGCGGGCCTGGGAGCCGGTGCTGTAGGCCCAGTACCGCTCGCCGAACGACCAGTGCCACCACTCGGTCGGGTAGTTCACCAGCCCGGCGCGGGTCAAGGCGTCCACGAGTAGGCGTCGGTTCGCCGCCGCCTCGGCCGGGATGTCGGGCGCACCCGTGTAGCAGCGGTTCGCACTGGCGACCGGACTCGCGTTCACCTCGGTACCCATGTCGAGCTCGACACCGTCGTCCGAACACAGCGTCAGGTCGATCGCCCCGCCGGTGCAGTGCGGAGCCACCTCGGGCGGCGAGATGAAGCGCGACGCCTCGCGCCGGAGCAACTCGGCCGTCCAGTCGGGGTGACGCCCACGCAGAACGTCGACGTAGGCCATGAACTGCTGCAGCTGCACCGCAGGCGGCCGATACCCCTCCACGAGCAACAGGCGCACACCGTTCGGCAGGCCCTCCTCGGCGCGCAGCAGGCGCTCGTACAGCCCGGAGCGGACAAAATGCAGAAGCGGGTTGTACCGCGCCTCGCGCCGGTCGACACGAAGCCCGGCAGCGTCGACCGCGGGTTCGCCGCACTCGGAGGTCTCGACCGCCGCGATCACCGGGTCGCTCAGCAGCACGAAGTCACTGGTCACGCCCCCACACTAATCCGACCCTCGCAGCCCTCACCGCACGAGGGCCAGGCCCCGCGCACATCCACCCGACCCATAGCCAACCCCGCCTCGCAGCCAACTCTTTTTCAGCCCGGTCGGTCTCACAGCTCAGGGCCTGACCCCACAGCACAGGCCAACCCGCCCAACACGCCAGCCACAGAGGCAGCCCGCCTCAAAATCCAGCCACCGCATAGCCCAGTCCGGTCACCGGCCAACCCCGCCCCTCGAACCGCCCCCTCGCCGGGCAAGCCACCACGGAGGTCGACTGCCTCGTGCCCGGCCGAGCCGGAAGAGCTAGCTGCCTCCCGGACACGCCACAAAGGCCAGGGCGGCACCGCCGCGCCACCCGCCCTCAACGCCGCCCCCTCCGAGCACGGTCAGGCCCCGCAGCATGAGCCCACACTGCGGCAAGGGCACGACGCACAGCGCCGGAGTGCTTCGCGGGATGGAGGGCGCTACGCGCGGGGGTGGGCCTGGCGGTAGGCGGTGCGTAGGCGGTCGACGGTGACGTGGGTGTAGATCTGGGTGGTCGCGAGGGTGGCGTGGCCGAGTAGTTCCTGGACGGTGCGGAGGTCGGCGCCGCCGGCGAGGAGGTGTGTGGCCGCGGTGTGGCGGAGGCCGTGCGGGCCCAGGTCGGGTGCGCCGGGCACGTCGCGAAGGCGGTCGTGGACGATCTGGCGTGCGGTGCGGGGGTCCAGGCGCCCGCCGCGGACTCCGAGGAGCAGGGCGGGGCCACTTCGGGGGGTGGCGAGTGCTGGTCGGCCGTGTGCGAGCCAGGTCGAGATCGCTCGTTCGGCCGGGACTCCGTACGGGACGGTGCGTTCCCGGTTGCCCTTGCCGACGACGCGGAGCAGGCGACGTTCGCGGTCGATGTCGTCCACATCGAGTCCGCAGAGCTCGCTGACTCGCACGCCGGTGGCGTAGAGCAACTCGAGCACTACCGCGTCTCGGATCAGTGCGGCATCCACCTTGGTCTCGGTCGCACCCTTGGTTCCGGCGGGGCCGATGGGGTTCGAGAGAGCAGAGGTACCCGCGGGACCGATGGGGTCGGAGAAAGCTGCTGCGTCCGCAGTGCCGGTGGAGTCCAGAAGGGCGGCGTGCGCAGGGTCGGTGGCGCCCGCATCCCCGGGGCCAGAGGAGTCCGAGTTCGCAGAGCCCACGGAGCCCGAGTTCGCAGAGCCCGAGTTCGCAGAGCCCGAGTTCGCACGGCGCGCAGAGCCCACGTCCGCACGGCCCGCGGAGCCCGCGTTCGCACGGCCCGTGGAAGCCGCGGTTGCAGCGCTCGTGGAAGCCGCGGTCGCAGCGCTCATGGAAGCCGCGGTCGCAGCGCTCATGGAAGCCGCGGTCGCAGCGCCCGTGGAAGCCGCGGTCGCAGCGCCCGTGGAAGCCGCGGTCGCAGCGCTCGTGGAAGTTGCACCCGCGAGACCGCTGGGACCTGCGTCTGCAGGGCCGGTGGGGCTCGCGTTCGCCGGGTCTGTTGAGCCGGTTCGGGCGGCGGATTGATCGGGGGTGGCTCGGTCTAGGAGGGCGGCGGCTTGGGCTACGTCCAGGACTCGGGGTAGGTGGGCCGGGAGTTTGGGGCTGGCTAGGTCGCGGCCGGGGTCGTCGGGGCGGCGGCCGGTGCGTTGGGCCCAGGCGGTGAGGGCTCTGGCGGCGGCTGCGCGACGGGCGAGGGTGCGGGGCGCGGCGCCGGTGCTGCGCTGGCGGGCCAGCCAGCTGCGGAGTAACGAGAGGTCGAGTGCGTCGAAGCGGTCGTGGCCCGAGCGGGTCAGGTGGTCCAGGAGGAGTACCGCGTCGGCTACGTAGGCCCGCAGGGTGGTGGGTGGGTGGCTCCGCTCGTGCTCCAAGTAGGTCTCGAACGCGTCGACCGTTTCTGCCAGCGCGGGTGGGAGGGCTGTGCGGAGTGCCGCTACCCGCGGTCGGGATCGAGCCACGCTTCGACCGTGCCCGCTCGGGTGCTGCGGGGCAAGCCGCCCCGCCGTGCCTTGGCCGGCTTTCGCCCCGGCCGAGCGACCCACCCAACCAAGCCCCTCGAACGAGCCCACCCGACCAAGCCCCTCGAACGAGCCCGCTGACCGGCGCTACTGCGCCCAGCGGGCGCCACTACCAAAGCCAACCAGCGTCACCACGACCAAGTGCGCTATCCCAACCAAGTGCGCACCCCAACCAAGTGCGCACCCCAACCAAGTGCGCACCCCAACCAAGTGCGCACCCCAACTAGGCCCACCTCCCGATCGGACCCACCGGCATCACTCCCGCCAGGCACCCACCCGATCGGCATCACCTAACCGACCGCCCCAACCAACCGGCACAATCCCAACCATCCAGCCGGCCCAACCATCCAGCCCGCCCAACCAGCGCCGCCCGCCCAACCAGCGCAACCAGCGCACCCAGGCCCACCTAGCGGCGCCAGGCCCAATTGGCGGCCCTCGACCCAACCAGCGTCCTCACGCCCACTGGCGGCCCTCCTCAGCCCAACTAACGGTTCCAGCCCAACTAGCGCCTGCCCACCCGGTGCCACCCCAACCCGACCAGCGCCTGCCCATCGACCGGCGCGGCTCCACAACCCGGCGTTACCTCACCGACCGGGCGCGGCCCCACCACCCACCCAACGTCACCGGGACTGGCGGCACCGAGCCGATGCGCTTGGAGGTCAGGTGAAGCCTGGTGGTGCCGGATCGATGAATGTGGGGACATCCTCCGGGTGGTGGAGGTCGGCGAACGTCGGTGGGCCCAGGCCGGCCTCGGTGAGGCGGTATCCGCCCTCCACCGCTCGGACGAAACCGCGCATTCGCAGGTCGGGTAGGGCGCGTCTGACCTCCGTCGGGGGTAGGCGGGCGGCTAGGGCGACGTCCTCGATCGTGACCACGCGGCCGGCTGGGACGGCCTCCAGCACCGATCGCAGCGCGGTCGGGAGCGCCTCCCGGCTCGGGTGGTCGCTCCCGCCGGGCAGCGACGCATCCCACTCCGCCGGGTCCCGGCCGGCCCGGTACCCGCCGGCGGCCAGGGCCTGCACGGCCGAGGGACTCACGCCGATCGGGCCGATCGTTTCGAGGACGTCGTCGGCGCTGGTGGCCAGCGTCGCGCCGAAGTCGCGGATCAGCCGGTGCGTGCCCACGGAGAGGGCGGACGTCACCGGGCCGGGTACGGCCAGCAGGGGCCGGTCGAGCTGGTGCGCGCGCTCGGCGGTGACGCTGGTGCCGGACCGGGCGCCGGCCTCCACCACCACCAGGCCGGCGCCGAGCGCCGCGATCAGCCGGTTGCGTGAGAGGAAGCGGTGCCGTTGCGGCGACTCGCCCAGCGGGACCTCGCTGACCAGCAGACCCTCCTCGGCGATGCGGTCGAGGAGCCCGGCGTGGGCGAGCGGGTAGGGCACGTCGACGCCGCCGGCCACGACCGCGACCGTCGGCCCGCCGCCGGCCAGAGCCCCGCGGTGGGCCGCGCCGTCGATGCCGTGGGCGCCGCCGGACACCACGACCCACCCGCGTTCGGCCAGCCCGTAGCCGATCTCGCCGGCGACGTGCTTGCCGTACGACGTCGCCGCCCGCGCCCCGACGATCGACACCGCGTGGGCGGCCGCGTGCGTCAACGCCAGTGGCCCCCGCAACCAGAGGCACGGCGGCGGGGCCACGTCGATGCGCTCGGCCTCGGCCAGCGGCGCGAGCCCGGCGAACGCCTCGGTCGGCCACTCGGCGTCCACCGGGGTGACGGCCCTCGCTCCGGCGCGCGCGGCCGCGGCGAGGTCGGCCTCGGCGCGCTCCCACGGATCGACGCCGGCCAGCCGCTGGCGGATGCTCCGGTGCACCGGGCCGGGCGCACCGGCGAGCACCTTCTCCAGCAGGGCCCGCGCGCCCTCGGTGATCGCCGCCAGCACCGAGCGACGACCCGGTTCGACGAGGCGCCCCAGCGCCACCCAGGCGAGCCGCTCGGCGGCGATCCACTCGGTGTCGTCGCTCATACCGTCACCAGCCCACGACGCAGCTCCAGGGCCTCGTTGACGTCGCCGTGGTCGGGCGCGGACCGGCCGGCCAGGTCGGCCAGCGTCCAGGCGATGCGCAGCACGCGGTCGTAGCCGCGGGCGGAGAGCTCGCCGGTGTCGATGGCGCGGGCCGCGGCCGCGGTGACCGGCCGGGGCAGCCGCCACTCGGGCGCGCGGAGCGTCGAGCCGGGCACGGTGGCGTTCGACGACCACCCGACCGTGCCCCAGCGCTCGACCGCGGCGGTGCGGGCCGCAACGACCCGCTGGGCGACGACCGCGGTGGAGTCGGGCTGGTCGTGGGAGGCGTACAGCGCGGCCGACGCGACGGGCAGCAACACGACACGCAGGTCGATGCGGTCGAGCAGCGGGCCGGAGATCCGGCCGAGGTACCGGCGACGCGCGCTCGGGGTGCAGGTGCAGGCGCGATCGCCGGCCGCCGAGGCACAAGGGCACGGGTTCGCCGCGAGGACGAGCTGGACCCGGGCCGGGTAGCGGACGGCACCGCCGGTGCGCGCCAGCAGCACCTCGCCGCGCTCCACCGGCTGGCGCAGCGCGTCCAGGGCTCGTGGGGAGAACTCCGGGCTCTCGTCGAGGAAGAGGACCCCGTGGTGGGCGAGCGAGATCGCGCCCGGCCGGGCCAGGCCGGTGCCCCCGCCGACCAGCGCGGCCACGGTGGCGGTGTGGTGCGGCGCCTGGTACGGGGCCCGGCGCACCAGCCCGGTGCCGACCGGGAGCACACCGGCCACCGAGTGAACGGCGGTCACCTCCACCGCCGACCGATCGTCGAGCGGCGGCAGGACGCCCGGCAGCCGCTCCGCGAGCATCGTCTTGCCCGCGCCGGGCGGCCCGAACAGCGCCAGGTGGTGGCCGCCGGCGGCGGCGACCTCGACCGCGCGCCGCCCGATCTCCTGCCCGACCACCTCGGCCAGATCACCCTCGGAGTCACCGGGTGTCACCGCCGCGCGCGGTGGTGGTGGCGCGGACGCCGCGTCGTCGATCGGGGGTTCCTCGCCACGCAGCAGCGCGATGACCCCGCGCAGCGTGCGGCGCCCGACGACCTCGGCGCCGGGCGCCAGCGCGGCCTCCGACCAGTTGCCGGCCGGCACCACGTACCGGCGCAACCCGCTCTTCGTCCCGGCCACCACCGACGGGAAGATGCCGCGCACCGGACGGAGCCCCCCGTCGAGGCCCAGCTCGCCGATCAGCACCAGCCCCTCGAGCGCGACTCTCGGCGTGGCCCCGGCCGCGGTGAGGATCGCCGCGGCGACCGCCAGATCGAAGCTCGTGCCGTGTTTGGGCAGCCAGGCCGGCCCGAGGCCGACCGTGATCCGCTGGTCGGGCCACCGCTGGCCGGAGTTGAGCACGGCGGCGCGCACCCGGTCGCGCGCCTGGGTGACGGCGGCGTCGGGCAGGCCGGTGATGACCAGGCCGGGCAGGCCTTGGGCGAGATGGGCCTCGACCTCCACGACACGCCCGTGGACGCCCTGCAGACCGACGGCCAGCGCCCGTGCGAACCCCGCCATCAGAACGCCCCGCGCAGATGGTCGACCCGAGCGGGGCCGGAGCGCTGCGGCCGGACGCTCACCACGTCGAACCGCACCGTGGCCGGGTGGACGCCGCTCGCTTGGATCCAGTGCATGGCCAGCCGGCGTAATCGCGCGGCCTTGGCCGCGATCACCGCCTCGGCCGGGGTTCCGTGCCGTTCGCCGCGCCGGGTCTTGACCTCGCAGACGACGAGCGCGTCGCCCTCGCGGGCGACGATGTCGAGCTCGCCGGCGGCGCACCGCCAGTTCCGGTCGAGCACGACCAGGCCGGCCTGCTCGAGGTAACGCAGGGCGACCCGTTCGCCGTACGCACCGACCGCTTGTTTCGCGCTCATCCGCCGCCTCCTGATCGCCAGGTGAGGAGGCCAGAATGGCGCGGGAGTCGGACGCCGAACCGCCGGAAAACGCGGCGCTGGGGACAACCCGACGACCTGTGGACGACGGCACGCCACCCCGGGCGGTGGTACGGACACCGAACATACAGATCCGACTTATTACTCTTACCGACTATGACGGACGAATGGGTCTCACTCGGCACCGTCGCCGGGGTGTGCCTCCTGGTGGCAGTGCTAGGTGCGGCGACCGCGATCGGTATCGCACGCCGTGGCCATCGTCAGATCTCGGAGGTGATCACCGCCGGGCACCGGCAGGCCGTGCTGCTGGCCCGCGAGGACGAACGGCGCGACGCCTACACCGCCGCGCTGGAGTACGCCGACTCGGCCCGGCTGGAGTACGGCAAGGTCGGCCGAGGGGAGAACGCGGAGTTCCTGCCGCCGGACATCGAACGCTCGGCGCCGCTGCTGGCCGCCGTGTCGGCCCACGGCGGCCCCGAAGCCTCCCGGCGGCTCTCCGACCTGCTCATGCACGTGCCGACGGTGAACTACTACGCGGCGCGGCTCTCGCGCGCGCCGCGTGACTCCGAGCGCGAACAGGAGTTCGTCTCCGCGCTGCTCCGGTTCGAAGAGCTGTACGAGTCGTTCGCCACGTACGCCCACGCCGACCTGGCGACCCCGCTGGAGATGCCGGCGGACTGAATCAGCGCGCGGCCTCCGGCCGCTGGGTCAGCGGCGGGGAGTCGGTGTCGAACTGCTCCCCGCCGGGCCCGACGTCCGGCGTGTGCACGCCGTCCACCGGCGCCATCGACTCGGACGTGCCCAGTGCGGGCTCGACCTCCGGCGCGGTGCCGGCCGGCACGCCGCCCTCGCCGGAGGCCGGGTAGTCCTCCGGCGCCGGCTTCTCGTCGCACCCGGTGCGGGCCTCCGCGGGCATCGTCGGCGGAAGATCCCCGACCCGCACACGCGCGGCCGGGTCCAGCGGATCCGCCACCGGGTTGCGGTCGGGCACGTTCTCGTCCGGAGCCTGCCGGTCCGTACTCGAATGATCCATGGGCCAGACCTACCCCGGACGACCCGTCACGAACCGAACGAGCCGTTCCCGGGCAGCGAGATGTCGGGCTTGTCGAGCTCCTCGACGTTGACGTCCTTGAACGTCACGACCCGGACGTTCTTCACGAACCGGGCCGGCCGGTACATGTCCCAGACCCACGCGTCGGACATCGCGACCTCGAAGTACACCTCGCCGTCGGCGTTGCGGACCTGCAGGTCGACCGAGTTCGCCAGGTAGAAGCGACGCTCGGTCTCCACGACGTAGGAGAACTGCCGGACGATGTCCCGGTACTCGCGATAGAGCTGCAGCTCCATCTCGGTCTCGTACTTTTCGAGATCCTCAGCGCTCATACCTCGTCCTCCACCTGACCATTGTGGCTCACCGCCACCGGCACCAAGGCCTCAGCCCCACTTCGGGGCGCCACCGCCGCCGCCACGTTCGCGTACGACATCCGGTGCTCCGGGCAGGGACCGTGCGCGGCCAGCGCCTCGGCGTGCGCCGCGGTCACATATCCCTTGTGCTGGGCGAAGTCGTAACACGGATAAGTTTCGTGCAGGGTGGTCATGATCCGGTCCCTGGTGACTTTCGCCAATACCGAGGCGGCCGCGATGCACGCCGCCACCCGGTCTCCCTTCCAGACCGCCAGTCCGGGCAGGCCCAGGCCGGCGACACCGAAACCGTCGGTGAGCATGTAATCCGGTCGTACCGTCAGCTGCTCGAGGGCCCGGCGCATCGCGTCGACGTTGCTGCGGTGCAGTCCGCGGGCGTCCACCTCGGCCGCCGGCACGATCACCACCGAGTACGCCTCGGCCCGCTTGATCACCTCGTCGTAGACGCGGTCGCGGGCGGCCGCGGTGAGCAGCTTGGAGTCGGCCAGGCCGGGTACCTCACCGCGCGGACTCGCCGGCAGCACGGCCGCCGCGACCACGAGCGGACCGGCGCAGGCACCGCGTCCGGCCTCGTCGGCGCCGGCGACACGCGCGAAACCGCGGCGGCGCAGCGTCCGTTCGAGGGCGTACAGACCACCGTCGCGGCGGACCACCGCGCGCGGGGGGACGAGCACGTCACGCCTCCTTCACGAGGTCGTCGAGCAGGTCGGCAAGGTTCGGAGGGTAGACCGTCTCGGTCGCGGCGCGCAGTTCCGTGCTGCTCCACCACCGCGCCTCCCCCATGAACTGCCGTTCCCAGTCGGTCTGGGCGTGGCGGTCGATCTCGAACCCGCCCCGCCGGAGCACCAGGTACTGCTGGGTCTGACGCTGGGTGCCGGTCGAGGTGGGGTACTCGACCACTTCCTCGAAGACCGGACCCTCGAAGTCGGCCGGGGCCACGACCAGACCGGTCTCCTCGGCGAGTTCGCGCACCGCGCCGGCACGCAGGTCCTCGTCGGCCTCCAGGCCACCGCCCGGCGTGATCCACCAGGGCCCGTCCTCGGGACGGTGTGCGCTGCTGCAGCGGAACAACAGCACCGTGCTGCCGTCGAGTACCAGAACCCGGGCGGCCCGCCGTGCGCTCACTTCAGTCATCGGTTGCCGAGCGTATCCGCTGCCGGCGCTTCCCTGCGGCCGAGGCCTCAGCACCAGACCGCGAAGCCGGTGTCGACGTGGTCTCCGGCCCGCAGACGAGGCAGCGTCTGGGCGAGTCCGTCAGGAAATGTCCGCGGAAGCTGGTCCAGCTCCGAGACCGGGATCCAGTCGGCCCCGAGGAACGTGGCGCCCTCGTCGGGCGTGTACTCGAGTTCGGCGACCACGTCCGGCGTGACCGTCGGGCAGGCGAGGTGGACCGCCTGGCGCGACCAGCGCCGCTGCCCGAGCCACAGGTACGTCACTTCCGACCACCACACCGCGGCCGGGACCACGGCCGACCCCGCGACCACCACACCGGTCTCTTCGCGCACCTCGCGCAACGCCGCCGCGACCGTGTCCTCGCCCGGGTCGACACCGCCGCCCGGAACCTCCCACCACTCCCCGAGCTCCGGGTACTCCGGATCCCGGGCGCGGATGAGCAGCAGCCGGTCGGCGGGGTCGAGGACCAGCAGCCGCCCGGAGAGCCGCCACGGACGCGGTGGCGCACCGGGCGGTTCCTCACGGCCCGGCGCGAGCGGCGACTCCCAGGAGGCGTCAGCCACCCGACGACGGCGCCGGGATCGCCTCGTACCCCTTCGGCACCGACAGCGTTCCGACGTGACTGAACGGCCAGAAGATCACGAAGGCCCGGCCGACGACGGCGTCGACGGGGATCGTGCCGAACTGGTAGTCGGTGTGGTACCGCGAGTCCGCGGACGACGACCGGTGGTCGCCCATCACGAACAGCCGGCCGGTGGGGACGGAGACGTCGAACGGCTGCGCGGACGGGACGTCGTCCTCGAAGAGGTAGTCCTCCTCCAGCACCTTGCCGTTGATCGTGATCCGCCCGGCGGAGTCGCAGCAGACGACGTTGTCGCCACCCACACCGACGACGCGCTTGATGTAGTCGTCCTTGGCCGGGCCGGCGTCCCACTGCTTGGGCGGCACGAAGACGACCACCTCGCCCCGGCGTGGCTCCCGGAAGCGATAGACCATCTTGTTGACCAGCACGCGGTCGTTGATGAGGAGCGTGGTCTCCATCGACCCGGACGGGATGTAGAACGTCTGTACCAGGAACGTCCGAACCAGCACGGCGACGATGACCGCTACGAGGAGGAGGATCGGGAGCTCGACCCAGAAGGATCGCTGTTTCCGACGGGAGGTCTCGGGCATCACCAGCGCAGCCTACGGCGTCGACGCGAATCTGGGCGCAACAGCCACCTGGGGGCACGTCGGGACCAGAGCAACCCGAAGGGCCCGAACAGGACGGGAAGCACCACAATCGCGGTCGCCCCGGCCGGGCTCGCCCGGATGTGGGGTTTCTCACCCAATGCAGTCGGCACGTTGCTGAACGTATCCGGTTCCGGCAGCAGACCCCATCGCGACACCGGCCACGCCGTCGCGTAGGCCTGGCCGATCACGGCCTCGACCGGGATGGTTCCCCGCCACTGGTCGTTGAGGTACACCCGCGAGTCCGCCGACCGGGACCGGTGGTCGCCCATCATGAACAGGCGACCCTCGGGCACCGTCACCGGGCCGAACGGGCGCTCGTTGATCGGGTCGTCCTCGAAGATGTACGGCTCGACGAGCGGCGTGCCGTTGACCTCGACCCGGCCGTCCTTGTCGCAGCACTGCACCACGTCACCGCCGACGCCGATGATGCGCTTGACGAAGTCCTTCTCGTCCGGCGGAGCGGCGCCGATCAGGCCGCCGAGCATCCGGCCGGCGGTGGCGAGCGTGCCGGTGTTCTGCTGGACGCCGTTCTCGGGGACCCACGAGTCGGTGCCGCGGAAGACCACGACCTCGCCGCGGCGGGGGTCACGCGTGTCGTAGACGAACTTGTTGACCAGGACGCGGTCACTGACCAGCAGCGTCTGTTCCATCGACCCGGAGGGGATGTAGAACGCCTGGACGACGAAGGTCTTGATCACGGTCGCGAGGACGAACGCGATGATCAGCAGGAGGGGGATCTCCTGCCAGAGGGGCAGGGTGCGGCGGCGCGAGCTGGTGGAGGCGCGTGCGTAGGGGCGGGCGCCGGCGCGGTGGCGGCCGGCGGAGCGGTCGGTGCTCGACGCCCGGTCGCTGCCGTAGGTCTTGCGGTAGTAGGCCGAGTCGTCCTCGGCGGCGTAGCGCTGTTCCTCGGCGTACCGCGTTCCGGGGTCGCCGTAGGCGTCGCGGGGATCCGCGCTCCGGGGGTCGACCGACCGTGGGCCCACGGTCCGCGGATCGGCGTAACCGCCCTCGGCGTACCGGGAGTCGCCGTACGGCGCCCGAGCCTCCGCCGCACGCATCTCCGCCGCACGCAACTCAGCCGCACGCAACTCAGCCGCACGCAACTCAGCCGCACGAGCCTGTGCCGCACGCATCTCCGCCGCACGGGCCTTGGCCGCACGCGCCTCGGCCGCGCGCATCTCCGCCGCACGCATCTCAGCCGCGCGCAACTCAGCCGCGCGAGCCTCCGCCGCCCGGATATCCGCGGCGCGAATCTCCCCCGCCCGAGTCTCCGCAGCACGCGGATCGACAAAGCGCGGTTCGGCGAACCGGGGATCAGCAGAACGCGGATCGCGGCGCTCCCCCGCCGGAGGGCGCGGCTCCCCGTCCGTCGGGAGCAACCGACCCCGAACCGGCCGACCGTAACGGTCGACGGGTACCTGTTCGACGCCACCCATTCGTGCCACACCGGAATCACGGCCCGAACCGTCGTAAAGTTCGCCGCTCTCCGCGCCGCCGTCCGCGGGAGGACGCGCAGACGGCACTGGACGGCCGGGCAGGATGAGCGAGCCCGAGCCGTCCAGAGGTGAAGCAGATGCCGACGCCGGATCAGCGCGCTGCCGACGTGCGAGCCGGCGACGCGCCAACTCGTCGAGACCCGTCGGTTCAGCCGCTCCCTGATCGGAGCGACCGAACCTCTCGGGTGCTGTCACGCGCTAAGCGTAGACGCAGCCGGCTCAGCCGGCCGTGGTCTCACGCTTCTCCTTGATCTTGGCGGCCTTGCCGCGCAGACCACGGAGGTAGTAGAGCTTGGCGCGACGCACGTCACCGCGGGTCACGACCTCGATCTTCTCGATCACCGGCGTGTGCACCGGGAACGTCCGCTCGACGCCGACGCCGAAGCTCACCTTGCGGACCGTGAAGGTCTCGCGGGAGCCGGTGCCCTGCCGACGGATGACCGCACCCTGGAAGACCTGGATGCGGGACCGGTTGCCCTCGACGACCCGGACGTGCACCTTCAGGGTGTCGCCGGGCCGGAAGGCCGGGATGTCGGAACGCAGGCTAGCGGCGTCCAGCTCATCCAGGGTGTTCATCGCGGTCTTCACTTTCCTCGTCGTCGGACCGCCTGCCTGCACCCGCGTGGCGGGAACGTAGGCGGTAAGAAATCAGGCACGCTGAACACGTCAGCGGCAACTCTCCTACTGTGCCACATCTTTCGGAGTAACCGGAAACCCGGCCTCCGCGAGCACCTTCGCATCGGCCTTGTCCAGCGCCACCGTGGAAAGCAATTCCGGACGCCGGGCCAGCGTGCGGCGCAGCGACTCGTCCCGCCGCCACCGCGCGATCGCCGCGTGGTGCCCGGACAGCAGGACGTCGGGCACCGGACGGTCCCGCCACACCTCCGGACGCGTGTAGGCCGGACCCTCCAGCAGGCCGTCGGAGAACGAGTCCTGCTCGTGCGAGGCCACGTTCCCGAGCACGCCCGGCAGCAGCCGGCCGACCGCTTCCACGATCACCAGCACGGCCACCTCGCCGCCGGCCAGCACGTAGTCGCCGAGGCTGACCTCGTCGACCACCATCCGGTCGGCCGCGTCGTCGACGACCCGCGAATCGATGCCCTCGTAGCGTCCGCACGCGAACATCAACCACGGCTCACGAGCGAGCTCGTGCGCGAGCGCCTGCGTGAACGGGCGCCCGGCCGGGGTCGGCACCACCAGCCGCGGCTGGGCCCCGGACGCCGGCGCCAACGTGTCCAGCGCCTGCCCCCACGGTTCCGGCCGCATGAGCATGCCCGGGCCACCCCCGTACGGGGAGTCGTCCACCGTGCGGTGGACGTCGTGCGTCCACTGCCGCAGGTCGTGCACACCGAGCTCGATGAGACCCCGGTCGACGGCCTTGCCGATCAGCGACTCGCGCAGCGGGGCGAGGTAGGCCGGGAAGATCGAAACCACGTCGATCCTCACAGCTCGAACAGCCCCTCCGGCGGATCGATGACGACCCGGCCACCGGCCACGTCGACGGTCGGCACGAACTCACGGACGAACGGCACCAGCCGCTCGGCGCCCTGGTACTTGAACACCAGGAGCTCTCCGGCGGCGGAGTGCACCACGTCGACCACCGACCCGAACGACGCCCCGTCCGTGCCGACCACCGCCAGCCCCACGAGCTCGTAGTCGTGAAACTCGTCGGGATCGTCGGACGGCGGGAGGTCGTCGGAGTCGACGACGAGCAGCAACCCGCGCAGCTTCTCGGCGTCGTTGCGGTCCTGGACCGACGCGAAGCGGACGACGAGCTTGCCGGAGTGCCAGCGCGCGTCGTCCACCGTGAGCGGACCGGCGTCGGCAGGGTCGGTGACCAGCACCGACCCCACCGCGAACCGCTCGTCCGGCTCGTCCGTCCGTACCTCGACCAGGACGTCCCCACGGATGCCGTGGGCACGCCCGATCCGCCCCACTACGAGCTGCATGGTGTCAGCGCACGTCGGTTTCGACCACGTCGACCCGGACGCCGCGGCCACCGATACCGGTGACCACCTGACGCAGGGCCTTCGCGGTGCGGCCGCCCCGGCCGATCACCTTGCCGAGATCCTCCGGGTGGACCCGGACCTCGAGCACCTTGCCGCGACGGCCGTGCACCAGGTCGACCCGGACGTCGTCCGGGTTGTCCACGATGCCGCGGACGAGGTGTTCCAGCGCTGCGGGCAAGACCACGTCAGGACTCCGACGCGGCCGGGGCCTCGGTGGCGTCGGCCTTCTTCGCGGCCTTCTTCTTCGGGGTGGTCGCGTCCGCGACCGGCGCACCGTCGGCGGAGGCGCGAGCAACCTCGTTGAAGAGCTCCTTCTTGTCGCGCTTGGGCGCCGCGACCTTCATGGGAGGCGGAGCCGGCTCGCCCTTGTGCTTCTGCCAGTCACCGGTGACGCGGAGGATCGCCGCGACCGCCTCGGTGGGCTGGGCGCCGACGCCGAGCCAGTACTGCGCCCGCTCGCCGTCGACCTCGATGAAGCTCGGGTCTTCCTTCGGGTGGTACTTGCCGATCGTCTCGATGACGCGCCCGTCACGCTTGGTGCGGGCGTCGGCGACGACGATGCGGTAGTGCGGCGCGCGAATCTTGCCGAGACGCAGCAACTTGATCTTGGTGGCCACTGGTGTGGATGCTCCTGGGTTTCGGTACGAAGTGGGCCGCCGACGCCACGTGGGGACGATGGTGCGCCGACCCGGCGGACCGAACACCGTGGGTGGGATAGAGGGCCCACACGGTGGTCAGTTCAGCCGCCTATTCTGCCAGACCCGACGCCGAAGCTACTAACTGCGGGTCAGCAACGACTCGGCCGGGGTGGAGACGACAGGCGCGTCCCATTCGTCCAGGAGCGTCGGAAGCGCCCAGGACGGGTGGGGAACGAAGTCCGTGAGCCGGCCGTCGAACGGCGGCCGGCCCGCCGTGGCGGCGTCGATCGCCTTCGCCGCCTCCAGCCGGGTGCGGTCGGCCACCCGCGTCGGGATGTCACCGGCCTCGACCGCCGCTTCGAGCTCGTCCTCGTCCTTCAGCACGCACGAACGGTCCGGCGCGATGACGACGTCGAGCTCCAGGTCGTCGGAGTCGAACCCCGACGACCAGCGCACCGGGGGCGTCTCCACGTTCACGTACCAGTTGCGGAACCGCCCGGCGCCGTCGAAGAACCAGTACACGGTGTGCCAGGGCGCGCCCGGCGGGATCCACTCCAGCGCGCTGGTGCCGGTCCAGACGCCCGGGCCGGTGTGCCAGGGCGCGGTGAACCGCTCGGCCAGCGGCACGTCGCGTACCGGCCGGTCGTCGGCGAACAGCGACACCCGGGTCGGGGTGTTCCGCGGCAGCCACAACAGGGTTCCGGACGCGTCGTCGGAGACCACGACCGACGGCCGGACGCCCTGCACGATGCCACCACGACAGTGCCGGACCAGCGCGGTCCGGCCGGTCTCGAAGTACATCAGTACGACCGGCCGACGATCGCGATCACACCGGGCTCGTCGTCGGACTCCGGCACCGACCCGTCGGGGCGGATCAGGCAGCGCACGGTGACCGCGTCCTGGGCCAGCCGGGCCTCGCCGCCGTCGACCAGCGACGCCCACGGGATGCGTGCCCACCCGGTCGCGGCCGCGGCGAGCGCGTCCTCGATCGTGGTCACGTCGGTGGTGCGCGACTCGCGGCGGGCCAGCGCCTCGTCGTGGAGGGCCTGCTGGTCCTCGACCAGCGCGGTGGTGACCGCAGCGGCGGCAGCGCCGAGCGCCGTCGGGGTCTTCGTCCCGACGATCCGGCGGACGACGGTCACGTTGCCCTCGGCCAGGTCGCGCGGGCCCAGCTCGACCCGGACCGGGATGCCCTTGAGCTCGGCGTCGATCGCGCGGCGGCCGAACGGGGTGTCGGTGCGGTCGTCCAGGACCACCCGGACGCCGGCTCCGCGCAGTTCCGCGACGAGCTTCGCGGCCGCCTCCCCGACGCCCTCGCCGTCCTTCACGACCATGACGAGCGCCTGGGTGGGCGCCAGCCGGGGCGGCAGCCGCAGCCCGTTGTCGTCGCCGTGGCCCATGATCAGGCCGCCGACCATGCGGGTCGAGACGCCCCAGGACGTCTGCCAGACGTACTCCCGCTGCCCCTCGGCCGACAGGTACTGGACGTCGAACGCCTTGGCGAAGTTCTGGCCCAGCTCGTGGCTGGTGCCCATCTGCAGCGCCTTGCCGTCACGCATCATGCCCTCGAGCGTCAGCGTGTTGATCGCGCCGGCGAACCGCTCCTTCGGGCTCTTGCGGCCGACGACGACCGGCATCGCCAGCACGTTGACCATGAAGTCCTCGTACGCCTCGTGCAGGATCTGCCGCGCGTAGGAGCGGGCGTCGGCCTGGGTGGCGTGGCAGGTGTGGCCCTCCTGCCAGAGGAACTCGGTGGTGCGCAGGAACACCCGCGGGCGCATCTCCCAGCGCACGACGTTCGCCCAGGCGTTCACGAGCAGGGGCAGGTCACGGTAGGACTGCACCCACTTGGAGAACGAGGCGTTGATGATCGTCTCGGACGTGGGGCGGACCACGACCGGCTCCTCGAGCTGCTTGCCGCCCGCGTGCGTGACGACGGCCAGCTCGGGGCTGAAGCCCTCGACGTGCTCGGCCTCCTTGCGGAGGTAGGACTCCGGGATGAACAGCGGGAAGTACGCGTTCTGCGCGCCGGCGACCTTGATCCGGTCGTCCATCTCGCGCTGCATCCGCTCCCACAGCGCGTACCCGGTCGGTCGGATCACCATCGTGCCGCGGACCGGCCCGTTGTCGGCCAGCTCGGCCTTGGCGATCACGTCCTGGTACCAGCGGGGAAAGTCCTCAGCCTGCGGCGTGAGAACAGGAGCCTTTGCCATGGCCGTTGATCTTAGAGCGTGGCGCCACCCGGTATTTCAGGCGATGACCCGGCCGCGCAGCACGATGCGGCTGGGCGCTTTCAGGACACGCAGGTCCTCGCGGGGGTCGGCCCCGTAGACCGTGACGTCGGCGAGGGCGCCCTCTTCGAGGCCGGGCAGACCCAGCCACCGGCGGGCACCCCAGGAACCGGCGGCGAGGACGTCGCCCGGCGCCATCCCGGCGTCGGCGAGCAGCAGCATCTCCCCCGCAGCCAGGCCGTGCTCCACTCCCCCGCCCGCGTCGGTGCCGACGTAGATCGGCACCCCGGCCTCGTACGCGGCCCGCACGACCGCGGGGAAGCCGGCCTGGAGGCGACGCATGTGGTCGGCGTAGCCCGGGAACTTCGGCTCGGCTTTCTCGGCGATGCCGCCGAACGTCAGGATGTTCGTCATCGTCGGGACCAGGGCGGTGCCGGCACGCGCCATCGTGTCGATCAGGTCGAGCGACAGGCCGGTGCCGTGTTCGATCGAGTCGACGCCGGCCGCGATCAGCCCGGGCAGCGCGTCCTCGCTGAACGTGTGCACGGCCACCCGGGCGCCCGCGTCGTGGGCGGCGGCGACCGCGGCGGCGAACGTCGCGTCGTCGTAGGTGGGGCCCAGGTCACCGGCGCCGCGGTCGATCCAGTCGCCGACCAGCTTGATCCAGCCGTTCCCGGCCTTGGCCTGCACGGCCGCCTGGGTGACGAACTCCTCGGGCGTGCACTCGATCGCGAGCCCCGGTATGTACCGGCGCGGCGGCGCGAGGTGACGCCCGGCACGGATCAGCCGCGGCATGTCCGGGTCGTCGTCGAGTTCGCGGTAGTCGATCGGCGAGCCCGCGTCGCGGATCGTCAGCACGCCGGCGTCCCGGTCGATCAGCGCGAGGCGCCTGGCCTCGGCGACCTCGGTGACCGCCCCGTCGGGCGCGATCCCCGGGTGGCAGTGCGCGTCGACCAGGCCCGGCAGCAGGAAGCCGCCGGTCGAGACCGTCGTCGCGTCCGCGACCGGCTCGAACGTCAGCCGGTCCCCGACGATCCAGACGTCCCGCTCGACGTCGTCCGGAAGTACCACGCCCCGCAGATGAAGTGCCACGGCAGTGATTCTGCCCGCCCGCCCTCCGCCGCCGAAGGGCTACCGGTTGACCATCGCCGACAGCAGGACCGCGCCGATGTCCGCCGGATCGCGGGAGACGAACGTGCGACCGCCGGTCACCTCGGTCACCCGCTGCAGTGCCTGCACGTCGGCGCCCGAGCCGTAGGCGATCGCCAGCACCGTCACCGGCTTGGCCGGGTTCTTCGCGGCACGCAGCCGGCCGAGGAGCTCGTCCAGGCCGAACCCGTCCTCGTCCTCGTTCCGGCCGTCGGTCATGACGACCAGGATGTTCTGCTGGTCGGCGCGCCAGATGCCCTGCACGGCGCGGTAGGCGGCGTCGATGGTGTCGTACAGGCCGGTCGCGGAGTGCGGGCGTAACCGGTTGGTGGCCGCGATGATCGTCTCCCGCTGCGAGACCGGCCCGACCTGGTCGGCCATCGTCCGGACCGGCACCACCACCCGGTAGTCACGGCTACCGGAGAGGTCCGAGGAGAACTCCCAGAGCCCCAGGCGCGACCGGTCGTTGAACAGCCGGACCGCCTGGATGCCGGCCTGGCGGAACGCCGCCAGCTTGGAGATCGGCAGCCCCGGCACCTTCTCGGTCATCGAGCCGGACGTGTCGACCGCGGCGATGACGTTCGCCGGGCGGCGCAGCGCACGCCAGCGCACCAGCACCTCGGTGAGCGCCGCCGTGCCCGGCAGCGGCCGGCCCCGGTACGCGGCGTCGAGCGCTCCGCTGGCCGACGTCAGCCCGGCGAGCGTCCCGTCCCGGTCGCGGAAACCGGCCGCGGCGTAGGCCGTGCGCCCGGCGGTGCCGAGGACGACGTCCAGGAACGCGGTGGCGACGGCGCGCTGCCGGGCGGAGACCCAGCCGGCGTTCAGGACGTAGTACGGGTGATCGGCCGGTGCCACGCCCTCGGCCGGGTAGAGCGGGACGAGCGGCGGGGCGTCACCGCTCGCGGAGAGCCGCAGCACCTCCTGCTCGGTGGCCGGGAACAGCGAGACCCGCGCGCCGGGAGCGCTGCCCGCGGAGTCACCCGGGCTCATCTGCGCCGCCAGCACGTCGACGCTCCCGGCGTACACGCGGGCCGTGCGCTCCAACGCGAGCGGGCCGGCGATCTCGGCCGCGGTGGGCTTGCCGTCGCCGTCGGTGTCGGCGAGCGACATCAGCGTCAGCAACGCCGCTGTCGACGCGGTGGGGTCGGTCGTGCCCAGCACCAGCGGCGCTCGGCCGGTGGCGATCTGGCGGAGCACGTCGGGCCAGGTGATGCGTCCCTCCAACGCACCGGCCCGGTCCGGCGTCGTGGCCATCACGATCGGCGTGAGCGCGACGCTGGGCGCGCCGGGTGCCAGCAGCGACGCGGCTTCCGGGCGGGTACCGGCGAGCCCGGCCCAGGCGCGGGAGTCCGGCGCCCACACCGTCGGCCGCCTCGACGCGTCCGAGACCGCGCTGGCCGCGGCGGCGGCCGACTCCGACGGTGACAGCGGCGCCGTCGGCGAGATGGACGGAGCCGCCGAGCCACCGGCTGCCCGAGCGTCACCGAGGTTGGCGGCCACGTCGGCCGACCGGGCGGCGACGATCCGGATGTCCGGGCAGCGCCCGTCGACTCTCGGGTCGGTACGCAGCCACCCGTCGGCGATCGTCTGCAGTACCGGGGCGTGGTCGAGCGAGGCCGCGATCGTGATCGTGGTGCGTTCGCACCCCGACCCCGGATCGGAACCGCGCACCGACCAGATCACGCCGGCTCCGGCGACGAGCGCCAGGCCCGTCGCACCGGCGATCCACGGCCGCCAACTCCTGGTCACGCGTGCGCCTCCGTTCGCGTCGCGAGACGAACCGGATGCCCCGGCCGGAGACAAGTTACCCATGGGTCACGAAGACTCCCCGCAGTGGGGTGACCGCTGACGGCGACATCGGCCACCGGTCGCCGGCCGTTGCGCCGGCCGTCGTCCGCGGTTCACGTCCGGGGCACCGACCGTGGTCCGAGGACGTCGGCACCGAGAGCGGTGACCCGGTCGCGCAGGGCCCGGTCGGCGGTGACCACCCAGACCGGTGGCTCCGCCGCGGCGACGACCTCGACGATCGTGTCGTCACCGCTGCCCGGGGCGGACACCACCTCGACGCCGGCGACGCTCGGCACACCCCGCGCGGCGCCCTCGACGACGAGCACGACACGCACCGGCCCGGCGATCGCGTCCGGACCGGCGGCGGCGACCCCGACGAGCGCGTCGCGGAGCCGCTCGGCCGCTCCGCGACGGTCCTTCCACCAGCCGTCCGGCACCGACCCGACGACGTTCGCGCCGTCGACGACCAGCGTGGGCAAGACCTACTTCTTCGGCAGCTTCGAGAAGTCGATCTTCGGCATCTCGAAACCGCCCGGCAGCGCGTCGGGCTGCTGCTGCGGGGCCTCCTGCGGCGCGCCGGGGAACCCCGGCGGCAGCGCGGGCATGCCCCCGGGGAGCTGCTGCCGCGGCCGGCCACCGCCGCCGCCACCCTTGCGCCCCTTCTTGCCCTTGCCCTTCTTGTTGTTCGAACGACGCATCCCGCCGCCGCCGAACCCGAACCGGCTCGACATCTGGCGCATCATCTTGCGCGCCTCGAAGAATCGCTCGACCAGCTGGTTCACGTCGGTGACGGTCGTTCCCGAACCGTTGGCGATACGCAGCCGGCGGGACCCGTTGATGAGCTTGGGATCCTGACGCTCGAGCGGGGTCATCGACCGGATGACCGCGGTGATGCGGTCGAAGTGCTTGTCGTCGAGCTGGTCGAGCTGGCCCTTCATCTGGTTCATGCCGGGCAGCATCCCGAGCACGTTCTGGATCGGGCCCATCTTCTTGACCGCGAGCATCTGCTCGAGGAAGTCGTCGAGCGTGAAATCACCCTCGCCGAGCATCTTGTCGGTCATCCGAGCCTGCTGCTCGGCGTCGAAGACGGTCTCGGCCTGCTCGATCAGCGTGAGCATGTCGCCCATGCCGAGGATGCGCGACGCCATCCGGTCGGGGTGGAAGACGTCGAAGTCCTCGAGCTTCTCGCCCGAGGAGGCGAACATGATCGGCTCGCCGGTGATGTGGCGCACCGAGAGCGCGGCACCACCGCGGGCGTCACCGTCCAGCTTGGTCAGCACGACGCCGTCGAAACCGACGCCGTCCTTGAAGGCCTGGGCCGTGGTGACCGCGTCCTGACCGATCATGGCGTCGACGACGAACAGGATCTCGTCCGGGTTGACCGCGTCCCGGATGGCCGCGGCCTGGGCCATCATGTCCGCGTCGATACCGAGGCGACCGGCGGTGTCGACCACGACGATGTCGTGCTGCTGGCGCTTCGCGAACTCGATCGAGTCACGCGCGACCTTCACCGGGTCACCGACGCCGCTGCCGGGCTCGGGCGCGAACACCTCGACGCCGGCCCGCTGGCCGACGACCTGCAGCTGCTGCACGGCGTTGGGGCGCTGGAGGTCGGCGGCGACGAGCATCGGCGTGTGGCCCTGCTTGCGCAGCCACAGCGCGAGCTTGCCGGCGAGCGTCGTCTTACCGGCACCCTGCAGACCCGCGAGCAGGATGACCGTCGGCGGGTTCTTGGCGAACCGCAGCCGACGCGTCTCGCCGCCGAGGATGCCGATGAGCTCCTCGTTGACGATCTTGATGATCTGCTGGGCCGGGTTGAGCGCCTGGTGCACCTCGGACCCGCGCGCCCGGTTCTTGACCGACTGGGTGAACGCCTTCACGACCGTCAGCGCGACGTCCGCCTCGAGCAGCGCCACGCGGATCTCCCGCATGGACTTGTCGAGATCGGCGTCGGTGAGACGCCCCTTCGACCGGAGCGAAGTGAAGACGGCGGAGAGCCGGTCGGAAAGCGTGTCGAACATCGGTCCTCACGAGGGTCAACTAGCGGCGGCCAGTGAAGGCACAGTCCCCTTGAGCGTAGCCGCCCGACTACCCCGGCCGACGCCGACCGACAGGGTCGCGGCGAGAAGGCACAGCGCGCCGGCCGCGTACCAGGCCGGGGTGTAGGTGCCGAACGTGTCGCGGATCCAGCCGGCACCGGTCGCCATCAGGGCCGCGCCGAGCTGGTGGGAGGCGAACACCCAGCCGAACACGACCGGCGCGCGGTCGCCGAACGCCTGCCGGCAGAGCGCGACGGTCGGCGGCACGGTGGCCACCCAGTCCAACCCGTAGAACACGATGAACACCAGCATCGAGGGCCCCACGCCGTGCCCGAGCGACGGCAGCAGCGCCGGGAGCAGCAGCAGCGACGCACCGCGCAGCCCGTAGTAGGCCAGCAGGAGCAGCCGCGGGTCGTAGCGGTCGGTGAGCCAGCCCGACGCGATCGTCCCGACGATGTCGAAGATGCCGATCACGGCCAGCAGGCCCGCCGCGGCCGTGGTGGGCAGCCCGTGGTCGTGCGCGGCCGGCACGAGGTGGGTGCCGACCAACCCGTTGGACGACGCGCCGCAGATCGCGAACCCCCCCACCAACAGCCAGAACGTGCCGCTGCGGACGCCGAGCGCGAGACCGCTGAACGCGGAGCGGGCCGCCCCTCCGGCCGGACGGGCCGGGCTGGGTTCGTCGGTGCCGTACCGGGTGAGCCCGACGTCCTCGGGCTGGTCGCGCAGGAACAGGATGACCAGGGGCACCACCGCGAGGGCACAGGCGGCGACCGCCAGGGAGGCCACCCGCCAGCCCTGGGAGTCGGCCAGCGCGGCCACCGGCGGCAGGAAGATCAGCTGGCCGGTGGCGCTGCCCGCGGTGAGGATGCCCACCACCAGGCCGCGGCGGGCGACGAACCAGCGGTCGGCGACCGACGCGGCGAACACCAGCGCCATCGACCCGGTGCCGAGCCCGACGAGCACACCCCAGCAGAGCACCAGCTGCCAGCGGGCGGTCATCCCCACGGTGGCCGCGGCACCGGCCGCGACCAGCAGCAACGCGGCCGTGGTGACCCAGCGCAGGCCGAGGCGCTGGATGAGCGCGGCGGCGAACGGGGCGGTGAGGCCGAAGAGCACCAGGTTCACCGTGACGGCGAGCGAGATGTCGGCCGTCGACCAGCCGAACTCCTCCTGCAGGGGCAGGATCAGGACGCTCGGGGCCGCGCGGAACGCGGCCGCGCCGACCAGTGCGACGAACGCGACGCCGGCGACGATCCAGGCGCGATGGAGCCGTCGCTTCGACGGCACAGCAGTGTTGACCACGGCAACCAGCTTCGCCGACGGTCCGCGCCCGAACCAGTGGCTCGAAGGACACCATGTGCAAAAATCCGGCCATGCCTTTCGCTGATTCGGGCCGTCACCGCATCGCCGTCCTCGCCCTCGACGACGCGGTCCCGTTCGACGTCGGGATCCCGGGCCAGGTGTTCGGCGCGGCCGAGCGCGACGGCGGGAAGCTGTACAGCGTCCACGTGTGCTCACCCGGCGGGGCGCCGGTGGAGACGACCGCCGGGTACGCGATCGCGCCGAAGTACGGGCTCGAGGAGCTCGAGACCGCGGACACCGTGCTCGTCCCGGGTATCCGCGGGCTCACCGCCGGCACGCGGGAGTTCCCGGCCGAGGTGCTCGGCGCGATCCGGGCCGCCGCCGCACGCGGCGCGCGCGTGGCGTCGATCTGTACCGGCGCCTTCGTCGTGGCCGCCACCGGGCTGCTCGACGGGCGGCGGGCCACCACGCACTGGATGTGGGCGGACTCGTTCCGCGCGCGGTACCCCGAGGTCACGCTCGACCCGGACGTCCTGTTCATCGACGAGGGGCCGATCGCGTCGTCGGCCGGGGTCGCCGCCGGGATCGACCTGTGCCTGCACCTGGTCCGGCGCGACTTCGGCAGCGAGGTCGCGAACCGGGCCGCCCGGCGCTGCGTGGCGCCGCCGTGGCGCGACGGCGGCCAGGCGCAGTTCGTCGAGCGGCCGATGCCCGCGGTCTCCGACGCCTCGACCGGCCCCACCCGGGCCTGGGCGCTCGAGCACCTGGACGAGCCGCTCGACCTGGCGACGATGGCCGCGCACGCCGGCATGAGCGTGCGGACGTTCACCCGGCGGTTCCGCCAGGAGACCGGCCGGGCGCCGGGGCCGTGGCTCACCGCGCACCGGCTCGAGCGGGCCCGGCACCTGCTCGAGGAGACCGACCTGCCGGTCGAGCGGGTGGCCGTCCGCGCCGGGTTCGGCACCACCGCGTCGCTGCGTCAGCACTTCGCGACGTCGGTGGGCACGTCCCCCGGCGCGTACCGCCGCACGTTCCGGGCTAGCTGACCGCCGCGGCCAGCACCGCCTTGCCGATCGCGTCCTGGGCCAGGTCGCTCCCGGTCAGGTAGAACGCGTCGACCACGGCGGAGCCGAACGTGCTGATCCGGGCACCGCGCACGGACGCGCCGGACTCCTCCAGCGCCGCCGTGACGTCGTGCAGCAGACCGCGCCGGTCCTCGGCCCGCAGTTCGAGCACCGTCGCGTCGGTCGAGGCGTCCGGGAGCCAGCTGACCTGCGGCGGCGCCGGGTCCCGGCCCTCGCGGGCCTCGGCCTCCCGCTTGGCCAGCGCACCGGACACGTCGTAGTTGCCGGCCACGGCCCGGCGCAGGTCGGCGGTGAGCAGCGCCGGATCCGGCAGGCGGCCGAACCGCGGCGCGGCACGCACCACGACGACCGGGTGGCCGTCGAACGTGCCCGCGTCGGCGGCGTAGACGTCGAGCCGGTGCAGCGCGCAGATGCCGGCCGTACGGCTGAGCAAATGCTGCACGTCGACGCCGCCGACGACCGCCACCTCGTCCCCGTGCACGCTGACCGTGCACCCGGTGGGGTCCGGTAGCGGCGACGTGGCCGCGAACACCTCCGCCGGGCGCGGACGCGCCACCGGGGCCGCTCCCTGCCCGATCAGCACGTGCACGCGCTTCACCAGGTCGCTGACCAGCCCGGCCTTCCAGCTGCTCCAGGCCGCCGGGCCGGTCGCCGAGGCGTCGGACTCGGTGAGCGCGTGGAGCACGTCGAGCAGGACGCCGTCGTACCCGACCGCGTCGGCCACCACCTCGAGCGTCGCCGGGTCGTCCAGGTCGCGCCGGGTCGCGGTGTCGGGGAGCAGCAGGTGGTGGCGCACCAGCCGGACCAGCCGGTCGGTGTCCTCGGCCGACAGCCCGAGCCGCACCGCGATGCCACCGGCGATCTCGGCGCCCACCTCGGAGTGGTCACCCGGCAGCCCCTTGCCGATGTCGTGCAGGAGCGCGCCGATCAGCAGCAGGTCCGGACGCGCGACCCGCCGGGCCAGCGGTGCGGCCGCGACGGCCGCGGCCACCAGGTGCCGGTCGACGGTGTAGCGGTGCAGGGCGTTGCGCTGCGGCAGCGAGCGGACCCGCCCCCACTCGGGCAGCCACTTCTCGACCAGGCCGTGCCGGTCGCACGCCTCCCAGACGTTGATCGCCGGTTCGCCCGCACCCAGCAGCGCGACCAGCGCCTGCAGCGCGGACTCCGGCCACACGTCGGGCAGCGGTGGTGCCGCGGACGCGAGCCGTTCCAACGCCGACCGGGCCGGCGGGATGTTCGCGACCGCCGACGACGCCGCGAACCGCAGCGGGAGCACGGCGTCCAGCGCCGGGTCGACGCCCCTGGCCAGCACGACCTCGCCGTTCTGCTCGACGACGCCGTCGGCCAGCGGACGCCGGTTGACCGTGTTGCGACGACGGATCGGCCACCGCCGCCGTTTGCTCAACAGCCCGTCGACCTGACGCCAGGCCGTGTCACCGGCGTAGGCGACGGTGCGCGCCGCGTCCGCGACGGCGTGCAGCAGGGCGTCGGCGTCGGCGTAGTTCAAGGCCGCCGCGACCGTGTCCTGCTCGGCCAGCAGCAGCCGGTCGAGCGCACGGTCGGCCGAGCGGTGCAGCGCGTCGCGGGTGTCCAGCAGCAGCCGGTAGGCGTCGCGCACGCTGCCCCGGGGCGCGTCGACCAGCTGCGCGTAGGCCAGCGCGCGGAGCGTCACCGCGTCGCGGATGCCGCCGCGGGCTTCCTTCAGATCGGGCTCGAGGAGGAACGCGAGTTCGCCCGCGGTGTGCCAGCGGGCCTCGGTGAGGTCGCGCAGTTCGCCCAGCCACCCGGCCGGACTGGCCCGCCAGGCCGCACGCACGGTGGCCGCCAGCTCGTCGGCAAGTGCACGGTCCCCCGCCACGTACCTGGCGTCGAGCAGGCCCAGCGCCGCTTTGACGTCGCTGCGTGCCACCGCGACCGCCTCGTCGACGGTGCGGACGGCGTGATCGAGGCCGACCGGTGAATCCCAGATCGGGTACCAGACCGACTCCGCGATCTCGGCGATCCGCGGGTGTCCGGTGTGGAGCAGAACGAGGTCGACGTCGCTGTGCGCGACGACCTCGCGGCGCCCCAGGCTGCCGACGGCAACCAGGGCCACCCCCGCGACCGGCGGCAGCAGGCCGGCCAGCCAGCGGTCGAGCGCGTCGGGGAGCTGGGTTCGGGACGGGGGCCCGGCGGGCCCCCACGGAGCCGGACGGCCGGCCGGGTCGTGCGACCCGGCCGGACCGTTCAGATTCCCAGCGTGCCGGTCAGAGGGCATCGAGTCCGCGCTCGCCGGTACGGACCCGGATCACCTCGTCGACCGAGGTGACCCACACTTTGCCGTCACCGATCTTGCCGGTGCGGGCGGCCGCGACCAGCGAGTCGACGACCTTGGCGGCGTCGATGTCGTCGACCAGGACCTCGATGCGCACCTTCGGCACGAAGTCGACCTGGTACTCGGCGCCACGGTAGACCTCGGTGTGGCCTTTCTGCCGCCCGTAGCCCTGGACCTCGGAGACCGTGAGGCCGGCGATGCCCAGCGCGGAGAGGGCGCCCTTGACGTCCTCCAGCTTGAACGGCTTGATGACTGCGGTGACCAGCTTGGCCATCGGGCTCTACTCCTTACCGGCCGGGGCCGCTTCGCGGACGCTCTGGTCGTTGATACCAGCCGGAGCCGGACCACCGACCGCGCTCGAGCGGATGCTGCTACCCGAGACGAAGTCGTACGCGGACTCGGCGTGAACGGCCGTGTCGATGCCGGTGACCTCCGCTTCCTCGTCCACCCGGAAGCCCATCGTCTTGTTGATGATGAAGCCGATGATGTACGTGAGGATGAAGGAGTAGGCCAGCACCGCGAAGGAGGCGACGAACTGCTTACCGAGCAGTCCGAGGCCGCCGCCGTAGAAGAGGCCGTTGGTGTCGGCCACGACGGTGTCGGTGGCGAGCAGACCGATCAGGAGCGAACCGGCCAGACCGCCGACCAGGTGCACCCCGACGACGTCGAGCGAGTCGTCGAAGCCGAGGCGGTACTTGAGACCGACGGCGAGGGCACAGACCGCACCGGCGAGCAGACCGACGATCAGCGCGCCCACCGGGTTGACCGAGCCACAGGCGGGGGTGATGGCGACCAGACCGGCCACCGCACCCGACGCCGCACCCAGCGTGGTGGCGTGCTTGTCGCGGACCTTCTCCACGACCAGCCAGGACAGCACCGCGGCGGCGGTGGCGACCTGCGTGTTGATGAACGCGATGCCCGCGGTGTTGTTGGCGGCGACGGCCGAACCGGCGTTGAAGCCGAACCAGCCGAACCACAGCATGCCCGCGCCGAGCAGCACCAACGGCAGGTTGTGGGGCTTGAAGCTCTCCCGCGGCCAGCCCTTGCGCTTGCCGAGCACCAGCGCGAGCGCCAGGCCGGCGGCACCGGCGTTGATGTGGACCGCGGTTCCACCGGCGAAGTCCAGCGCGCCGAGCTGGTTGGCGATCCAGCCGCCCTTGGTGGTGTCGCTGTCGAACGCGAACACCCAGTGCGCGACCGGGAAGTAGACCAGCGTGGCCCACACGCCGGCGAACACCATCCAGGCGCCGAACTTCGCCCGGTCCGCGATGGCACCCGAGACCAGCGCGACGGTGATGACGGCGAACATCAGCTGGAAGGAGGCGAACACGGTCTCCGGCAGCGTGCCGGAGACCCCGGTCAGCGTGCCCTTCAGGCCGATCTTGCCCAGGCCGCCGACCAGGCCGCCGAAGGCGTCGTCGTCGAACGCGAGGGAGTACCCGTAGAGCATCCACAGGACCGAGACGAGCCCGAGCGCACCGAAGCTCATCATCATCATGTTGAGCACGCTCTTCGCGCGGGTCATCCCGCCGTAGAAGAGCGCAAGACCCGGCGTCATGAGCAGGACGAGGGCGCTGCTGGCGAGGATCCAGGCGGTATCGCCGGAGTTGATTTCCATGCCCCTCCTTCCGAGGAACAAAGATGTGGGGGGTCACCGCGCGGCGGTGAGGGCCGGGTAACCCTTCGCCGTGCGTCGGGGCCAGCGTGCTGCGATGACGTTTCGACGGCCGTTCAGACGAGTTTCTGGTTCGTGACGCTGTGTTTCTTCGCAGTTAACTCTTCCTCATGCCGATTTCACGCCGCGGCACGCTGACCTGCAGAAATCCGTACCATCCCGGGCATGACGCCCACTGTTCCCAGGTAGGGGTCCCCTCGATGAGCCAGCCGGCGTCAGCCCGCTCACACCCTCCGATCGTCCTCGTCGGGTCCGACGCGCTGGCCGCCCGGCTGGTCGGGGAACTCGCCAAACTGGACGACGTCGACACCGGGAGCGTGGCCCGGCGCACGCGGCGTCCGCCGGGGAACCCGTCGTCCTGGGTGACGGTCGTCGTGCCCGACCTGGACGGCCCGTTCGTGCCGCACCTGAAGCGCTCCGGCGCCGCCGTGCACATCGGCTCCGGGCGCGACAAGACGGTGCTCGAGGCGGCCGGCGTCGCCACCGCGTCCGCGCTGGTGCTGCTCACCGACGACGACGTCGCCAACCTGCACGCCGCGCTGGCCGCCCGTGAGCTGCAGCCCGGTATCCGGTTGGTGATCCGGATGTTCGACGAGAAGCTCGCCGCCCGCGTCGAGGAACTGTTCGGGCGCGACTGCACGGTGCTCTCGTCGTCGTTGATCGCCGCGCCGTCGTTCGTCGACGCCGCGCTCGGCGACGGCCAGCAGCTGATCGAGATCGGCGGCCGGACGCTCAACGCCGGCCCACCCGCGACGATCGCCGGCCACCCGCTCGTCGTCCTCGCCCGGGCCGACGCGCGCCGGCCCGACGGCACCGTGCTGCTCCCCGCCCGCGGCGCACCCGACGCGGAGCTGGTACTCGGCGAACCCGCGGTGCCGGTCCCCGGCGCGGGCCTCCGCCGGCGACGGATGCGCTGGCCCGGAGGGGTCACCCGGTGGGCGAGCGCGCGCCTGCGCTGGACGCTCGCCGGCCTCTCGGCGCTGGTCGCGGTCGGCTCGATCGTGCTGCGTCAGGACCTGGGGCTGAGCTGGCTCGACTCGTTCTACGGCATGGTGTCGACGCTCACCACCGGCGCACCCGACGGCATCGAGCGGGCCGGCACCGCGGTGACCTTGTTCGTGGCCGGTTCGATGCTGGCCGGCGTCGTCCTGATCGCACTGATCACCGCGTTCGCGGTCGACGACCTGTTGGGCAGCCGCCTGTCCGGCGTGCTCGGCCCCTCGGTCGGGCGCACGTCGGACCACGTCGTGGTGTGCGGGCTGGGCACGGTCGGCCTGCGCATGGTGGAGCAGCTGCGTGCCGCCGACATCCCGGTCGTGGGCATCGACACCGACCCGGACGCCGCGGTGGCCGCGGTCGCCCGCCGGCTCGGCGTCCCCGTGCTGCGTGGCGACGCCAGCGACGAGCACACGCTGCGTGCCGCCCGCGCCCACCGGGCCCGCAGCGTCGTCGCCGCGACCGACGACGACGTGGCGAACGTCGAGGTGGGCCTCGCGGTCTGGGCGATGGACCAGAACCTGCGGATCGTGCTGCGGCTGTTCGACCAGGACCTGTCCGACCGCATCACCGGCGCGCTGCCGCAGGCGGTCTCGCTGTCGGTCTCGGCGGCGGCCGCGCCGGTGTTCCTCGCCGCGATCCTCGGGCGCGAGGTGAAGGCCGCGATCGGGCACGGCCGCAACGTGCTGCTGGTCGCCGAGGTGCCGGTCGGGCCCGGTAGCCCGGCCGCGGAGCAGCCACTGGGCGAGCTCGAGCAGGCCGGTCGGGTGCGGGTGTTCGGGCACGTCCGGGAGGGCGCGGGCCGGCGGGTCCGCACGTGGAACCCGGACCTGGACGACGCGGTGCGGGCCGGCGACACGCTCCTGCTGGTCGCCACGCGCTCCGGCCTCGCCGACGTCCTGCTGCGCACCGGCGCCACCAGCGACGTGCCGGTGAGCCCCGGCGTCCGGCCCGGGCTCCGCGGTGCGCCGGCCCGGCGTCGCTTCGGTCCGGTGGCGGCTCCGCGGGCCGGTCGGTGGAACACCGGGCACGTCGCGGTGCCGACATGGTGGAACGGCTTGTCGGCGCTGCGTGCGATCCTCGACCGCCGAGGCGTGGAGCTCCGCGACAAGGATGATCGCCGCTGGTGACACCGGGGGTGTGCCCGCCCCCGTTTCGCCGGGGCCTGGTGGCCGCGGCCCGGGACGCGCCGCGGACCCCGCGTTCGCGGCGGACGCCGGCGTCGGCGTGTTCGCGCGGGTCGGGCTGCGGCGGCTGACGGCTGTCAATACCGCGACACGGACGCGCGGATTGTCGGTGGGGCCTGCGATTCTCAGGATCGAGACGGACGAGGAGGTGCCCGATGCGCGGTATCGCTGCCCCTGGTGACACTTGGGGCATTCCTGGCCCGACGTTCCTGATCGGATACGTCGTGCTCGCCGGTGTGGTGATCTGGATGACGATCCTGCTGCGCCGCGGTGTGGCGCGCGGTCCGGCCACCGAGAACCTGCTGCCGCAGTCCGACCCGTTCGCGCTGGCGTTGCTCGCCGGCGGCCCGCAGCTGGTCGTGCAGTCGGCGATCGCCGGGCTCCGCTCGCGGCACCTGGTCACCGCGGCGTCCGGCGGCGGCGTCAAGGCGAACGGCGCCACGGCCAAGGGCCTGCACCCGGTGGAGAACGCGGTGTTCCGCACGATCACCGGCCGCAAGCGCCACGTGTACCAGATCGCGGCCGACCGTCGCGTGAAGGCCGCGCTCACCGACGTCCGCAAAGGCCTCCAGCGCGACGGGCTGATGCTCGACGAGGCGCAGCGCACGCTCTACCGGCTGCTGGGCCTGCTGCCCGTCACGGTGATCGCGCTCGGCTCGGCGCGGTGGTGGAACGGCGTCGAGAACAACCGGCCGGTCGGGTACCTCACGCTGTTGCTGATCGTGCTGGTCGTCGTCCAGATCGTGTTCGCGGTGCGGAGCGCGCCGCAGAAGTCCGGTGCGGGCAAGCTCGCGCTGCAGCAGGAGATCACGCGTCACGACCACCTCAAGCCCGAGTACAGCCCGTCCTGGGGCGCGTACGGCGCGGGTGGCGCGGCGATGGGCGTCGCGTTGTTCGGGGTGGCGTCGCTGTACGCGGCCGACCCGGCGTTCGCGGCCGAGGCCGAGCTGCGCCGCCAGGCGGCCGCGTCGTCCGGGGGTGGCGGCGACAGTTCGTCCACGTCGTCGTCGTGCAGCAGTTCCTCGTCGTGCAGCAGTTCGTCGTCGTGCGGCGGCGGTTCGTCGTGCGGTGGCGGTGGTGGGTGCGGCGGATGATCGGTTCCGGGGCTGATGACGTCGGCGCACGGCCGTCGCCCGGCGCGGTGGTAGCGGTGGGGCGTGGTGGGTTGCCCGAGTTGGGGGTCGGGGTCGGGTGGCGGCCGGAGATCGCCGGGGTGGTCGCGGACGTGCCGGGGTTGCGGTTCTGCGAGGTCGTAGCGGAAGGCATCCACACGCACGTGCCGCTGTCCGGCCCGCTGGCGGTCCTGCGCGAGCGTGGCGTGACGCTGGTGCCGCACGGGGTCCGGCTCTCGCTCGGCGGCGCCGAACCGGTGGAGGCCGCGCGCGTGGCCCACCTCGCCGCGTGCGCGGAACTGCTCGACGCGCCGCTGGTCAGCGAACACATCGCGTTCGTCCGGGCCGGCGACGTGGAGGCCGGGCACCTCCTGCCGGTGCCCCGCACCCGCGCGGCGGTGAACGCGCTGGCCGCGAACTACCGTCGCACGATCGACGGACTCGGCGGCGTGCCGCTGGCCCTGGAACCGATCGCGGCGCTCTTCGACTGGCCCGACGACGAGTACGACGAGGCCGACTTCCTCAACGCCGTACTCGACCGCACCGGCGCGATGCTGCTGCTCGACGTCGCGAACGTCTACGCGAACGCACGCAACCGGGGGCAGGACCCGGTCGCGCTGCTCGACCGGTTGCCGCTCGACCGGGTCGCGTACGTGCACGTCGCGGGCGGACGGGAACACGAAGGGCTCTACCACGACACCCACACGGACGCCGTGCCGCAGCCGGTGCTCGACCTGGTGACGGCGCTGGCCGAGCGCGCGACCCCCGCCGGTTGGCTCCTGGAACGCGACGGCGACTATCCCCCGGCCGAGGTCCTGCGCGCCGAACTGGCGTCCATCACCGCCGCGGTCGAGGCCGGCACGAGAGCGGCCAGCCTCCGATGACCGAGGGGTCGGGTCTTCCCGCGGCCGTCGCCGGGGTTGCCGGCGAGCAGGGTTTGGTGGCCGCAGGTGTCCCGAGGGCCGCAGCAGATCTTTCGGCCGCTCCAGGCCCGCGTGGCATGCCGGCAGCAGAGGTAGCACCGACGGCGGAGGCCACTCCCTCTGCGGAGGCGGTGGTTCCGGTGACCCCGTCGGTTCCAGGCGCGTTGGTTCTGGGCGCCGTGTCAGCCGCTGGCTCGGCGGGCCCGGCTATGCGGGTTTCGGCAGTGCGAGCTGACGCCGCGGCGACTACGGACGCTGCGATGGACCTGGCGCGGGGTGCACCGGCTCCCCCGGAGGCCACGGAGGCCACGGAGGCCTCAGACAACCCGGAGGCTGCAGAGAGCCCGGAAGCTGCAGAGAGCCCGGAAGCTGCGGCGCTGGCTGAGGCCGGGGCGGCTGCGGAGCTGGCTGACACCGAGGCGGCTGCAGTGCTGGCTGACGCCGAGGCGGCTGCGGAGCTGAGGGCTCGGCAAGCTGCCTTGGTGGCGGCGCTGGTGGCGGGTGGGGAGTTGCCGGCCGGGTTCGACAGTGAGCGGGTGGGTGCGACCCGGCGGGCGCTGCTGCGCAAGCGGGCGGGTGAGGTGGCCAAGGCTTGGCCGCTTCTAGCTGCCTCCCTGGGGGCGAAGTTCACGCCGCTATTCGTGCAGTGGGCTGCCGGTCGCCCACCGGCTGGATCCCGCGCGGACGGGTTGGCGTTCGCCCGGCACCTTCGCGACTCGGGTGAGCTTCCCCCGCTCGCCGCGCAGGAACTGGCCGCCCACGAGCCCACACCCAAGCGCCGCTGGTTCCGCCGCACCTGAGTCCGCACGCGCATCGCCACCCAAACGCCGCCAGTCCCGGCGCACCCGAACCCACACCTGCACCGCCACCCAAACGCCGCCGGTCCCAGCGCGCGCTTGAACCCGCGCGCCGCCTATCAAGCGCTGTTGGGTTCGCCGGACCTGAATCCGCCTGTGCATCGGCACCCGAGCGCCGCTAGTCCCGCCGCACCTGGACCCGCGCGCACCGCCAGCGGAAGGCCGCTGGCTCGGACGCCCCCACACCCACCGAACGACCGGATGTGCGCCGCTCAAGCCGGCACGCTGAGCTCAACAGGAACCATCGGCCGAGCGCGGGCTTCGGGTTCCTGGATCGGGCACGACTTACCGACCTAGGGGTGCGGGTTCGGTCCAGCGGGGCCTGATGCCAACCACTGGTCGAGGGCCCCCTTCCGGCGCGCGCCGCGCATCCTGCCCCGCCAGCGGGAAAACGCTGCTGGTTCGGCGCCACCGATCGTGCGCCGCTGGTTCCAGCGCCCCTGGTTCGGCACAGCCCAAGGAGCGCAATTCCAGCGCCGAGCCCGCCACCAATCAGCACTCCAACGGCCCTGAACCCGACAGCAGCCCCAGGACCCCAGCGCCCCCGGCCACCCCGGCCACCCCGGCCACCTCAGCGTTCCCGGCCACCCCCGCCACCTCAGCACTCCCGGCCACCCCGGCCGCCGAAGCCGAGCACCGAGCACCGAGCACCGAGCACCGAGCACCGAGCACCGAGCACCGAGCACCGAGCACCGAGCCACCATTTCAGCGCTGCGCGCCGACGCCGAAACCATCCGCCCCGCGCTCCGGCCGACACGACGCCGAGGAAGACCGACGCCGAGAAAGACCGACGCCAACCAAAGACTCAGCGCAGGGCGTGCTCCAGCAGATGGCGCTCGTGGTCGATCAAGCGCAGATCACGCACCGGGCGCTTCAAATGCCCCTTCTGCACGATCCGAACGAACGCCGGTTCGCCGGCCTCGGCCATGCGGCGGATGCCCTCGATGTGGTCGACGATCCGGGTGCGGATGGTACGCACCAGACGAGCCCGGTCGCGGGGGGTCAGGCCGTACGCGTCGGCGAACAGGCGTAGCCGGCGGGGGCGGTCGGGGTGGCGCCAGCCGAGCGTGCGCGAGTCCCGGTCGGAGAAGAGCGGCACCCACGTCCACGCCGAGTACGCCACGTCGTAGATGCGCGCTCCGGGCGACGACAGGTCGAAGTCGATCATCGCGAGCGTGCCGTCGGGCCGCCAGACCACGTTGTGGGGGGCGGCGTCGTGGTGGCAGATGACCTCGGTGTCGGGCGGCGGCGGGCCGAACGACCGCCAGCGGGTGCCCGGCGGTGGCACGAAACCGGCCTGGGCGTCGTGGAACAGCCGCAGCATGGTGGCTACGGTGACCAGCGCCTCGTCCGTGGTCCAGTGCGGTTTGAGAGGGTACTCGCCGGTCTCGCCGTCGAGGTACGAGAGGACCTCGCGCCCCTTCTCGTCGATGCCGAACGCGCGGGGTGCACCGGTGAACCCCACCGCCTCGAGGTGACGCAGCAGCGCGTGCACGGCCGGTGTCCACGGCCCGGCCGTGCGGCGGACGGTGTCACCGACCCGCACGACCGTGCTGACGCTGCCGCCCTCGAGCGGGATCTCCTGTTGGGTCACGCCGCCTCGCCGAGTAGCGCGTCGACGAACGCCGCCGGCTCGAACGGAGCCAGGTCGTCCGGGCCCTCACCGAGGCCGATGAGCTTCACCGGGATGCCGAGTTCGCGCTGGACGGCGATGACGATGCCGCCCTTGGCGGTGCCGTCGAGCTTGGTGAGCACCACCCCGGTGACGTCGACGACCTCGGTGAACACCCGGGCCTGTATCAGGCCGTTCTGACCGGTCGTGGCGTCGAGGACGAGCAGGGTCTCGTCGACCGGCCCGTTCTTCTCGATCACCCGCTTGACCTTGCCGAGCTCATCCATGAGGCCCACCTTGTTCTGCAACCGGCCAGCGGTGTCTACCAGCACGGTATCCACCTTCGACGCAATTCCCTGCCGAACGGCGTCGAACGCCACCGAAGCGGGGTCGGCTCCCTCCGGCCCCCGCACGGTTTCCGCACCGACCCGCTCGCCCCAGGTCTGCAGCTGGTCGGCGGCGGCGGCGCGGAACGTGTCGGCCGCGCCGAGCAGCACCGTCCGGCCGTCGGCGACCAGGACGCGAGCGACCTTTCCGCAGGTCGTGGTCTTTCCGACGCCGTTGACGCCGACCATCATGACGACGGCGGGGCGGTCGTCGTGGGGCAGCGTGCGCAGCGAGCGGTCGACGTCGGCCCCGATCGCGGCCACCAGCTCCTCGGAGAGGAGTTTGCGCAGGTCGTCGGGGGTGCGCGTGCCCAGTACCCGGGTACGTTCACGCAGCCGCTCGACGATCTCGGTGGTGGCCGCCACCCCGACGTCGGCGGTGATCAGCGCGTCCTCGACCTCTTCCCAGTCGTCCTCGTCGAGGTGGTCGCGGGAGAGCAGCGTCAGCAGGCCGCGCCCGAGCGCGTTCGAGCGGGCCAGGCGCCCCCGCAACCGCACCAGCCGCCCGGCGGTCGGCTCCGGCACGTCGAGCGCCGGTGCCGCCGGTTCGACGACCTGCGGTTGCGCCGGCTCGGGTGGGGCCAGCGTGTCGGTGCCGCCCCGCGCCTCGTCGGCCACCTCACCGGCGACCTGGCCCGGGGTCACCGGCGGCAGATCGATCCGGCCACGGCGGCGGGGAACGAGCAACCCGACGCCCGCGCCGATGAGCACGACGAGCAGGATCGCTCCGAGGATCAGGTACTCCATGACACGAATCCTGTCAGACCCGTGCTTCCCGCGGCATCGTGGCTCCACAGCAAGGCCGTGTCCGGCTCCCGGCGGGCACCGTCTTGGTACGCGTGCGGACGTTCGAGATGATGGACTAGAGGGGAATGTCAGAGCCTGCACGCTGCATCGACGACAGGATTGACACACATGGCTGAGCTCGTACTGGGCCCCGTCCTCCGGCACGTCACCGAAACGAGCGTCACCCTGTGGGTGGAGACCGATGTGGCCTGCGAGGTGGACGTCCTGGGCCGCACCGCCCGGACGTTCTGCGTCCATGGGCACCACTACGCCCTGGTGGTCGTCGACGGCCTCGAGCCCGGTTCGCAGCAGCAGTACGAGGTCAGACTCGACGACACCGTGGTGTGGCCGGAGCGGGAGTCGGTCTACCCGCCGTCCCTGCTCCGCACGCTGGCGCCCGACCGTCCGCAGCGGCTGATCTTCGGTTCCTGCCGTCACGCGACGCCGAACGCGCTGGAGAAGCTCGGGTACGAGCCCGACGCGCTCGACACGTACGCGCAGCGGATGGCCACCGAGGAGCCCTCCCGGTGGCCGGACGCCGTCCTGCTGCTCGGTGACCAGGTGTACGCCGACGACACGTCGCCCAAGACGCAGGAATTCATCCGCGACCGCCGGCCGGTCGACGCTCCGCCGTTCCTCGAGGTCGCCGACTTCGAGGAGTACACGGTGCTCTACCACGAGTCGTGGAGCGACCCGGACATCCGCTGGCTGCTGGCCAACGTGCCGAGCGCGATGATCTTCGACGACCACGACGTTCGTGACGACTGGAACACCTCGTACGAGTGGCGGCGAGACATCGAGCAGACGTCGTGGTGGCGTTCACGCATCATCGGCGGGCTCACCAGCTACTGGGTCTACCAACACTTAGGGAATCTCGCCCCGGACGATCTGGTGACCGACTCGATGTGGCTGGCGGTCCGCGCGGCCGGCGACGCCGGGGTGGACGCGGGCCCGCTGCTGGAACGGCTGGCCGCGACGGCGGACGCCGAGGTGGACGGCGATCAGGACGCCGCCGGCATGCGGTGGAGCTACAAGATCGACTACGGACGCACCCGGGTCCTGGTCGTCGACACCCGCTGCGGGCGGATCCTCACCGAGACCGAGCGGGCGATGATCAGCGACGCCGAGTTCGACTGGCTCGCCGAGCAGCTCGACGGGGACTACGACCACCTGCTCATCGCGTCGTCGTTGCCGTGGTTGTTGCCGTGGGCGATCCACCACGTGGAGAACTGGAACGAGGCGCTGTGCGCGGGCTCGCGCGGACCGCGGCTGGCGAAGTTCGGCGAGGTGGTGCGGCGGGCCGCCGACCTGGAGCACTGGGCCGCGTTCTCCGACTCGTTCGAGCGGCTCGGGAAGCTGCTGGCGTCGGTGTCGCGGGGTGAGCGCGGGCCGAAACCCGCGAGCATCAGCGTGCTCTCCGGCGACGTGCACCACGCGTACGTCGCGAAGGCGTCGTTCGATCCGCCGGGGTCGGTGCCGGTGTACCAGCTCGTGGTGTCGCCGGTGCACCAGACCGTGCCGGGCGCGATCAAGATCGGGTTCACCGTGGGGTGGAGCCGCACGGCGGCGGCGATCGCACGGCCGCTGGCGCGGTGGGCGAAGGTGCCGAAGTCGCCGGTGCGGTGGGAGCGCCTGGCCGGTCCGTTCTACGGCAACGAGCTCGGCACGCTGGTGATCGACGGGCGGGTGGCCCGGTTCAGCCTCGAACGCGCACTCCGGACGCCGGGCAGCGCACCGCGGCTGGCCACGGTGAACCAGACCCCGCTCTCCTGGCGCGACGACACCACCGCCGACCCGGTGGCCCCGTTCCCGGCACGGGCGCAATTGAGCTGAGTCCCGCGCGCAGCTGAGCTAACACTTCGGGCGTCCGGAACGCGAATGACCCCGCCGCGCGGCGGGGTCATTCTGGGTTCACCGACGAACCGAGGAGGAAGTCATGAGCTACGGAACCGAAAGCTACGAGGAGTCCGGCTCGGCCGGCACCGACTACTACTGCTACGAGAACGGCTACTACTACCGCGCCTCGCGCTAAGCCGTCACCTGGTCCTTGAGGCGCTGGCTGATCACCTGGGTGATCCCGTCACCGCGCATGCTGACGCCGTACAGCGCGTCCGCGATCTCCATCGTGCGCTTCTGGTGCGTGATGATGATCAGCTGGCTGGACTCCTGCAACTGCTCCAGCAACGTGATCAGACGCCCGAGGTTGGTGTCGTCCAGCGCGGCCTCGACCTCGTCCATGACGTAGAACGGCGACGGCCGCGCCCGGAAGATCGCCACCAGCAGTGCCACCGCGGTCAGCGACCGCTCGCCCCCGGAGAGCAGCGACAGGCGCTTGACCTTCTTGCCCGGTGGCCGCGCCTCCACCTCGACGCCGGTCGTCAGCAGGTCGTCCGGATCGGTGAGGAAGATCCGGCCCTCCCCGCCCGGGAACAGCGTGCGGAACACCACCTCGAACTCGCGCTGGGTGTCCTCGAAGGCGCTCTTGAACACCTCGTGGATCCGGTCGTCGACCTCCTTCACCACGGTCAGCAGGTCGCGCCGGGTGTCCTTGAGGTCCTCGAGCTGGGTCGAGAGGAACTTGAACCGCTCCTCGAGCGCCGCGAACTCCTCCAGCGCCAGCGGGTTGACCTTGCCGAGCAGCTGCAGGTCCCGTTCGGCCTTCGCGGCCCGCTTCTCCTGCGTCGGCCGGTGGTAGGGCAGCGCGGGTGGCGGTGGCTCGCCGTTCTTCTCGGCCTCGGCGATCTCGGCCTGCGTCGGCGGCACCGGCATCTGCGGCCCGTACTCGTTGGCCAGCGTCTCGACGTCGATCGCGAAGTCGTCGGCCGCCTTGGACTCCAGCTGCTCGATGCGCATCCGCTGTTCGGCCCGGGCCACCTCGTCGCGGTGCATCGCGTCGGTGAGGCGGTCCATCTCGCCGGCCAGCTCACGCACCCGGGCCCGGACGCCGGTGAGCTCGGCCTCCCGCGCGACCCGGGCCTCGGCCACGGCGTCGCGCTCGTCGGCCGCCGCCACCAGCGACGTCTCGATGCGGGTCAGCGCCGTCCGGGCGCCCTGCGAGACCGCGCGGGCCACCGCGGCGCCCCGGGCCCTGGCCGCGCGTGCGGCTTTGGCCCGTGCCTGCGCGGCCCGCTCCGACGCCGCCGCCCGTTCCAGCGACTCGGCCCGGCCGGCCAGTGAACGCACCCGCTCCTCGGCGGTGCGGACCGCGAGCCGCACCTCCATCTCGTTCTGCCGGGCCTGGCTCGCCAGCGCGTTGAACTCGTCGCGCTCGTCGGTGGACGGCTCGTCGTCGAGCGGCGTCTCCTCGGCGGCGACGAGACGCTCCTCGAGCGCCGCCAGCCCCTCCAGGTCCTTGTCGCGGGCCGCCTCGGCGCGCTGGCGGCCCTGGGCGAGCCGGTCGGCCTCACCGCGGGCCGAGCGGGCCGCGGCCGACAGCTCGGCGATCCGCCGGGCGGCCTGGTGCCGGGCACCCTCGGCCTCCTTCTGGGCCGCGGCGACGACACGCACGGTCTCCTTGCGGGTGTCGACCTCGGCGCGGGCGGCCTCGAGCTGCGCGCGGAGCCGTTCACCGCGACGCTCGGCCTCGGCGCGGTGGTCGCGGGCGTCGTCGACGGCGGCCTGGATCTCCAGCGTGCTCTGGGCCTTGGCACCACCGCCGGCGGCCTCGGTCGCGCCGAGGACGTCGCCCTCCGGGGTGATGGCCCGGACGCCCGGCTCCCGCGACACCAGCGCGCGCCCGGCCTCGACCGAGGGCACGAACGCGACCTGGTGCAGCGCGCGGCGCACCGCCGGACGCAGGTCGTCGCCGACCTTCACCAGGTCGATGGCCCACCGGACGCCGTCCGGCAGCACCGGCCACGGCCCGTCGGAACCGTCGGAACCACCGGCGACGAACAGTGTGGCGCGGCCCGCGTCGGCCGAGCGGAGCCAGCCGATCGCGTCGGCCGCGCTGCCCACCGACGCCACCGCGACCGCGTCGGCCAGCCCGCCGAGCGCCGCGGCCAGCGCCGCTTCGTACCCGGCCTCGACCGACAGCAGCCCGGCGACGCTCCCGAGCAGCCCCGGCACCTGGTCGCCCGCGGCCAGCAGCGCGCCGGCACCGTCCTTACGCGACAGACCGAGCGCCAGCGCCTCCTGGCGTGCCTTCCACTCCGAGGCCTCGCGCTCGGCGACCCGCTCGGACTGCGTCAGTTCGCGCACCCGCGCCTCGGCGGCCTCGAGTTCCTCGCGGGCGGCGGCGTGCCGGGCGAACAGATCGGTGTCGCCCTCGTCGAGGCCCTCGGCGGCCTCCTGGGCGACGTCGAGCTCGCCCTGCGCCTCGTCGGCGCGGCCACGGGCCTCGGCCAGCGACGCGGAGAGGCGGGCGATCTCGTCCTCGGCCGCGGTCGCCCGGGTGCGCAGCGCGTTGACCTGGCCGGTGAGCCGGGCCAGCCCTTCACGGCGGTCGGCGACGGCCTTCATCGCGGCGACGTGGGCGCGCTCGGCGTCGTAGGCGCGGCGCTCGTACTCGGTGCGCGCCTCGGTGGCCTCGGCCAGCCGGTCCTGATCGGCTTCGAGCGCCTCGGTGAGCGCCTCGTGCTGCTCGCGGACGACGGCGGCCTCACGCTCGAGGGCTTCGGGGTCGCGGCTGGGGCGGCTGTCCTCCGGCTCGGCCGAGAGGTAACGCAGCCGCTCGTCGGCGAGCTGCGCCAGGCCGCGGAGACGTTCCTGCAACGCGGACAGGCGGTACCAGGTGTCCTGGGCGCGGGCCAGCACCGGGGCGTCGGCCGCCATCTCGGTGTCGAGCTGGGCCTCGCGGGCCCGGGACGCTTCGAGGTCGGTCTCGACCTGCGCGCGGCGGGTACGGACCGCGGCCTCGTCGGCGACGTCCTGCTCCAGCGCGGTGCGCAGCGTGACCAGGTCGTCGGCGAGCAGGCGCAGCCGGGAGTCACGCAGCGCGGACTGCACGCCGGCCGCACGCCGGGCCACCTCGGCCTGGCGCCCCAGCGGCTTGAGCTGGCGACGCAGCTCGGTGGTGAGGTCGGTGAGGCGCGTGAGGTTCGCCTGCATGGCGTCGAGCTTGCGCAGCGCTTTTTCTTTGCGCTTGCGGTGCTTCAGGACGCCGGCGGCTTCCTCGATGAAACCGCGGCGGTCTTCCGGGCGCGACTGCAGGACGCTGTCGAGCTGACCCTGACCGACGATGACGTGCATCTCGCGCCCGATACCGGAATCCGAGAGGAGTTCCTGGATATCGAGAAGACGGCACGGGTCACCGTTGATCTCGTACTCGGAGTCACCGGTACGAAACAACCGCCGAGTGATCGACACCTCGGCGTACTCGATCGGCAACGCACCATCGTGGTTGTCGATCGTCAGAGTTACTTCCGCGCGACCGAGCGGCGCACGCCCCGCTGTCCCGGCGAAGATGACGTCTTCCATCTTGCCGCCACGCAGCGCCTTGGCCCCCTGCTCACCGAGCACCCACGAGATGCCGTCGACGACGTTCGACTTACCCGATCCGTTGGGACCCACCACGCAGGTGATGCCCGGTTCGAACCGCAGGGTCGTCGACGACGCGAAGGACTTGAAGCCCCTCAGCGTGAGGCTCTTCAGATGCACGGGACTCTGCCTGGGTGGGGGAAGGTGTCTTCAGACCATACCTTCCCCACCAGCGACGATCTGCGCAGACGGGGCCGTGTCGGAGCGGGCCGGTGCGGCGGCCCGGCTCGGGACCCGGGTGCCTCAGACGGGCTGGTGCTCCAGCTCGGCCACCCGGCTCAGCTCCGTGTCGCGGTCGGCCAGTTCGGCAGCGAGCCGGTCGTTCTCGGCGCGGAGTCGAGCCACCTCGAACTCCAACGTCCGTACCGTCCCGCGCAGCCGCACAACCTCGTCGCGCAGTCGACCGTCGGCAACGTTGCCGACATGGCCGAAGAGGGCCTTCGCCATTGGTGTCTCCTCGTATGGGCGTTCGAACGCCGTGGTTATGTGACCCATGGACGCGCGAAACACCGACCCCTGACGCGATGCCGACCCGAACGATCAGGCAGGGCATCGCAGGGCCGGTGCGTGTAGGGCGGCCGTTAACCCCTGGTCACGCAGTCCACTGAAATGGTCCGCTATACAGCTTACGGGGTCAGGCGTCCAAGGTCACGCCAGGCGTGGGGATGGGCTCCGCCACATTCGCCCATACCCTCGTCAGCGCTCGGAAAAACCCGTCAGTCCACCCTTCGCCGGACTGAATCGCTCAGCGACGTGATCAACCCGTCCGGGCGTACCACCTCCGCGCAGCAGGTTGAGGAGTACCTCACACTCCGCCCTGGTGCCCTCGGCCACCACTTCCACGCGTCCGTCGGCGGTGTTTCTGGCCCAGCCGACCAGGTCGTGCTCCAGTGCCCGACTCCGCGTCCACCACCGGAACCCGACGCCCTGCACCCGTCCACGAACCCACGCGGTCAGTCGAACCGGATCCGACGGCGGCGCGTCTAGGGGTTGACGAGTCTCCGAAGGGGTCACTTGACGAGGTACGCCATCCTCGGAGAGTTCACCCGCGTTCACGGCTGCCAACTGTAACCGTGCATTAAACCGACCTTGTGGTTGCGACGTGGGTCTGGTGTGCCGGTCTCACGCATTCCTAATGTTGCCGCCGATGGAGCACCAACGGAGTAGTTACCGACCCCGCCACCGGCAGGCCGACAAAGTCGGCCCGGCCCCGTGGCGATCCGCCGGGGGACGCGGCCGAACGCGTCAACGAGCCGGATTCAGCACCCGCAGCGTTCTGACCCTCGTGGTGCTCGCGTCGGTAGCCGTCGGGGCCTGGCTCCCCTTCTATCTGGGACGCGCCGGCGCCGACACGCTCGAGACCGCCGGAGGCGCGCCGGTCTCCGTCGACACCACCGAGACCGAGCCGGTCGAGGCCGCGAGCACCGAGGCGAACTCGTCCAGCGGGCAGGCCGCGAGCCGATCGAAGCGTCCCGCCGCGGCCGCGCCGAGCGCGGCGTCCGAATCGCCGTCGGCGTCACCCGCGGAGTCGGACGCGTCGCCGAGCGGCGAGGCCTCCGCGCCGAGCGAGTCCGAGGACACCGGCGAGCAGTCCGCGACGACGCTCTCGGCCCCGAACGAGACCGAAGAGGTCGTCGCGCTGGTCAACACCGCGCGCGCCCAGGCCGGGTGCGACCCGGTGCACGCCGACCCGAAGCTGACCTCGGCCTCGCTGCTGCACAGCCAGGACATGATCGCCCGCGGGTACTTCTCCCACAACACGCCGGACGGGGCGTCACCGTGGGACCGGGCCAAGGAAGCCGGCTACGAGGTGCCGACCGGCGAGAACATCGCGCAAGGCCAGAAGACGGCCGACGCCGTGATGGACGCGTGGATGAACAGCGAGGGCCACCGCGCGAACATCCTGAACTGCTCGTCCAAGGCGATCGGTGTCGGCGTGGCCGTCGACTCCGGCGGCACCGTCTACTGGACCCAGATGTTCGGCGCCGAGTAGTGGGCGGCCCGCTCAGAACGACGCTGACAGGCGAGCGGGCCTCCTTGAGACGCTAGGCAAATGTCGCGGCGTCGGCCCGCTCGACTGCCAGCGCCGCCCTGAGCGGGCTCCAGGTCAGAACAAATGCGCTCGGCGCTTCAGGCGTCTGCTAGGCGGGTGAGGTTGAGGGCCGCTACCGCGTAGGCGGTGCGGCGGTCGGTCGAGCCGGCGCGGCCCAGTTCCTCGAGCGCGGTGCGGCTGACCGGACCCAGCGCCAGCAGCGCCAGTGCGGCGGCGTCGGCCACCGCGAGCATCGGGTCACCGAGCAGGAGAACCAGCGTCGGCACCGCCCGGGCCGAGCCGAGCTCCCCCAGCGCCGTCGTCGCCACCGAGCGCAGCGCGGCCGGCTGGCCCCGGCCCACCGCGGTGACCAACGGCCCCAGCGCCGCCGGATGGCCCAGCAGCCCCAGCGTTCGCGCGGCACGCACGCGGACGTCGACCCGCTGGTCGGTCGCGAGCATGCGGATCAGCCGCCGGATCCCCTCGTCGCGCACCGCGGTTCAGGCCCGGGCCCGGCTGAGCATCGCGGTCACCCGGCTCTGCAGCTCACGCGGGCTGAACGGCTTGACGAGATAGTCGTCGGCCCCGACGTCGAAGCCGGCCTCGACATCGGACTCCTGACCCCTGGCGGTGAGCAGGACGACCGGGATCGCACTGGTCACCGGATCGGCCCGCAGCTCACGGCACACGTCCAACCCGGACATCCCCGGCATCGCCACGTCGAGCACGATGACGTCGGGCACCGCGCGCCGCGCCTCGGTGAGCGCCGTCGCGCCGTCGGTCACCGTGATCAGCTCGTGCCCCGCCGCACTCAGCTTGAAAGCGACCAGATCGAGGATGTCACGGTCGTCGTCCGCGACCAGGATCGTGCTCATGGGGGCATAGTCGCATACGAAATGTGACTTATGCCTCGATTACCACCGGGCGCGGCGAGGCTTCGGCTGACACGTCGGGCAGCTGTACGACGAGCGGTTCATGAACGCGTCGCGCCGGATCGGCGTACCGCACCGCGGGCACGCCTTGTCCTCCTGCCCGTACGCGGCCAGCGACCGGTCGAAGTACCCGCTCTCGCCGTTCACGTTCACGTACAGCGCGTCGAACGACGTCCCGCCCTGGTCCAGCGCCTCACGCATGACGTCCTGCACGGCGGTGAGCAAGCGTTGGATCTGCGGCCCGGTCAGCGTCTCGGTGGGCCGTGCGTAGTGCAGCCGCGCCCGCCAGAGCGCCTCGTCGGCGTAGATGTTCCCGACGCCGGAGATCAACGTCTGGTCCAACAGCGCCCGTTTGACGCCGGTGCGCTTGCGTCGCAGCGCGGCGGCGAACGTCGTCGGGTCGAACAGTGGATCGAGCGGGTCACGGGCGATGTGCGCGATGCTCGGCGGAACGTTCTCGCGGTCGCTGCCGGGCGCGGGCAGCGGCTCCACCGAGAGCCCGCCGAACGTGCGCTGGTCGACGAAACGCAGCTCCCGCTCGTGGTCGGTGAACGTCAGGCGCACCCGCAGGTGGGTCTCGTCGGGGGCGTCGGACGGCTGGACCAGCATCTGCCCGCTCATCCCGAGGTGGCCGACGAGCGCGTCACCACCGTCGGTGGGCAGCCACAGGTACTTGCCCCGGCGGTGCGCGGCGAGCAGCGTCCGGCCGGTCAGCACCTCGGCGAAGTGCAGCGGGCCGGCGGTGTGACGTCGGATCGCGCGGGGGTTGTAGACCTCGACCGACTCGATCGGGCGGCCGAGCACCCACCGGTCGAGACCGCTCCGGACGACCTCGACCTCGGGAAGTTCCGGCATCGCTCAGCCGGCGGAATCTGCGTCGGGACCGTCGATCGTGTCCGCCGCGCCCGGGTCGGCGAGCTGCGGGTTGATCGCGCTCGCGGGCGGGGCGGCGCCCGGCGTCGCTCCCGAGCGTGCGTCGATGCGGTTGCGCAGCGTGCGCCAGGCCAGCTCGGCCGCCTTCTGCTCGGCTTCCTTCTTGCTGCGCCCCTCGCCGCTGCCCAGTTCCTCGCCGCCGACGACCGCGGTCGCGGTGAACGTCTTGGCGTGGTCGGGACCGGCCTCGGTGACCCGGTACTCCGGGACGCCGAACGCGTTGCTCGCCGTCAGCTCCTGCAGGCTGGTCTTCCAGTCCAGCCCGGCGCCGCGCTGCGCCACGTCCAGCATCAGGTCGTCGAACAGCCGGTGGATCACCTTGGCCGCGGTCTCCAGACCGTGCTCCAGGTACACCGAGCCGAGCAGCGCCTCGAGCGTGTCGGCCAGGATGCTGGCCTTGTTCCGGCCCCCGGTGGCCTCCTCGCCCTTGCCGAGCAGGAGGTGCGCCCCGAGCCCACCGGGGCCCAGGTCACGCGCCACCCCGGCCAGCGCGCGCATGTTGACGACCGACGCACGCAACTTGGCCAGCTGCCCCTCGGGCAGGTCGGGGTAACTCAGGTAGAGCGAGGACGTGATCACCAGCCCGAGCACGGCGTCCCCGAGGAACTCCAGCCGCTCGTTGGTCGGCAGACCGCCGTTCTCGTACGCGTACGACCGGTGCGTCAGCGCGCGTTCGAGCAGCTCCGCGCCCAGTTCGACGCCGATCGCTTCCTCCAGCAGCGCTGCAGGGGGTCGCTCCCTCATCGCCGTGCCTTCTCTCAGGTCGCCGCCGGTGCGGCGGTCGTTCGGGCCTGCAAGCGGTTCTCGGACCGGCCGGCGCGCGCCGACGCGGTCTCGATCGGGGCCCCGTCCCGTGGCTGCGCCGCCGGGGTGTCCGCGGCGGGTTCCGACGGAGCCGGGTCGGGGGTCGATCCGGGGTTCTCGAGCATCGTGCGGAGCCGGGCCAGGTGGTTCTCCCGCGCCGCGCGCGTGGCCACCGCGATGCAGTCGGCGACGTCGGCCGGCGACGCGGCCCCGTGCCCGACGACCACGTGCCCGGCGACGCCGAGCAGGGTGGCGGCCCGGGGCGAGGTGGCACCGCGCTCGGTGAGGGCCAGCGCGCCTTCCAGCGTCTTGAGCACCACGTTGCCGGTGAAGCCGTCGGTGACGACCACGTCGGCGCGGCCGCCGAGCGGCACGTCGTACCCCTCGACCAGGCCGATGTAGTTCAGCCCGCTGCCGGCCAGGCCGCGGTCGGCCTTGCGGCGCAGCGCGTCGCCCTTGCCGGGCTCGGTGCCCACCGACAACAGCCCCACCCGGGGCCGGTCGAGGCCGAGCACGGTGCGCGCGAACGCGGCACCGAGACGGCCGTGCCGGACCAGGTCGGCGTCGGACGCGCCGGCGTGGGCACCCACGTCGACGAGCACCACCGGGTGCGCGACCGCGGGCAACACCGCCGCCAGCGCGGGGCGCCGGAAACCCGACAACTTGCCCAGTTCGGTGACGGCGGCGGCGACCAGCGCGCCGGTCGAACCGACGCTGACCACCGCCTCGGCAGCACCGTGCCGGACCGCTTCGACCGCCAGCCGCACCGAGGTGCGGCGGGAGCGGACGGCGCGGACCGGAGCGTCCGCCATCCCGACGCTCTCGTCGGTGGGGAGCAGCGTCACCCGATCGGCGACCGCAGCCCAGCGTTGGCGCAACTCGGCCGGCCCCGCGAGAACCAGGTGGAGCTCTGGATCCGTGGAAAGCGCGGCGAGCGCACCGTCGACGACGGCGTCGGGAGCACGATCTCCGCCGAGGAGGTCGAGCGCTACCCGCACCGGGCGCACGGCAGCGACCCGGGCGTACGTCGCCGCGGCGTCCTCGGACGCCGCGGCGGAGACGTGCGCCGGGTCACCGGCCGAGCGTCTCCTCGGGCTCAGACCGCGACGACCTGACGGCCGTTGTAGTAGCCGCAGTTCGAGCACGCCGCGTGCGGCAGCTTCGGCGACCGGCAACGGTCGCACGGCTGCGTGTTGACCGCGGTGGTCTTCCACTGGGCGCGACGCGAGCGGGTGTTGCTGCGCGACATCTTCCGCTTCGGAACGGCCACGGCTCTAGCTCCTGAGTTCTTCGATGGGTGTTACTTGGGCTGGCTGCCGCGGCCCGGGTCTTGCAGCGACTGCAGTGCGGCCCACCGGGGGTCGGCTACGTCGTGCGAGTGCTCGGGCGGCAGATCGTCCCAGTGGACCCCGCAATCGGGGCACAGTCCGGGACAGTCGTCGCGGCACAGCGGGTTGCTCGGCAGTGCCAGCACCACCGCGTCCCGCAACGCCGGCTCCAGGTCGAGAAAATCTCCCTGCAGCCGACTGACCTCGTCCTCGTCGGTCGTTTCGTCCGTTTCGCTGTCCGGGTAGGCGTACAGCTCCTGGATGTCCACGTCGACGGTGTCCTGGAACGGTTCGAGGCAGCGACCGCACTCGCCCTCGATCGGAACCGAGACGGTGCTGGAGACGAGTACGCCTTCCAGTACCGACTCGAGTCTGACGTCGAGTTCGAGCGTGGTCCCGACCGGGACCCGGACCAGGTCCAGACCGAGATCCTCCGGCACGGGGACGGGGCGGCGTAGGCGCTTCATCGACCCTGGACGGCGACCGACCTCGCGTGTATCGAACACGAGGGGTTTCCGGGGGTCGAGTCGCTCCTGCGTCTTCCTGTTCTCGGGCATGATGATCTTTCGGCGCTGGTGAGGCCGTCGGGGAACTCTACCTGAGTACGACGGCCGGAATCGAATCGGGCCGTGTGCGACCCGACGTACAAGCGTACTGCTCTTTGCTCAGAACGGGAGCGGCCGCTCCTCCGCAGTGGTGTCGAAGCCGCCGATCTCGGAGAGCGCACGCATCTTGTCACGCCCGCGCTCCACCGTCGCCAGCGTGCGGTTGAGCATCTGCTCGAAGTTCGCCAGCGTGGTGTCGACGTACTCCTCGACCTCGTCACGCAGGCGCTGGGCCTCCGCGCGGGCCTCCCCGACGATGCGCGCGGCCTCGTGCTCGGCCGAGACCGTGACCTCCGCCACCGACACCAGCCGCTGGTGTTCGACCTCACCCTCGCCGACGATGCGATCGGCCTCGCGCTGGCCGGCCGCGATCACCTTGTCGCGCTCGTCGAGCAGGGCCTGCGCCCGCCGGATCTCGGTCGGGAGGTCAGCGCGGAGTTCGTCGAGCATCCCGAGCAGTTCGTTGCGGTTGACGATCGCGTTCGACGACATCGGCATCGAGCGTGCGGACTCCACGAACGCGCTGATCTCATCGATTCGGTCGAGTGGGTCCACAGCACGGCTCCGGTCGGTAGCTCGAAGGTCTCGTCATCCTGCCGCGTCCGGCATACTCCGGCGACCTCGGAGGGGTGCCATGGCCCTAACTATTGAGTATCGAGCCGATCGACCAGACGACGTCGCACCGCTTCCGGTACGTGCGCGGACACGTCGCCACCGTACTTGGCCACCTCTTTGATCAGGCTGGACGACAAGAACGAGAACAGGGGGTTAGTAGCCATGAACAGCGTTTCCACACCGGCCAGGCCGTGGTTCATCTGCGCCTGCTGCAGTTCGTAGTCGAAGTCGCTGACCGCGCGCAGCCCCTTGACGACGACCGGGATGTCGTTGGCCTTGCAGTAGTCGACGAGCAGGCCGCTGAACGTGTCCACGCGGACGTTGCCGTAGGAGGCGGTCACCTCCTCGAGCAGCTCGATGCGCTCGTCGACCGTGAACAGACCGGCCTTGCGCGGGTTGATCAGAACCGCCGCCACGACCTCGTCGTAGAGGCGACTCGCCCGTCCGATGATGTCGAGATGACCATTCGTCACCGGGTCGAAAGATCCCGGACACACAGCGCGTCTCACGAACGGCGACCGTACCAAAGCGTGCCCTCGCCGTAACGGCGCTCACGTACCGCGACCAGTGGTTTCGGCCACACCCAGGGCTCGCCGCGAGTAGCTCTCTCGACGATGACGACGGCGTCTGAACCGAGCCAACCAGAGGAATCGAGGTCGGCCAGCACCGCCGAGAGCGCTTCCGCGGAGACCGCGTAGGGCGGATCGGCGAAGACCAGGTCGAATCGGTGGGTAGCGGGTGCGGCGGCGAACCGCTCGGCCGGGCCGGCCCAGATCTCCGCGCCCGGAAGTTTCAGCGAGCCGGCGTTCGCCCGTAGCGTCCGTACCGCCTTCGGGTCGGATTCGACCAGCACCGCGTGGGCGGCCCCCCGCGAGAGCGCCTCGAAGCCGACCGCGCCGGACCCGGCGTACAGGTCGAGCACGGCCGCACCGTCCAGCGGGAGCAGCGCCTGCACCGCGCTGAACAGCGCTTCCCGGGCCCGATCCGACGTCGGGCGCGTGCCCCGCCCCGGCGGGACGTCGATCCGCCGCCCCCCGGCACTCCCCGCGACGATGCGTGTCACGTTTTTTCCAGGTAGTCGGCCGCGTCCGGGTCGACCAGTGCGTCGACGGCCGCGGCCAGGCCGGGGTAGGCACGCAGCTCGGGGTCCTCGGCGATGAGCGCGGTGGCCTCCGTGCGTGCGTCGTGGATGACGTCCTCGTCACGCATCAGCGAGAGCAGCTTGAGACGCGAGCGGCGGCCGGACTGCGCGACGCCGAGCACGTCGCCCTCGCGACGCTGTTCGAGGTCGAGCTGGGCCAGCTCGAACCCGTCGGTGGTGCTGGCCACCGCGTCCAGCCGCTCGCGGGCCTTCGTGCCGGCCGGTGCGTCGGTGACCAGCAGGCACAGCCCGGCCGCGCTCCCCCGGCCGACCCGGCCGCGCAGCTGGTGGAGCTGGCTGACGCCGAAGCGGTCGGCGTCCATGATCACCATCGCGGTGGAGTTCGGCACGTCCACGCCGACCTCGATCACGGTGGTGGCCACCAGGACGTCGAGCCGGTGGGCGGCGAAATCGCCCATCACCGCGTCTTTCTCGTCCGGCGGCAGCTTGCCGTGCAGGATGCCGATCCGCAGCTCGGAGAGCGGCCCCTCGGCGAGTTTCGGCGCGACCTCGAGCACGGCCAGCGGCGGGCGCTTGGACGTTCCCTCGTCCTCGGGGGGCGGCTCGAGAGTCGGGTCTCCAGCCCTACGCCCCCCACCCGCCCGCCCGGAATCGGAATCAAAATTCATGCCGTCGAGCTCGTCCTCCTCATCGGCCGCGGCCTCCCCGATTCGCGGGCAGACGATGTAGGCCTGGTGCCCGGCGGCGACCTCCTCGTTCACCCGCTGCCAGGCGCGGGCCAGCCAGCCCGGTTTCTCGGCGACCGGCACCACCGAGGTGGCGATCGGCGACCGGCCGCTGGGCAGCTGGGTGAGCGCCGAGGTCTCCAGATCGCCGAAGACCGTCATCGCGACCGTGCGCGGGATCGGGGTGGCGGTCATGACCAGCACGTGCGGCGGTGTCTCGCCGCCCTTGGCGCGCAGCGCGTCACGCTGTTCGACGCCGAAGCGGTGCTGCTCGTCGACGACGACCAGGCCGAGGTCGGCGAACTCGACGCCCTCGGAGAGCAGCGCGTGGGTGCCGACGACGATGCCCGCGGAACCGTCGGCGGCCTCGGCCAGCGCGGCCCGGCGGGCGGCGGCCGGCAGCGAACCGGTGAGCAGCGCGACCCGGGTCGAGACGTCCGCGGCGTCGAGCTCGCCGGCGCGGGCCATCGGGCCGAGCATCGCGCGGATCGAGCGGGCGTGCTGCGCGGCCAGCACCTCGGTGGGGGCCAGCAGCGCGGCCTGGCCGCCGGAGTCGACGATCTGGAGCATCGCCCGGATGGCCACCACCGTCTTGCCCGAGCCGACCTCACCCTGGAGGAGCCGGTGCATCGGGTGCTCGGCGGCCAGGTCGTCGGCGATCTCGTCGCCGATTCGGGCCTGACCGTCGGTGAGCGCGAACGGCAGAGCGGCGTCGAACGCCTCGAGCAGGCCGCCGAGGCGCGGCGGGCGCGCGGTGGCCGGACGGGCGGCGGCGGCCAGCCGGCGCTGGGCCAGCGTGGCCTGCAGCCCGAACGCCTCGTCCCACTTCAGGCGGTGCCTGGCCCGGTAGAGGTCCTCCTTGGAGGCCGGCTGGTGGATCGCGCGCAGCGCGCTGTCGAGATCGGGCAGGTGGCGCCGCCGCCGGATGCCCTCCGGCATCGGGTCGTCGACCTCGGCGAGGATGTCGAGCGTCGCACGCACGGCCCTGGCGATCGTCCAGGTGGGCACGTTCGCCGCCGCCGGGTAGACCGGGATCAGCGCGTTGGCGAACTCGGCCAGTACGTCGGCGCCCTGGCCCTCGGCGAGCTCGCCGGGCTCGGCGAGCAGCTGGTAATCGGGCTGGTTGAGCTGGAGCTTGTCGCGGAACTGGCCGACCTTGCCGGAGAACAGGCCCCAGCGGCCGATCGTCAGCTGCCGCTCGCGCCAGGCCTGGTTGAAGAACGTCAGCTGCAGCTGACGCCGACCGTCGGTGACCGTGACCTCGAGCATCTTGCTGCGCGGCTTCTGACGCATCGGGCGCACGGAGATCTTCTCGATCTTGGCCGCGACCGTGACGTGCTCGCCGATCTCCAGCGCCCCCAGGTCGGAGACCTCGCCGCGTTCGGCGTAGCGGCGGGGGTAGTGGTGCAGCAGATCGCCGACCGTGTGCAGGTCGAGCTTCTCGATCAGCGCCTTCGCGGTCTTCTCTCCGACCGCGTCGCGCAGCGGCGAAGCGAGGGTGGGCTGCACCGAGGGGTCACCTCTCCAAGCTGTCGATGGCTGACCAACTCCTACCACCCGCCACCGACAAGTCGGTCACTCGACGCCGATCAGCAGCGCGGCCCGCGGCTGGCCGCCGGCCAGCACGTGCACCTCGCAGAACGGCCAGCGGGTACGCAGGCCGGCCGCCAGCGCGTCGCCGAGCGTGGGCGGGGCCGCGGCCCCGAGCACCAGCGTGACCAGCTCCCCGCCGGCGTTCAGGAGGCGGTCGAGCAGGTCGGCGGCCACGTCGGCCAGCTCCGTCCCGATCGCCACCACGTCGCCGTCGACGAGCGCGAGCACGTCGCCCGCTCGGCACGGCCCGACGATCGTCAGACCCGCCCGGTCGGCGACCACGATCTCGGCCGACCGGGTCGCGGCGGCCGCCTCGGCCATCGCGACGACGTCCTCGCGGAACGGCCGGGCCGGGTCGGCGACGGCCAGCGCCGCGATGCCCTGGACCGGGGACCGGGTGTGCAGCACCGAGACCGTGCGCTCCTGGCCGGCGACCGCCGACGCGGCCTCGGCCACCGCGGCGTGCGCCCCGTCGTTCGGCAGCAGCACGACCTCGGCCGCGCCGGCGCGCTCCACCGCGTCGACGAGCGCCTCGACCGTCAGCCCGGCCTCGTCGACCGGCACCGCGCCGGCCGCGGCGAACAGCTCGGCCAGGCCGGCCCCCGGTACCAGCGCGACCACCGCGCGGTCCGCGCCCGGCGCCACGGTCGGTACCGCCGGTACCGCGTCGACGATCAGCGGGGTGACCACCACCCGGTGCGGGCGACCGGCGTCCAGACCGGCCTCCAGCGCGGCGCCGATGTCGTCGGCGTGGACGTGCACGGTCCACACCGACTTCGCCCCGCCGGTCGTCCCGTCGCCGCTGTCGACGCAGGCCACGACCACCGAGTCCCCCACCGCGGCCAGTCGCGAGCGCAGCCCGTCGATCCGCACGTCGGCGTCGGTCTCCACGTCGAGGAGGTACTGCACCTCCCACCCCGTCTGCTCGCCGGCGCCGGCGAGCGGCCGGTGCGCCGCCGGGGCCGACAGGTCGAGCGCTCCGCCGCGCACCACGGTGTCGAGGACGTCGAGCATCACGACCAGGCCGCGCCCACCGGCGTCGACCACGCCGGGCAGCCCCAGCGCCGCCAGCTGGGCCGGAGTGCCCTCCAGCGCGAGCCGGGCCGCACGCAGCGCCGCCGACGTCACCACCGCCGTCTCGTCGGAGTCCGCGCCCACCGCGCCACCGGCCGCGGCGGCGGCCACCGAGAGCACGGTGCCCTCGACCGGCTCGACGACCGCCGCGTACCCGGCGGCGACGGCGGCCTCCAGCGCCGCGGCGAGCGCACGCCCCCGGACCGGCGCGTCGCCCGGCAGCGCGTCGGCCGCGCCGGCCAGCAGCTGCGACACGATCATCCCGGAGTTGCCCCGCGCCCCCAGCAACGCGCCCCGGGCCAGCGCGGCCCAGACGTCCCGCGCGGTCGTGCCGCCGGTGTCGGCGTCCACGGCCGCACGGAAGGTCAGCACCAGGTTCGTGCCGGTGTCGGAGTCGGCCACCGGGAACACGTTCAGCGCGTCGATCTCGGGCTGTTGACGCCGCAGTGCCGCCAGCGTGCCGACGAACCACCGCCGCACCGCGTCGGCGTCGAGGTGGTCGCGCACGGCAGCACCCTCCGAGGGTTCGGGTCCGCCCCGTATCGTGGCCCATCAGGGCGGCCGGACACCCGGCGGCCCCGGCCGGTTTGGCGCCGCTCAGCGGAGTAGGTAGGCTGTTCGGGTGTCCCGCGCCTTCGCGGGCGCCTCCCCGTGTTTCACACACGGTGGCTTTTGACCATCTAGTGCAGGAGTGTTTCCGTGGCGAGCGTGTGCGACGTCTGTGGCAAGGGGCCGGGCTTCGGCATGTCGGTCTCGCACTCCCACCGGCGCACTCACCGCCGGTGGAACCCGAACATCCAGACCGTTCGGGTCCCGGCGGGTGGCGGCACGACCGTGCGCAAGCAGGTCTGCACCTCCTGCATCAAGGCCGGCAAGGTCGTCCGGGGCTGACGCCCCGGCCCACCAGCTTCATCACTGAAGGCGTAGCCCAGCGGGCTGCGCCTTCAGTGGCGTAGGTCCTTCTCGAGGTGGATCGAGCCGTCCTCGTCGGCGTAGAGCCCGAACGGCGTGGTCGGCCGGTAACCCGCCGCGCGGTACAGCGCGGTCGCCTCGGGCTGCTGGTCACCGGACTCGAGGATCATCCGGGCGTAACCGGCGGCCGCGGCGGTCTGCTCCAGCTCGGCCAGGATCAGCCGGGCGACGCCCCGGCGCCGGGCGGTGACGGCCACGAACATCCGCTTGATCTCCGCGGTGCGCCCCGGATCGGCCTGGTCGTCGCGCCAGCCACCGCAGCCGACCGGCGCGTCACCGAGCCAGGCGACTAAGAACCGCCCGCTCGGCGGCGAGAACTCCGCCGGGTCGACCGGCGTCTCGTCGTGACCGCCGTAGCGAACCAGGTACTCCCCCTGGAGCGCGGAGATCAGTGTCGTGGCTTCGGGCGAGTCGTACGCGGTGGGCCGCAGCGCGACCCGGGTGGCGGCAGAAGTCACGTCCTCCACGGTGCCACAGTCAGCTGGCGCGGGCTTCCGTGCCGGCGGTACGGCCGCGCGGCGACCAGAGCCCGGCACCGCGCCGACGCCGGTGCGCACCGGTGCTGCGCCGCCGGGACGCGTCCGCACCGGCCCCCTCCAGCTGCCCGGTCTCGACATCGACCGCGTCGTCGTCGACCGCATCGTCGGCCATCACGTCGACGTCGACGGGCTCGGCGTCCCCGATGGGCGGTGCCACGTCGTCGACCGGCGCGTCCTCGATCGGGAGTTCCGCGGCGACCGGGGGGATCACGACCGCGACCGTCGGCAGGTCCGCGGAGTCCGGCAGCGCCTGGGCCGTCGGCATCATGAACGCCGGGCGCTCGATCTCCGCCGCGATCTGCGGGTCGTGCACCGCCAGCAGTTTCCGGCACTGCAGCGCGGTCGGGCGCTGACGCGGGTCGAGCGCGGTCATCGAGCGGATCAGACGGCCGAGCGGCGCCGGCGTGTGTTCGGGCACCACCGGCTCGCGGTGCAGCCGGGCCATCGCCGCCTCCAGCTGCCCACCGGGGTACTCGCGCTTGCCGGTGAGGCACTCCAGCAGCACCAGACCCAGCGCGTACACGTCACAGGGCGGCCCGACCGGACCGCCCTGTACCTGCTCGGGCGCCAGGTAGGGAGCCGTTCCGACCACCACGCCCGAGCAGTCGGTCTCCTCCGCGCCGGCGGGATGGGATATCCCGAAGTCGGCGAGGAACACCGTGCCCTCGTCGGCGCACAGCACGTTCGACGGTTTCACGTCACGGTGGACGATGCCCCGGGCGTGCACGTGGTGCAGGACGTCGGAGAGCGCCGCGCCGACCCGGACGACGTCACGCGGCGACAGCGGCCCGGCGGCGATGCGACGGCCCAGCGTGCGGCCCTCCACCAGCTGCATGACCAGGTACTCGTGGTCCTCGTACCAGCCCACGTCGTAGAGCGCGACGAGGCCGGGGTGGTTGAGCGCGGCCAGCAGGCGGGCTTCGTCACCGCAGCGCCGGTCGGAGTGGGCGCCGGCGCGGGTGCGGAACATCTTCACCGCGACGTGACGCCCCAGCCGGAGATCACGGGCCTGGTAGACGTCCGAGGCGCCGCCGCCACCGAGACGCTCCTCGATTTCGTACCGGCCGTCGAGCACGACGGGTGGGTCGGAAACAAGGGAGGTCTCGGTCGCCTTCACAAATCCGCCCTGCCCCTCGTCACCACGTCGACCCGCTGGAGGAATCGGCTCGCTGAAGGCGGGTTAGCCTCCGAACAGGGGGACGAAACGCCGGTCCCGACGCGCGCCACCCCGTTGCCGATATGGCCATTTGCCCCAAATCACCCATCGGCGACCATAGCGGTTCCTTGAGCTGAAGCTCACCCTGGGGTCACCGAAAGTGGTCGAATCCCTGGTCATCGCTGGGTTGCCCGTTGACGTACACCCCTCGGCCGCGGACCACCCGGCCGAGCGTCAACCACGGCTCAGGAAGTTCAATTTTTCCGGGGAACGTCGCGATCAACGCGTGATCCTCGCCCCCATCCAGGAGCCAGCGCACCGGATCGACACCGAGCGCCGCGGCCGCGTCACGCATCTGCGGGGTCACCTCGAGCACGTCGGAGGTGATCTCGATCGAGACGCCGCTGGCGACCGCGATCGAGCGCAGATCGGCGACCAGACCGTCCGACACGTCGGTCATCGCGGTGGCGCCCAACTCGGCCGCGACCGGGCCGGCCGCGTACGGCACCGACGGGAAGCGGTGGGCGTCGACGAGCGCCCTGGGCGTCCGGAAACCGCGGGAGAGCACCGCGAGCCCGGCGGCCGACCAGCCCACCCGCCCGGCGATCGCGACGACGTCACCCGGCTTGGCCCCGCCCCTGGTGACCGGCTCGCGTCCGTCCATCGAACCCAGCGCGGTCACCGCGATCGTGATGCCGTGCTCCGAGCGCACGAGGTCACCCCCGACGACACCGGCCCCCACCGGTCCGCACTCCTCGCGCACCCCGTCGTAGAACGCCTCCACCCAGGCCAGCTCGGTGTCGCCGGGCAACGCGAGCCCGATCAGCAGCGCGGTGCCGACGCCGCCCATCGCCGCGACGTCCGCGAGATTCTGGGCCGCCGCCTTGCGCCCGACGTCACGGGGGCTCGACCAGTCCTGCCGGAAGTGGCGCCCCTCGACCAGCACGTCCGTGGTGGCGACCACCCGGCCACCGCCGACGGCGAGCACCGCGGCGTCGTCACCGGGCCCCACGACGGTGGCCCGGCTCTCCGGCAAGCGCGGGAACACCCGCTCCAGCAGGCCGGGCTCTCCGATCTCCGACACGGTCACGCCGCTCACTCCTCCCCTGCCCCCGCTCTGAGCTGCCACGGCCTGCGGTAGCGTGCATCCGTCCTACCATCCGTCGTTCCGGTACGGACGGTGTCGAATGGCCTTACAGGGAGCGTGTCCGTGGTCCAGGCATACATCCTCATCCAGACCGAGGTCGGCAAGGCCCGGGATGTTGCCGCCACGGTCAGCGACCTGCCCGGCGTCGTCCAGGTCGACGCGGTGACCGGCCCGTACGACGTCATCGTGCTCACCCAGGCCGAGACCGTGGACGAGCTCGGTTCGCTCGTCGTCAGCAAGGTGCAGAGCGTCACCGGCATCACGCGGACGCTGACCTGCTCGGTCGTGCACCTCTGACCGTGTCCGACGAAGCCACGGCCCTCGCGCCTCGAGCGACCAGGTCCCAACGCATCAGCGCCGCGTTCACCGCGACGCTGATCGCCGTACCGTTCGCGCTGCTGGTCGGCGTCGGCTGGTTCTGGGCGGCCGGCGGGTTCGCCGGCGACCAGGAGCCGGCGACCGGCCCGGTCACCGTCGACCTGTCGGTGAACAACCAGCCGTCGATGATCGACGCGAAGACCGAGACCGTCTGCCGGGCGCTGCTGGCGAACCTGCCGGTCACGGTCGACGAACACGGGAGCCGGCCGGTCGAGCCGGCGTCCGCGTCGGAGCGGGCCGCGGCCTGGGGCGATCCGGCGATCGTGCTGCGCTGCGGCGTCGGGCCGGCGGCCACCACCGCGGGCAGCACCGGTCAGGTGGTCGACTTCAACGGCCTGTCCTGGCTGGTCACCGAAGGCAAGGACGTCACGTTCCTGCGCGCGCTCAACCGGAGCGTGGCCGTGGACCTGCGGCTGCCCGCGCCCTACAACGTCGGGCGCTTCGGCTCGCTGCTGCGGCCGCTCTCGAAACCGATAGTGGACTCGGTGCCGCCCGCGGCGTGACGCGGGCGGCATCCGCCGCTCAACGCAGGCCGGAACCACGGGCGACCGCGGTGCGCACCAGCCGCCCGACCAGCTCGTCGAAGGGCAGCCCGGTGGCCGCCCACATGCGGGGGAACATCGAGATCGGGGTGAAGCCCGGCATCGTGTTGACCTCGTTGACGACCAGCCCGCCGTCCGGCGTCACGAAGAAGTCGACGCGGGCCAGGCCGGCGCAGCCGAGCGCGGTGAACGCACGGCAGGCGGCCTCGCGCAGCTGCTCCTCCACGCCCTCGGGGAGCACGGCCGGGATGTCGAACTCGCACGCGTCGTCGAGGTACTTGGCCTCGAAGTCGTACCAGTCGTGATCGGGGCTGACCAGGCGGATCTCGGCAGGCAGGCTGGCCTCCGGCGGGCCGCCGCGCTCGCCCTCGAGCACGCCGCACTCCACCTCGCGGCCCACCACCGCGGCCTCGACCAGCACCTTCGGGTCGACGGCGCGCGCCATCTCGAGTGCCTGGTCGAGCTGCGACCAGTCGGTGACGCGGGTGATGCCGATGCTCGACCCGGCCCGCGCCGGCTTCACGAACACCGGCAGGCCGAGGCGCTCGCGCTGCTCGAACGTGAGCGTCGCGCCGTTCCGCAGCACGACGTAGTCGCCGACCGCGAGCCCTTCGGCCGCGAGCAGCTTCTTCGTGTACTCCTTGTCCATCGCCGCGGCCGAGGCGAACACGCCCGACCCGACGTAGGGCAGGCCGGCCATCTCGAGCAGGCCCTGGATCGTGCCGTCCTCGCCGTAGGGGCCGTGCAGCACCGGGAAGACGACGTCAACGCCCTCGAGCGCGCCGACGCCCTCCGCGGGTGAGGAGACCACCAGGCCGCCACGCGTCGGGTCACCCGGCAGGACCACCTCGGTGCCGTCCTTGACGGTCGGCAGCTCGCGGCCGACCGCACGCAGCAGCGCCGGGTCGTCGGGCGCGAGCACCCAGCGGCCCTCCGCGGTGATACCGACCGGGATCACGTCGAACTCGTCCCGGTCGAGGCCGGCCAACACCGCGCCCCCGCTGACACAGGAGATCGCGTGCTCGGTGCTGCGTCCGCCGAAGATCACGGCGACGCGGAGTCTCTTCGACCCGGGGGTTGGATCGCTCGTCACGCGCCAGACCCTACAGTCCGCTGCCTACCCGGCGTTATCCGCGAGGGCCGCGGTGAGGTCCGCCACCAAGTCCGCAGTGTCCTCGATTCCACAGGAGATGCGGACGAATCCGTCCGGAACGTCGTCGCCGCCCCACTGCGCACGCCGATCGATCCCGGTGCGGACGTCACCGAAACTCGTCACCGCCGACGCGAGCCGGGACGCCGAGAGCATCCGCTCGACGGCCGCCGCGTCCGGCAGCACCGCGGCGAGCACACCACCGAAGCGGCGCATCTGCTTCACGGCCACCGGGTACGCGGGGTCACCCGGCAGCCCCGGGTAGCGCACCCCGCTGACCCCCGGGTGCCCCACCAGCAGTTCCGCGACCGCCAACGCGTTGGTGGCCTGCCGCTCCAGCCGGACGTCGAGCGTCGCCAGCGACCGCAGCGCCAGCCAGGCCTCGAACGGGCCGGGGATCGCGCCGGCCCAGGTGCGCCAGTTCCGCACGCGTGTCGCGAGCCCGTCGTCGCGCGTGCTGACGTGGCCGAGCAGCAGGTCACCGTGGCCGGAGAGCGCCTTGGTGTCGCTGGCCACGACAAAATCGGCCCCGAGCTCGAGTGGACGCTGGCCGAGGGGCGTCGCGGTGGTGTTGTCTACCGCGACCAGCGCACCGGCGGCGTGGGCGTCGGCGCACACCGCCGCCAGGTCGCAGACGTCCATCCCGGGGTTGCTCGGCGTCTCCAGCAGCACGAGCGACGCGCCCTCGAGCGGATACGGGCCGAGCGTCGGCGCCTCCCGCACGGTGACCCCGAACGCGGCCAGCCGGTCGGCGGCCAGCGATCGGGTGGCGTAGTAACCGTCGGACGGGATGACGACGGTGTCACCGGCCTTCAGGGTTCCGAACAGGACCGCCGAGATCGCCGCCATCCCGGACGCGAACGCGGTGACCGTCGAGCCGCCCTCGAGCTCGCTCAGCGCCCGCTCCAAGTCGCGATACGTCGGGTTGTCGGGGCGGCCGTAGAAGTCCGGAGCGCCCGGCAGGTGCCACGCCGTGGAGAGCACCGGACCCGGCCGGTGGGGCTCACCGGGGACCGCGGGTCGCTCCCCCGCGTGCGCCGCCGTCGTGCCGTCCCCGGTCACGACCGGTGCTCCGGCTTCGGCTCGCGCCGCATCAGGTACTTCATCGCGACGCTCGGCGCGATGCCCTCGTGGCACACCTGCACGACCTGCTCGGTGATCGGCATCTCCACGCCCGCCGCGGCGGCGAGTTCGAGGATCGAGAGGCACGACTTCACACCCTCGGCGGTCTGCCTGGTGTGCGCGATCGCCTGCTCCAGCGTCTCGCCGCGCCCCAGCCGCTCGCCGAACGTGCGGTTGCGCGAGAGCGGCGACGTGCACGTGGCGACCAGGTCACCGATGCCGGCCAGCCCGGCGAACGTCATCGGGTCGGCGCCCAGCGCCACGCCCAGGCGCGCGGTCTCGGCGAGCCCGCGCGTCATCAGCGACGCCTTGGTGTTGTCGCCGAAGCCCATGCCCTCGGCCATGCCGCAGGCCAGCGCGATCACGTTCTTGACCGCCCCGCCCAGCTCGACGCCCACCACGTCGGTGTTCGTGTAGACGCGCAGGTAGGACGTGGTGGACGCGCGCTGGAGCAACTCGGCCCGGCCCCGGTCGGTGGCGGCCACGACGGTGGCGGCGGGCTGCTCGGACGCGATCTCCTTGGCCAGGTTCGGCCCGGACACCACCGCCACCCGGTCGGCCGGGACGCCGGTGACCTCGACGATCACCTCGGTCATCCGCTTGTGGGTGCCGAGCTCGACGCCCTTGGCCAGGCTGACCAGCGTCGCGTCGTCGCCCAGCGCGCCGGCCCAGTGCCGCAGGTTGGCCCGCATCGTCTGCGACGGCACCGCCAGGATCACCAGGTCGGCGCCGGTGAGCGCCGCCTCGTGGTCGTCGGTCGCGGTCAGCCGGTCGGGCAGCTCGACGCCGGGCAGGTAGTCGCCGTTCTCCCGGCGGGCGTTGATCGCGGCGGCCAGCTCGGCCCGCCGGGCCCAGAGCGCGACCTCGCAGCCCGCGTCGGCCAGGACCTTGGCGTACGCCGTGCCCCAGGAACCCGCACCCAGCACCGCGGCGCGCACGGTGTCAGAACCACTCACGACGCCAGCCCCCGCGGTTTCTCGTCGAGCACGTAGAGCGGGCCGGTCGGCGCCGGTTCCCCGCGGACTTCGGCCAGGTCGTTACGCAACCGGCGCATGATCACGTCGGTGATCTCCTTGAGCACGGTCCCGGTCGGCGGCGCCCCGGCGTAGGCCGAGAGGTCCACCGGCTCGCCGGCCGACACCGTGACCGGCGTCCGCGCACGCAACCGCACCTTGCCGGTGCGGTAGTCGTGGAGGCCGTGCGCCCCCCATTGCACGATCGGGATCACCGGCGCGCCGGTGTCGAGGAACAGCCGGGCGGCTCCGGTTTTGCCCTGCATGGGCCAGAGATCGGGGTCGCGAGTAACAGTGCCCTCCGGGTAGATGAGCGGGGCCTCCCCCGCACGGATACGGGCCGTGGCGGTGCGGAGCGCGTCCCCCGCGGTGCGGGTGGACCGGTGGACCGGGATCTGACCGGACGACCGGAGCACGGTGCCGACCAGCGGAACCGTGAACAGATCCGATTTGACGAGAAAGCGCATCTCACGCGGCCGGTCGTAGAGGAAATGGGCGATGACCAGCGGGTCGGCTATCGACGTGTGGTTCGCGACGAAGATCGCGGGCCCGCTGACCGGAATGTTCTCCCATCCACGCCACGTCCGCTTCGTGAAGACGGTCAACAGCGGACGCAGGACGAACTCTGCGAACCGAAGCCAGAATCCCCGGCGCACCGCGGTGCCGCCTCCTCGCCGTACGGGGGTCCGGCGGGCCCCAACCTGCAGGAAACCTCACCCTACGCCGACGCGTGGACGAAACGCGCTGGAACAGTGTGAGGATGGAGGCGTGACGGGATGGTCGATCGTGACGCCGGTCAAACGACTGGGGCAGGCGAAGAGCCGGCTGCGCGCGACGCTGCCGGCGTCCGCCGCGCTGTTCACCTACACCGCCAGCGGGCCGGATCCGCTCGGCGCGCTCGATCCGCCGGACGAGCCCGACGACTGGCACGCCGACGTCGCGCTGGCGATGGCGCTGGACACGGTCGCGGCGGTGCTCGCCACCCCGGCCGTGGACCGGGTCGTGGTCGTGACCGACGACCGGGTGGCGGTCGCGGCACTCAGCTCGCTCGGCGCGGTGTGCGTTCCCGACACCCCGCGCTCCGGGCTCAACCCGGCGCTGCGTCACGGTGCGGCGATGGCCGCCCTGCTGAGCGGCTCGGACGGCCGCGGTGGGTGCGGAACGGCCACCCTCGGCGCCGACCTGCCCGCACTGCAGAGCACCCATCTCGACGCCGTGCTGCGCGCCGTCGAGCGGCTGGGGGTCCGCGGCTTCGTGCCGGACGCCGCCGGTACCGGCACGACGCTGCTCGCGGCGCCCCGGGGCGTGCCGCTCGAGCCCGACTACGGGCCCGGTTCGGCGCTGTCGCACGCCCGGGCCGGCGCGGTCGATCTGACGGCGGCCGGCGAGGTGGGCGTCTCGCTGCGCCAGGACGTCGACACCGCGGCCGACCTCGACGCGGCCCGCCGGCTCGGGCTGGGCCCACGGACGACCGCCCTCTTCGATCCCATCCGCTGCGCCTGCTGAATCCCCCAGGCCAAGGCCTAGAGTGAACACCGTGACGAGCGTTCAGGGCACCGTGCGGCAGTTCGCCCCGGCGACCCGTGAGGGCAGCGTCCTGCTCGACGACGGCAGCGACGTTCCGTTCGGCCCGGCGGCGTTCGCGGCCGGCGGCCTTCGATTGTTGCGGCCCGGTCAGCGCGTCCGCCTCGAACGGGACGACTCGGGCGAGATCACGCTGGTAACGATCGTCACGTTCACCAGCCTCGGCTGACTGGCGTTCGTGCGTTGTGCACGTGAACGTCAGGTCAGGATTTCTGGACAGGAACTACCCGACGGCGGGAAGGATGGGACCGTGAGCGCCACGACCGACAGCACCGCGAGCACCGGTGGCAGCAGTACTCGGACCCCCAGAACCCGGGACGCCAGCGGCCGGTTCATCGCCCGCACCCGGGGCACCGTCGCCCCCGAGGACGCGACCGTCGGCGCGCCGGTGATCGCGGCCGCGCGCACCGGCAGCACCGCCGTCGTCGCGCCGGTCGGGTCACCGGCCGAGTCAGCCGCCGGTTCAACAGCCGGTTCACCAGCCGGTTCACCGGCGGCGAACGGCGCGCCGCGGACCCCGGCGGCCCCGATCGCGCCGACCGACCCGAAAGCGGCCGACGCCGCGGCCGGGGCACCGGCGGACGACATCCCGGCCAACGGCGTGGCCGCCACCGTCACCGTGGCCGACGCGGCCGGCGCGGCGGCGGTCGCCGGCGCCGCGACCACCGCGGGCGTGGAGTCGGTCGCCGACAGCGACACCGTGAACGAGCACGGAGCCCTCGTCGCGGACGCGGCCGGTGAAGCGGCCCCGGTCACCACCGAGGAGCTGATCGAGGAGATCGAGGAAGTCGAGGAGCTCGACGCCGACGACACCCCGCTCGAGGACCAGCCGCTGCCCGAGGGCCGCTTCCTCAACCGCGAGCTGTCCTGGCTCGACTTCAACGCCCGCGTACTCGCGCTCGCCGAGGACACCGCGGTCCCGCTGCTCGAGCGGGCCAAGTTCCTGGCGATCTTCGCCTCGAACCTCGACGAGTTCTACATGGTGCGGGTCGCGGGCCTGAAGCGGCGCCGGTCCACCGGTCTCTCGGTGCGCTCGGTGGACGGCCTGTCGACGGGCGACCAGCTGTCCCTGATCGCCCAGCGCGCCGCCGAGCTGGTCGAACGGCACGCCCGCTGCTTCTCCGACGACGTCCAGCCGTCGCTGGAGGCCACCGGGATCAAGATCCTGCACTGGGCCGAGCTCTCCGACGACGAGCAGCACCGGCTGCACCGGTTCTTCCGCGAACTGATCTTCCCGGTGCTGACGCCGCTGGCCGTCGACCCCGCGCACCCCTTCCCGTACATCAGCGGCCTCTCGCTGAACCTGGCGGTCGTGGTGCGCGACCCGGAGAGCGGCCAGGGCTCGGAGCGGTTCGCCCGGGTCAAGGTGCCCGACAACGTGCCGCGGTTCGTCGCCGTGGAGGGCGGTTTCCTCCCGGTCGAGGACCTGATCGCCGTGCACCTGAGTCAGCTGTTCCCCGGCATGCAGGTCGTCGAGCACCACCTGTTCCGGGTCACCCGCAACGCCGACCTCGAGGTCGAGGAGGACCGCGACGAGGACCTGCTGCAGGCGCTCGAGCGTGAGCTGGCCCGGCGCCGGTTCGGCCCGGTCGTCCGGCTGGAGGTCGCGTCGAACGTCAGCGAACACGTGCTCGAGCTGCTGGTCCGCGAGCTGGACGTGGCCGAGCAGGACGTGCTGCGGGTGCCGGGTCTGCTGGACCTGTCGGGGCTGTTCGCGCTGGCCGGCGTCGACCGGCCGGAGCTCAAGTACGAGCCGTTCGTCCCGGCGACCCACCCGCGCTTCTCCGAGGGCGAGACGCCGCGCAGCGTGTTCGCGACGCTGCGCGAAGGCGACGTGCTGGTGCACCACCCGTACCACTCGTTCGCCACCAGCGTGCAGCGCTTCATCGAGCAGGCCGCCGCCGACCCGAACGTGCTCGCGATCAAGCAGACGCTCTACCGGACGTCCGGCGACTCGCCGATCGTCGACGCGCTCATCGACGCGGCCAGCGCGGGCAAGCAGGTCGTCGTCCTGGTCGAGATCAAGGCGCGCTTCGACGAGCAGGCCAACATCTCCTGGGCGAAGGCGCTGGAGCGGGCGGGCTGCCACGTCGTCTACGGCCTGGTCGGGCTGAAGACGCACTGCAAGACGTCGCTGGTCGTGCGGAACGAGAACGGCCGCATCCGCCGCTACGCGCACATCGGCACCGGCAACTACAACCCGAAGACCGCGCGCCTCTACGAGGACCTCGGCCTGTTCACCGCCGACCCCGACGTGGGCCGCGACCTGACCGACCTGTTCAACGTGCTCACCGGCTACTCGCGCCAGACCGACTACCGCACGCTGATGGTGGCGCCGTACGGCGTCCGCCGGGGCATCGTGGAGCGCGTCGAGCGCGAGATCGAACACGTGCGTGCCGGCCGGCCCGGCCTGGTGCAGCTCAAGGCGAACTCCATCGTCGACGAGGGCATCATCGACGCGCTGTACCGGGCCTCCCGCGCCGGTGTCCGCGTCGACCTGGTGATCCGGGGCATCTGCGCGCTCCGGCCGGGCGTTCCCGGCCTCTCCGAGAACATCCGGGTGCGGTCGATCCTCGGCCGGTTCCTGGAGCACTCCCGGGTGCTCCGGTTCGGCAACGGCGCGCCCGGCACCGAGGCCGAGGAGTTCTGGATCGGCTCGGCCGACATGATGCACCGCAACCTCGACCGCCGGGTCGAGGCGATGGTGCGGGTCACCGACGACCAGGCCCGCCGGGCTCTGCGCTCGACGCTCGACACCTCGCTGGCCGCGTCCGCCGCCGCGTTCGAGCTCGGCCCGGACGGGGGCTGGACGCGTCGGCAGGGCACGCCGGACCGGCCGCTGCGTGACGTCCAGGAGACGCTTTTGACCCGGATCATCGGCTGAGAAGGCGGGACAGGCTTTGCGTGAAGAGGAACTGAAGTTCGGCGTCCACGGCAAGTTCGTCCTTCCTGACCTCTCCGGGGTCGCCGAACGGGTCGAGCCGCGGGGTCGGCAGGTGCTCACCGCGGTCTACTACGACACCGCTGACCTGCGGCTGGCCCGCCTCGGCATCACGCTGCGCCACCGCACCGGCGAGGACGGCCCCCCGTGGCACCTCAAGCTGCCCAAGGGTGCGACCGCGGCCGGTGCGACGGTCCGCGAGGAGATCGCGATCGACGGCCCGCCCGACGCTCCCCCGCTGGAGCTTTCCGCGCTGGTCACCGCCTGGGTGCGCACCGCGCAGCTGGTGGCGGTGGCGACGCTGCGCACCGACCGCGACCGGTACCTGCTCCGGGCCGGGAAGAAGACGCTGGCCGAACTGGTCGACGACACCGTCGAGGTCTCGGAGGGGCGCGGGCTGCTGACCGACGGGTCCGGCGTCCGCACCAGCTTCCGGGAGATCGAGGTCGAGCGGAAGGCCGACGGGAAGAAGGCCGACAAGGCGCTGACCGCCGCGGCGGCCGTGCTGGTCGAGGCGGGTGCGGCGGCCGGCGCGACGACGCCGAAGCTGGTGCGCGCGCTCGGTCGCCGCGCCACCGCGCCGCCGGACGTCCCGGTCGCCGGCGAGGTCAACAGCTTCTCGTCGGCCGCCGACGCGATCGCGTTCGTGCTGCGCCGGTCGGCGCGCCGGCTGCTCGACTACGACGTGCGGGTCCGCCGGGGCGAACCGGACGCGGTGCACCAGGCCCGCGTGTGCTGCCGTCGGCTGCGCAGCGACCTGCGGACGTTCGGTCCGCTCGTCGACGCGGAGTGGGCCGCGCCGATCGACGCCGAGCTGCGGTGGCTCGCGGCCGCGCTCGGCGGCCCCCGGGACGCCGAAGTGCTGCGCGCCCGGCTACGGTCGACCGCTGACACCGACCCCCTCGCGCCGTTGGATCCCGCGGTCGTCGCCCGGATCGACTCGATCCTCGCTGACCGGCAGCGGCGCGCGCTGAAGAACCTGGACGCCGCTTTGAGTTCGGACCGTTACCCCGCCCTGTTGGACCTGCTGATCGAGACCGTCCGCGCCCCGGAGACCGTCGACCTCGCCGACCAGCGAGCCGTCTGGGTGCTGCCCGCGATGGTCGAGACGGTCTGGGACAAGCTGGCGCGGAAGGCGGGCAAGCTGACGCTCGACGACCCCGACGACACCTGGCACGCCTCGCGGATCCGGGCCAAGCGCGCCCGGTACGCGTCCGAGGCGGTGGCGCCGGTGATCGGGGCACCGGCCACCCGGCTGGCCAAGGCCTGCGCCGAGGTGCAGGAGGTGCTCGGCGAGCACCAGGACGCGGCGATCGCCGCCGACGAGTGGCGTGACATCGCGCTGGCCCACTCCGACGACCCCGAGCTGGTCATCACCTGCGGGCGGCTGTACGAGCGCGAGCGCGCCGCGGTGCACGCGTCACGCAACCGGTTCGCTCCGGTGTGGGAACGCACCTCTCGGCCCAAGCTGACCAGCTGGCTGCCGGGATGAGTGCCGACAACGGGGTCGTCGTCCGGGCCGCCGGCGGCGTCGTGTGGCGGCACGGGGCGGAGGGCGTCGAGGTCGCCGTCGTGCACCGGCCCCGCTACGACGACTGGTCGCTGCCGAAAGGCAAGCTCGACCCGGACGAGCACGTGCTGGCCGCGGCCTGCCGCGAGGTGATCGAGGAGACCGGGTTGCAGCCGGTGGTGGGCCCGCGCCTGCCCTCGACGTCCTACCAGGTCGAGCCGCACGGACGGCACCGCACCACCGGTGGCCCCGGGCTGGTGCCCAAGGTCGTCGACTACTGGGCGATGCGTGCCGCCGAGGGCGAGTTCACGCACAACGAAGAGGTCGACGGCCTGGCCTGGCTCACGCCGGAGCGCGCGGCGACGCGGGTCACCCACGCCCACGACGCCGGCGTGATCCGCACGTTCGACGCGCTGCCCGAGATCACCGCGACCGTGCTGCTCGTCCGGCACGGCAAGGCCGGTGACAAGAACACCTGGACCGGGCCCGACGCCGAGCGCCCGCTCGAACCCAGCGGGCAGGCGCAGGCGGTCTGGCTGGCCGAGCTGCTGCCGTGGTTCCGGCCGGAGCGCGTGCTGTCGGCCACCAAACTGCGCTGCCAGCAGACGATCGAGCCGCTGGCCTCCGCGCTCGGACAGAAGGTCGTCACCGACGCCGAGTTCGACGAGGAGTCGTTCGACGACCCCGACGCCGTCGTCGCGCGGTTCCGCGCGCTGGCCGCGGAGGGAGGGGTGTCGGTGGTGTGCAGCCAGGGTGGTCTGATCCCCGGCGTCATCACCGAGCTGGCCGAGGCCGACGACTCGATCGTCGACATCAACCCGGCGGCCCACCGGCGGAGTGCGCTGCGTAGCCGCAAGGGCAGCGTGTGGGTGCTCCACTTCGCCGGTGAGCGGCTGGTGCAGGCCGACTACCTGGCCACGATCCGCCCGGAGAGCAACCCGTAAAACCGCGGACGGCCGCGGGACCTGGGAGAACGTCGCTTCCCCGCGACGTCTCGTTGGTCCCGCGGCCGGCAGCCCGGTCGAACGGTCCTACTTCTTCTTCTTGCCCGCCGGCTTGGCCTTCTTGCCCGCCGACTTGGACGCGGTGGCCGCCTTCGCCGGAGCCGCCTTCGCGGTCGCGGTCTTCGCCGGGGCCGTCTTGGTGGCCGCGGACTTGGCGGGCGCGCTCTTGGCGGCCGCGGTCTTCGCCGGCGCGCTCTTGGCGGCCGCGGTCTTCGCCGGGGCCGTCTTGGTGGCCACGGTCTTGGCCGGAGCCGACTTGGTGGCCTTGACCGGAGACGCCTTGGCGGTGGCCTTGGCCGGAGCGGTCTTCGCGGCGACCTTCGTCGCGGTGTTCTTGGCCGCCGTCGCCTTGGTGGCCGCCACCCGCGTGGTCGCCTTGGTGGTGGCGGCCTTCGTCGCGGCGGTCCGCGTCGCGGTGGTGGCCTTGGCCGCGGTCTTGGCCGGGGCCTTGGTCGCCGCGGTGGTCTTGGTCGCCGTCGCCGTCGCCTTGGCCGCGGTCTTCGCCGGAGCCTTGGCCGCGGTGGCGCGCGACGCGGTGGTCTTGGTCGCCGTCGCCTTGGTGGCCGCCGTCTTCGCCGGGGCCTTCGTAGCGGTGGCGCGCGACGGCGTGCTCTTGGCGGCGGTCGCGGTGCTCTTCGTCGCACGCGTCGGGGTGCCGTTGACCGAGCGGGTGGACGCGCTGCGTGCCGACGCCGGACGTGCGGCACCGTTACGCGACGCGGTCGTCGTGCGGGCCGTCGTGCCGGTGCTGCGGGTCGCGGCCGCGACCGGAGCGGACGTGGAGCCCGACACCGCCGCGATCGACGCCACCGGAGCCTTCGCCAGCTTCTTGGTGCCGGTGACGACATCCTTGAAGCCCTGCCCCGCCTTGAACGCCGGGGTGAACGACTTCTTCACCTTCACGGTCTCACCGGTGCGCGGGTTACGCGCGGTCCGTGCGTTGCGGATGCGCTTCTCGAAAGTGCCGAAGCCGGTGATGCCGACGCGCTCGCCGCGAGCGACGGCCCGCTGGATCTCTTCGAGCACTCCGTCGAGGGCCTCGGTAGCGGCGCGTTTGTCACCGAGCCGCTGCACGAGTGCCTCGATCAGTTCGGTCTTGTTCACTAGTTCCCCCTCAAAGTGCGCATCCAGGTACGAATGCGCGCAGGCCGGACGCCTCGGCGCGAACGTTAGGCCCGCTTTCGAGAATGCACAATGACCAAAGGAGGACGAATTTCGTTGTGTCGTAACGGTTTCGAGCGTTCTGGGCCCGATTTACGCGTGTAGCGGCCTCTCCGACGGTGAAAAACGAAGCGGCCGGAATCCGTTGGAGAGCAACGAATTCCGGCCGCTTCGTGGCGACGGAAGGCTTACTGCACGGCCGAGAGCGTGCGCGGCAACCAGCCCGGACGCTTCTTCTCGAACTCGTCGACGGCATCCGCGTGCCGGAGCGTCAGACCGATGTCGTCGAGGCCTTCCAGCAGGCGCCAACGGCTGTAGTCGTCGAACTCGAATTCCTCGACCCGGTCACCGAAACGCACCTCGCGGGCCTGCAGATCGACGGTGACCTCGGCGGCCGGATCGGCTTCGATCGCCTTCCAGAGCGACTCGACGGTCTCTTCCGGCAGAACAACCGTGAGTAGGCCGGCCTTGAGCGAGTTACCCCGGAAGATATCCGCGAACCGCGGCGAGATGACGACCTTGAAGCCGTAGTCCATCAACGCCCAGACCGCGTGTTCCCGCGAGGAACCGGTACCGAACTCCGGCCCCGCGACCAGGATCGTGGCGTTCGTGTATTCGGGCTGATTGAGCACGAACTCGGGATCGCTCCGCCAGGCCGAGAACAGCCCGTCCTCGAAACCAGTACGCGTGACCCGCTTGAGGTACACGGCCGGGATGATCTGATCCGTGTCGACGTTGGACCGGCGCAGCGGAACCGCCCGGCCGGTGTGCGTGGTGAATTGCTCCATCGTTCTCAGCTCCCCGCCGTCGTGGCCGGCGCCGGCGGCAGATCGGCCGGCGCGCTCAGGTGGCCGGTGATCGCGGTCGCGGCCGCCACCAGCGGCGAGACCAGGTGCGTGCGGCCGCCCTTGCCCTGACGGCCCTCGAAGTTGCGGTTCGAGGTGGAGGCCGAGCGCTCACCGGGCGAGAGCGTGTCGGGGTTCATGCCCAGGCACATCGAGCAGCCCGCCTGGCGCCACTCGGCCCCGGCCTCGCTGAAGACCTTGTCCAGGCCCTCGGCCTCGGCCTGCTGCTTGACCTGCATCGAACCCGGCACGACGAGCATGCGGACACCGTTGGCGACCCGCCGCCCGTCGAGCACCGCCGCGGCGGCACGCAGGTCCTCGATCCGGCCGTTGGTGCAGGAGCCGAGGAAGACCGTGTCGACCGTGATGTCGCGCAGCGGCGTACCGGCGGTGAGGCCCATGTACTCCAGCGCGCGCTCGGCCGCCGTGCGGGCGGCCGGGTCGGTGAACGACGCCGGGTCGGGGACGCTCTCGCCCAGCGGCAGGCCCTGGCCCGGGTTCGTGCCCCAGGTGACGAACGGCGTCAGCGCGTTCGCGTCGATGTCCACCTCGACGTCGAAGCTTGCGCCCTCGTCGGTGGGCAGCGTGTTCCAGTACTCGACCGCGGCGTCCCAGTCCTGGCCCTTCGGCGCGTGGTCGCGCCCCTTCAGGTACTCGAACGTGGTCTCGTCCGGCGCGATCATGCCGGCGCGGGCACCGGCCTCGATCGACATGTTGCAGATCGTCATCCGGCCCTCCATGGAGAGCGCCCGGATCGCCTCGCCCCGGTACTCCAGGACGTAGCCCTGGCCACCGCCGGTGCCGATCTTGGCGATCACCGCCAGGATGATGTCCTTCGGCGTGACGCCGTCCCCGAGTGCGCCGTTGACGTTGATCGCCATCGTCTTGAACGGCTTGAGCGGCAGCGTCTGGGTGGCGAGCACGTGCTCGACCTCGCTGGTGCCGATGCCGAACGCCAGCGCGCCGAACGCGCCGTGCGTGGACGTGTGGCTGTCGCCGCAGACCACGGTCATGCCCGGCTGGGTGAGCCCCAGCTGCGGGCCGATGACGTGCACGATGCCCTGGCTGGCGTCGCCCATCGGGTGCAGGCGGACGCCGAACTCGGCACAGTTCTTGCGCAGCGTCTCGACCTGGGTGCGGCTGACCGGGTCGGCGATCGGCTTGTCGATGTCGACGGTGGGGACGTTGTGGTCCTCGGTCGCGATCGTCAGATCGGGACGGCGGACCGGCCGGCCGGCGATTCGAAGCCCTTCGAACGCCTGCGGGCTGGTGACCTCGTGTACGAGGTGCAGATCGATGTAGAGCAGATCCGGTTCACCCGGCTGCGAACGCACGACGTGTGCGTCCCAGACTTTCTCCGCGAGCGTTCGGCCCATGTCAGGCTCCCAACCTCATGACTTCCTGCGATGTGGGATGGTAGTTTCGTCTTGTGGGACAGACTATCAGCGGGGTCGGGGTACTCGACAAGGCCGTGGCGATCCTCGAAGCCACGGTCGACGGCGCCAGCCTGGCCGAGCTCGTCGAGCGTTCCGGTTTGCCGCGGGCCACCGCGCACCGGCTCGCGCAGGCACTCGAGGCGCACCGGTTGCTCGTCCGGGACGAGGCCGGGCGCTGGCGGCCCGGCCCACGGCTGGCCGAACTCGCGAACGCCGCCCCCGACGCACTGCTGACCGCCTCCGCGCCGGTTCTCGCCCAGCTGCGTGACGCGACCGGCGAGAGCGCGCAGCTCTATCTGCGCCGGGCCGACGAGCGGATCTGCGTCGCGGCCGCCGAGCGCTCCAGCGGGCTGCGTGACACCGTGCCGGTGGGCACCGGGCTGCCGATCACGGCCGGGTCCGGTGCGCAGGTGCTGCTGGCCTGGGAGCCGCCGGAGTCGGTGCTGCCGCTGCTGCCGCGGTGCCGGTTCAGCGGGCGGACGCTCGCCGAGGTGCGCCGGCGGGGCTGGGCCTCCAGCGTCGCGGAGCGCGAGCCCGGCGTCGCGTCGGTGTCGGCGCCGGTCCGCGACCGGCAGGGGCGGGTCATCGCCGCGATCTCGATCTCCGGCCCGATCGAGCGGCTGGGCCGCCGTCCCGGCGAACGTCATGCCGTGCAGGTGATCCGAGCCGGGCAGCGTCTCTCCGGCCTGTGAACGACGGCTGGTGAACGACGGCTGGTGAACGACGGCTGGTGAACGACGAAGCCCCGGGCCTACTCGGCCCGGGGCTTCGTGGTTACCGCGTCAGCTGCGGCGGCGCTTGCGTGCCGCCACGACCAGCGCGGCTCCGGCGGCCAGGATGCCGGCGCCGAGGCCGGCGGCCTTCGCGCCCTCGTCGCGGCCGGTGACCGGAAGTTCCGGCTGGTTCTGGCCGGTCTCGGGTTGCTGCGGCTGCCCCGGCGGGGTGGACTCCTCGGGCTGCTGCGGCTGACCGGGCGGGGTGGACTCCGCCGGCTGCTGCGGCTGACCCGGAGGCGTCGTCTCCTCACCCGGGGGCGTGGTCTCGGGAACCTCGGGCGGCGTCGAGGCCTGCGGCTGCACGGGCTGGTTCTCCGGCACCTCGGGACCCGTGGACGCACCCGGCTGCACCGCGCCGCCCTCGTTCTCCTCGGCCGGTGGGCTGGCCACGTTCGGGGTCTCGGCCAGCCGCACACCCGACCGCGCCTCGATCGCCGTGCCCGCCTGCGCCTCCGACACGCACTCGACGGCGAGCGGCTGGGTCACCGCGCCCTCGCACTGCTCCGCGTGCGCGGAGGGTCCCCCCGCGAGGACGAACGCCGTCACCGCTGTTCCCACGGTCGCTGCTCCCGCGTACGCGAGGCGGCGGAACCTGGGCTTCATATCAACACCTACCTGTCCACAATCGGGTCGACCCGGCTGAGTCCCTCAAACCTGTACAGAGCTCTGTCACGGGTCATTTAACAGGATGAATGGGACACAGGTGATGTCTGAGCGTCGAGTGGGGCGCGAAACCACGGTTGGGGCGAAGGTGGGTCAATCCTCGCGGCGTGTCACGAATCGACACGCACGCCGGTACTCGCCGGCACCGAGTGCGGGAGCGGCGCCGCTGGCGGACCGCGAGAAATGACGAAGGGCAGGTCCGCAGCGGTTTCCCGGTGCTGACCTGCCCTTCGTACTACGTAGCCCCGACCGGATTCGAACCGGCGCTACCGCCTTGAGAGGGCGGCGTCCTAGGCCGCTAGACGACGGGGCCCTAGGACAACGTCTGGCGACGAACCAAACGTTGCTGAGCTGGGGTACCAGGACTCGAACCTAGACTAACGGAACCAGAAACCGTCGGGCTGCCAATTACCCCATACCCCAATAAAGCTGGTTACTTCTAAGCGCTGCGTTGCTTGCGTCTGCTTGGCGGTCATCCGCTCGCAACGTGGGTAACTCTAGCCGAGAGTGCGGGCCGGTCCCAAATCGGCCCCCGACCCGCCTCTCGTCCACCTCAGGCCGGCACCAGCTCGCGGGCCGCACGCAGTCGCGCCAGCGAGCTCTCGCGCCCCAGCAGCTCCATCGACTCGTACAGCGGCGGCGACACCGTCCGGCCGGTGATTGCCGCTCGGACCGGCGCAAACGCCTTCCGCGGCTTGAGGCCCAGCCCGTCGACGAGCGCCGATTTCAGGGCGTTCTCGATGTCGGATGCCGTCCACGACGGCGCCTCGGACAGCGCGGAAATCGTCGCGTCCAGCACCGGCCCGGCGTCCGCTCCGAGCACCTTCGCCTGCACGTCGGCGTCGACAGTGATGTCTTTCACGAACAGGAACCCGAGCATGCCGGGAGCCTGCCCGAGAACCGGCATCCGCTCCTGGATCAGCGGCGCGGCCGCCGCCAGCAGCCCCTGCTCGGAGGGCGTCGGCTCGGGAGCGATCAGCCCGGCGCCGGCCAGGTACGGCACCAGCCGGTTCGCGAAGTCGTCCGGAGCCAGCAGCCGCAGGTGCGCGCCGTTGATCGCCTCGCACTTCTTGCCGTCGAAGCGCGCCGGGTTCGGGCTCACGCGCGTGACGTCGAACGCCTCGGCCATCTCGTGGAGCGTGAAGATGTCGCGGTCCTCGGCGATCGACCAGCCGAGCAGCGCCAGGTAGTTCAGCAGCCCCTCGGGCAGGTAGCCCTGCTCGCGGTAGTGCAGCAGGTTGGCCTGCGGGTCACGCTTGGAGAGCTTCTTGTTGCCCTCCCCCATGACGTACGGCAGGTGACCGAACTCGGGCACGCGCTCGGCCACGCCGACGTCGATCAGCGCGCGGTACAGCGCGATCTGGCGGGGCGTGCTCGGCAGCAGGTCCTCGCCGCGGAGCACGTGGGTGATCCGCATCAGCGCGTCGTCGACCGGGTTCACCAGCGGGTACAACGGGTCGCCGTTGCCGCGCACGACGACGTAGTCCGGCACCGTGCCCGGGGCGAACGTCACGTCGCCACGCACCAGGTCGGTCCAGCCGATCGAGTCGTCGGGCATCCGGAACCGCAGCACCGGCACGCGGCCGGCCGCCCGGAACTCGTCCTTCTCGGCGTCGGTCATCGTGCGGTCGTAGTTGTCGTAGCCGAGCTTCGGATCGCGGCCGGCCGCGCGGTGGCGGGCCTCGATCTCCTCGCCGGACGAGAACGACTCGTACAGGTAACCCGCGTTACGCAGCTTGGCCACGACGTCGAGGTAGATCGAACGGCGCTCGGACTGCCGGTACGGGCCGTGATCGCCACCGACCTCCGGGCCCTCGTCCCAGTCCAGGCCCAGCCAGCGCAGCGAGTCCAGCAGCTGCTGGTACGACTCCTCGGAGTCGCGCGAGGCGTCGGTGTCCTCGATGCGGAAGACGAACGTGCCGCCGTGGTGCCGGGCGTAGGCCCAGTTGAACAGGCAGGTGCGGACGAGACCGACGTGCGGGTTACCGGTGGGCGACGGACAGAACCGCACCCGTACCGACGGATCGCGGGACACGCGAGTTCCTTTCATGCGCGGTTGGCGACAGGGTTGGTGAGGGTGCCCAGACCCTCGATGCGGACGCTCACCGAGTCACCGGCGACGATCGGGCCGACGCCCGCCGGGGTGCCGGTGAGGATCACGTCGCCGGGCAGCAGCGTCATCACGTGCGAGACGTAGGACACCAGCGTCGGGACGTCGAAGATCATGTCCTTGGTGCGGCCGTCCTGCTTGACGTCGTCGTTGACCAGGGCCTGGACGCCGACGTCGGCCCAGTTCAGGTCGGTCTCGATCCACGGGCCGAGCGGGCAGAACGAGTCGTAGCCCTTGGCCCGGGTGAACTGGACGTCGTTGCGCTGCTGGTCGCGCGCGGTGACGTCGTTCGCGCAGGTGTAGCCGAAGATCGACTTCAGCGCGTCCTCGCGGGAGACCTGCCGGGCGCCGCGGCCGCCGATCACGATCGCCAGCTCGGCCTCGTGCTCGACCTGCTTGGAGTCGATCGGGAGCCGGATCGGGGCGCCCGGGCCGATGATGCTCGTCGGCGGCTTGAGGAAGAGCAGCGGCGCGGACGGCACCTCGTTGCCGAGCTCACTGGCGTGGGCGGCGTAGTTGCGGCCGACACCGACGACCTTGCTGGGCAGGATCGGCGGGAGGAGTTCCACGTCGGCGAGCGCCCAGCGCTCACCGGTGTAGCGGATGCCGCTGAACGGCACTCCTTCGAGCTCGGCGATCGTCAGCGCTTCCGGATCGTCGGTCCCGGCCGGCCCTTCCACAGCGCCGAAAGCTCGGCCGCCGGGGTGAGCGAAGAGCGCGATGCGCACGGTAGAACTCCTGGGTGCGAGTGAGGTCGATTGATGCTCGCAACCCTAGGCCCTGCTCCGAAGGAGCAGGGCCTGACGCCGGGGCACACCGGTCCCGACCCACCGCCAAGGGGTCGGGACCGGTGCCCGGTGCGGCCGGGCACCGACCGCACCGTGACCGTCGCCGACGCTCACGGATCGCCCGCCCCCATAGCGAGGCGACCCGTGCAGCCGTGCGTCGGCGCGGCCGTTCGCGGCCGGTCCGGGGGCGGGGCGCACCCCGGACCGGCGCGGGCTCAGAGCGCCCGGTACTCGGCGTACTCGAAGTCGGCCGGTAGCCGGCCACCGGTCAGGTCCTGGGCCCACAGGCCGAAGAACGCGCCGGTGAAGCCCTGGGTGTGCTCGTTCTCGTCGAGGAGCTCGAGCGCGTACTCGTCGGAGAGCACGCTCGCGTCGTGCGTCTCCGGCCACCACTCCAGCTCGCCGCCCGGCAGCCCGTGGGCGAACCGCAGGGACGAACCCTCCAGCTCGATGCGCAGGACCACACCGGCGGCGGGGTCGGCCACCGGAACCGGCCGGCCGGTGTTGAGCAGCCGGCCCCGGTTGGAGGCCAGCACGTCGACGCTCGGCCCGTGCGCGTCGTGCCAGGTGAGCCGCGCGTACACCCAGTTGAGCGTGTTGTAGTACGCCACGACGCCGGCCATCTGCCGGAACGAGGTGGGCTCGAACCTCACCTGCGCCTCGAACGTGCTCGACGCGTGCTGCACACGCCGGGCCACCAGGCTGGGGTTACGCAGGGACGACGGCGATTCCCCGCCGTAGAGCCGCAGGTGACCGGGCCGGTCGGACAGGCTGAGCCACTCCGGCGACGGCGGCCGGCGCAGCGTGCTCCACGGCGTGCCCAGCGCCGGGGCATCGAAGTCGTCCCGCTCGGGCTGGTCGGGCCAGGGGTGCGGCGTCAGCGCCGGGGCGATCACCTGGTCGGCCGGGCGCGCACCCGCGACCCGCGGCCAGCCGTCGGCGCTCCACTCCACCCGCTGGATCGCGGTCTCCCGGCCCAGCACGCAGCGCCCGCGCTCGGTCAGCGGACGGCCGACCAGGTGCGCGAGGAACCACTCGTCGTCCGGGGTGGCGACCAGCGAGCCGTGACCCGCCCTCTGCATGGTCAGCGACGGGTCGGGCCAGGACGTCAGCGTCGGCCCGGCCGGGTCGACCTCGTAGGGGCCCTGGAGGTCACGCGAGCGGGCCACCGTCACCTGGTGCTTCCAGAACGTGCCACCTTCGGCGGTGACCAGGTAGTACCAGCCGTCGCGCCGGTACAGGTGCGGCGCCTCGGTCAGCCCGGCCGGCGTCCCGGTGAAGATGACGACCGGCTCGCCACGCAGCTGCCGGGCCGACCGGTCGTACTCCTGCAGGACGATGCCGGCGAACGTGTCCCGCCCCGGCCGGTAGTCGGCGGACATGCTGAGCATCCAGCTGCGGCCGTCGTCGTCGTGGAACATCGACGCGTCGAACCCGAGCCCGTGCAGCGCCACCGGCTCCGACCACGGCCCGGTGATGTCCGGCGCGGTCACCAGGTAGTTCGGGGTGTCCCAGAACCCGCCGCCGTACGTCCCGACGTTGGAGTAGACGAGGTGGAACAACCCGTCGGTGTACGAGAGGCACGGTGCCCACACCCCGCCCGAGTCGCGCACACCGCGCATCTGCAGGAACTCCTCGCTGGTGAGCGCACCGCCGAGCGGACGCCAGTTCACCAGGTCACGGGAGTGGTGCAGGGAGACGCCGGGGAACCATTCGAACGTGGAGGTCGCCAGGTAGTAGTCGTCGCCGACGCGGAGGATCGACGGATCCGGGTGGAATCCGGTGAGCACCGGGTTCTGGATCACGGTGGGCGGTGCTTCGACTTCGATGGCCATCTAGGAAGTCCTTTATTTACCGAAACCGGCCGACAGGCCGCTGAGCAGTTGGCGTCGTCCGAACAGGTAGAGGGCGAGCACCGGGAGCGCGGAGAGCACCACCGCGGCCAGCAGGCCGGGGACGTCGGTGCCGTACTGGCTCTGGAAGTTCCACAGGCCCAGCGGCAGCACCCGTTGGTCCGGGCTCTGCGTCAGGACCAGCGGGAACAGGATGCCGTTCCACGCGTTGAGGCCGGCGAAGATGCCGATGCTGGCCAGCGCCGGCCGCGACAGCGGCACGACGAGCCGGCGGAAGATCATCGCCGTCCCGGCGCCGTCCACGGTCATCGCCTCGTAGAGCTCGTTCGGCACGTCGCGCAACGCACTGGTCAGCACGAGCACGGCCATCGGCATCGTGAACGCCGCGGTCGGCAGCACGATCGCGGTGAGGCTGTCGTACAGGTTCATGCGCGTGATCAGCAGGTAGATCGGGATGATCACGGCCTGGGCCGGAATCGCCAGCCCCATCAGGAACAGCGTGAACGCGTACTGCACGACCCGGCTGCGCCCACGGGTGATCGCGTACGCGGCGGGCAACGCCAGCACGATCACGACCACGACCGTCGCGAGCGCGACGATCACGCTGTTGAGCAGGAACGTCCCGAAACCGAGGTCGATGACGTTCGTGTAGTTCTTCAGCGTGAACGTGGTCGGCAGGTCCAGCGGCCCGTCGCTGACGTACGCCTCCTGGGTGCGCACGCTCGTCACCACGATGAAGTAGAGCGGAATCGCGACGATCAGGAACCAGACGATCGCGGCGATACCACCGGGAACGTTGGGGTTGCGCCGCCGACGCCGGGGCCGCCGGCGCTCCGGACCGGTCGCGGTCGCCGTCTCGGGCCGGGAAATCACCGAGGTGCTCACAGGCCCTCCCGATCACTCGTCATCCGGTGGTAGCCGGTCGATCGCACGACGACGACCGAGAGCACGGTGCCGACGATCACCAGCAGCACGGCGAGCACGCTCGCGTAACCCATGTCGAACGCGATGAAGCCCTGCTGGTACATGTGCAGCGGCAGGACCTTCGTGTCGTTGCCGGGGCCGCCGTTGGTCAGCAGCAACACCGACTCGAACGCGGTCACCGAGCCGACCAGCATCATCACCGACGACGCGACGATCGTGTTGCGCAGCTGCGGCAGCGTGATCGAGAAGAACTGACGCACTCGGCCGGCGCCGTCGAGCTCCGCGGCCTCGTAGAGCATGCCCGGGATCTGCCGGGCCGCGGCCTGGTACAGCAGCGTGTGGAACGGGATGAACTGCCAGGCCACCACGAAGACGACGGCGGGCAGCGCCCGCGACGGGTCGCCGAGGAAGTTGCCGTCCGGGACACCGATGTATTTGCCCCAGATCGCCGCCAGCCCGAAGTTCGGGTCGAGCAGCGAGACGAACACGAGCGCGATCGCCGCGGTGGAGAGCAGCAGCGGCAGGAAGAAGATCGTCGACATCACCGCGCGGAAACGCTGGTGACCCGCCGCCCACACGCCGATCAGCAGGGCGAGCGGCGTCTGGACGAGCCAGGAGCCGACGGTGAGGTAGAGCGTCGTGCGTGCCGCCGACGGGAAGTCACCGTCGTCGAACAGCGCCGACCAGTTCTGGGTACCGACCCACTCCGGGGTGCCGAGCCCGTTCCACGACGTGAAGCTGAGGTACACCACCACGACGATCGGCACGATTCCGAACAGGCCGAAAAAAACTGCCGCAGGGGCGGCCCAGACGAATCCGGGCCGCTCCCGCACCAAAACGCTGGTCACTTCGCCTGCGCCATGTCGTCGACGAAGGCCTTCGGGGTGATCTTCTGCAGGAAGAGCTTCTGCAGGTTGTCGAGCAGCCGCTTCGCGATGTCCGGGGCGACCGCCTGGTCCCACGACTGCGCGAACGACGGCGCCGTCGAGACCATCTTGAACACGTCGCCGTTGAACTCGGCGTTGGGCTTGCCGGCGAGCTTGCTCTCCGCGTTCTTGGTGGCCGGCACCGCGCCGCTCTTGATCAGGTCGTCGATGTACGCGTCGGAGCTGACGGTGTCGACGACGTAGTCGACCGCGGCTTCCTTGTTCTTCGACGAGGCGTTGACCGAGAAGTAGTTGCTCGGGTTGCCGACCAGGTTGCCGGGCTCACCCTTGCCGCCGGGCAGCGACGGGAACTGGAACCAGCCGAGGTCCTTCTTGGCGAAGGCCGGGTTGTTCGTCAGCTGGGTCGGGTACTCCCACGTGCCCATCAGGAACATCGCGGACTTGCCGGTCGCGAGCAGCTTTCCGGCGCCGGCGTTGTCGTAGTTGATCGACGCGAAGTTGGTGCCGAACGCGCCCTTCTTGGCCAGGTCCTGGCAGTACTGCAGCGCCTGGACGACGGCCGGGTCCTGCCAGGCGGCGCCGCCGCTCTTGGCGATCGCTTCCCACTTCTCCGGGCCGCCGATGCGGTCGAGGAAGTACTCGGCGTACATCAGCTCGGTCCAACCCTGCGAACCGGGCAGCGCGATCGGCGTGACCTTCTTCGACTTGAACAGGTCGACGAGCTTCAGGAGATCGTCGTAGGTCGTCGGCGGCTGGGCACCGGCCGCGGCGAAGACCGCCTTGTTGTAGAAGAAGATCACCGGCTGGGTGCCGGTCATCGGCAGGCCGTACTGCTTGCCGTCGAGGTTGGCCGTCTCCAGGACGCTCGGCAGGAACGCGTCCTTCACTTCGGGCTTCTTCGCCAGCGCGGCGTCGAGCGACTCGACCTGCCCGGCCTTCACGAACTGGTCGAGGTTTCCGCCTCCCCAGTTGTAGAAGACGTCCGGCGCGTTGGGCGAACCCATCGCGACCTGGATCTTCTGCTTGTACGCGTCGTTGATGTACGTGCTCAACGTCGCCTTGGTGTCGCCGTCTTTGCTGAAGCGGTCGACCGAGGCCTTCACGACCGGGTTGAGGCCAGCGTCCTGTAGGGACCAGACCTGCAGCTTGCCGGGCGTCGAGCCCGGTCCGGAGCTACCGCAGCCGGTTAAGGCGAGTACGGCGGCGGTCCCGAGAGCAATTGCGGTTCGGCTGAAAAGCGCGCGTCGGCGCATCTCCGCACCAGTCCTTCCCCACGTCATTGGGTTCGAAAGGTTTCGAGCGGTATGAGGTGCACGGACGGTAGGAGGAAGCGCTTTCACGGTCAATGAGATTGCAAATCACGATCCGGTAACGTTGTGGTTATTTCGAAAAGTTTCGGCTCTACGCTGCGCAAATGCCAGCACGAACGACGATCGCGGAGATCGCTCGGTCCGCCGACGTCTCGGTCTCGACCGTCTCCAAAGTCCTCAATGGTCACAGTGACGTCGCCGAGGACACGCGCCGCCGCGTCCAGCGGCTGCTCGACGAACGCGGTTACCGCAAACGCCGGGCGGCCCACCACCGCGGCCACGGCGCCCTCGTCGATCTGGTGATCAACAACCTCGACAGCGCGTGGGGGCTGGAGATCCTCACCGGCGTCGAGGAGGTGGCCGAGTCGGCGGGGCTCGGGCTCGTCGTCAGCGCCGTGCACAGCCGGGCCGCGCTCACCCGTCGCTGGCTGGACTCGCTGCTGGCCCGCGGCTCGCAGGGCGCGATCCTGGTCCTCTCCGACCTCGATCCGGGCACCCGCGAGCAGTTACGCCGGCACGGGACGCCGATCGTCGTCATCGACGGGGTCAGCCAGCCGCCGCCGGACGTGGCGTCGGTGGGCGCGACGAACTTCGCCGGCGGTTACGCCGCGACCGAGCACCTGATCGGGCTGGGGCACCGGCGGATCGGGGTGATCGGCGGGCCGGAGCAGCTGGCCTGCACCCGCGCGCGCCTGGCCGGGTACCGGGCCGCGCACGAGGCCGCCGGGCTGCCGATACCGCGCGGGGTGCTGCGGTACGGGAACTTCTACCACGACGGCGGGCTGCGTGCCGCGCAGTCGATGCTCGAGCTCGACGAACCACCGACCGCCATCTTCGCCGGGAGCGACATGCACGCGATGGGGGTCTACGAGGCCGCGCGCCAGTTCGGGCGGCACGTACCCAGCGAGCTGAGCGTCGTCGGCTTCGACGACCTGAACTTCGCGTCCTGGACCGCACCGGCGCTCACCACCGTGCGTCAGCCGCTGCACGAGATGGGGGCCACCGCCGCGCGCACGCTGCTGCGTCTGATCGGCGGCGAGAGCCTCGACTCGGCCAGCCTCGAGCTCGCGACGAGCCTCGTCGTCCGCGACAGCACCGCTCCCCCGGAATCGGACTGACGCCTCGCTACCCTGGACCCATGCGGGTGATGGCGCGGGCCGAGTGGAGTGCGCGCGCCTCGTCCCACGCCGACACGGTGGACGCGCTCCTGCGCGACCACCTCGACCGGCGACGCCGCGGCGTCAAGCATCCCGTCGAGGACTTCCTGTTCGAGTACTACTCGTACCGCCCGGGGCAGCTCCGCCGCTGGTTCCCCGGCGCCGGCGTGGTCCTCGAGGGCGCGTCGCCGGACGAGTTCCCCGGCCACCGCGACGGGGCCCTCGACCTGCCCGCGTTCCTCGCCCGCCGGGGCGACACCGTGCGCTGGGTGCGGAACCTGCTCACCGCCACCGCGTCCCGGCCGGCCCAGCTGGGCTGCTTCGGGCTGCACGAGTGGGCGATGGTGTACCGGTCGCCGGAGACCCGGCACGCGTGGCCGCTGCGCCTGGGTGGGGCGGCCACCGACGCACTGGTCGAGGAGCGCGGTGTGCGCTGCAGCCACTTCGACGCGTTCCGGTTCTTCACGTCGCCGGCCCGGCCGTTGAACGTCCTCCAGCCGACCCGCGAAACCCAGGTGCGCAACGAGCAGCCGGGCTGCCTGCACGCCACGATGGATCTGTACAAGTGGGCGTACAAGCTGGCCCCGCTCACCCCGGCCGAGCTGATCCTCGACTGCTTCCGGCTGGCGCGCGAGGTCCGCGTGCTCGACATGCGCGCCAGCCCGTACGACTTCGCCGCGCTCGGCTACGACCCGGTGCGGATCGAGACCCCCGAGGGCCGCGCCGAGTACGCGGCCACCCAGCGGGGTTTCGCCGAACGCGGCCAGGAACTCCGCGCGCGGCTGCTCGAGGTCACAACGCAAAGATCGCTATCAGGATCCCGGTGATCACCAGGCTGATCAGGATCGAACCGAGGCAGCCGACGCGGTTGGAGAAGAAGAAAAACATGGGGCGGGTCCTACCCGCTTTCGGCGCGCCAATGCTCAGCCGACGGCCACGGCTTGGGCGCGGCGCACGCCGTACTCGATCGCGTCGATCAGTGCCCGGCAGGACGCTTCGATGACGTTCTCGTGCACGCCGACCGTCGTCCACTCGTTCTTGTGGTCGGTGGTGTCGATCAGCACCCGGGTGACCGCGTCGGTGCCGTGCCGCCCGTCGAGGATGCGGACCTTGTAGTCGGCCAGCTCGAGGTCGGCCAGCGACGGGTAGAACATGGTCAGCGCCTGACGCAGCGCGCGGTCGAGCGCGCTGACCGGGCCGTTGCCCTCGGCGGTGGCGATCACCCGCTCGTCGCCCACGGTGACGCGCACGGTGGCCTCGCTGACCACCGAGCCGGACTCCTGCTGCTCGGCCAGCACCCGGTAGGACTCCAGCCGGAAGAACAGCGGCGCGTCGTCGCCCTCCAGCTCCGACCGGACGAGCAGCTCGAACGACGCGTCCGCGGCCTCGAACGACGAGCCGGACGCCTCCAGCTCCTTGACCCGGTTGACGACCCGGCCCACCGCCTCCGGCTGACCGGTCAGGTCGATGCCGAGCTCCCGTGCCTTCAGCTCGATCGACGCCCGGCCGGCCATCTCGGTGACCAGGATGCGCATGTCGTTGCCGACGGCCGCGGGCTCCATGTGGTTGTAGAGCTCCGGTGCCACCTTGATCGCGCTGGCGTGCAGGCCGGCCTTGTGCGCGAACGCGCTCGCGCCGACGTAGGGCTGGTGGGTGTCGGGGGCGATGTTCGCGATCTCGGCGATCGCGTGCGACACCCGGACCAGCTCGGGCAGGCACTCGGCCGGGACCACCTGGCGGTCCATCTTCGTCACCAGGCCGCCGATGATCGCGAACAGGTCCGCGTTGCCCGCGCGCTCCCCGTACCCGTTGGCGGTGCCCTGCACGTGGGTGGCCCCGGCCTCGACCGCGGCCAGCGTGTTCGCCACCGCGCACGCGGTGTCGTCCTGGGCGTGCATGCCGACGCGGAACCCGGTGCGGGCGATCACCTCGGACACCACCCGGCCGACGCCCATCGGCAGCATGCCGCCGTTGGTGTCGCAGAGCACGCCCACGTCCGCACCGGCGCCGAACGCCGCCTCCAGCACCCGGACACCGTAGTCGCGGTCGTGCGCGTACCCGTCGAAGAAGTGCTCGCAGTCGACGAAGACCCGGCGGCCCTCGCCGACCAGGTACGCGACCGTGTCACGCACCATCGCGAGGTTCTCCTCGAACGTGGTGCGCAGCGCGTCGGTGACGTGCCGGACGTCGGACTTCGCGACCAGGCAGACCACCGGGGTGCGTGCCGCGAGCAGCGCCGCGACCTGGGGGTCGTCCTGCACCTTCGTGTTCGCCCGGCGGGTGGAGCCGAACGCGACCAGCTGCGCGTGCTTCAGCTCGAGCTCCTGGTGGGCCCGGGAGAAGAACTCGGTGTCGGTCGGCAGCGCACCCGGCCACCCGCCCTCGATGAACCCGACACCCACCTCGTCCAGCAGCCGCGCCACCGCGAGCTTGTCGGTGGCCGAGTACGAAATGCCCTCGCGCTGCCCACCGTCCCGGAGCGTGGTGTCGAAGACGTGGAAGGTGTCATCCATGGCGAAGGCCTCTCATCAGCGGGTTCCTGGGCAAACAAAAAGACCCCCCACTGGAGTGGGAGGTCTGCGCGTCAGCGTGGTGCGTGCTGGCGCGCTAGCTGGTAATGCAGAACCCGGTCATGCGTCGATAGTTACACACGTGAGTCGGTCGCGGGAGCCCGACTCGCTCAGGCGTCCACATATTGGAAGGAGACCCGTGTCCCGGCGTCCGATCATCGGCATCACCTCCTACGTCGAACAAGCTCGCTGGGGCGTGTGGGACTTCCGCGCGTCCCTGATCCCGTACGCCTACGTCGAGGCGGTGCGGGCCGCCGGCGGCCGGGCGGTGCTGCTCCCACCCGACTCCGTCGACGACGACGTGCTCGACGCGGTGGACGGGCTGATCGTCTCCGGCGGCGTCGACGTGGATCCCGCGCGCTACGGGGCCGAGCCCCACCCGTCGACCGACGCCCCACAGGTCGACCGGGACGCCGGCGAGCTCCTGCTGATCCACGGTGCCTTCGAGCGTGACCTGCCGCTGCTCGGGGTGTGCCGGGGCGCGCAGCTGATGGCCGTCGCGCGCGGCGGGACGCTGATCCAGGACCTGCCGCTCGGCGTCCACCGCGAGGTGCTCGGCGTCTTCAACCAGCACCTGGTGAAGCCGGTCGGCGGCCTGGTCGCGCGCCTCCTCGGCGACGCGGAGTTCAAGGTCAACGCGCATCACCACCAGGCCGTCGACGACCCGGGCGCGCTCGTCGTCACCGCACGTGCCGAGGACGGGGTCGTCGAGGCGGTGGAGGACCCGACGAAGCCGTTCGCGGTCGGCGTGCAGTGGCACCCGGAGCTTCTCGACGACCGACGACTCTTCGTAGCCTTAGTGGAGTACTCTGGTTCGAGTATTCGAGATCGGGGGTGAGCGTGGCGCGGCGACGGGTGTCCAACCCCCTGGCCCTCGCGGCCCTGACGCTGCTCCAGGAGCGTCCGATGCACCCGTACGAGATGTCCGCGACCCTCCGCGAGCGGCGCAAGGACGAGAGCATCAAGCTCAACTACGGGTCGCTCTACTCGGTGATCGAGGCGCTGCAGCGCCACGGGCTGATCGAGGCGCAGGAGACCACGCGCGCGGGCCGCCGCCCGGAACGCACGGTCTACGCCATCACCGAGGCCGGCCACCGCGAGGCCGAAGACTGGCTGAGCGAGCTGGTGAGCCGCCCGGTGAAGGAGTTCACCCAGTTCGAGGCCGCGCTGTCGCTGCTCGGAGCCTTGCCGGTCGACGACGGCGTCCGGCTGCTCCGCCTGCGGCTGGCCTCGCTCACCATGGACGCCGCGAAGGCCGCCGCGATCCAGCAGGCGGTCGCCGGCTTCCCGCGCGTCTTCATGCTGGAGAACGAGTACGAGGCGGCGCTGCGCGACGCCGAGATCCGGTTCGTCACCGGCCTGCTGCGCGACATCGAGGACGGCACGCTGTCCGGCCTCGACGGCTGGCGGCGGATCCACGAGCTCCGGGCTTCCGGTCTGTCTCCCGAGGAGATCGACGCGAAGCTCCGGCAGGAGTTCCCGGTCCTGTCCCCGGAGGTGAACCCACCGAACTGACGATGACCCCCGGATCGGCGCGCCAACGCCGGGCCGAGGGCCACCCCCACTTACCCCGAGCCGAGCCCACCGGAGCGGACGCGGACCCCAGGTCGCACCTTTCAGGGTACCGTCGCCGCCACCGTCGGCTCGGCTACCGACCCCTGGAAGGGTTCGTCATGCCAGTCATCGAAGCGTCGGGGCTCACCAAGAGCTACCGGCGCGTCCGCGCGCTCGACGGCGTCAGCTTCGACGTGGCGTCCGGCACCGTGTTCGCGCTGCTGGGCCCGAACGGCGCCGGCAAGTCCACCACCGTGAGGATCCTCAGCACGCTGAGCAGGCCGGACGGGGGCACCGCGTCGGTCGCGGGCTTCGACGTGCTCCGGCAGCCGGCCGCGGTGCGTGCCGCGATCGGGTACGTCGCCCAGCGCCCGGGTTTCGACCCGATGGCCACCGGGCGCGAGAACCTCGTGCTCACCGCCCGGCTGCGCGGGGTCTCCCGCCGGGACGCCGGCCGCCGAGCCACCGAACTGCTCGACGCGTTCGACCTGTCCGGCCACGCCGACCGGCTCGCCCGCACCTGGTCGGGCGGGATGCAGCGCAAGCTCGACGTCGCGATGGGGCTGGTGCACGAGCCCCGGGTGCTCTACCTGGACGAGCCGACGACCGGGCTCGACCCGGAGGCGCGTACCCAGCTCTGGGCCACGGTGCTCCGGCTCGTGCGCGGCAGCGGGCTCACCGTCGTGCTCACCACGCACTACCTGGAGGAGGCCGATCAGATGGCCGACCGGCTGGTGATCGTCGACTCCGGACGGGTCGTCGCCGCCGGTGAGCCGGCCGCGCTCAAGGCCGACCTCGGCGGCGACACCGTCCAGGTCGACCTCCGCTCGGCCGACGACGGCGTCCGGGCCGAACGGGTGCTGGAGTCGCTGCCCGGTGTGGTGCACGTCCGCCGCGACGACGCCCGGCTGCGCGCCCGGGCCCGGGACGCCGCGGGCGTACTCCCCCGAGCCCTCGACGAGCTGCGCCGCGCGGACGTCCCGCTGCTCGGTGCCGCGATCGCGCGCGCGTCGCTCGACGACGTCTACCTGCGCTACGCGGGGCGGGCGTTCCAGGCGTCCGGGGACCCGTCGCCCGGCCGGACCATGGCGTCCGGAGCGGGGGTGCCGGCATGACGCTCGCGCTCACCCAGACCGGCCTGCTGACCGCCCGCTCGCTGCGGACCCTCGGCCGCCAACCCGTCTACCTCGCGTTCTCGCTGGTGCAGCCGTTGCTGTGGCTGCTGTTGTTCGGCCACGTGTTCACCGCGATCGGGCGGCTGCCCGGCTTCGGCGGCTCGTACCTGGAGTTCCTGACGCCCGGCATCGTCGCGATGACCGCGATGCTCACCGCGAACTGGGCCGGCACCACGTTCGTGCAGGACATCGACCGCGGCGTGATGGACCGCACGCTGAGCTCACCCACCCGGCGGGGAGCGATCGTCGCCGCGTCGATCGCGCACCAGGGCATCAGCGTGGTGATCCTCGGCGCGCTGGTGTTCGGTGTCGCCGGGCTGGCCGGGGTGCGGTTCCCGGGTAGCTGGGTGGGTGTTCCGGTGACGCTCGGCCTCGCCGTGCTGCTCGCCGCGGCGTTCACCGCGCTGTCGGACGCGCTGGCGGTGTTGGTGCGCTCGCAGGAGGCGCTGATCGGGTTGTCGCAGTTCCTCGCGCTGCCGCTGTCGTTCCTGTCGTCGGTGCTGATGGCGCCCGGCCTGATGCCGTCGTGGGTGGCGTCGGCGGCGCGCTGGAACCCGCTCGACTGGGCGGCGACCGGCAGCCGGGAAGCACTGTCCGCGTCGCCGGACTGGGGGCTGGTGACCCGGGACGCGGTCCAGCTGGCGGTGCTCGCACTGGTGCTCGCGGTGGGAGCGGTGGGCGCTTTCCGCGCTTACCAACGTTCGTCCTGATCGGCGGGACCCGGCGACTTGACCAACTCGATGGAACGAGTAATACGGTCATGGCGTCGGGTCCCCGGCTTCAGGCACAGTGACGTGTATGGCTGATGGGGACGAAATGCCGTCGGAAGGACGCGCTCGGATCTGATGCACATTCCTCAGGGCGAATGGACGGCGGACGACTTGGACCGCGTGCCCGAGGAGGCCGGCCGCTGCGTGAAAACGACGGTGGAGCGGAAACAACTCGTGCTCGACAAGCCGTTTCCGATGACGATCGACGTCGACCAGCTGTACCGGCGGGGCAAGCGATGAGCGCCGAGGCCTTTCCGGACTGGATGCGCATTCCCCAGGGCGAGTGGACGGCGGACGACCTCGACCAGTTCGCCCGGGACGGGTGGTTGATGCACCTCGAGATGGCCATCCGAATCGACCGGGAGACCCAACTCGTCCCCGATCGTCTCGTGGCCACCTCCGCAGCAGGGATCGTCCCGGAGCGGGAGTGGTTCTGGCCGATCGAGGTCGCACTGGCGGTGGAAATCGAATCGCCCGATTCGATGCGCCGGGATCGGGTGGTCAAACACGACAGATACGCCCGCGCCGGTATCCCGAACTACTGGCGAATCGAGGACGACGGCGGCGTGCCGACCGTTCACGTGCACGAGCTCGACACCGGGCAGGGGAGCTATGTCGAAACGGCCGTCGAGCGTCGGAGGTTGACGCTCAAACGGCCGTTCCCGATGAAGATCGACGTCGACGAGCTCTACTACTAAAGGGGAGTCACGTAGGCGCCGCTGATGCCGCCGTCCACCAGGAACTCGCTCGCGGTGATGAACGACGAATCGTCCGACGCCAGGAACGCCACCGCGGCCGCGATCTCGGTCGCATCGGCGAAGCGTCCCATCGGGATGTGAACCATCCGCCGCGCCGCCCGTTCGGGATCCGACGCGAACAACTCGCGCAGCAGCGGGGTGTCGACCGGCCCGGGCGAGACCGAGTTCACCCGGATGCCCTCGCGCGCGAACTGCACACCGAGTTCACGCGTCATCGCCAGCACCCCGCCCTTGGAGGCGGTGTACGAGATCTGCGAGGTCGCGGCACCCATCTTCGCCACGAACGACGCGGTGTTGATGATCGAGCCCTTGCCCTGCCGCTGCATCACCGGGATCTGCGCCTTGCAGCACAGGTACACCGACGTCAGGTTCACTTCCTGCACCCGGCGCCAGGCGTCCAGGCCGGTGGTGAGGATCGAGTCGTCGTCCGGCGGGGAGATGCCCGCGTTGTTGAACGCGATGTCCAGCCGCCCGTACGTGTCCACCGCCGCCGCGACCATCGCCGCCACGTCGGCCTCGGACGTCACGTCGGTCTGCACGAACGTGCCCCCGACCTCCTCGGCCGCGGCCTTGCCCGCGGCCGGGTCCACGTCCGCCACCACGACACGCGCCCCCTCGGACGCGAACCGCCGCACGGTCGCCAGCCCGATGCCGCTTCCCCCTCCGGTGACGATCGCCACGCGGTCAAGCAGTCGTTCCATTCAGTCCTCCGTCGCGATGAACACGTTCTTGACCTCGGTGAACGCGGTGAGCGCGTCCGGCCCGAGCTCGCGCCCGAGCCCGGAGCGCTTGAAGCCGCCGAACGGCGTCGAGTAGCGCACCGAGGAGTTGGAGTTGACACTCAGGTTGCCCGCCTCGACGCCACGGGCGACACGCAGAGCCCGGCCGACGTCCCGGGTCCAGATCGAGCCGGACAGGCCGTAGAGCGTGTCGTTCGCGATGCGCACGGCGTCGGCCTCGTCGTCGAACGGGAGCACGGCCACGACCGGGCCGAACACCTCCTCGGTCACGATCCGGTCGTTCGGAGAAGCCGGCAGGACCACCGTCGGCGGGAACCAGAAGCCCGGCCCGGAGGGTGCGTCACCGGCGAACGCCACCGAGGCCTCGGCCACGTACCCCGAGACCCGGGCGAGCTGCGCCGCGCTGACCAGCGGCCCCATGTCGGTGTCCGGCGCGAGCGGGTCGCCGACCCGGAACGCCCGCACCGCGGGCTCGAGCAGCGAGAGGAACGTGTCGAACACCGAGCGCTGCACCAGGATCCGCGACCGCGCGCAGCAGTCCTGCCCGGCGTTGTCGAACACCCCGCCCGGCGCCGCGGCCGCGGCCCGCTCCAGGTCCGCATCGGCGAACACGATGTTCGCGGACTTCCCGCCGAGCTCGAGCGTCACCCGCTTCACCGACGCCGCGCACGTGGCCATCACGTGCTGCCCCACCGCGGTGGAGCCGGTGAACACGATCTTTGCGACGTCGGGGTGCGTCAGCAGCCGCTCCCCCACCACCCGACCCGCGCCGGGCAGCACCGTGAACACCCCCTCGGGGAGCCCGGCCTCCAGGGCCAGTTCGCCGAGGCGGATCGCGGTCAGCGGCGTCAGCTCCGCGGGTTTGAGCACCACGGTGTTCCCGGCCGCCAGCGCGGGCGCGAACCCCCAGCCCGCGATCGGCATCGGGAAGTTCCACGGCACGATGATGCCCACCACACCGAGCGGCTCGGCGAACGTAACGTTCACGCCGCCGGCCACCGGGATCTGCTTGCCGAAGTTCCGTTCCGGCGCGCCGGAGTAGTACTCGAGAACGTCGCGGACGTTCCCGGCCTCCCAGCGCGCCGACCCGATCGGATGGCCCGCGTTCCGCACCTCGAGCGCAGCCAGTTCCTCGAGGTGCGTGTCCACGACCGCGGCGAACCGGCGCAGCAACCGGGCCCGGTCGGCCGGGGTCACGTCCCGCCAGGCCGGCCAGGCCGCGCGGGCCCGGGCGACCGCGGCGTCGGTGTCCGCGACCGACGCCAGCGCGACGGTCGTGACGATCTCCTCCGTGGCCGGATTGACGACCTCGTGCGCGCCGACGGAGTCCAACGTGTTCGTGCTCAAGCAACGCTCCTAGAGACGCTCGAAGCCGCGGCGCAGCTCCCAGTCGGTGACCGCGGCGTCGAACGCGGCCAGCTCGACGTCCGCGGCGTTCAGGTAGTGATCGACGACGTCGTCGCCGAACGCGTTCCGGGCCAACGCCGACGCGGCGAACAGCTCGCGTGCCTCACGCAGCGTCTTCGGCACCCGGGGCGCGTCGGAGGTGTACGCGTTGCCGACGAGTTCGGGCTCGAGTTCCAGCTCCTCCTCGACGCCGGCCAGCCCGGCGGCGACGATCGCGGCCGACGCCAGGTACGGGTTCACGTCCGCGCCCGGCACCCGGTTCTCGAACCGCAGCCCGTGCCCGTGCCCGACCACCCGCAGCGAACACGTACGGTTGTCGTGCCCCCAGGCCACGGCCGTCGGCGCGAACGACCCGTCCGCGTACCGCTTGTACGAGTTGACGTTCGGCGCGAACATCAGCGTCAGCTCACGCATGTACTTCAGCTGCCCGGCGAGGAAGCGCTGGAACAGCACGTCGTCGTCGGCGAAGACCGGCGAGCCGTCGAGGCCGCGCAGCGACAGGTGGATGTGGCACGAGTTGCCCTCGCGCTCGTTCACCTTCGCCATGAACGTCAGGCTGACGTTCTCCTGCGCCGCGATCTCCTTCGCACCGTTCTTGTAGATCACGTGGTGGTCGCACGCGGCGGTGACCTCGTCGTACTTGAACGCGATCTCGTGCTGACCGGGGTTGCACTCGCCCTTCGCCGACTCGACGGTCAGCCCGGCGCCGGTCATCGCGAGCCGGATCCGGCGCAGTAACGGCTCGATGCGCGCCGTACCGAGCAGCGAGTAGTCGACGTTGTACTGGTTGGCCGGGGTGAGGTTCCGGTAGCCGGCGTTCCAGGCCTGCTCGTAGGAGTCCTTGAACACGATGAACTCGAGCTCGGTGCCGGCGTAGGCCTTCCAGCCGCGCTCGGCCAGGCGCGCGGTCTGGCGCCCCAGGATCTGCCGGGGCGAGGCCACGACCGGTTTCCCGTCGAGCCACTCCAGGTCGGCGAGGAGGCCGACGCTGCCCGGGTGCCAGGGGATGCGGTGCAGCGTCGACAGGTCGGGCTGCAGGACGAAGTCGCCGTAGCCGGACGACCACGAGCTCATCGCGTACCCGTCGACCGTGTTCATGTCGACGTCGACCGCGAGCAGGTAGTTGCACCCCTCGGCGGCGTGGCCCAGCACGTCGCTCAGGAAGTACCCGGCGTCGAGCCGTTTGCCCTGCAGGCGACCCTGCATGTCGGTGAAGCCGAGAACCACGGTGTCGACGTTTCCGGCGGCGATCTCGCTGCGGAGCTGCTCCAGGTCCATGCTGCGCAACGTAGGACTTGTGTGCCGTCCGCGCAATGGTCCACGTTCAGACCTTTACGTCGACGCAACACCGGCACCCTCCACGGGCCGGAATCTGCCTGCCGTTCAGCGGAGGAACCCCCGCAGCAGGGCGGCGGTGGCGTCGCAATGTTCACGCATGATCGCTTCCGCCCGGGCGGGGTCGCCCGCGGCGATCGCGGCGACGACGCCGGCATGCTGGGTGTCGGAGTGGGCGATGTTGGTGCGGAGCACCGGGATCAGCTCCAGCAGGCCGGAGATCCGCGCCTGCACGTCGGCGACCGCCGTGATCACGGGTTCGTTTCCGGTGACACTCGCGATCGCGAGATGGAAGCGGGAGTCGGCGCGGCGCCGCAGCCCGTCGTCGGGGGCGTCGGTGACGTCGGCGAGGCATGCCCGCAGATGGTCGTGCGCGGCGGCGGAGAGCTCGGCGGAGGCAGCGAGCGCGGCGGCGCCGGGCTCGATGATCCGGCGGTAGTCCAACGCGTGAACGAGCGCCTCGCCCATCGAACGCGCCACCGTGTGGGCGTCCCCGTCGCGGGGCAGGTGGGAGCAGACGAAAGTCCCACCCCCGCGGCCCCGGCGCGAGGTCACGAAACCCGCGTCGGCCAGCGCGGCCAGCGCGTCCCGCAGCGTCATCCGGCTGACCCCGAGCGTCGCGGCCAGCTCCCGCTCCGGCGGGAGCCGCTCGGCCACCGCCCCGAGCCGGATGGCGGTGGCCAGGCGCTCCACCGTCACCTCGAACGGGTTGCCGTCCCGAACCGGCCGGAACAGGGTGCGCGCGAGCACCGCCTCCGCCCCGGACACGGCCGGGGGACGATCCGGGGGCGGCGCGGTGGCGGAGATGGTCAGCCCCCGTCCACGCCCGGGATGCGGCCGTTGCGGAACGCGTCGACGAAGTGCCGGTGGTCGTCACGCACCTGGCGGGCGTACCCCAGGCCGAACGCGACCAGGTCGGCGGTGAACTCGGGGTCCCGGTCGGCGACCGCGGCCACGATCGCGTCCTCGGTCTGGAACTTCACCAGGCTCTGCTCGCTGTCGGCGTCGGACACGCAGTGCACCTTCGCGACGGCCTGCCCGAGCTGGTCGAGCAACGGCATGATGTCGTCGGGCTCGTTCACGTCGGCCCAGTCGATGTCGTTCTCGTACGGCGACAACTCCTGCACGACCTGCCCGACGCCGTTGATCTCGGTCCACCCGAGCCACGGGTCGGCGTGTGCCTGCAGCGCCCGCTGCGACACCACCGTGCGGTGCCCGTGGTGCTGGAAGTACCCCTTGATATCCGGGTCGTCGATCACCCGGCTCGGCGCGGCGACGTTGCCCTGCTTCATCGACAGCACGACGTCGTTCTCCAACGCCTGCGTCGCACCCTCGACGAGCAGGTTGTAGGCGGGCAGCCCGGCCGACCCGATGCCGAACCCGGACCGCCCCACGATGTCCTTCACGACGTAACTGGAGACGTCCTTGCGCTTGCCCTCCGGGATCGTCTCCAGGTACTGACGGAACGCGGACTCCACCAGCGACTTCTCCGCCGACTCGAGCAACCGGACACCCGGCCCCTCCCGGAACACCCGGTCGGCGTCGCGGATCGTCGTGGTGCGCTGCAGGAGCGCGATCCGCGTCTGCATCCGCGAGTCGAGCAGCACGTCGCGCAGGACACCGCTGGCGCTGTCGAGCGTCAGGCGGAACTCCTCGTCGCCCGCGTGCTCGTGGAAGCGCCGCACGGTACGCAGGTACGCGTCGGAGACCGTGCGGATCATCCGTTCGATCGTGGCGTCCGACAACGCCTTCCCGAAACCGAGCAGCGCGAGGCTGGCCGCCAGCCGCTGCAGGTCCCAGGTGTAGTGGCCGACGTAGGCCTCGTCGTAGTCGTTGACGTCGAACACCAGCACGCCGGACGAGTCCATGTACGTGCCGAAGTTCTGGCAGTGCAGGTCACCCTGGATCCAGACGCGACGCGTTCGCTCGTCGGTCCAGGGGTCCTCGAGGTCGATCCGGGGATCGGTGACGTCGGCGTAGAAGATGCACGCGCTGCCGCGGTAGAAGGCGAACGGGTCGGCGGCCATCTTCCGGAACTTGGTCCGGAAGGCGGCCGGCGCGGCCTCGATCAGCGGCTCGAACGTGTCGACCAGGATCTTGATCAGCTGGTCGGACCGCTCGTCCGCGGGACGGGCCGCGATGGCTTCGACCAGCGCCGTAGCCGGTGTGTCGCTCATGCGCGCAGAGTAGACCGCACGGGCCAACCTTTACAGCCGCGTGATCCAGCCGTGCGTGTCCTCGGTGCGGCCGTGCTGGAGGTCGAGGAGGGCGCCGCGCAGCTTCATCGTGACCTCGCCGGGGCCGCCGTCGGCGACCTGGAACTCGCCGTCGGTGCCCTTCACGGTGCCCACCGGCGTGATCACGGCCGCGGTGCCGCACGCGAACGCCTCGGACATCCGCCCGTTCGCCGCGGTCTCGCGCCACTCGTCGGTGGAGATCCGCCGCACCTCGGTGTTCAGGCCGAGTTCACCGGCCAACTGCAGAATGCTGTCACGCGTGACGCCCGGCAGCAGCGAACCGTTGAGCTCGGGCGTGACCAGCGTGGTGCCGTCGAGGATGAAGTACAGGTTCATCCCGCCCATCTCCTCGATGTACTTGTGCTCGATCGCGTCGAGCCAGACCACCTGGTCGCAGCCCTGCGCGGCGGCCTGGGCCTGCGCGACCAGGCTCGCGGCGTAGTTGCCCGCGCACTTGGCCTCGCCGGTGCCACCGGGGGCGGCCCGGGTGTAGTCGGTGGAGAGCCAGACGCTCACCGGCTGCACACCACGCGGGAAGTACGCGCCGACCGGCGAGGCGATCAGCACGTAGAGGTACTCCAGCGCCGGGCGGACACCCAGGTACGGGTCGGTGGAGAACATGAACGGCCGCAGGTAGAGGCTGGTCTCGGGCGCGCTGGGCACCCACTTCTGGTCGTGCTCGACGAGCACCTTGATCGACTCGAGGAAGAGCTCCTCGGGAAGCTGCGGCATCGCCAGGCGCGCGGCCGACCGGTTGAACCGGCGGGCGTTCTCCTCCGGCCGGAACAGCCCGAGCTCGCCGTCGGGGTGGCGGTAGACCTTGAGGCCCTCGAAGATCTCCTGGCCGTAGTGCAGCGCGGAGGTGGCCGGGTCGAGGCTGATCGGGCCGTACGGCTGGAGCTGGGCGTCGTACCAGCCCTTACCGTCCGCGTACTTGATCGTCACCATGTGGTCGGTGAAGATCCGGCCGAATCCCGGGTCGGCCATCAGCGCGGCGCGCTCGTCGTCGGTACGCGGGTTCGTGGCCGGGACGATCTCGAAATCCAGGGTGCTGCTCATGAGGGTCCTTCCGCATCGCTGGGGTCAGCCCGACCACGGGTGGGGCCGACCTCCGAATTTACCGCCCGTTCGAGCGGCTCGGTTGGTCGGGAACGACGAAGACCCGGTTGCCGCGTGGGCGGCAACCGGGTCTTCGGTTCGGTTACTGGCTAGCTCACGCGCTCGGCGATCCGGTCGCCCACCTCGGAGGTGCGTACCGGTACGCCCGGCTCACGCGCGGCCAGGTCGTCGGCGACGGCGCTCTCCACGCGGGCAGCGGCGTCGGCGTGGCCCAGGTGGTCGAGCAGCAGCGCCACCGACAGGATCGTCGCGGTGGGGTCGGCGACGCCCTGGCCGGTGATGTCGGGCGCGGAGCCGTGCACCGGCTCGAACATCGACGGGAATTCCTTGGTCGGGTTGATGTTGCCGCTGGCGGCCAGCCCGATGCCACCGCTGATCGCGGCGGCGATGTCGGTGAGGATGTCGCCGAACAGGTTGTCGGTGACGACCACGTCGAAGCGCTGCGGCTGGGTCACGAAGAACATGCTCGCGGCGTCGACGTGCTGGTAGTCGGTGGCGACGTCGGGGAACTCCTTGCCGACCTCGGCGAACGTCCGCGACCAGAGGTTGCCCGCGTTGACCAGCACGTTCTGCTTGTGGACGAGCGTGAGGTGACGCCGCGGGCGGCTCTGGGCCCGGGTGTAGGCGTCCCGGATGACCCGCTCGACCCCGCTGCGCGAGTTCAGGCTCTCCTCGGTGGCGACCTCACGCGGGGTGCCCTTCGCGAGCACGCCGCCGGCGCCGACGTAGAGCCCCTCGGTGCCCTCGCGCACCACCACGAAGTCGATGTCGCCGGGCTTCACGCCGGCCAGCGGGCTCGAGACGCCCTCGTAGAGCCGCGCGGGACGCAGGTTCACGTAGTGGTCGAACGCGAAGCGCAGCTTGAGCAGCAGGCCCCGCTCGAGCACGCCCGGCGGCACACCCGGGTCGCCGACGGCGCCGAGCAGGATCGCGTCGTGCCGGGAGAGTTCGTCCTGCACCGAGTCGGGCAGGACCTCACCGCTCGCGTGGTAGCGACGGGCACCGAGGTCGTAATCGGTGGTGTTCACGCCGGGGAGGACGGCGCTGAGCACCTTCAACCCCTCGGCCACCACCTCGGGCCCGATACCGTCTCCGCCGATCACCGCGAGGTTCGTGCTCATGGTCGTCACCCTAGCCGAGTGTTCCCACGGGTCGGTACCCGCGTCTCAGACTCCGGACAGGTCGACGGTGTTCGCGGCGTGCGCCCCGATCGCGGCGGCGAGCCGCTGCAGGAGGTCGGCGGGCACCGCCTGGTCGACGGCGAGCGCCATCAGCGACTCCGCCCCCGACAGCGCGCGGGCCACCTGCATGCCGGCGATGTTGACGCCGGCGTCGCCGAGCAGCACCCCGAGCGTCCCGACCACGCCCGGCCGGTCGCTGTACCGCAGGAACAGCAGGTTGCCGTTGGGCACGAGGTCGATGTCGAACGTGTCGATGTTCGTGATCTTCTGGGCGCCGCGCGGACCGGCCAGCGTCCCCGACACCGACAGCGTCCGCCCGTCGGCCAGCACCCCCGACACCGTGACGAGGTTGCGGTACTCCGCGCTCTCCTCCGACGTGGTGAGCCCCACCTCGACCCCGCGCTCCTTGGCCAGCAGCGGCGCGTTCACGAACGTCACCGACTCCTCGACGATGTCGGCGAACACGCCCTTGAGCGCGGCCAGCTCCAGCACGCTGACGTCGTACCCGGCGATGTCACCACGCACGTCGACGGTGATCGACTGGGCCAGACCGCTGGCCAGCGCCGTGAACACGCGCCCGAGCTTCTCGACGAGCGGCAGCGAGGGCCGCACCTCCTCGGCCACCACGCCGCCGGCCTGCACGTTCACCGCGTCCGGGACGAACTCGCCGTGCAGTGCCAGCCGGACGCTCCGCGCGACCGCGAGGCCCGCTTTGTCCTGGGCTTCCACCGTGGACGCCCCGAGGTGCGGCGTCGCGACGACGTTCTCCAGGCCGAACAACGGGGAGTCGGTGCAGGGTTCCTTCGTGTACACGTCGAGGCCGGCGCCGGCGACGCGGCCCTCGACCAGTGCGTCGTACAGGGCTTTCTCGTCGACCAACCCGCCCCGGGCGGCGTTCACGATGCGCACCGACGGTTTGACGAGCCGCAGCTCCTTCTCGCCGATCAGGCCGAGCGTCTCCGCGGTCCGGGGCAGGTGGATCGAGACGAAGTCGCTCTCGGCGAGCAGCTCCTCCAGGCTCACCAGGCGGACGCCGATCTGGGCCGCGCGGGCCGGCTGCACGTACGGGTCGTAGGCGATCAACCGGGTGCCGAACGCGGCCATCCGCTGGGCGAACAGCACGCCGATGCGGCCCAGCCCGACGATGCCGACGGTCTTGTCGGCCACCTCGACGCCGGTGTACCGGGACCGCTTCCACTCGCCGTCGCGCAGCGCCGCGTGCGCCGGGGCGACGTTGCGTGCGCTCGCCAGCAGCAGCGCGATCGCCTGCTCGGCGGCGGAGACGATGTTCGACGTGGGCGCGTTGACGACCATCACGCCGCGGGCGGTCGCGGCCGGCACGTCGACGTTGTCGAGGCCGACACCGGCCCGGGCGACGACCTTGAGCCGCGGCGCGGCGCCCAGCGCGGTCGCGTCGATCTGGGTGGCGCTGCGCACCAGGACCGCGTCGGCCTCGGCGAGCGCGGGGATCAGCGCGGCCCGGTCGGCGCCGTCCACATGGCGTACTTCGAAGTCCCGGGCGAGCACGTCGAGCGCGGACGGTGCGAGTTCCTCGGCGACGAGGACGACAGGCTGGGGCACGTCACGGTCCTCCCGGGCATCGGTGCGCGATCCCGATAGTAGGTGTCCCGGCTGGCCTCACATCGCTTCGTGACGACGGTCACCAGCGCACGTCGAACAGACGTCAGATCAGCAACAGCAGTTCAACCCGCCGCCCGGAACGCGGGGGTTCGTCGCGTGCGGCAGGCACAATCGGGGGGTGACCCAGGACAGCATGCGCCGCGAGACCACCAACCGGGGGTGGGCGGCCGCCGGGCTGCTCGGCACCGCACTGTCGCTGGGCTGGGTCGGGGTCGCGGTGGCGTTCGTGCTGCCGGCGTTCACCGACTCGCCGCCGTCCACGTGGGGCGACGGTGTCGCGCTCGGCATCGTGGTGTTCGGCGTTCTGCTGTTGGCGGCGATCGCCGCGGTGGGCGCGCGTGCGGCCTGGAAGCACGCGTTCTACGGCGAGGACGAGCAGCCGCGTCGCCTGATGACGGCCGGTCTCTGTACGGTCGTGATCGCGGGCTGGCCCGCCGTGGGCGCCCTGACCCGAGGCGTCGACGGCATCCTCGACCCCACCGGCGGCGGTGCTCTCGCTCTCACCGCGCTGGGTGGCGCCACGCTGGTCGTTCTGCACCGCGCCCGACAGCAAACCGGGGCCTAGCTGTTCAGCTAGACCCCGGTTCGACGGTGACTCAGGCAGTTTCCGTGATCGGGCGGTCGACCCAGCTCATCAGGCCGCGGAGCTTCTGGCCGGTGACCTCGATCGGGTCGGCGGCGTTCTCCTCGCGGAGCTTGAGGAAGTTGGCCCGGCCGTTCTCGTCCTCGGCGATCCAGTTGCGGGCGAACGTCCCGTCCTGGATCTCGGTGAGGATCTGCTTCATGGCCTTCTTCGTCTCGTCGGTGACGACACGCGGGCCGGACACGTAACCGCCGTACTCGGCGGTGTCGCTGACCGAGTAGTTCATCCGCGCGATGCCGCCCTCGTACATGAGGTCGACGATCAGCTTCAGCTCGTGCAGGCACTCGAAGTACGCGACCTCCGGCTGGTAACCGGCCTGGGTCAGCGTCGAGAACCCGGCCTTGACCAGCTCCTCCACGCCACCGCAGAGGACGGCCTGCTCACCGAACAGGTCGGTCTCGGTCTCCTCGGTGAACGTGGTCTTGATCGCGCCGGCGCGCGTGCCGCCGATGCCCTTGGCGTAGGAGAGCGCGAGCGCGAGCGCGTTGCCCGACGCGTCCTGCTCGACCGCGACCAGCACCGGAACGCCCTTGCCGTCGACGAACTGGCGACGGACCAGGTGACCGGGGCCCTTCGGCGCGATCAGCGCGACGTCGACGCCGGCCGGGGGCTTGATCAGCTCGTACCGGATGTTCAGGCCGTGCCCGAACAGCAGCGCGTCGCCGTCCTTGAGGTTGGGCGCGATGTCGTTGGCGTAGATCGTGCGCTGCGCGGTGTCGGGCGCGAGCACCATGATCACGTCGGCCTCGGCGCTGGCCTCGGCCGGGGTGACGACGCGCAGGCCGGCCTCCTCCGCCTTCGGGCGGCTCTTGGAGCCCTCCGGCAGACCGACGCGCACGTCGACGCCGGAGTCACGCAGGCTCAGGGCGTGGGCGTGCCCCTGGCTGCCGTAGCCGAGCACGGCGACCTTGCGGCCCTGGATGATCGACAGGTCCGCGTCGTCGTCGTAGAAGAGCTCGGCGCGGAGGTTTTCAGAGGCCATGACTAGTACTTCGTCCTTCCGTAGTTAATTCAGATCAAGCGCTGACGCTACGCAATGCGACGGCGGGCGCCGCGATCGACCGGGGTCCCCGACCGATCGCCACCATGCCGGACTGCACCAGTTCCTTGATGCCGTACGGCTCCAACACGCGGACGAGAGCCTCGAGCTTCTCGGCCGTGCCGGTCGCCTCGACCGTGACGGAGTCGGTGGAGACGTCCACCACGTGCGCGCGGAACAGCTCGACGGTTTCGAGCACGTGCGAGCGCGTCTGCGGGTCGGTGCGGACCTTGCAGAGCATCAGCTCGCGCTGGACCGAGACCGACGTGTCGAGCTCAACGATCTTGATGACGTTGACCAGCTTGTTCAACTGCTTGGTGACCTGCTCGAGGGCCAGGCCCTCCACCGTGACGACCACGGTCATCCGGGAGATGTCGGGGTGCTCGGTGGGCCCGACCGCCAGCGAGTGGATGTTGAACCCGCGGCGGCTGAACAGGCCGGACACCCGGGCGAGGACACCCGGCTTGTTCTCGACCAGCACCGAGAGAGTGTGCTTGCTCATGTTTCTGGGGCTCCTCAGGTCTGGTCCTCGCCCCAGACGGGGCGGACGTCACGGGCGGCCTGGATGTCGTCGTTGCTGGCGCCGGCCGCGACCATCGGCCACACCATCGCGTCCTTGCCGACCACGAAGTCGATGACGACCGGCTGGTCGTCGACCTCCATCGCCTTCTCGATCGTGGCGTCGACGTCACCGGCGGTCTCGCAGCGCAGCCCGACGCAGCCGAGCGCGTCGGCCAGCTTCACGAAGTCGGGCACGCGCTGCTTGTGGGTCTTCAGGTCGGTGTTGGAGTAACGCTGGTCGTAGAACAGCGTCTGCCACTGCCGCACCATGCCCAGGTTGCCGTTGTTGATGACGGCGACCTTGATCGGGATGCCCTCCAGGGCGCAGGTGGCCAGTTCCTGATTGGTCATCTGGAAGCAGCCGTCGCCGTCGATCGCCCACACGGTGGTGTCGGGCTTACCGACCTTGGCGCCCATGGCGGCGGGGACGGCGTATCCCATCGTCCCGGCGCCGCCGGAGTTCAGCCAGGTGTACGGGTTCTCGTACGAGATGAACTGGCTGGCCCACATCTGGTGCTGGCCCACGCCGGCGGCGAAGATCGTCTCCGGTCCGGAGATCTTCCCCAGCCGCTCGATGACGTACTGGGGTGCCAGCGTGCCATCGGGGTGGTCGTCGTAGCCCAGCGGGTAGGTCTCGCGGGTCTTGTTCAGTAGGGCCCACCAGGGGTCCAGGTCCGCGCGGTGACCGGCCTGGTGCTCGGCCTGCAGCGCGACGACCAGTTCGGCGATCACCTCACGGGCGTCACCGACGATCGGCACGTCCGCGGTGCGGTTCTTGCTGATCTCGGCCGGGTCGATGTCGGCGTGGACGATCGTCGCGTACGGCGCGAAGCTGTCCAGGTTGCCGGTGACCCGGTCGTCGAAGCGGGCACCCAGCGCGACGATCAGGTCGGCCTTCTGCAGCGACGTGACCGCGGCGACCGTGCCGTGCATGCCGGGCATGCCCAGGTGCTGGGGGTGACTGTCGGGAAACGCGCCGCGGGCCATCAGCGTCGTGATGACCGGGGCCCCGGACAGTTCGGCCAGCACCTTCAGCTCCGCGGACGCGCGGGCCTTCAACACGCCGCCGCCGACGTAGAGCACCGGGCGCTTCGACGTGGTCAGCAGCCGCGCGGCCTCGCGGACCTGCTTGCCGTGCGGGTGCACGGTGGGCCGGTAGCCGGGCAGGTTCAGCTGCGGCGGCCAGCTGAACCGCGTCATCGCCTGCTGGACGTCCTTCGGCACGTCGACCAGGACCGGGCCGGGGCGGCCGGTGCTGGCCAGGTGGAACGCCTCGGCGATCGTCTGCGGGATCTCCTCCGGGTGCTTGACCAGGAAGTTGTGCTTGGTGATCGGCAGCGTGATGCCGCAGATGTCGGCTTCCTGGAAGGCGTCGGTGCCGATCATCGGGGTGCTGACCTGGCCGGTGATCGCGACCAGCGGCACCGAGTCCATGTACGCGTCGGCGATCGGGGTCACCAGGTTCGTCGCGCCCGGGCCGGAGGTGGCCATGCAGACGCCGACCTTGCCGGTGGCCTGCGCGTAGCCCTCGGCCGCGTGGCCGGCGCCCTGCTCGTGCCGGACCAGGATGTGCCGGACGCCCGGGGCGTCGTAGAGCGGGTCGTACGTCGGAAGAATGGTGCCGCCCGGGATACCGAAGACCACCTCGGCGCCCACCGCCTCCAGGGAGCGGACGAGCGACTGGGCACCCGTGACCGTTTCATGGGCCGGCGGGGTGGCTGGTGCGTTCATGGCATTGGCCTCTTCGTGTAGCGGTGACGCGGGTCCGGGTTCTCGGGCAACAAAAAACCCCTCGTGCCTGCGGCACGGGGGGTGAGCGCGTCGACGTGGTGCGGTGTCGACGCGCTAGCTGAGTACGAGAATTCGGGTGGATCGCACGTTCGCCACGGTAGGCCGCTTCCCACCCAACGTCAAACCCATCCCACTCTGTGGTCCCGCGCGTCGACGCGGGACCACAGCGCGACGGATCAGCTGCAGACGGCGCCGGTGGCGGCGGAGCCGACGAGCTTGGCGTACTTGGACAGGACGCCGGTTTCGTAGGTGGGCGGGAGGGGCTTCCAGGACGAGCGGCGGCGCTCGAGTTCGGCCTCGTCGACCAGGAGGTCGAGCGTCTGGGCGTTCAGGTCCAGCCGGATCCGGTCGCCCTCCTGCACCAGCGCGATCGGGCCGCCGTGGGCCGCTTCGGGGGCCACGTGACCGATGCACGGCCCGGTCGTGCCGCCGGAGAAGCGGCCGTCGGTGAGCAGCAGCACGTCCTTGCCGAGGCCGGCACCCTTGATCGCGCCGGTGACCGCGAGCATCTCGCGCATGCCGGGGCCGCCCTTCGGGCCCTCGTTGCGGATCACGATCACGTCGCCCTTGTTCAGCGTGTTGTGGGTGACCGCGTCCATCGCGCCCTGCTCGCCCTCGAACACCCGCGCGGTGCCCTCGAAGACGTCGTACTCGATGCCGGCCGACTTCAGCACGGCACCGTCGGGGGCCAGCGAGCCACGCAGCACGGTGATGCCGCCGACCGGGTGGATCGGGTTCTGCACCGCGTGGATGATCTTGCCGTCCGGGTCGGGCGGCGCGATGTCGGCCAGGTTCTCGGCCAGCGTCTTGCCGGTCACGGTCAGGCAGTCGCCGTGCAGCAGCCCGGCGTCGAGAAGCGCCTTCATGACGACCGGCACGCCGCCGATCTCATCGACGTCGGTCATCACGTACTGGCCGAACGGCTTCACGTCGGCCAGGTGCGGGGTGCGACGGCCGATCTCGTTGAAGTCCTCGAGCGTGATGTCGACCTTCGCCTCGTGGGCGATCGCCATCAGGTGCAGCACCGCGTTGGTGGAGCCGCCCAGCGCCTGCACCAGCGTGATCGCGTTCTCGAACGCCTCGCGGGTCATGATCTGACGCGCGGTGATGCCGTTCTTGATCAGGTTGATGACGGCCTCGCCGGACTTCACCGCGTAGTTGTCGCGGCGGCGGTCGGGCGCGGGCGGCGCGGCCGAACCCGGCAGCGACATGCCCAGCGCCTCGGCCGCGCTGGCCATCGTGTTGGCGGTGTACATGCCGCCGCAGGCGCCCTCACCCGGACAGATCGCCCGCTCGACGCGGTCGACCTCCTCGCGGCTGATCAGCCCGCGCGCGCAGGCCCCGACGGCCTCGAACGCGTCGATGACGGTGACCGTGCGGCCGTCGATCTTGCCCGGCAGCGTCGAGCCGGCGTAGAGGAACACCGACGCCAGGTCCAGGCGCGCCGCGGCCATCAGCATGCCGGGCAGCGACTTGTCACAGCCGGCCAGCAGGACGCTGCCGTCGAGCCGCTCCGCCTGCATCACGACCTCGACCGAGTCCGCGATGATCTCGCGGCTGACCAGCGAGTAGTGCATGCCGACATGGCCCATCGAGATGCCGTCGGACACCGAGATCGTGCCGAACTCCATCGGGAAGCCACCGGCGGCGCGCACGCCCTCCTTCGAGGCCTTCGCGAGCCGGTCGAGCGAGAGGTTGCACGGCGTGATCTCGTTCCACGAGGACGCGACGCCGATCTGCGGCTTGGCGAAGTCCTCGTCCTTCATGCCGACGGCACGGAGCATGCCGCGGGCCGCGGCCTTCTCGAGACCGTCGGTCACGTCGGTGCTGCGTGGTTTCAGCGGATGCGTCATTCGGATTCCTCGGCAGGGCCTTCGGGCAGAAGGCGCGGTGAGCGGGCAGGCGGCGCGGGCCGGCCGACCGCCGGTGGGGAGCGTCCCGTGGCCGGGGCCGCGGGTGGCGGCGGAAATCACGACGACCGGGACGAGGGCAGCGCGGTGCCACGAGCCTACGCCGCCTCGCGCACCCGCGACCTGCGACACTGGAACGGTGAGCACCCAGACCTCGGCCAAGCCGATCCGCGTCCGGTTCCGGCAGAGTTTCGCCACGGTCGCCGCGATCCTGCTGATGGCGATCGGGGCGTTCACGATCGCCGGTCAGAGCTGGGCGTACGCGCCGGTGATGGTGGTTCCGCTGGCCGCGCTGTGGTGGGTGGTCCGCACCGGCGTCGACGTCGACGCCGAGCACCTCACGGTCCGGCGCGCGTTCGGGCGCCGGACGCTGCGCTGGGACGAGATCGAGGGCTTCCTGTCGTCCCGGGGCCGGGTCTCGGTGCAGCTGGTCGGCGGTGGCACCCTGCGGCTACCCGCGGTGACGCCCGCGACCCTCCCCCGGCTGATCGAGTCGGTCGGACTCACGACGCCCGAAGCGAAGCCCGAACCGGCGCCCGAACCGGCGCCCGAACCGGCGCCCGAACCAGCGCCCGCGCCGAAGCCCGCCACGGAGACCGTCACCGAGGCGTGACCGTCGCGCTGGGAGGTGCCGGTTAGGCTCGGTGGCATGTCCGCGCCCACCCGGCAACGAGCCTTGCGTCCGCTGGTCGTCGCGGCGACGACCCTGGTACTGGCGCTGGCCGGCTGCTCACTCGGCGCTCCCGACGAGACGGAGAGCGGCGAGTCGCCGAACCTGCCGACGCCCAGCGCGTCGCCCACCGCGCCCGGTGGGTCCGAGGAGGACGACGGGGTCGGCGTCCAGGTGCTGGTGAAGAACCTCCAGGTGCCCTGGGGTCTGGCCTTCCTCCCCGACGGGAACGCGCTCGTCACCGAACGCGACACGCGCCGGATCCTGTCGATCACGCCCGGCGGCCGCGCCACCCCGGTGCAGACCATCCAGGACGCCTACTCCGGCGGCGAGGGCGGCCTGCTCGGCATCGCGGTCTCGCCGAAGTACGCGACCGACAAGACGGTCTTCATCTACTACACGACACGCACCGACAACCGGATCGCGTCGCTGGTGCTGGGTCAGCAGCCGCAGCCGATCGTCACCGGCATCCCGGTGTCGGGCATCCACAACGGCGGCCGGCTCGCGTTCGGCCCCGACGGCTACCTCTACGCCGGCACCGGCGACGCATCCGAGCGCGGGCGGGCACAGGACCTGACGAGCCTCGGCGGCAAGATCCTGCGGATGACCGGGGCGGGCAAGCCGGCGCCGGGCAACCCGTACCCGAACTCGCTGGTGTGGTCCCGGGGCCACCGCAACGTCCAGGGCCTCACCTGGGATTCGCGGAAGCGGCTCTGGGCCACCGAGTTCGGCCAGAACCAGTGGGACGAGGTCAACCTCATCACCAAGGGCGGCAACTACGGCTGGCCGACGGTGGAGGGCATGAGCGAGGACAAGCGGTTCACCAAGCCGCTCGTCGCCTGGAAGCCCGATGTGGCCTCGCCGAGCGGCGCGGTCGTCGTCGGCTCGAACCTGCTGGTCGCCGCGTTGAAGGGCGAGCGGCTCTGGGTGGTGACGCTGGACGTGGAGAAGGGCACGGTCGACGGCACACCACGGGCGATGCTGCAGAACCGGTACGGTCGGTTGCGGACGGTGGTCTCCGCGCCGGACGGCTCGGTCTGGGTCGCGACGTCCAACCGGGACGGGCGCGGTGACCCCACCGTGGACGACGATCGCATCCTGCGGATCATCCCGCCCGGTTCGAGCGGCGTGGACGTGCTCTAGCGGGTTAGCGAACCGAGAAATTCGGTAAAGAGAAGACATCGTGGGTTCTGACTCGATTCCGACGCCGCCCGAAGACGCCGACGCCACTCCGGTGACGTCAGACGGCAACGCAGTGACGGAGAGCGACGCGCCGGCGCATGGGAGGCACCGGCTGGCCCGGCTGCGTTCCGTGCGTGGGCCCCAGTGGCTGCGCACGGGTGTGCTCGCGTTCCTGATCGCGCTGGTCGGGACGGTGCTCGGGTTGCAGCTCGGCGGGCGGGCCGAGGTGGAGATCGGTCCGTTCCAGATGCAGCTGGCCGCGCAGCCGTCGCTGACCGGCGGCTCGCAGCTGCGCATCCCGCCGCTCGGTGCGATCTCGGTCCAGAGCCACCGCGGCCCGATCCGGCTGGTCGCCCGCGTCGACGGGCTGAACGAGTCGGAGACCAGGCAGCTGATCGCCGACCCGGCACGCATCGAGGAAGCCACCGACCTCACCACCGGGGACGTCCGCTCGGCGATCCAGACGCTCGCGCTGCGCGCGGCCGGGGCGGCGCTGCTGGGCGCGGTCCTGCTCGGCGCCATCGCGTTCCGCGACGTGCGGCGCACGGCGCTCACCGGCGGCATGGCGGTCGTGCTGCTGGCGGGCGGCAGCGGTATCGCGGCCGCGACGCTCAACCCCAACAGCCTGAGCCAGCCCCGCTACGAGGGGCTGCTGACGAACATCCCGGCGCTGATCGGTGACGCGCGTTCGATCTACGACAACTACGGCCAGTACCGGGGTCAGCTCGTCTCGATCCTCACCAACATGAGCAAGGTCTACGAGGCCGTCTCGACGCTGCCGAACTACCAGCCCGACCCGAACACGATCCGCGTGATGCACGTCAGCGACCTGCACAACAACCCCACCGCGTGGCAGGTGATCGGCACGATCGGCAACCAGTTCCAGGTCAACGCGGTGTTCGACACCGGTGACCTCACCGACTGGGGCAGCGCCACCGAGGCCAACCTCTACGCCAGCAACATCGCCGCGTTGAAGGTCCCGTACGTGTTCATCCGCGGCAACCACGACTCGGCCGACGTCGCCCGTGCGGTCGCGACGAACCCGAACGCGGTGGTGCTCGACGACACCGTGCGCGAGGTGGCGGGCCTGACCGTGGCCGGCGTGGGCAGCAGCCGGTTCACGCCGGACAAGACCACCGGCGACGACAACGCGGGCAAGGACGTCGAGGCGCAGTCCGGCGACGCGCTCGCGGAGACCGTGCAGCGGTACAACCGGGAGAACGAGAAGTCCGTCGACGTCATGATGGTGCACGAGCCGGCGGCGGCCGAACCGCTCAAGGACCGTGGGCCGCTGATCCTGGCCGGGCACACCCACGAGCGGAAGGTCGAGGCGCTCGACAAGGACACGCTGCTGATGATCGAGGGGTCGACGGGCGCCGCCGGCCTGCGTGGCCTCCAGGGCGACACGCCGAAGTCGTTCGAGATGACCGTGCTCTACTTCGCGCAGGACGGCGCGCTCAAGGCGTACGACGAGATCACGGTGAGCGGGTCGGGGCAGTCGCAGGTGGAGCTGCGCCGGGTGATCATCGGCCAGCGCAACGCCACCCCGACGGCGACGGTCACGGCGTCGCCGAGCGGCACCGTCACCGTGAGTCCGTCTCCGTCCGCGCCGAACACTCAGCCGGTGATCCCGTCGCCGACCGGCGCAGCCACGCCTAGCGCGACACCCTGACCATGTCGCCGTCCTGATAACGCCACCGCCAGACACCGGGCTCGCCGTCGGCCGGATGTTCGATCGTGACCGTGTCCCCGTCGATCTCCATCGTCGGCCGCGTGTAACGCTGTTCGCCCTCGATCACCGCGTCACCGTGTATCCCCGCGATCGCGGTGAAGTCGCCGGTCGTGGGGTCGCCCCGGAGCACGAAGATCTGATCCACCGGACGCGAAGTCGCCGCGCAGCGAATTGTCACGAGGTACTCCCGATTGCCGTCACCGTCGAGGTCGGCGGTCAAGCCTCCCCCGCGGTCCGGAGGAAATTCGTAGCGCGTCGGCGCGCCCTGGTACAGGCCGACGGCGTGGCCGTCGTGGAACTGCAGTTGCGGTCCCGAGCAGGTGGAGAACGTCTTGGTGCGCAGGTCGATCCGCGCGTCGGGTAAGGCGGCTCCGTCGTCGGAGAGGTAGCGGCGCGGGTCGTCGGTCGGAGGCGGTGCCGGGGACGACGGGGACGGGGACGACGGGGCCTCGGCCGGAACCAGGCGTTGGGGCTCGTGGCCGATTCCCGCGATGGCGGCGCCGGCGCCGAGGATCACGAGCACCAGGGCGGCCGCGCCGACGACGACAGCGCGGCGGCGCTGCCTGCGGACGGTGGCGCGCGCTTCCGGGGCGCCGGGACCGCTCAGGGTCGTGGTGGCGCGGAAGGCGGCGAACTTCGTCTCGAGCGGATCAGTGCTCACGCAGCACCCCCGTCCGGTCGGTGTGGGCGATCTCGTCCGGACCGAGTTCGACGGCCAGGCGACCGCGGGCCCGGTGTAACCACGATTTGACCGTCCCGGCGGGGACGCCTTCACGGTCGGCGATCTCGTCGATGCTCAGATCACCCAGGTAGAAGAGGACGACGGCCCGGCGCTGCTGCGCCGGCAGCGTGCCGAGCGCGGCGACCAGGTCGAGCCACTCCGGGTCGGGCGGCGGCGCCGGCTCCGCGCGTTGCTGGCGACGATGGGCGAACGCGACCCGGATCCGGCGCCAGCGGCTCACCGCCAGCCGGTACGCGACCGTACGCACCCAGGCCACCGGATCGCCGTAGCCGGACACCCGCGACCAGCGCCGCCAGGCCCGGCAGAACGCTTCCTGCGTGATGTCCTCGGCTTCCGCCCGGTCGCCGAGGTACGCCGCGATCTGCGTTCCTATCGCCGCGAAGTTCGCGGTGTAGAACTCGTCGAACTCGTGTTCCGCAGTCGCCACGTCGTTCCGATCGGTCGGTTGCCCGGACGTCTCCTTGTCACGCGGTGGTCGGGCGGCCGGTTGCGGTCGCACCCGGATTTCCTCCGCCCGGTCGTCGGCGGGCCGGAGTTCCCGACCAGTTGAGGCTCGGTTGGCCCGGTTCGGTGGCGGCGTCGCGGGTTAGCGTCGATCACGTGACTACCAGCGTGCTGAGCCTTGACGCCGTCCGTGACCAGTTCACGCCCGACCCGGGTTTCTTCAACACCGCGAGCCTGGGCGCTCCGCCGCGCGTGACCGTCGACGCGGTCCACGCCGCGATCGACGCCTGGTCGCGCGGGCGGGCCACCGCCGGCGACTTCGACGTCTCGGTCGTAGGTGCGCGGGAGGCGTTCGCCCGGATCGCCGGCGTGCCCTCGTCGTCGGTGGCGGCGGGCTCGACGGTGTCGCCGCTGGTCGGGCTGGTCGCGGCGTCGCTGCCGCCCGGCTCGGAGGTGCTGGTCGCCGACGACGATTTCACGTCGCTGCTGTTCCCGTTCGCCGCGCAGTCCGGGCTGTCCCTCCGCTCGGTGCCGCTGGCGTCGCTGGCGTCCGCCGTGCGTGAGACGACCGCGCTGGTCGCGGTGTCGATGGTGCAGTCGGCCGACGGTTCGCTGGTGGACCTGGACGCGTTGCGCGCCACCGGAGTGCCGGTGCTGCTGGACACGACCCAGTCGACGGGGTGGCTGCCGCTGGACGTCTCGTGGGTCGACTACGTGGTGTGCGGCGCGTACAAGTGGCTGCTGTCGCCGCGGGGCAGCGCGTTCCTGATCGTGCGGCCCGACCGGTTGGAGTCGCTGACGCCGCACGCGGCGAACTGGTACGCCGGGGCCGACATCTGGGCCTCGATCTACGGGTTGCCGCTGCGGCTGGCCGCCGACGCCCGGCGGTTCGACACCTCGCCGGCCTGGTTCTCCTGGGTGGGGACGGCCACGTCGCTGGGGCTGCTGGCCGACCTCGACCCGCACGAGGTGCACAAACACGACGTCGGGCTGGCGAACGCGCTGCGTGCCGGGCTCGGGCTACCGGCCGGCGACTCGGCGATCGTCTCGGTGCCGATGGACGAGGCCGGCCAGGAGCGCCTGCGTGCGGCCGGCATCCGCACCGCGATCCGCGCCGGGGCCGTGCGCTTCTCGTGCCACCTCTACACGACGCAGGCCGACGTCGACCTGGCGTTGAACGCGCTGTCCTGACGACGGCGCCCCGCCCGTTCCCCGGGCGGGGCACCGTCGCTGGTCAGGACAGCTTCTGGATGATCAGTTCGCGGACGGTCTTCGCGTCGGCCTGGCCCTTGGTGGCCTTCATGACCGCGCCGACGAGCGCGCCGGCCGCCGCGACCTTGCCGCTGCGGATCTTGTCCGCGACGTCGGGGTTGGCCGCGATCGCCTCGTCCACCGCGGCGCCGAGCGCCCCGGTGTCGCTGACGACCTCGAGCCCCCGCGCCGCGACGACCTCTTCCGGCGAACCCTCGCCCGCGAGCACCCCGTCGAGCACCTGACGCGCGAGCTTGTCGTTGATGCGCCCGGCGTCGACCAGCGCCTGGACCCCCGCCACCTGCGACGGGGTGATCGGCAGCGCGTCGAGCTCGGTGCCGGTCTCGTTGGCCCGGCGGGCCAGCTCACCCATCCACCACTTGCGGGCCGCCTCGGCCGAGGCACCCGCGGTGATCGTGGCCTCGATGAGCTCCACCGCGCCGGCGTTCACCACCGACGCCCAGTCGTGGTCGGACACGCCCCACGCCTGCTGGATACGCTTGCGACGCTCGGCCGGGGGCTCGGGCAGCGTGCCGCGCAGCTCCTCCACCCACGCCGGGTCGGGCGCGAGCGGCACCAGGTCGGGCTCGGGGAAGTACCGGTAGTCGGTGGCCTCTTCCTTGCTCCGGCCGGACGTGGTCTCCCCGGTGTCCTCGTGGAAGTGGCGCGTCTCCTGCCGGATCTTGCCGCCGCCGTCGAGAATGCCGGCCTGCCGGATCATCTCCGAGCGCACCGCGCGCTCCACCGAACGCAGCGAGTTGACGTTCTTCGTCTCGGTGCGGGTGCCCCAGGGCTCGCCGTGCCGGTTGAGCGACGTGTTGACGTCGCAGCGCATCGAGCCCTGCTCCATCCGCACGTCGGACACGTCCAGCCCACGGATGACGTCACGCAGCGCGGTGACGTACGCCCGGGCGACCTCGGGAGCCTTGCCCCCGGTGCCGACGACCGGCTTGGTCACGATCTCGACCAGCGGGATACCGGCCCGGTTGTAGTCGACCAGCGAGTGGGTGGCGCCGTGGATGCGACCGGTGGAGCCGCCGACGTGCAGCGTCTTACCGGTGTCCTCCTCCATGTGGACGCGCTCGATCTCGATCCGGATCGTCTCGCCGTCCACCTCGACGTCGAGGTAACCGTCGGTGCAGATCGGCTCGTCGTACTGGCTGATCTGGTAATTCTTCGGCATGTCCGGATAGAAGTAGTTCTTCCGCGCGAACCGGCACCAGGTGGCGATCGAGCAGTTGAGCGCGAGTCCGATCCGGATCGTCGCCTCCACCGCCGCCGCGTTGACGACCGGCAGCGAACCCGGCAGGCCCAGGCACACCGGGCACACCTGGGTGTTCGGCTCGGCCCCGAACGCGGTGGCGCAGCCGCACCACATCTTGGTGTTCGTGCCCAGCTCGACGTGGGTCTCGAGCCCGATGACCGGCTCGTACCGCTCGATGACGTCTACCGTCACTTCGATCCCTCCAGAGCGGGAGCGCGGTCGGCGAGCACACCCAGCGCGGCCTCGACCGCCGCGGCCACCCGGTAACACCGGTCGTCGGCCAGGGCCGGGGCCATGATCTGCAGCCCGACCGGCAGGTCGCGGTCGCCGCCGGGGGCCTTCGCCGTGCCGGCCGGAACGGAGATGGCCGGCAGCCCGGCCAGCGACGCGGGCAGCGTGCACAGGTCGGCCGCGTACATCGCCATCGGGTCGTTGACGCGCTCGCCGAGCTTGAACGCCGTCGTCGGCGTCGGCGGGCTGACCAGCACGTCGCACGTCTCGAACGCGGCCGCGAAGTCACGGCTGATCAGCGTGCGGACCTTCTGCGCCTGCCCGTAGTAGGCGTCGTAGTAGCCGGAGCTCAGCGCGTAGGTGCCGATCATGATGCGGCGCTTGACCTCGGGCCCGAACCCGGCTTCCCGGGTGAGCGACATGACCTCTTCGAGGCTGTGGACGCCGTCGTCGCCGACCCGCAGGCCGTAGCGGACCGCGTCGAAGCGGGCCAGGTTGGACGACGCCTCGCTCGGCGCGATGAGGTAGTACGCCGCCAGCGCGTAGCCGAAGTTCGGGCAGGAGACCTCGACGACCTTCGCGCCCATCTCCTCGAGCTTCGTGTACGCGTTCCGGGCCGCGGCCTCGACGCCGGGCTCGTACCCGTCACCGCCGAGTTCCTTGACCACACCGACGGTGAGGCCGGACAGGTCGCCGTGGGCGCCCTCCCTGGCCGCCGCCACGACCGGCGGAACCGGCACGTTCAGGCTGGTGGAGTCGCACGCGTCGTACCCGGCGATGACCTCGTGGAGCAGCGCGGTGTCGAGCACCGTGCGGCCGAACGGACCGGCCTGGTCGAGCGAGGAGGAGAACGCGATCAGGCCGTAGCGCGACACGCCGCCGTACGTCGGCTTGTGCCCGACGATGCCGGTGACCGCGGCGGGCTGACGGATCGAGCCGCCGGTGTCGGTGCCGATCGCGAGCGGCGCCTCGAACGCGGCGACCGCGGCGCTGGACCCGCCGGACGAGCCACCCGGCGTGCGGGTGAGGTCCCACGGGTTGTGGCTGGCGCCGAACGCGGAGTTCTCGGTGGACGAGCCCATCGCGAACTCGTCCATGTTGGCCTTGCCCAGGATGACGATGCCGGCCTCGCGCATCTTGCGCGTGATCGTCGCGTCGTAGGGCGGGATCCACCCCTCGAGGATCTTCGAACCCGAGGTGGTCTGCAGGCCGCGGGTGACGACCACGTCCTTCAGCGCCAGCGGGACGCCGGCCAGCGGGCCGAGCGGTTCGCCGTTCGTGCGCTGCTCGTCGACGGCCTCGGCGGTCGCGATCGCGCCGTCCTCGTCGAGGACCAGGAAGGCGTGGACGTCGGCGTCGACCGCTTTGATCCGGTCGAGGTGGGCGCGGGTGACCTCGACCGCGGTGACGTCACCGGCCGCGATCTTCGCGGCGAGGTCGGTGGCAGTGAGATGCGTGAGTTCCGTGTCGGGCACCCTCACTCCTCCTCGGTCAGGATGCGCGGAACGCGGAATCGTCCGTCCTCGGCCGCGGGGGCGGCGAGCAGCACCATCTCCCGGTCGATGGACGGCCGGACCTCGTCGGCCCGGAGGACGTTCGTGAGCGGCACCGCGTGGCTGGTCGGCGGGATGTCGTCGGCGGCGACCTCACCGACGCGGGCGACCGCGCCGAGGATCACGTCGAGCTGACCCGCGAACGTGTCCAACTCGTCGTCGGTAACCGCGAGCCGGGCGAGCCGGGCGAGGTGCGCTACCTCCTCGCGGGAGATGGCGGGCATGGGAAAGCTTCCCCTCGTATAGAGCAATTCTTTGCGGCATCCTACGGCGCGGGCGGGTGCGGCTCACACCGCGTAACCCGCGCCGCGCGGGTCTCGGTACCGCGCGGGTGCGGGTGTTACGCCGCGCAGGTGCGGGTGTTACGCCGCGCAGGTGCGGGTGTTACGCCGCGCAGGTGCGGGTGTTGCTAGGAGCGGTCGCCGGCCGCGTCGGTGAGTGCGGGGACGATCGGGACGGTGCCCTCGACCACTTCGAGGGCGAGCCCGGCGGTGAACGGGCGGCGCAGCGAGGCCAGCAGCACCTCGGCCACGTCGTCACGGGAGATGCTTCCGCGCTCCACTTCGACGTCGAGCGCGACCCGGCCGGTGCCGGGCCCGTCGGTGAGCGCGCCGGGCCGGATGATCGTCCAGGCGAGCTCGCGCTTCATCAGATCGTGGTCGGCGGCCCGCTTGGCCTGGTGGTAGGCCACGTAGACCTCGTCGGTACCGGCCGGAAGGTCTTTCTCGACGCCGATCGCCGACACCATCAGGTACCGGCTCACCCCGGCGGCCTCGGCGGCGTCGGCGAGCAGGGCCGCGGCGCCCCGGTCGACGGTGTCCTTGCGTGCGGCGCCGCTGCCCGGGCCGGCCCCGGCGGCGAACACGACCGCGTCCGCTCCGCGCACGACCGCGGCGACCTCCTCCACCGAGGCCTTCTCCAGGTCGAGGACGACGGCCTCGGCACCGGCGGCCTCGACGTCGGCGACGTGGTCGGGATTGCGGACGAGCGCGACCGGCTGATCGCCGTCGGCGCTCAGCAGCCGCTCCAGCCGCAGGGCGATCTTCCCGTGTCCACCAGCGATGACTACGCGCATGGCCCAACCGTATCCCCGCGCCGATAAATCCGTCGCTGGTGCGTGGCAGGCTGTGGATATGCCCGGGCCGCTGCGGATTCGAGGCTCGGTCGTCGTTCCGGAGGCCGAGCTCTACTGGCGTTTCTCCCGGTCCAGCGGGCCCGGCGGGCAGTCGGTGAACACGGCCGATTCGCGCGTGGAGCTCTCCTGGGATCTGGAGGGCAGCTCGGCGCTGAGCCCGGTGTTGAAGGACCGCGCCCGGGAGCGGCTGGCCGGCCGGCTCGTGGAGGGCGTCGTCACGGTCGCGGCGTCCGAGCACCGCTCGCAGTACCGCAACCGCCTGGCCGCCGAGGAACGGCTCGCCGCGCTGCTGGCCGAGGCGATCGCGCCGCCGCCGCGGCCGCGCCGCCCCACCCGCCCGAGCCGCGGTTCGGTCGAACGGCGCCTGAGCGAGAAGGCCCGTCGTTCGCAGACCAAGCGCCTGCGCCGCAATACCGACGACTGATCCATTTCTTATCGGCGGGACAGCTGCCGCTGAATTTCGGAACCCTATTGTTCGTGGTGTCGCCGCACGAGGCGGCAAACAATAGAAACCGAAAGGACGTCCCACCATGAGTTTCCGTCAGCTCCCGGTTCCCACCGCCAAGCCGGCCTCCGCCCCCAAGGCCGACCGCAAGGACAAGAAGCGCGGCAAGCAGCAGTCCCCGACGCAGCGCGACTGCGACTGACCCGAGCGTCCCGCGCCGCTGTCCGGCGGCGCGGGACGCCCTCGAGAATCGATCGCACAAATGTTCCGTCGTTATTGGCCACTCATGCGGCCGGACTTGATGAAATTGATCGGTGCGACAATTCTCGGCCTCGTCGTCACCGGTTGCGAACTCGCCGGCGTCTGGCTTTTCGGCCGAATAACCGACGACGTGCTCACCACCGGAATACTGTCCGCGCTGATTCTGCCGGCGGCTTTCTGGCTCGGGGCCGCGGTGCTCGGCGGAGCCGCCCAGTTCGCCGCCACCTGGCTGTCGGCGTCGGCGGCCGAGCGGTTCGTCGCCCGCCTGCGCGACCACGCGTTCGGGCACGTGGTCACGCTCTCGCCCGGCACCGTCGACCGGATGGAGCACGGCGATCTGGTCGCCCGCCTCACCGATGACGTCGAGGAGGTGGAGGAGATCGTCGGGTCGGGGCCGGTGCGTGCGGTGTCGTCGGTGCTGGGCATCGTCGTGTTCGGCGCGGCCGCGCTGATCCTGCGCTGGGAGCTCGCGCTGCTCACGTTCGCGGCGGCGCCGATGCTCTGGTTCGCGGCGCGCCGGTTCTCCCGGCGGATCAGCGCGGTCGCCGACGAGGAACGCCGGGTCAACGGCCGGGTGACCGCGGTCGTCGAGGAGAGCGTGTCGGCGGTCGCGCTCGTGCAGGCCTACAACCGCGCCGACCTGGTCACCGGCCGGGTCGCGGCGGCGGGTGCGCGCTGGGCCCGGATCCGCGTCGCCCAGGCCCGGCTGTCCGGCGCGTACGGGCCGCTGGTCAGCGTCGTCGAGACGCTGTGCGTTCTGACGATCGTCGGCGTGGGCGCCTGGGAGATCGGCACCGGCCGGCTCACGCTCGGTGGCCTGCTGACGTTCGCGGGCTTCGTCAGCTACCTCTACCCGCCGGTGCAGAGCCTCGGGCACCTGGCGCTCGGCCTGGCCGCGGCCCGCGCCGCCGGCGAGCGGGTGGCCGAACTGCTGGACACCGCTCCGTCGGTGACCGACCGCCCGGCGCGCGCGCACCCGGCCGTGGTCCGGGGCGACCTCGAACTGCGCGGCGTCGGCTACCGCTACCCGGACGCGGTCCGCCCCGCCCTCCGCTCGGTGACGCTGCGCGTTCCGGCCGGTCGCACCGTCGCCGTGGTCGGGGCCAGCGGAGCCGGCAAGTCGACGCTCACCAAGCTGCTGCTGCGCTACGCCGACCCGGCGTCGGGACAGCTGCTGCTCGACGGCGTCGACCTGCGTGACCTCCCGCTCGAGGCGCTGCGCGCCAACGTCACGCTGCTTCCGCAGGAGACGACGATCCTGCACGGGACCGTGCGCGAGAACATCGCGTTCGGGCGGGCCGGCGCGACCGACGCGGAGATCGTCGCGGCCGCGACCGCCGCCGACGCGGACGTGTTCGTCCGCAGCCTGCCCGACGGGTACGACACCGTGCTCGGCGACCGCGGCCGCTTCCTGTCCGGCGGCCAGCGCCAGCGGATCGCGATCGCCCGTGCGCTGGTGCGCGACGCACCGGTGCTGGTGCTCGACGAGCCCACCACCGGCCTGGACGGCGAGGCGGTCCGGCGCCTGCTCGGCCCGCTGCGGCGCCTGATGGCCGGACGGACGACCGTGCTGATCACGCACGACCTCCGGTTGGCGACCGAGGCGGACCACGTCGTCGAACTCGCCGACGGGAAAATTTGTTCTAGACCGATCGTTCCAGAATCGGCATGATGGGCCGCGTACACGTTGGACGATCAAAGGAACGGGTATGCGGTTCACCGACAAGGTCGTGCTGGTCACCGGAGCGAGCTCGGGCATCGGGCGCGCCACCGCGCTCGCGTTCGCCCGGGAGGGCGCCACCGTCGTCGTCGCCGGCCGCCGTGCCGCCGCCCTCGACGACACCGTGGAGGAGATCGCCGCGTCCGGCGGCAAAGCGTCCGCCGTCGTGGCGGACGTCTCCCAGGGCGACGCCGTGCGCGCGGCCGTGTCGACCACCGTGGAGCGGCACGGCGGCCTGCACGTCGCGGTGAACAACGCCGGGATGCTCGGGCGGGTGGCGCCGCTGGCCGACCTGGACGAGGACGACTGGTCGCAGGTGCTGGCCACGAACCTCACCGGCCTGTGGCTCGCGCTCAAACACGAGGTCACGCACATGCGCGCGAACGGCGGCGGCGCGATCGTGAACGTCGCGTCGAACCTCGGGGCCCACGAGCGACGGGCCGGGTTCGGCGCGTATGCCACCACGAAGGCCGGGGTGAGCGTGCTGACCCGCACCGCGGCCCGCGAGTACCTCGCCGACAACATCCGTATCAACGCGGTGAGCCCGGGGCCGATCGACACCCCGATGTCGTTCGGCCCCGGCGAGTCGGTCGCGGACCGGGACGCACGATTGGCCGGTGCGGTGCCGGTGGGCCGGGCGGGGCGCCCGGAGGAGGTAGCGGCGGCGGTGTTGTACCTGGCGTCGGAGGAGGCGGGGTTCACGGTTGGTCACGATCTGGTGCTGGACGGAGGCGTGACCGCCTGATTCGTCGTAGTTGGGGTGTCACAAGCGGCCGGCGTCGTTGGCCGGGCCGGGCGTGGTTCGTGGCCCTTTGCGTGCCCGGCTCTGGATGAGCGGTCCCGTTCGGGCGGGTCCTGGCTACCTGGAATGGTGCCGCTTGGGAGTGCAGCGCCGGGTGGTGCGCGTCGCCGTAACGAGTGCCCTCGATCGCGCGGGTTTTGGCGCGTTCGCAGCGCTGTTCAGGGGGCCAGGGCCGCCTGAAGAGGGCCGCTTCTAGGCACGGTGCCGGGTGGGTACTGCCGGGTCGTTCGGGCGTGGTCTGACCCGCCGAAATGCGCCCGCTTGGGGACACTGCGCCGGGCGAGCGCCGCTATCCAAAGGGGGTTGCTCGCGCGGGCTTCCTACGTTCGCAGGGCACCGATCTCGCCCCTCCCTGGAGCGGTCCCGTTCGGACATGTCCTGCCCTGTCGGAAAGGGACCGCTTCCCGGCGCGGCGCCGGGTGAGGCCGCCACCCAGGCGGCCCCGCCTACGCAGATCCCAGCGCGTTCAAAAGGGGGGACCACCACCCTGCCTCTTCCCTCCGAAGCGGTCCCCTTCGAGCGCGCCCTAGCCCGCCGAAAGGGGACCGCTTCCACGCACGACACCGCACGCACCCCATCGGGGCCTAATCGGACGTGTCCTCCTGCCGGAAAGGAGCCGCTTTCCGAACGGCACTGGGTGAAGCCGCCACCCAGGCGGCCACGTCTACGCAGATCCCAGCGCGTTCAAAACGGCACCACCCTGCCTCCTCCATCCGAAGCGGTCCCCTTCGAGCGTGCACTAGCCCGCCGAAATGGGACCGCTTCCACGCACGACACCGCACATGCTCCGACGCGGGCCCACTCAGGCGTGTCCTGGCCCGCCAAAAAGGGACCGCTTCACGGCACGGCACCGGGCGTGCACCACCGCGGGCCCACTCGGGCATGTTCTGACCCCCTAAAACGGGACCGCTTCAGGGCACAGCGCCGCACGTGCACCACCGCGGGCCCACTCGGACGCGTTCTGGCCCGCCAAAAAGGGACCGCTTAGGGCACAGCGCCGGGTGCACACCGCCGCCTAGAGCGGACCGATCGCGCGGATCCCGCCTGTACCGGACCAACAGTGCGGATTCCAACCCCCTCGAACGCGATAACCTCGCTCTCCCGGAGCGGCCCCATAAAGGCGCGCCCAAGCCTGCCGATAGGGACCCGCTCCCACGCACACGAATGGACGGGCACCACCGCACGAGCGGTCCCGATCGGGCGCGCTCCAGCCCGTTCACAAGGGACCACTTCCGGGAGAACGGTCGGCGGGATAGCGGGCGGCTACGGGCGTGGGGTGGCGGGAGCCGATTGGGAGCGGCGTGGAGTGGCGGGGGCCGATCGGGTGGATCGGCGGTGGACGGCTTGGATGGTCAGGGCCGTCGCGGCGGCGGCGGCGGCCACGGCCAGGAACCCACCGGTGAGGAACCCACCGGCCAGGAACCCACCGGCCAGGAACCCATCGGTGAGGAACCCGCCGGTGGTGGTCACCGGCAGGGCGCTGGCCAGGCCGGCCCCTACCAAAACCCGGAACACCGCTGCGGGAAAGCGGATCGCTCGGGGCGACAAACCCAGCGTGACGGCGAGCACCACGGGGACGCTCGTCACCGCCACGACGGCGGCCAGCAGGGCCGCTCCGCCCGGCCACACGACTGCTCCGACCCCCAGCGCCGCGGTCACGGTGACGGCGATGGCGGCCCGGTGTTGCGCCGTCGAGCGGAGCAGTGCACCTTCCGCACCCGCGCCCGGTACGCAGCAGAGCAGCGCCAAGCCGAGCGGCGCCAAGCCGAGCGGCGCCAAGCCGAGCGGCGCGGTGCCGGGTCCGCCTACCGCGGCCGACACCGCGAGCACGAGACCCACCAGCACGGCGGCCGACGCGGCGGCGGCCAGCAGCGGGCGGGTTCGTCGCGCCCCGGTTTGCGTCATGGCACCACCCTGCCGGAACTCGACCACGGGCACAGTGGAGCCCCGTGCCGACCCGGGGGTAGACCTAGCTCTACCCCCGGCTATTCCGCGGCGGGCTCGGGCTCGGCGTTCGGGTCGCCGATGGTGGCTACTGCTCGCGCGGCGTCGGGGCCGTCGGCCAGCAACACCTTGAAGCCGGCCTCGTCGAGCACGGGCACCTTCAGCTGCACGGCCTTGTCGTGCTTGGAGCCGGGCGACTCCCCCACCACCACGAAGCCGGTCTTCTTCGAGACCGAGCCCGACACCTTGCCGCCGCGGTTCTGGATCTCCTCCTTGGCCGAGTCGCGGCTGAAGTCCTCCAGGGACCCGGTGACCACCACCGTGACGCCCTCGAGCGGGCGCGGGCCCTCCTCGACCGCCTCCTCTTCGAGCCGGACGCCGGCCGCGCGCCACTTCTCGACGATCTCGCGGTGCCAGTCGACCTCGAACCACTCGTGCACGGCGGTGGCGATCGTCGGGCCGACGCCCTCGGCGGTGACCAGTTCCTCGGCGCTCGCCTCGGCGATGCGGTCGATCGAGCGGAACGAGCGGGCCAGCGCCTGCGCGGCCGTGGGGCCCACGTGGCGGATCGACAACGCGACCAGCACCCGCCAGAGCGGGCGCTCCTTCGCCGCCGCGATCTCCGCGAACAGCCGCTCGGTGTTCTTGGTGGGCACGGACGGCACCTTCGGCGTGCCCTTCGTGTAGAAGAACGACACGAGTTCCTCGTCGCCGGTCTTCTTGTTCACGCGCTTGATCGCGACGTCGGCGAGCTGTTCGGGCGTCAGCGCGAAAAGGTCGCCCTCGTCGGCCAGCGGCGGCGTCTCCGGGGCGTCCGGGTGGGTGAGCGCGATGGCCGCCTCGTAACCGAGCGCCTCGATGTCCAGCGCGGACCGGCTGGCCAGGAAGAAGATCCGTTCACGCAGCTGCGCCGGGCAGGACCGCGAGTTGGGGCACCGGATGTCGACGTCGGCTTCCTTCATCGGCCGCAGCTCGGTGCCGCACTCGGGGCAGTGCGTCGGCATCACGAACTCGCGCTCGTCGCCGTCGCGCAGGTCGACGACCGGCCCGACGATCTCCGGGATCACGTCACCGGCCTTGCGCAGCACGACCGTGTCGCCGATCAGCACACCCTTGCGCTTGACCTCGTTCGCGTTGTGCAGCGTCGCCATCTCCACGGTGGAGCCGGACACCAGGACCGGTTCCATCACGCCGTACGGGGTGACCCGGCCGGTGCGCCCGACGTTGACGCGGATGTCGAGCAGCTTGGTGTTGACCTCTTCCGGCGGGTACTTGAACGCGATCGCCCAGCGCGGCGCACGCGAGGTGGAGCCGAGGCGGCGCTGCGCGGTGACCTCGTCGACCTTGACCACGACGCCGTCGATCTCGTGCTCGACCGAGTGCCGGTTCTCGCCGAAGTTCGCGATGTACGCCTGCACCTCGTCGAGCGTGTCGAGCACCTGGTAGTGCGAGGAGACCGGGAGGCCCCACGCTTTGAGCCGGTCGTAGGCCTGCGACTGCCGGGTGAGCGTGAAGCCCTCGCGGGCGCCGATGCCGTGCACAAGCATCCGCAGCGGCCGCGACGCGGTGACCCGCGGATCTTTCTGGCGCAGCGAACCGGCCGCCGCGTTGCGCGGGTTGGCGAACGGCGCCTTGCCCGCCTCGACCAGGCTCGCGTTCAGATCGCCGAAGGCCTCGACCGGGAAGAAGATCTCGCCACGCACCTCGACCAGCGCCGGGACGTCGTGGCCGCCGTCGTCGGAGAGCACCGTCGGCACGTCGGCGATCGTGCGGACGTTGAGCGTCACGTCCTCCCCGGTGACGCCGTTGCCTCGGGTCAGCGCCCTGGTCAGGCGGCCGTTCTCGTAGAGCAGGTTGATCGCGAGCCCGTCGATCTTGAGCTCGCAGAGGTAGTGGATCCCGGTGCCGACCTCGCGGTGGACACGCTCGGCCCACTCGGTGAGCTCCTCCTGGCTGAACGCGTTGTCGAGGCTGAGCATCCGCTCCAGGTGATCGACCGCGGTGAAGTCGGTGGAGAACGTGCCCCCGACCCGCTGCGTCGGCGACTCGGGCGTCCGCAGGTCGGGGTGCGCCTCCTCGATGGCCTCGAGCTCGCGCATCATGCGGTCGTAGTCGGCGTCGGACACCGTGGGTGCGTCGGAGACGTAGTACGCGAACTGGTGGCCCAGGATCTCCTCGGCCAACGCGTCGTGCTGCTTGCGCACCTCGGACGGTGCTGCGGTCTCGTCCACGCTCATGCCTCCGGATCCTTGACCAGGCTGCGACCGGCCTCGCGTACCTGTGTCAGCACAGCTCGCGCACGGTCGTCGGTGGCGCCGGCGAGCCCGCAGGTGGGCGTGACGACCACCTGGCTCGCCAGCGACGCGGGATCGAACCCGAGCCGCTGCCACAACGTCCGTACCGGCACCACGCTAGTGGCCGGGTCCGACAGTTTCCGTTCCCGCGCGCGGGCGGCAACGCGCTGATCAGCGGTGCTGACCGCGGCCACCGGGAGAACCGCGGGAACCATGCCGGCGAACAGCCCGAGCCCGGCGTCGAGCTCCTCGCCGATCGTGTCGATGGTGCGGGCACTCCACCGATCGGAGGGGCCGAGCAACGTCAGGTCGGCCGACACGGCGACGGCTCCGGAGCGCCGGAACAGCCCCCACGGCACCTCGGCGGCGCAGCAGTGGAACACGACCGGGGCGCCGACCTTCTCGACGAGCGTCGCCAGCGCCGACTCCACCGTCGACTCCTCCGGGCGCCGCAGCATTCCGTACCCGCTCGGCGTCTTGATGCGCCCGGCCAGCACCGCGGGCAGCGTCGGCTCGTCCAGCTGCAGCAGCAGTTCGGCCCCCGGTACCCGCCTGCGGACGTCGGCCAGGTGCGCGATCAGCCCGTCGAGCAGCGACTCGGCGAGGTCACGGACGGCGCCGGGATCGGACACGGCCGCGACCCCGTTGTGCAGCTCGAGCGACGCGGCCAGCGTCCAGACGCCGGCCGCCTGGACCTTCAGCGGCCCGGAGTAGCCCTCGGCGTGCTCGGTCAGCGCGTCGAGATCGCGCTCCATCAGGTCGAGCGCGCGGCGCAGGTCGCGACCGGGCCGGTCGACCAGGCGCCACCCGGACGGCTGCAGATCGACCGGCAGCTCCACCAGGAACGAGGCGCCCCGGCCGATCAGGTCCGCACCGGGGCCGCGGTTCGGCAGCTCCGGTAGATGCGGCAGGTCGGGCAGCTCGCCCAGCACCGTGCGGACACTTTCGATCACGTCGGTGCCCGGCATCGATCCGACGCCGGTCGCCGCACCCTCGGGCCACGGATAATCCACGCGGAAACCTTATGCGAGCAGGTGCTCGACGGCGCGCGCGAGCGCCTGGTCGGCCGGGACCGCGATGTGCGGCGTCACGCCGGTGCCCTCCCAGTTGCCGCCGGTGCGCGGGCTCACCGACCGGGCCACCGGGATCGTCACCCGTAGATGCGGGTGGATCTGGATGCGGTCGACGGGGTGCGCCCCGCCCCGGGTGGGCTCGCCGATCAGCGTCGCGCGCCCGAGCTCCCGCAGGCTCCAGGCCAGGTCCTCGCCGCCGGAGAACGTGAACGCGCTGGTGAGCACCGCGACCGGCAGATCGGGACCCAGCCGGCCCCCCGGCACGTACGACTGCGTCCAGAACTGCCTGGTCTCGTCGGACGCCCGGAAGTAGATGTCGTTGAGGTGCACGGGTTCGGGCACGAAGAGGTAGCTGCACACGAACGCGACCATGTACGGCGACCCGCCGCGGCAGCGCCGAAGATCGATGATCAGGCCGTCGGCGCCGTGCGCGAGCGTCATCGCCGCCGCCATCGCCGGTGCCGCGATCTCCGGCGGCCACAGCAATTCGATCCCGACGTAGGCCAGGTTGCCCTCGAGCCGCTCGACCTTCAGCACGCCGCCCGCGCTCCGGGCCGCCTCGCGCGCCTCCGCCTCGTGCTCGGCCGCGTCGTCGGTGGCCTTCTCGCCGGTGCTCAGCGGTAACGCCTCCGCGGTGAACTGGAGGCGCAGATGCTTGTCGCCGTTTATCGACTGCAGATCCTCGGTGACGCGTTCGGCCAGCTCGGCCGGCGCGAGCCCTTCGCCGTAGCGGCCCCGGGCGGCTCGCACCGCCTCGGCGGCCTGCCGGCCCACGTCGGGGAACACGTACTGGTCGAGTAACTCGATGGTCCGGTCGACGATCTCCGCGTTGCTCATGTCCACAGTGAAGCAGCGCGCTTGACAAAGCGTCAAGAGTTCTTGACGCTTGTGGAATGGACGAGCACCTGGAGATCTCGGACGTCGCCCAGCACAAGGCGCTGGGGCATCCGCTCCGGCACCGGTTGCTGCTGGCGCTGGGCCGGCAGCCGGCGACGATCAGCCAGCTCGCCCGTACGCTCGAGCAGCGCAAGGGCAACATCGCCCATCACCTGGACGTGCTCCACACCGCGGAGCTGGTCGAGATCGCGGAGACCCGCACGGTGCGCGGCGGCACCGAGCACTACTACCGGCGGGCGGCGCGGAAGATGACGCTCGGCCCGGACGCCACCCCGCTCATGCTGCGTGCGGTGGCGGACGAGCTCGCACGCTCCGACGAACTCGGCGGGCGCCTGCGCACCGTGCGGCTCACCGCCGAGCAGGCGCGCGCCGTCACGCGCACGCTCGAGGAGTTGCTCGACGGCCTCGACGACGCCGATGAGGACGCCGATGAGGACGCCGATGAGGACGCCGAGCCGTACGGCCTGCTGGCCACGGTCTGGAAACCGCGGCCAGCCGGCACGTACTGATCAGGACGTGAGGTCGTACACGGTCGTTCCGCCCACCGTCGTCGCGGTGTAGTTCGCCTCCACCCAGGTGGTGATCCGGCTCAGCACGGAGTCGCTGCCGCCGCCGCCCTGCCCGCCCGCGATGAAGTAGCCGATCCGGCCGGCCTTCACCAGCGCCTGGAACCGGGCCAGGGTCGTCGACTCGTCGCTGCCGCTCCAGCCGCCGATCGACATCACCGCCTTGCCGGTGGTCAGCTCCAGGGAAGCCGCGGACTGGGAGGTTCCGACCGCGGCGGCCCAGGTCGCGTCGGACTTCGTCAGCAACGCGGTCAACTCCGCGCTCGTCGTGGCTCCACCCCCACCGCCGGGCCGGTTCCCCGCCGCCGGCACCCCACCCGCGGAAGAGCCCGCCGCGGAAGATCCACCCGCCGAGGAAGCACCGGACGACGAACTGCCCGCGGACGAACCGCCCGAAGACGAACTGCCCGAAGACGAACTGCCCGAAGACGAACTGCCCGGCGACGAACCCGACGGCATCGCGCCGGACGGCGGCGTACCGCCGCGCCCTCCCCCGGGCCCACCCGTCGTCGCGGTCGAGACCGGTCCGGCCGTCGGCGTACTGCCGGAATGGGCCGTGCCCGCCGTCTGCACGGCGTAGGCGCCGCTCCCGGCCAACCCGGTCAGCACCCCCACGACCAGCGCGACCGTCGCGACCTTCCGCCAGCGGCCGACGAACACCAGCGCCACCGCCGCCACCAGCGCACCGGTCACCACCACGTAACGCAGCGGCGAGTACCAGTCGGCGGTGCGGTTCAGCAGCACGTAGCTCCAGACCCCCGTCGCCGCGACCATCGCCGCGAGCAACACCCGGGCCACCACCGAGCGACGCTCGTGCCACAGCAGCCGCCCGGTGATCACGATCGTCGCGACCACACCCGGTGCCATCGCCACCGTGTAGTACTCGTGCACCGTGCCCTCCATGAACGAGAGCACCAGGCCGGTCACCAGCATCCAGCCGCCCCAGAGGATCAGCCCGGCCCGGGTGCGGTCGGTCCGCGGCCGCCGGGCCGTCCAGATCACGCCCACCACCAGCGCGATCAGCGCAGCGGGCAGCAGCCACGAGAGCTGACCACCCATCTGCGAGTTGAACAGCCGGAACAACCCGGCGGTGCCGCTGAAGCCGTTCCCGTTGTTGCCCTCGCCGCCGGTCAGGCGGCTCAGCCCGTTGTAGCCGAGCGCGAGCTCCAGCGCGCTGTTGCCCTCCGAGCCACCGATGTAGGGACGCGACGAAGCCGGCCACAGTTCGACGAGCGCGATCCACCAGCCCGCCGACACCACCATCGCGACGCCGGCGAGCAGCAGCTGCCCGATGCGGCGACGCCACCGCGGCGTTCCGGCCACCAGGTAGACCAGCGCGAACGCCGGGAGCACGAGGAACGCCTGGAGCATCTTGGTGAGGAAGCCGAAGCCCAGCGCCGACCCGGCGAGGAGCAGCCAGCCCGTCCGGCCGGACTCCACCGCACGCACCATGAAGTACCCGCCGGCCACCAGCAGCAGCGTCAGCAGGGCGTCGGGGTTGTTGAAGCGGAACATGAGCACGGCGACCGGCGTGAGCGCCAGCGCGGCACCGGCGAGGAGGCCGGCCGCATGGCCGAACCACCGCTTCACCGCGGCGTACAGCAGCCCGACCGCGGCGACGCCCATCAGGGCCTGCGGCACGAGCATGCTCCAGCTGTTGAAGCCGAACAGGCGCCCGGACAGGCCCATCACCCAGAGGGACGCGGGTGGCTTGTCGACGGTGATGTAGTTCGCGCTGTCCAGCGAGCCGAAGAGCAGCGCCTTCCAGCTCTGGGTGCCGGCCTGCACGGCGGCGGCGTAGAACTCGTTGGCGTAACCGGAGGCCGAGAGGTTCCAGAGGTACAGCACAGCCGTGCCGAGCAGCAGCGCGAGCACCGAGAGCCGGCGGCCGGGGAACGATCGGCCCGGCGGCCGGACCGGAGAGAGAACCTCGGGGCGGGAAAGGGTGGCGGTCATGCCTCGACGATCGGCGGGCCGCCTGATGCGCTCCGGTGAATCCGCTGAGCGATTCCTGTGAACGTCGGAACCGGTCAAGCCGGGGTGGCGACGGCCTTCCTGGCGGCGTCGATCGTGGCCGAGCCGACCACCACGTCGCCCTCGTACAGCACGACGGCCTGACCCGCGGCGACGCCACGGGCCGGCTCGTGCAGCCGCACCACCCAGCGGTCGTCGGCGGGGATCGCGGTGGCCGGGAACGTCTGGCCGTGGGCACGCAGCTGCGCGACGCACTCGAACGGCTCGGTGCGGACGCCGTTCGTCCAGACCGGGCGCACACCGACGATTTCGTCGACGTCGAGCGCCTCGGCCGGGCCGACGCGCACCGTGTTCTCGACCGGCGAGATGTCCAGGACGTAGCGGGGCTTGCCGTCGGCGGCCGGCCGGCCGAGCTTGAGGCCACGGCGCTGGCCGATCGTGTACGCGTAGGCACCCTCGTGGCTGCCGAGCACCTCGCCGGTCTCGGCGTCGACGATGTCGCCCGGCGCCTCGCCCAGCGACTTGCGCAGGAAACCGGCCGTGTCGCCGTCGGGGATGAAGCAGATGTCGTGCGAGTCGGGCTTCTCCGCGACACCGAGCCCGCGGCGGGCGGCCTCGAGCCGGACCTCGGCCTTCGTGGAGTCGCCGAGCGGGAACATCGCGTGGGCGAGCTGGTCGGGCCGCAGCACCGCGAGGACGTACGACTGGTCCTTGCCGAGGTCCACCGAGCGGCGCAGCTCGAGCCCGCTCAACCGGGCGTGGTGGCCGGTCACCACGGCGTCGAAGCCGAGGGCCAGCGCCCGGTCGAGCACGGCTTCGAACTTGATCTTCTCGTTGCACCGCAGGCACGGGTTCGGCGTGCGCCCGGCCGCGTACTCGGCCACGAAGTCGTCGACGACGTCGCGGCCGAACTCGTCGGCCATCGCCCAGACGTAGAACGGGATGCCGATGACGTCGGCCGCGCGGGCGGCGTCCCGGGAGTCCTCGACCGTGCAGCAGCCGCGTGCGCCGAGGCGGTGCTGCTGCGGGGACGGCGAGAGCGCCAGATGGACGCCGGTGACGTCGTGACCGGCGTCGGCCGCGCGGGCAGCCGCCACCGCGGAGTCGACTCCTCCGGACATCGCCGCCAGGACACGCATCGCTACCGCTCCTCCGATTTGGTTGCTCGACACGAGCGTACCGGGGGCGGCGGGCCGCTCAGTCGGGCCGGACCGACCGGGGACGCACCTCGGTGACGAGGCCGTACTCCACCGCGTCGGCCACGGTGAGGAAACGGCCCCGGCGGAAGTCGTCGACGACCTCCTCCAGCGGCTTGCCGGTGAGTTCGGCCACCCGGGCGTGGAACGAGTCGATCAGCTTCTGGTTGGCCGCGGCCTCACCGGCCAGCTCCCCCGCGGTGCCGGTGATGGTCGGCAGCGACGGGTCGGCGAGGCGGAACCGCGCGTGCGGGTGGGCGTAGCGCTCGGCCACCGCGGTGAGCAGCGCCAGGCTGCCGCCGCCGAGCTCGCCGACCACCAGCGCGTGTACCGGGACGACGAGTGCGTCCAGCGTGTCCACCAGTGTCCATACCGCGGCGAGGTCGGCGTTTCCGCTGTTCAGGCGCAGGGTCACCGGTCGGTGGGTGCCTGCGTCGAGCAGGAGCAGGCGGCTGGCGACCCGGCTGGCGACGTCGGCGTCGATCGGGCCGTTGATCTGCACGATCCGTTGATCGAGGAGCCGGTCCTCCCAGAGCTCGCGCACGTCCTCGGCCGGTGGCTGCGGCGGGGTGGGCGGAGGCGTCGGCGGGAAGTACGGCCGCGGCGGCTCGGGGGACGCCGGCGGCGGCTGCGGCGGCTGCCACCCGGGCGGACGCCACTCGGGCGGACGCGGGCCCCAGGGCTGGGGTCGTTCGGGCGGGAACCAGGTTGCGGAAGACATTCGAATCACCACCGTCGAGGAGGACGTGCGGGCCGGTCGCCCCCGGGCGGAGGCGACGGTGTCGCGTACGGACGCGTAGCGGGCGAGGTCGGCGCGGGGTCGTCGGGCTCCGAGCCGAGCCGGGCGGCCGGGCGCAGCGGCACGGCCGGCCCCGGCCGACCCGGCGCGACCGGCTCGGCCGCCGGGCGCAGGTACGGCAGCCCCGGCGCGTCGAAGCGGAGCGAGACGTCCAAGCGGCCACCGAGGGCCTCGGCGTAGCGCTCGAGCGTGGACATCCGGGGGTCGACGTCGCCCGCTTCGAGCCGCGCGACCGTCGACTGGGAGGTGCCCATGCGTGCCGCGAGCTCGGTCTGCGAGAGCCCGACCGCGCGCCGGTGGTCGGCGAGCGCGCTCACCGTCTCGCGCCGGCGCCGCAGCGCCGCCTCCCGGACCCCCGGCAGCCGGGGCAACTCGTCGCTCATATCAAGAACGGTATCTCTCATATGAGATAAGCGCACTCCGCCGACAGCGAACGGCGACGCCGTGAGAGTCAGGCCTTGCGGACGGCGCCGGCCCGGCGGGCGCGTTCCACGACCCCACCGATCGCGCTCACCAGCGCGTCCACGTCCTCGATCGTCGACGTGTGCCCCAGCGAGAAGCGCAGGGAGCCGCGGGCCCGCTCGACCCCGGACCCCATCGCGACGAGCACGTGGCTGGGCTGCGCCACCCCGGCCGAGCAGGCCGAGCCGGTCGAGCACTCGATGCCGCGGGCGTCGAGCAGCATCAGCAGCGCGTCACCCTCGCAGCCGGGGAACGAGAAGTGCGCGTTGCCCGGCAGGCGCGCGGCCCCCGACGCCGGCCCGTTCAGCACCGCGTCCGGCACCTCCTCGAGCAGCCGGGACACCAGCGCGTCACGCAGCGAGGCGACCCGCGCCGCGTAGGACTCCTGCGCCCTCATCACGGTCTCCACCGCCACCGAGAACGCCACGATCGCCGGGGTGTCGAGCGTCCCGGACCGCACGTCGCGCTCCTGACCCCCGCCGTGCAGCAGCGGCACGCACGGCACCTCCCGGCCGAGCAGCAGCGCACCCACGCCGAGCGGCCCACCGACCTTGTGCCCGGTGAGCGTCAGCGCGTCCACACCGGACTCGCCGAACGCGACCGGCACCTGGCCGACGGCCTGCACCGCGTCGCTGTGGAACGGCACCCCGGCCGCGCGGCAGAGCGCGGCCAGCTCGGCGATCGGCTGCACGGTGCCGACCTCGTTGTTAGCCCACATGACGCTGACCAGCGCGACCGTGTCGCCGTGCCGCTCCAGCGCCTCGGCCAGCACCGACGGCGCCACCCGACCGGCGCCGTCCACCGCGAGGAACTCGACCGTGGCACCCTCGCGCCGGGCCAGCCACTCGACGGCGTCCAGCACCGCGTGGTGTTCGACCGCGGACGTGAGGACGACGGTTCGACGCGGATCCGCGTCCCGGCGCGCCCAGAAGATGCCCTTGACTGCCAGATTGTCACTTTCGGTGCCGCCACCGGTGAACAACACCTCGGACGGGCGGGCCCCCAGCGCGGCCGCGAGCCGCTCCCGGGCCTCCTCGACCGCACGACGGGCCCGGCGCCCCGCCGCGTGCAGCGAGGAAGGGTTGCCGACAGCGCCCAGCGCACCGGTGAGCGCGGCCACCGCCTCCGGCAGCATCGGCGTGGTCGCCGCGTGATCGAGGTACACCATGACGGCGTTCAGCCTATCCGTCGCGCCGGGCTCACGGCGCGGCCCGGCGGCGCAGGCGCGGTGCCACCAGGACGCCGACGACGGCGATGCCCACCATCGCGACGTCGATCACGCCGATCGCCGTCGACATCCCGAACGCACCCGCGGTCGCGGCGGCCACCAGCACACCGCCGAACCCGATCGTCAGCGAACTGGTCAGCGCGTCGGAGATCTGCAGGCTGGCGCTGTTGCGGCCGCGGTCGGCGTCGGTGGAGTTCTCCAGCAGCAGCACCGAGAGCGACGGCATGACCAGCCCCATCCCGATCCCGCCGAAGATCCAGGCCGGGAACGCCACCCAGGCCGTGCCCGGCACCCAGGCCACGACCGCCATCGACGCGCTCGCGATGCCGACGGCGACCATGCCGGTGCTCACCGCCACCGAGCGCGGCAGGTTCGGGTAGCGGCCCTGCACCCAGGACGCGCCCGACCAGCCGAGCGCGCCGAACGTCAGCGGAAGACCGGCGGCGACCGCGCTCCAGCCGTGCACCGAGCTGAGCGTCAGCGGCACCAGCGTGTCGACGGCGAAGAACGAACCGGCGGCCAGCCCACGCATCAGCACGACCGCGGGCAGCCCGGCGGCCGCGGACGCCACGCCCACCGGCAGCAGCCGACGCACGGCCACCACCACCGACACCAGGCCGACCAGCGCGACCGGGATCGCGACCGGGTCCAGCCGCTCGCCGGCCACCTGCAACAGCACCACACCGACGCCGGCCAGCAGCGCGTAGGGCCAGCGGGGCGCCGTGCCGCCGCGGTAGGCGTTGGAGGTCACCACCGGCCCCGGCGCTGCGGCCGCGGACGGCGCCCGCCGCAGCCCCGGAACGATCAGCAGCGTGCCCAGCACGACCAGCGGCAACAGCCCGAGGAACACCAGCCGCCAGTGCGCGTGCTGGGCCAGCGAACCGGCCACGACCGGGCCGAGCAGGCCGGGCATCACCCAGCCGATCGCGGTCAGCCCGAACACCCGCGGGTGCAACGAAGGCGGGAAGCTGACGCCGATCAGCACGTACATGACGACGATCAGGATCCCGCCGCCGAGGCCCTGCACCAGGCGCCCGACGATCAGCTGCACCATCGTCGTCGCGGTGCCGGCGACCAGCAGGCCGAGCGCGAACGCGACCAGGCCGACCAGCATGGGCTTGGTGGGGCCGAGCTTGTCGGCCAGCTCACCGGCGAGCACCATGCCGAGCAGGTTCGCGACCATGAACGCGGAGAACGGCCACGCGTAGTACGCCAGGCCGTCCAGCGACTCGACGACGATCGGCATCGCGGTGACGACCGACATCGCCTCGAAGGCCACGATCGAGACGATCAGCAGCAGGCCGATGCTGGTGCCGCGGTACTGCTTTCCGAAGACGGAGACCGGCTCAGGTCGTGCGTCAGTAATCGAGTCGGTCACCCGGTGAACGTTACGGCGTGGAAACGATGAATTTTCCGAACTGTTCGCACGATCACTCGACAAACCCTCGACCACGTTGCTCATGACCAGACGCTAAAACCTCAACCGCGCTTCACCTCAAGACGGCCGGGTCCCCCGTGGGGAACCCGGCCGTCCGAGTGCGCGAGGCTCAGCCCTTGCGCTTGCGTACCTCTTCGGCGGCCTGCGGGGCCACCGCGAACAGGTCACCGACGACGCCGTAGTCGGCGAGCTCGAAGATCGGCGCCTCGGCGTCCTTGTTGACCGCGACGATCGTCTTCGACGTCTGCATGCCGGCCCGGTGCTGGATCGCGCCGGAGATGCCGAGCGCGACGTAGAGCTGCGGCGACACGGTCTTGCCGGTCTGCCCCACCTGGAACTGGTGCGGGTAGAAACCGGAGTCGACCGCGGCCCGGGACGCACCCACCGCGGCGCCCAGCGAGTCGGCCAGGTCCTCGACGACCTTGAAGTTGTCGGCGGACCCGACGCCCCGGCCGCCCGACACGACGATGTTCGCGTCGGTGAGCTCCGGGCGGGAGCCGCTGGACTCCACGACCCGGTCCAGGATCTTCGCCTTGGTGGCGGCCTCGTCCAGCGAGACGTCCACCGCGACCAGCTCACCGGCCGCCGGAGCGGCGGCCGCGTCGACCGCGCCGCCCTTCAGCACGAGGATCGGAGTCCCCGACGTGACCTGCGACTTCACGATCCACTGACCGGCGAAGATCGCCTGCGTCGCGACACCGTCCGACGAGAGGTCGACGACGTCGTAGAGCAGCCCGGACTCGAGCTTGACGGCCAGCCGGCCGGCGATCTCCTTGCCCTCCGCGGTGGCCGCGATCAGGATCGCCGCCGGCGACGCCGAGCCCGCGAGCGAGGCCAGGATCGACGCCTTCGGGGCCACCAGGTACGACAGCACGTCGTCGGACTCGGCCGCGTAGATCTTGGCCGCGCCGTACTCCTTCAGCGTGTCCGCGTAACCGGCCGCGGTGCCCGGCGTGCCGACCACGACGGCCGACGGCTCGCCGAGGGCGCGCGCCGCGGTGAGCAGCTCGAGCGAGATCTTCTTGACGGCGCCGTCGACGTGCTCGACGAGAACCAGAACTTCAGCCATGAGTTGGGTCCTCCTCAGACGATCTTCTCGGCGGCCAGGTACGCGACGAGCTTCTGCCCGGCGTCGCCCTCGTCGGTGACCTTCTCACCGGCGGCGCGGGGCGGACGCGGAGCGGCGTCCACGACCTTCGACGTCGCCGCGCCGAGGCCCACCTCGGAGGCGTCCACACCGAGGTCCGCGAGGGACTTCGTGTCGACCGGCTTCTTCTTCGCGGCCATGATGCCCTTGAACGACGGGTAACGCGGCTCGTTGATCGTGTCCCAGACGCTCACGATCGCCGGGGTCTGCGCCTCGACGACCTGGTAACCGTCCTCCAGCTGACGCTCGATCGTGAGCTTCGTGCCGTCGACGGTGAGCTTGCGGGCACCGGTGAGACCGGCGACACCGAGACGCTCGGAGAGCATCGAGGCCATCGCGGCGGCCCGGCCGTCGGTCGACTCGGCCCCGGCGATGACCAGGTCCCACTCCAGGCCCTGGAGCGCGGACGCGAGCACCTTGGAGGTGGCGAGGGAGTCCGACCCGTGCAGCGCGGGGTCGTTGACGTGCACCGCGCCGTCGGGACCCATCGAGAGCGCCTTGCGGATCGACTCGGTGGCCTTGTCCGGCCCCATCGTGAGGATGGTGACGGTGCCGCCGACGGCTTCCTTGACCTTGAGCGCCTCTTCGATCGCGTACTCGTCCATCTCGTTGATGACGAGGTTGGCCGAGTCGCGTTCCACGGTCTTGTCGTCTGCGCGCAGCGACCGTTCGGTACCGGAGTCCGGAACCTGCTTGACCAGTACGACGATGTTCATGGGTCTGTTCAGACCTCCTGCTCAGATCGTCCTCGGACTCGTGCGTCGGCGCGCACGCTGGGTAAAACAGTCACCCTTGATGTTACCCACCGGTAGCATCGTCTGCATCCGCCGTTCACGACGGAGCTTGTTAGCCATATCACCACGTCTGGGGACATCAGTCAGCATGGCGCCGGTCACGGAAGGCGGTCGCAGCGCGTGCACTAATGTCCGCGCGGTGGAGTTGACGCTGACGCGGCCCGCTAATTCGGTCGAGAACTACTGGTTCCGGCGGCACGAAGTCGCCTACCTCGCGGCCCGCCCGTGGCTCCGCGGAGCCACCGTGCTGGAGACGGCGGGCGAGGGACACGGCGCCGACATCCTGGCCGCGGTCGCGCGCGAGGTGATCACGACCGGGACGGACGTGCCCGACCACAGCGTCGACGTGGTCGTCAGCCTGCAACTGCGGCCGGACGTCACCGAGTGCGCGCGGGTGCTGCGGCCGGCCGGCACGCTGATCGTGAGCACGCCGACCCGTCCGGGTGGCGCCGACGAGCTCACCGCGTTCCTCGAACCGCACTTCCGCGTCGACCGCCTGTACGGCGTCCGCCACCGGGGCCGGCTGCGCCGCCTCGACCGCAAGTTCGCCGACGGCTTCGCCGCCGAGGTCGCCGCTCCACCGGCCACCTGGCACCCGGCCCTGCGCCGCGAGGTCACCCGGGTGACCCACCGCGACTTCACGTTCACCGAGGACGACGTGGACACCAGCCTCGACCTGTTCGCCGTCGCGATCGCCCGCTGACGTGGACGCCCGGCTACGCGCGCTCGCGGACCTGGACGTGGCCGGCACCCGGGAGGGCGCCGGCCGGCACGAGTACGACGGGATCGCCCAGGACCTCTCCCCCGACGCGATCCGGCGCGCCCTGCACCGGATCGGGGCCGGCCCGGCCTACGACGACCCGCACGACGAGGCCCACGTGGCCGCGTTCGAGCGGAACGCGCACGTGCGCTTCGGGGAGCTGGAGCTGCACCGCCGCAACCCGGTGCCGCACATCAACAACCTCGACCTGGCCTGCTACGACCGCGACTACGCCCCGGCCGGGGAGCGGGCCGACGCGAAGGCACGTCACCTCGCGGCCTGGCCCGACGCGATCGACGCGAGCATCTCCGCGCTGGACGCGGTGCCCGCCGACGTCGCCGACGCGTGCCTGAGCGGCGCGATCGGGCTGGCGGCCGGGCTCGACCCCGACCAGCACGCCGACGCGTACCGCGCCCACGCACGGTTCGTCGACCATCTGCGCACGAAGACCGACGCACCGGTCGAGCTCGGCGCGCCCGCCCTCACCGCTCTCCTGAGCAGCGCCGAGGCGCTCGACGTCGACCTGAGCGCGCTCGCCGACGACGGCGAACGCGAGCTGACCCGCGTCCGCGCCCTGCTCGACGACGCCTGCGCGCGCATCGCCCCCGGGCAGCCGACGGCCACCACGGTCGCCGAACTGCTCGCCGACCACCCCGACGCCACCGGCGTGCTCGCCGAGGCCCAGACGCTCACCCACGAGGTGATCGCCTGGAGCAACGCGTCCGGGTTGATGCCCGACACCGACGGCGAGTGCCTGGTCGGCCCGGCGCCGGAGTCGCGGCAGTGGGCGATGGCCATGATGGACTGGGCCGCACCCTACGAGCGCGACGCGCCCTCCTGGTACCACGTGACGCCGCCGGACCCGTCGTGGCCGCGCTCGGAGCAGGAGGAGTGGCTCTCGGTGTTCAACCGGTCGAGCCTGCCCGCGATCACCGTGCACGAGGTCGCCCCCGGCCACTACACCCACGGCCGGGCGCTGCGCCGCCTCGACTCCGACGTCCGCCGCCTGCTGCTCTCCGGCGCGTTCGTCGAGGGCTGGGCCCACTACGTCGAGGAACTCGCGCTGGAGGAGGGGTTCCGGGCCGGTGACCCCCGCTTCCAGGCCGGCGTCGCGCTCGAGGCGCTGGTGCGCGTCGTGCGCCTGCTCTGCGCGATCGGTCTGCACAGCGGCGCGATGAGCGTCGCGGAGGCCACCGCGCGCTTCACCGAGCACGCGTTCCTGTCCGGGCCGGCCGCGGTCTCCGAGGCCCGGCGCGGCACGTTCGACCCCACCTACGGCCGCTACACCTGGGGAAAGCTCGTGCTGCGCGACCTCCGCGAACGCGCGGGCACCACCCCGCGACGGTTCCACGAGGACCTGCTCGCCCTCGGCGCGCCGCCGCTCGGCCTCGCTTGCGCGGTCGTGCCAGGCTCCTGACCATGGGGTACATCAAGACCGGCCAGTTCATCTCCCTCGACGGCGTCATCGAGGCACCCGAGACCTGGCATTTCCCGTACTTCGACGACGAGATGGGCGCCGCGGTCGGCGCGCTGATGGACAACGACGCGATGCTGCTCGGCCGCCGCACCTACGACGGTTTCGCCGAGTACTGGCCGAAGGCCGACGCCAACGACCCGATGACCGCGCAGATGAACAGCGCGCGCAAGTACGTCGTCTCGAACACGCTCACCACGGCGTCGTGGGAGAACTCGACGATCGTCAGCGGCGACGAGGCGGCCGTCGTGGCCGAGCTGACGAAGCTGAAGGCCGACAACCGGCTCGGCATCACCGGCAGCGCGGGCCTGGTGCAGTGGCTGCTGCAGCACTCGCTGATCGACGAGCTGCACCTGCTGGTGCACCCGATCGTCGTCGGCACCGGCCAGAAGCTGTTCTCCGACGGCGGCACGGTGCCCCTGAAACTGCTCTCGTCCACCACGTTCGCCACCGGCGTCGTGCACTCGGTCTACGGCCCGGCCGAGTAGAGCAGATCGGACCGGTAGACCTCGTACCCGTTACGGCCACGGCGCTTGGCCGCGTACATCGCGGCATCGGCCCGCCGGAGCAGCGCCCTGGCGTCCACCGCGCCCGGTTCGGCGACGGCCACACCGATGCTGCACCCGACCGCCGGCACGTCGTCGCCCTGGTCCGCCGCGATCCGGGCGATGATCGTCGCCGCCAGACGTTCCGCCTCGGCGCGGCCGGCCACGCCGTTGAGCACGACGACGAACTCGTCGCCGCCCATCCGCCCCACCACGTCACGCTCGCGGCAGCACTGACGCAGGGCCGCGCTCACCAGCCGGAGCTTCTCGTCGCCGGCGGCGTGACCGAGCGTGTCGTTGACCGCCTTGAAGCCGTCGAGGTCGAGGAAGAGCACGCCGACCGGGTAGCCGCCGCGGGCGCCGTCCGCGAGCGACTCCTCCAGCGCCAGCAGGTACGCGGACGCGTTGACCAGCCCGGTCAGCGCGTCGTGCGTCGCGGCGTAGGCGATGCGGTCCTGGGCGGTCCGCCGGTCGTGCACGTCGCGCTGGTGACCGACGAGCGCCTCGATGTCCGGGTGGGCGAGCGAGTTGCGCACGACGAACTCGTGCCACCGCCAGACACCGTCGGCCCGCCGGACCCGCACCTCCACCGAGTACTCGGCGTCCGGGCGCGCGCGCACCCGCGTGTTGAGCTCGTAGAGCACGCCACGGTCGTCGCGGTGGACGAGGTTCAGCAGGCCGTAGCCGAGCAGGTCGGCCGGCGCGTAGCCGAGCAGCCGCTCGGCGTTCGGGCTGACGTAGCGCACGGCACCGTCGGCATCGCTGAACGTCACCACGTCGAAGCCGTCCTGCACCACGGCGCGGAAACGCGACTCGCTGACCCCCAGCGCCGCCCGGGCGCTCTCCTGGTGGCGGACCGCGTTGCCGAACATCCGGATGCTGATCGCCGAGAACAGCGCGACCAGCGCGGCGATGCCGTGCACCGGCGGGCTCGGGAGGTAGCTGAACAGGCCGAACGCCACCGCGAGCTGCCCCAGCGCGATCGTGCCGACGCTACAGACGGCCGCCGGACGCCACGCCCGTGAACCGGAGCGCGCGAGGAAGTCCGACACCAGGATGAAGTGGGTCGCGGCGAGGACCGCGCCCCAGCCGAGCGCGTAGCTGATCGACGTGTTCACCGCGAACCGGATCATCGCCCGCGGCCACAACCACCGGGTCGGGTCGTCGCCGAGGACCGCGGCGTTCAGCCCCGGGCTGTGCAGCACCGTGCCCGAGAGCACCAGGATCGCGAAGACCCAGAGCGGCGTGGTGCCGGCCATGTCGAGTCCGCGCAGGACCAGGACGATGCTCATCAGGACGATCGGCACCCCGACCGTGCGGGCGGCTTGTGCCCGCCGCGCGCGGACGTCCGCCGTCGAGACCACGGAGGTCCCATCGGCGGCGGCGCCGGTCGATCAAGATTTCTGCAGCGCGGCCCTCCGGGCGCCGAGGAAATCGCGCTCGGCGGGGTTGTCGGCCAGGGCGATCGCTGCCTCGTAGGCGCTCGCGGCCTCGGCCGGGCGGTTCAAGCGTCGCAGCAGGTCGGCCCGGGTGGCGTGCCAGGCGTGGTAGGGCAGGAGGTCGAGCGCGTCGACCTCGGCCAGCGCCGCGGCCGGGCCGTCGACCTCGGCCAGCGCGACCGCCCGGTTCAGGGCCACGACCTTCGACGGCGCGACGACCATCAGCTGGTCGTAGAGCGCGAGCACCTGAGGCCAGTCGGTCGTCGGCCCGTCGGTGTGGACGGCGTTGATCGCGGCCAGGATCTGGTAGTGCCCCGGGCGCTGCCGGCGCAGGCACTCGCGGACCAGCTCGTGCCCCTCCTCGATCAGCGACCGGGTCCACCGGCCGCGGTCCTGCTCGGCGAGCGGCACGAGCGTGTCCCCGTCGAACCGGGCCGGGCGCCGCGCGTCGGTGAGCAGCAGCAGCGCGAGCAGCCCGAGCACCTCCGGCTCGTCCGGCAGCAGCCGGCGCAGCAGCCGGGCGAGCCGGATCGCCTCGTCGCAGAGCTCCCCGCGCAGCGGCACGTCACCGGAGGTGGCGAAGTAACCCTGGTTGAAGACCAGGTAGATCACCGCGGCCACGGAGCTCACCCGCGCCGGGAGGTCGTGCGCGAACGGCACGCCGAACGGGATGCGCGCGGCCTTGATCTTGCGCTTGGCCCGGGTCAGGCGCTGCGCCATCGTCGTCTCCGGCGTGACGAACGCGGCCGCGATCTCGGCCATCGACAGCCCGGCGACCAGCCGCAGCGTGAGCGCGACCCGGGCCTCCACGGCCAGCGCCGGGTGGGCGCACATGAAGATCAGGCGCAGCCGGTCGTCGTCGACCGCGCCCAGCGGATCGCCTGCTTCCGGCGTCAGCACGAGGGCCTCCTTCTGCCGGGCGTCGCGGACCGACTCGCGCCGGATCCGGTCGATGGCCCGGTTGCCCGCGGTCGTGACGAGCCAGCCGCCGGGGTTCGGCGGCAGCCCGTCACGACGCCAGTTCTGCACGGCGACGAGGAGCGCCTCACCGGCCGCCTCCTCGGCCAAGTCGAGGTCGCCGAACCGCCGGACGAGCGTGGCGACGACGCGCCCGTACTCGGCCCGGACGATCCGGTCGACCTCGGCGTCAGTGACCGTCATTCGCCCTGGAACGGCCGGACCTCGACCGGGGCGGCGCACGCCTTGGACGCCTTCGACGCCCAGTTCAGGGCCTCGTCGAGGTTCTCGGCCTCGATCACCCAGAACCCGCCGAGCACCTCTTTGGTCTCCGCGTACGGGCCGTCGACCAGCACGGTCTCCGGGCCGGTGCCGTCGACCATCGTCGCGGTGTCCCGCGGCATCAGACCACCGCCGAACACCCACTTCCCGGCTCCGGTGATCTCCTTGTTGAACGCGTCGACGGCGGCGAACTGCGCCTGCATCGTCTCCGGGTCCACCTCCGGGTACCCGCCGGTGTGGTGGACCGAAATCATGTACTGGGTCATCGTGCTCGCTCCTCGATCTGCTCTTTGCCGTCCACCACGGTGAATCCGGCGGTGGCGTACGGTACCGGCTCCAGCGTCAGCGCGGTGACCCCGGCGGACGTGGTCTCGGTGCTCACCGTGCGGAACCCGGTCGCGGGCCCGTCCGGCCCGAACAGCCGTTTGCCGTCGCCGACGACCACCGGAAAGACCATGATCCGGTAGACGTCGATCAAGCCGGCCTCGTGCAGCGTGCGCGCCAGCCGGGCGCAGCCGTGCAACTGGAGCTCCTTGCCCGGCTGCTTCTTCAGGTCGCGGATCGCGGCCAGGAAGTCGCCGCTGATGATCGTCGAGTTGTTCCAGGTGGCCTCGGTGAGCGTGTTCGTCACGACGTACTTCGGCAACGTGTTCAGTGGCGTCGCGACGCCGTCCCCGGGGTCGGTGACCTGCGGCCAGAACGCGGCCATGATCTCGTAGGTGAGGCGCCCGTAGAGCAGCGCCTCGGTCTGCTGGAAGTAGCCGTCGACGAACCGGCCGAGGTCGTCGTCGAACAGGGGCGCCACCCAGCCACCGCGGGTGAACCCGCCGGACGTGTCCTCGTCGGGGGCGCCGGGGCCCTGGACGACCCCGTCGAGGGTCATGAACATGTTGACGCTGAGCTTCACCGCGCGCTCCGTTCGTAGGGTGCCTTCACCCTCCCCACGAAGCGCGCGGCCTCCCTACGACAGCACGCCGGAAAAACTTTTCAAGCCAGGTTCGACGACCGGGGGTAGGCGTCGGCCGGGTCGGTGAGCACGTTGACGAGGTAGGGCACGCCGGCGTCGAAGGCCCGGCGGAGGGCGGGGCCGAGGTCACCCGGCTTCTCCACGGTCTCGCCCGCGCCGCCGAGCGCGCGGACCACGTCGTCGTAACGCAGCCCCGGCTGGAGGTCGGCCGCGACGTCGTAACCGTAGACGGCCTGCATCGGGTGCTTCTCCAGGCCCCACACCCCGTTGTTCCCGACGACCATCACCACCGGCAGCTTCTGGCGCACCAGCGATTCGACGTCCATCAGCGAGAACCCGGCCGCCCCGTCGCCGAACAGCACGCAGATCTGCGCGTCCGGCCGCGCCACCCGGGCCCCGATCGCGTACCCGGCGCCGGTGCCGAGGCAGCCGTAGGGCCCCGGGTCGAGCCAGCAGCCCGGCGTGTACGAGTCGAGGTACCGGCCGCCGTAGGAGACGAAGTCACCGCCGTCGCAGATCACCACCGCGTCCCGGTCGAGCACCTGGCGCAGCTCGCCGTAGATCCGCGCCGGCTTGATCGGATCGGTGTCGGCGCGGAGAGTCTCGGCATCGGAAGCCCGGGCGGCGTTCTCGCGGTCACGCAGCGACGTGATCCAGTCCTCGTGGTCGGTCCGCGGACCGGTGTGGTTCGCGAACGCGGTGAGGATCGTGGCGAGGTCACCGACCGGCGCGGCGGCGGTCGCGACGTGCCCGGCACGCTGCGTCGGCGAGTCGACGACGTGCACGACCCGCGCGTCGCCGAACGTGCCGAACCCGAGCCGGAAGTCCAGCGGCGTGCCGACCACGACGACGACGTCGGCGGCCTTGAACGCGGCGCCGCGGGCCCGCGCGAACGCCAGCGGGTGGTCGGCCGGGATGCAGCCGCGACCCTGGCCGTTGCTGATCACCGGCACCCGCAGCGCCTCGGCCGCCGCCACCAGCGCGAGCTCGGCCGAGCCGGCGTAGACGTCGGAGCCGGCGACCAGCACCGGGCGCGCCGCCGACGCGATCAGCTCGGCCGCGCGGGCGACCTCGGCCGGGTCGGCCTCCAGCAGTGCCGGCACCGCGGGCGGCTCGATCCGGGACGTCGCCCGGTCGAACACCACGTCCATCGGCAGGTCGAGGAAGACCGGGCCGCGATGCGGGCGCAGCGCCAGGTCGGCGGCGGCGCCCACGTCGGCGGCGAGCGCGTTGATGTCGGTGACCGTGGCCGCGTGCTTGGTGATCGGGGCCAGCACCGGGACGTGGTCGAACTCCTGGAGCGAGCCGGCACCCCAGCGCATCTGCGGGGCCCGGCCACCGAGCACGACGACCGGCGACCCGTTGAACTTCGCCGACGTGATCCCGGAGACGCCGTTCGTGACGCCGGGCCCCGCGGTCAGCACCGCGAGGCCGGGGCGGCGGGTGAGCTTGGCGGTGGCCTCGGCGGCGAACACCGCGCTCTGCTCGTGCCGGACGTCGATGAGCGGGAAGCCGGTCGTGTGCGCCGCGTCGTAGAGCGGGAACACGTGCCCGCCGGAGAGCGTGAACATCGCACTGACCCCGCGGGCCCGCAGCGCGGCCAGGGCGAGTTCGCCGCCGTGGCCCTCCAACTCCGTACCGGTTTCGCTCATGGTTGCCGACCCTACTTGTCGGTAACCGCGGGCGTCAGCGAATCGTCCGCCAGAACTGCTCGATCGCCGCGGCGTCGCTGCTGGTCGCGTAGACCTCGCCGGAGACCGGCTTCCCGGGGACGTCCCAGTACGTGTAGCGGTTGTTGTCGCTGGTGTTGTGCCCGGTGATGTAGTTGCCCTGGCGTACCTGCTTGTCGTCGGTCCAGAACGTGTCGCCGTCGACGACGAGCGAGTCGTCGGAGAAGCCGGTGCGCGCCGACTGGGCGTACGAGTCGCGGTCGGTGAGCGTCTTGTAGCGCAGGAAGTAGACCTGATAGTTCGTGCTGTAGATGCACTTCACCGCCTCGGCCGCGTTGTTGCCGGCCGGGATCGTCGACGTGATCACCTCGCAGCGGTCGGACTCGCCGGCCGCGCGCCGGGCGAACTCACGCAGGTCGGGGTCTTTGAACTGGGCGAGCTGTGCGGGGTCGGTCGGTGGGGCCGACGGGGACGGCGGTTGGCTCGTCGGGGCCGCCGTCGGGGTGGGGGTCGGCTCGGGCTCGTCGGAGAGCAGCGCCCAGGCACCGATCGACCCGGCGATGACGAGCAGCACGACGACCCCGGCCACGATGCCGAGGATCAGGCCGGTGCGGCTCTTCTTCGGCGGCGGCACCGGCGGATAACCCCCGTAGCCACCGGCCGGGTACCCGGCCGCCGGATACCCGGAGGTCGGCGCACCCGGGTAACCAGAAGTGGGCACGCCCGGGTACCCAGAGGTCGGCGCGCCCGGATACCCGGAGGTGGGCGCGCCCGGGTAACCGGACGTGGGCGCGCCGGGGTAACCCGACGTCGGGGCGCCCGGCGGGTAGCCCGACGTGGGGGCGTTCGGGTAGCCGGGCGGTAACGGCCCTGGTTGCGCGGGCTGACCGGTGGTGGGGTCGTAGGCGGGCGGATGGGTACCCGGCTGTGCGTAGGGGTCGCCGTAACCGCCGCCGTTGGGGTCGTAGCCGCCTGGTTGCTGCTGCCACCCTTGCGGGTCCTGTGGGTACGTCATCCCGCTCTCCTCCACCGGTACCGTGCGCACACGCTCGGCGCCGTCAGGGTAGGCGACACCTGTGAATCGGGGCACTGGGGGTCGGAAAACCGACCGCTCTGCGTTCACTCATAGGATTCGCTGGATACCTGGGAGCGGTGAGCTCGACATCCCTCGCCGAATCACGGCCACGCCCCGGAACCACGTTCCCGTCCGCCGCGCGCCGGTTCCGGCGCTGCTCCGAACTCGACGTCCTCCGGTTGCTCGCCGCGGTCGCGGTCGTCGGGTTCCACTGGATGTTCCGCTCGGCCACCGGGTCCGACCCGCTGGCCACCACCGGCTTCGAGGGCGTCGCGGAGTACTTCCGCTACGGCTACCTCGGCGTCGACGTGTTCTTCGTGATCAGCGGGTTCGTGATCCTGCGCAGCGCGTGGGGCCGCTCCCCCGGCGTGTTCCTGCTCAACCGGGCCGGGCGTCTCTACCCGGCGTTCTGGGCGGCGTGCACGCTCACCGCGCTGGTGGTCACCGTGCTGCCCGGTGACCGGCACGCGGTGACGTTCGGCCAGTGGGCCGCCAACCTCACGATGGGCAGCGAGGCGTTCGGCGTGACGTACGTCGACGGGGTGTACTGGACGCTGCTGGTCGAGCTGGCGTTCTACGGGCTGGTCGCGGTCGGCACCGCGTTCGGCCTGACCGCGAACCGGGTGCTGGCCGGCGCCGGGATCTGGCTCGCGATCTCGGTCGGGCACCACTACGCGCCGATGTCGGCCGGGTGGGGCCGGCTGTTCGTGCCGGAGTGGGCGCCGTACTTCGTCGCCGGCGTCGGGTTCGCGCTGCTGGCCACCGACGGGCCCGGCACCGACCTCTCCCGTCGCCAGCGGTGGGCCGCCCTGGCGCTGACCGTGCTCTCCTGCGCGTGGGCGCTGCGGCTCGGGGTGTCGTTCGCCGGGTCGCTGACCGAGAAGTACGACGTCGAGTTCTCCGGCGTGGTCGTCGTGTCGGTGCTGCTGGCGACGTTCGCGGTGTTCGTCCTGCTGGTCAACGGCGTGAGCGTGCCGGGCGCGGCGCGGGTGGCGTTCCTCGGTGCGCTGACCTACCCGCTGTACCTGGTGCACGAGAACATCGGCTACACGCTGCTGACGATCGGCACCGCGCGGCTGGGCCTCAACCGGTGGGTGGTGCTGGCGATCGTCGCGACCGTGGTCGCGGCGCTGTCCTGGGCGCTGCACCACTACGTCGAGGACCCGGCGAGCCGCCGGGTCTCCGGCTGGACGAAACAGCTCGCCCGGCGCCGGCGCAGCCACACCCGGCGCCCCAGCCTCGTGCAGCTCTGGCGACGCACCTGGCCGGTCGCGCCGTCGGCCGCTCCGGTCAGCCCGGCGCCGACCGGCTCGGCCGCCGCGGGGTCGGCGGCCCTCCGACCGGCGCCCGACGGCACGCTCGCGACCGAGGCGAACGAGCCGCGCGAACTCGCGGCCTACGCCGGGTTCACCTCGGTGGGCCGCACGCTCTAGGTGTACTCGGTCATGAGGTTGGTGTCAGGCGGCTGGTGGGTGGCCGGCCGCCGAGGGCGGTGTGGCGGCGTTG